>NZ_JBRFVG010000007.1:0-279497 GCF_052950655.1 Ralstonia sp. VS2407
ACTACATCGAGATGTTCTACAACCCAACACGGCGCCATTCGAGCGCCAACGGACTATCACCGGTAGAGTTCGAACAACGTCATTCCCAACGGCTCGGGGGTGTCTAGGAAAGTCGGGGCGATTCACCACCACGCGCGGCGTGAGCACAAAAAAGAGACGGCTTTGGCCGTCTCTTTTCATAGGTGCCTGCCGTTTTGTTGGCAGCATGTCTATTGGATCGGCAGCAGATCTTCCGGTCCTTCGTACGCATAGCCCGGTTCGCAGACGATGCGGTAGTGCGGGTAATGCGGATGCGGTGGGCGCGGCACGATCGGTGTGGGCGCCAATGGTGCTTGCGCGAACGGCTTCGGGCCATTGCCAGGTTGGCGCAGCGCGCCCGCAACCGGCGCGGGAGGTTGGCGAATGACCGGCATCGGCGTCGGATAGGGTTGCGGATATGGCACCGGGTACGGCAACGGCCCCACGTAGACGCGATGGCAGTATCGAACGCCTTCCTGCGCAACCACCACTCTCTGCCGTTGCTCGCGGCGTGCCTGTTCGGCCGCCTGCGCGGCCATCTGGGCTTGGCGAGCGTCTTCCGCAGCCTGCGCTTTGCGGCGCGCGGTTTCCATCTGCTGCACTTCAGCGGCTTCGGCGCTGGCGCGTTCGCGGGCAGCCTTTTGATCGGCGGCGCTGGGTGTGTTGTCGATCATCGGCACGGGCTGGGCGCGCGTACCGCAGGGGTGGTCGGAATAGGTCGTCTGGCCGTTCTCGCTGCAGCGATACACCTGCGCTTGCGCCGGCAGGCTAGCCGCCAGGCCGAGCGCCAGACCCGCCAGCACGGCGGCGCGTGAGGTCAGTTTGGCAAACGGTGTCATGGCGGTCTCCTCGGTGTCGGCGGATCAGCGCGCGGTGTGCAGGCGCATCATGGCCTTCTCGGCGTTGCCGGCAATCAGTTCGGGCAGCGCGTCCAGGCTCTGATCGATGGCGCGGTCGATGAGGTCCTGCTCTTCTTTGCGAGGTGCTTTGAGCACGAAGTTGGCGACATCATGCTGACCGGACGGTGCCGTGCCGGGCGGCAACAGGTTGCGCGGGTGGCCGATGCCCAGCCGCAGCCGCCAGAACTGTTGCGTGGTCAGGTGTGCGGCAATGTCCTTCAGGCCGTTATGCCCCCCGGAACCGCCGCCGAGCTTGAGTTTGACAGCGCCAGGCGGCAGATCCAGTTCGTCGTGCACGACCAGGATTTCATCGGGCATGACCTTGTAGAAGCGGGCCAATGCCACGGTGGCCAGGCCCGAACGGTTCATGAAGGTTTGCGGCTGCAGAAGCCACACCTCGTTACCCCAAAGGTTGGCGCGCGCGGCATAGCCGTGAAAGCGCGTCTCGTTGCGCAACGTCACGTTGCCCATGCGCGCGAGTTGGTCGACCAGCCAGAAGCCAGCGTTGTGTCGCGTCGCCGCATATTCGGCGCCCGGATTGCCGAGCCCGACGATGAGTTTGATCATGCGATTCGTATCAGGTTGGGGTGCAGGAAGCGCCCCTTGATCCTACAAGCATAGCTGCTTTCCGCAGCCTGAAAGCGGTGTGGCTCGCCCCGCTCAGGCAGAAAAAAAGCCCGGCGAGACGAGCTCGGCGGGCTTTTTCGCTCGCACCGAAGTGCGAGGTGCGGCAACTTAGGCTGCCGGCTTGTCTTCGCCTGCAGCAGCAGCGCCTTCTTCGGCGGCGGCGGACTTCTCGCCAGCCGGCACGCTGATGTTGGCAACAGCCGGGTTCTCATCGCCACCGTGGGTGAGGATGGTCACGCCCTTCGGCAGCTTCAGGTCAGCGATGTGCAGGGTTTGGCCGATTTCCAGCGTACCCAGATCCACTTCGATGAACTCCGGCAGGTCGGCCGGCAGGCACGACACTTCAACGTCGTTCAGGATGTGGTTCACGATGCCGTGGCCCAGCTTCACGCCCGGTGCGGTTTCCTGGTTCAGGAAGTGCAGCGGCACCTTGACGTGGATCTTTTCCTTGGCCGACACGCGTTGGAAGTCGACGTGCAGAACCAGTTGCTTGAACGGGTGCAGTTGGAAGTCGCGCAGCAGCGCCTTTTCCACCTTGCCAGCCACTTCGATGTCGAGGATCGACGAGTGGAAGGCTTCCTTCTTCAGTGCGTGGTACAGCGCGTTGTGATCGAGTTCGATCAGCTTCGGCTCGGTGCCAGCACCGTAAATGATGGCCGGGGTCTTGCCGGAATTGCGCAGGCGGCGGCTCGCACCAGTGCCCTGAACGCTACGCTCGAAAGCGACAACTTTCATGATTGCTCCAAACGAAAAAGACGACTCGCGACCAAGCCGTCTGGTGAACGGGGCGCCATATTGCGCCCCGCAGACACCGCAGAAGTGCCGTCTAATCGACGTTTTCTGCAGTAAAGCCTTGAATTATAACAGTAAGCCGCCTGGCTGCCGAATTATTCAGCAAACAGCGACATGATCGAGTCACCGCGCACAATGCGGGTGAACGTCTCGGCCAGCAGCGGTGCCGTCGAGAGCTGGCGGATCTTGCCGCACTTGATGGCGTCTTCGCGCAGCGGGATGGTGTCGGTCACGACCACTTCGTCGAGCGCCGAGTCTGCAATGCGGGCAGCCGCGCCGCCCGACAGCACCGGATGCGTGCAATACGAAAACACTTGCTTGGCACCGCGCTCCTTGAGCACCTGCGCGGCTTTGCACAGCGTGCCGCCGGTGTCGATCATGTCATCCATGATCACGCAGTTGCGGCCGTCGACTTCACCGATGATGTTCATCACCTCGGCCACGTTGGCCTTCGGGCGACGCTTGTCGATGATCGCCAGATCCACGCCGAGTTGCTTGGCGAGGGCACGTGCGCGCACCACGCCGCCGACGTCAGGCGACACCACCAGCAGATCTTCGTAGTTCTTCTTGCGCAGGTCTTCGAGCAGAATCGGCGACGCGTAGATGTTGTCGACCGGGATATCGAAGAAGCCTTGGATTTGGTCAGCGTGGAGGTCCATCGTCAGCACGCGCTCGACGCCTGCGACTTCCAGCATGTTGGCCACGACCTTGGCGGTGATCGCCACACGCGCCGAACGCGGGCGACGGTCTTGGCGGGCGTAGCCGAAGTAGGGGATGGCGGCCGTGATGCGGCGGGCAGACGCGCGCTTGAGCGCATCGACCATCACCATCAGTTCCATCAGATTGTCGTTGGTCGGGGCGCAGGTGGATTGCAGGATGAACACGTGCTTGCCGCGCACGTTCTCCTGGATCTCGACCTGGACTTCACCATCGGAGAATCGGCCGACGAGGGCCTTGCCTAGGGGAATGCCTAGGTGCTTGACGACAGCTTCGGCGAGTTTCGGGTTGGCGTTGCCGGTAAAAACCATCAAGCCTTCGCTGCTCATCGGGGCACCTGTTTTTCGACTTCAGACGCGCCGGTCAGTTAAAGCACCGACCGGGCTATTGCTGGGAACATGAGGAAGAAAATGGCAGGGGCGGAAGGATTCGAACCTACGCATGCCGGAATCAAAATCCGGTGCCTTAACCAGCTTGGCGACGCCCCTACACAACCTATCGGTTACCGCCTCCATTGCAGAAGCGATAACTGCAAACCTTACACAGCAAATCTTTCGAGCGGGTGATGCGTCAGACCTGCCGCACACCGACCTTCCCATTCGGAAGGCACCTGATCCGCTACCGCTTGCGCATGCTCGACGTTGTCGAACGGAGCAAACACGCAGGCACCGGATCCGGTCATTCTTGCCAGAGGGCTGAATTGACGCAGCCAGACAAGTGCTCGGGCGATTTCGCCGTATTTCCTTTCCGCCACTGCTTGCAGGTCGTTGCGACCGTAAGCGAAAACAATTTGTTGGTCAGGAAAGTCCGTAATTATGGTGAGTGGCGTATCGCGTGTCAACCCTTCATCGGAAAAAATTGCGGGGGTGGGTACATGCACGCGTGGGTGAATCACCACGAAGGCGGCTGGCGGCAGCGTGACAGGCGTGAGTTCTTCTCCGATTCCCTCGGCGAAGGCGTTCTGGCCGAACACGAAGAAGGGCACGTCGGCGCCGAGCTTGAGGCCGATCTTCATCAGTTGTGTGCGCGGCAGGTCGAGGCCCCAGAGACGATTGAGCGCAAGCAGCGTGGTGGCGGCATCAGACGAGCCACCGCCAATGCCACCGCCCATCGGCAGGCGTTTCTCGATGGCGATGTCGACGCCGTAGGTGCAGCCGGTTTCCGCTTGCAGCAGGCGCGCGGCCTGGATCACGAGGTCGTCATCGGCGGGCACGCCGGGGATATCGGTGATGCGCACGAGACGGCCGTCGGTGCGGCGCGCGAAATGCAGCGTGTCGCTCCAGTCAATCAGCTGGAAGACGGTTTGCAGCAGATGGTAGCCATCGGGCCGGCGGCCGACCACGTGCAGGAAGAGGTTGAGCTTGGCGGGCGCTGGGCAATCACGCAGCTCGACGGGTGCGGAAGACATGACGAAGCGAGGCGTTACCGGTCGAGCACGAGCCGCACCGAGAGCGGGCCATTGGTGCCCTGCGGGCGGTCAAGATCGAGCCGGCGGATGCTGACCTTGGCGCCGTCGGCACTATTGCCGTCGTCAGTCCAGGCGACGTAGTGGACGGTCCAGCCGTTCTGCTCGATGGTTTCGGGGCGCGATTGCGCGTCACGCGCCACGCGTGCCGGTGTACCGGGAGCGGGGCGGGCGCGCAACCAGTCGCGCAGGCCGGAGACCGGCAGCGAAAAGCCGAGCGCATCCTGCATCAGCGTGTCGACTTCGGGGGCGCGGCGCGGCGGCTGGTTCGGCAGTTCGAGCGTGGCGCCCTGGTTGCTCTGGCTGACGATGGCCAGCGTCTGGCCCAGTGGCGACATCAGCTCAAGCTGCACATCGGGTCCGCGCTCACGCCAGAGGAAGCTGCCGACGGCGCTTTGCTCGGCATTGTTCTGCGTGTAATGGGCTGAGAAGCGACCCTGATAGCGCGTGATGGTGGCATCGGCGTCTTGCGCGCCGGCGAAGAGATCGTTGGCCGGCCGCAAGGTTGTGCAGCCGCTGAACAGCGCGCAGCCAGCGCCAAGCATCAGCGCGCCAAGCGCGCGCGTGAACCGCATCGCCATCAATTTGCACTCACGGGAACATTGGGCACCGGCTGGCCGAAGCGGCGCAGCGTGTCGCGCAGCGTGGAGTCGTTCACGTCGAGCTTGGACGCTTCGGTCCAGATCTGGCGCGCGTCGTCCTGCTTGCCCGATTGCCACAGCACTTCGCCCAGGTGTGCGCCGATTTCGGCTTGCGGGGCGGCAGCCCACGCCTTGCGCAGGATGTCGGTGGCGGCGGGCAGATCGCCGCGACGGTATTTGACCCAGCCGAGGCTGTCGGCGATGTAGGGATCGTCCGGCGCCAGCGACACCGCTTTCTCCAGCAGCTCCTGCGCTTCCTGCAGGCGCACGTTGCGATCGGCCAGCGAGTAGCCGAGCGCGTTGTAGCCGATGGCCTGGCCGGGGCGCAGGTCAATCACCTTGCGCAGCAGCGTTTCCATGTTGTCGTAGTGGCCGTCGTGCTCTTCGAGCATCGCCAGTTGGTACGTGTATTCGACGTTGTCCGGATCGCTCTTGAGCAGCTCGTTGACGCGGGCGCGGGCGCGGCCGTAGGCCTTGGCGTCCATCAGCATGCCGATTTCTGCCTGGCGGATGCCGTCCATCAGGGCCTGGCGGCGCGGGCCGTCGGGCACGTCTTCGGAATCGGCGACGAGCTCGTCGAAGGTCTGCTGTGCCTCGTCGATACGGCGCAGCTTGCCGAGGAGCTGGCCGCGCTTGATGCCCGCTGCCAGTGCGGTCTGGCCATCGGCGTCGCCGTTGGCGGAACCGGTGATCTTGTCGACCCAGCCCAGCGCGGCGGCGTAGTCGCGCTTTTCTTCAGCCAGCTGGGCGAGGCCCTGGTAGCCAGGTTCGGGGCTCAGCGTGGGAGACTTGGCGGTGGCGGCGACGTATTCCTTCAGGTAACGCTCGGCGTCGTCGTACTGGCGCTGTTGCAGGTTCAGCAGGCCCAGGGCAAGCGTGATTCGCGCATCGTTGGGCGCGATCTTCTTGAGCGCTTCGAATTCAGCGCGCGCCTTGTCTTGCTGATTGCGCATGAGGTACATGCGGGCGAGCGTCAGATGGCCGTCGATGGAGGCTGGTGCTGCTTTCAGGAAGCTGCGCAGGCCAGCGATGGCGGCATCGGGATCGCCATCGGCACGCAGTTCGGCGGCGAGGATGGCGGCGTCTTCATAACCGGGGCGCAGCTTGAGCGCGGCGTCCAATTCCGTCAGCGCGCCGGGGACATCCTTGGCGGCAACCTTCGCTCGTGCCAGGGCCAGATGCGTTTCGGGGCGCTGCATGTCATGCGAGGCGATACGCTGCAGCGCGCCTACGGCACCCGCCGGATCGCTGCTCTTGGACATCTGCTGCTGCAATTGCAGCAGGGCATCGGCACGCTGGCCGGGCGAGACCTTGTTCAACTGCGCCTGCAGCATCGGTTCGACTTCCGACCACTGGCCCGTGGCCACCAGCAGGAGCTGCTGCACCTGGCGTGCCGGCATGGACGTCGGTGATAGCTCCACCCACAGGCGCGCGGCGGTCAGGGCTTGCGCGGGGGAGCGTGTCAGAAATGCGATTTCCGTGGCGCGCTGGGCAAAGCGGGGGTCGCGCGTCTCCTGTGCGAGTGCGAGGTAGGTGCGGTACGCCGGTTCGACCAGCCCGCGCTGCAGTGACACCTCCGATGCCAGCACGCGGTACATGATGTCTTCAGTGAGCGCGACACGCGGCAGATCTGTGCGCTCCGAACTCAACAGACCAGTACGCGGGCGCGAGCGCTCAATTTGGATGGCTGCGCGGCCGCCTGCGCCGCTTTCCTGCGCCGCTTGGGCAACGAGTGGTGCGCCGGCAGCCGACTGCGACGACCAGGCCGGCAGGCTCATCAGCCCTCCCGCCACCAGCGCGGCCAGGAGGGCCGTTCGGCTGCGCGGAAATCGCTGCGGGCGTTGCATCGCAGGCGAACGTGAGAGGGCGTGAGGCATGGTCTCGAAGCTCCGGATAAGGGTTCAGGGCATTGTAGCCTGACCGCTACAATCGCCCGCATCGTAAAAAAGGTTGGAGCAGCACATGGGATGGAGGTTCGATGCCTGAGTTGCCGGAGGTCGAGGTCACTCGCCTGGGTTTGCTACCCCATATTACGGGGCGACGTATCGTGCGCGCCGTGGTGCGCCATCACGGCTTGCGCTGGCCGATCGATCCTGCGCTGCCGGAATTGCTCGCGGGCCTGACTGTTACGCGCTTGCTGCGCCGGGGTAAATACCTGCTCATCGAATGCATGCCCGCGGTAAGCCAATCCGCAAGCCATGCTGATGCCGCAGGTGGCTGGCTGCTGATTCACCTGGGCATGACCGGCACGTTGCGCGTGCTGGAGGCGCCCGTGCCGCCCGGCACACACGATCACGTCGACATCGACCTAGCCGACGCAACTGGCGTACCCATCACACTGCGCTATCGAGACCCGCGCCGCTTTGGTGCCGTGCTCTGGCACGCCGGGGACGAAGCCGGCTTGGCTGAACATCCGCTGCTGCGCAATCTGGGCATTGAGCCGTTCGATGCGCGATTCGACGGCGACTGGATGTTTGCCCGCACGCGCGGGCGCCGGGTTGCCATCAAGTCGGCGCTGTTGGCAGGCGACATCGTGGTCGGCGTGGGCAATATCTATTGTTCGGAGAGCTTGTTCCGCGCCGGTATCCGGCCGACCACGGCGGCGGGCCGCATCAGCCGGCCGCGCTATGCGGCGCTGGCCGAGGCCATTCGCGTCACGCTGGCCGATGCCATCGCACGGGGCGGCAGCACGCTGCGGGATTTTGTCGGGTCAGACGGACAGAGCGGCTACTTCCAACTCGAAGCCTTCGTCTACGACCGCGCCGGTCTGCCGTGCCGCGTGTGCGGCACGCCGATCCGCCAGATTGTCCAGGGGCAGCGCTCCACGTTCTATTGCCCGACCTGTCAGCGCTGATCGGTCTGCCAAGGGCATCGAAAGCCGCCTGAAAACGTGGCGCTGGAGCGATCCGACTGCCATTTCGCAAGGTTTTTGAAGTGGGGTGTCCGGCCGCCGATGGCATCCCGCAACACTTGTCTGCCCGGGCTGGAGAACCTTGCGGAAAGTTCGCCCGGAAGCTGGCGGTTCGCTGTATCGTTCCACCTAAATTTGTGCATTTCTGTGCCGTAATTGGGCGGAACAGCGATGTCGAGGGGCGCGTGCATTTTTCTTTGCGGTCGGGTCGCGCACACAATAAGACAGAACGATGAACAACACACTGAGCACACAGTTCGAGCAGTACAGCGCCTGGCGCGCTTCGGTACTGCAGTCGGTGGGGGAATTCCAGGACTGGCTGCAAGCCCAGGAGCTGTACGACGCCCAGGCTGACATGCGCGCGCAGCGCATTCGCGGTGTCCTGCGCAGCGACAAACTGAAGGTTGCCTTTATTGCCGAGTTCTCGCGCGGCAAGAGCGAGCTGATCAACGCCATCTTCTTTGCGGATTTTGGCCGCCGCATTTTGCCGTCGTCGGCGGGCCGGACCACGATGTGTCCGACCGAGCTGATGTACGACGAAAGCTATCCGCCGTCGATCCGCCTGCTGCCGATCGAGACGCGTCTGCATGATGCATCGACGGCCGATTTTCGCGATGCGGGCAGCCACTGGCTGTCCGTGCCGCTCGATCCGTCGTCGCCCGAGGGCATGCTCGAAGCGTTCCGCCACGTGGTGGAAACCGTGCGCGTGCCCAAGGAAGAAGCCGAGCAGCTGGGCCTCTATAACGACGCGGATCCGGATGCCGCGTTCTCGGTGGATGCCGCGGGTACGGTCGAAGTGTCGAAGTGGCGTCACGCGATCATCAATTTCCCGCACCCGATGCTCAAGCAGGGGCTGGTGATCCTGGATACGCCGGGCCTGAACGCCATTGGTACCGAGCCGGAGCTGACGCTGCGCCTGATTCCGGATGCGCACGTCGTCGTGTTCGTGCTGGCGGCGGATGCCGGCGTGACCAAGAGTGACCTGGAACTTTGGCGCTCGCATGTGGGCGGTGGTCAGCGCAAAGGCTGCATCGCGGTGCTCAACAAGGTCGACGGCCTGTGGGATCCGCTCAAGTCCGAAGAGGAAGTCGAGAGCGAAGTCAGCCGCCAGATCATGACGACGGCGCAGGTGCTCGATATCGATGTCGAGCGCGTGTATCCGGTGTCGGCACAGAAGGGCCTGGTCGCCAAGGTCAGCCATGACCATGAGCTGCTGGCCAAGAGCCGGCTGCCGGAGTTGGAGTCGGTGCTGTCGGATCAGTTGATTCCGCAGCGTCGCGAGATCGTCACCGAGCAGGTTCAACTGGCGGTGAAGGACATGGCCACCGGCGCGCAGCAACTGCTGCAGATGCGCCGCCGCGACATCGTCGAGCAGTTGTTCGAACTGCGCGGCCTGCGCGGCAAGAACCATACGATGGTCAAGCACATGCTGATGCGCGTGCAGGGCGAGAAGGAAGAGTTCGAGCAGAGCATCGCCAAGTTCCAGGCGCTGCGTACGGTGTTCGGCCGCCACAGCGCAGAGATCATCAAGAGTGTGCAGCTCAAGCAGATCCGCTCGACCATGCGCGAGGCGCGCGAGAAGATGAAGGAGCGCGTGTTCTCCCGCGGCCTGCGTGACGACATGGACAAGCTGTTCGGCCACCTGACCGGTCTCGTGCGCGATGCAGCCAATCGCATCGACCAACTGCACCAGATGGTCGATGGCATGTACAAGAAGTTCAATGCCGAGCACGGCTTCACGCTGTCGCCGCCGCTGCGCTTTTTGGGTACGCGCTACGATGCCGATCTGAAAGAAACGCTGATGCTTGCGCACAATCACTTCGGCGCATTCAGCTTCTTGACGCGCCCGAAGCCGCAGCTTGTGCACGGCGCGTTCTCGACGGTGGCCAGCCGCGTGCTGGATACCTTCCAGGACATGAACCGCGATATCGAGATCTGGCTGAAGTCGGTCATGACGCCGCTCGAAGCGCAGGTGCGCGATCACCAGAAGCAACTGCGCAAGCGCGTGGATTCGATCGAGCGCATTCACGAAGCGACCGATACGCTGGAAGCGCGCATCACCGAACTCGAAGCGCTGCTCAATACGCTGGATGAGCGCAGCGGCACGATCGCCCAGTACACCGATCGCATTCTTGCGGCCGGGACGATTCTGGAGCGGCAGTCGGTCGCGGCCTGACGCGCACCGTCGGTTACGGAGAAGGCGCCTGCGGGCGCCTTTTTTGTTCTGGTAGGATCGCCGCCAGCGCGCATCTTCTGCTCGCCGCTTCCCCATCACACGCATGACCGCCACCCCTCGCCGCACGCGCCGCGCCGCACAACCTGCTGCCGTTTTACCTTCGCTTCCCGATGATTTCGCCGTGCGCGTGATCGCGTGGCAGCAGCGTCATGGTCGCCACCACTTGCCATGGCAGAACACCGGCGACGCGTATCGCACGTGGTTGTCAGAGATCATGCTGCAGCAGACTCAGGTGAGCGCGGTGCTGGGCTACTATGCACGTTTCATCGAGCGCTTCCCGACCGTGCAGGCTCTGGCCACTGCGCCGGCAGACGACGTCATGGCTGCTTGGGCCGGCCTGGGCTATTACACACGCGCGCGCAACCTGCATCGCTGCGCGCAGATCGTGGTGGCGGAGCACGGCGGCATCTTCCCGCGCGATCCCGACGTGCTGGCGACCTTGCCGGGCATCGGCCGCTCGACCGCCGCGGCCATCGCCGCGTTCTCATACGGCGTGCGTGCCGCCATTCTCGATGGCAACGTCAAGCGCGTCTTCGCGCGCGTGTTCGGCATCGATGGCTTTCCTGGCGACAAGCGCATCGAAGACACCATGTGGCGTATCGCCGAAGCCGTGCTGCCGCCGGCAGACGGCATTCAACCGTACACGCAGGGTTTGATGGATCTTGGGGCCACGGTGTGCACGCGCGGCAAGCCGGCATGCTTGACCGGCGAACGCGCCTGTCCGCTCGAATCGCTATGCGAAGCGCGCAGTACCGATCGCGTGACGGAGTTGCCCGTGCCGCGCCCGCGCAAGGCGATACCCGAGCGTGCCGCGACACTCGTCATCGCGCTGCACGAGGATGCGGTGCTGTTGCAGCGTCGTCCGCAACGCGGCATCTGGGGTGGATTGTGGTCCTTGCCGCTGGTGGGCGAGATGGACGACGCGCTCGATGCGCATCCGTTGGACGCGGGCGCCGTACGTCGTGCTGCGCAGGCATACGGCGCTGTCTCGACCGTGGAGACGGCCGGCGCGCTCACGCACACCTTCACGCACTTCCGTCTGCATATGCACCTGCTGCGCGCGGACGTCACCATGCCCGCTCCGCTCGCCGAGGACTGGCGCTGGGTACCGCTCGCGCAACTCAATTCGGTGGGATTGCCGGCGCCGGTGAAGTTGGCGCTGGAGACGCTGGTGCAGCCAAGCCTGATCTAGCCAGTTCGGCCGGGCTTGGCTGATAAGGCATCACAGAATGTGATGCTGCTTCATGTAGCGATGGACGATCTCGATGCGCATCCCGGCGTCCATCAGTTCCATCAGCTTCTGCTTGGCCTTGAGCGGCACCGGCAGCAGTTCGCACAGCCGGTTCGCGACCCAGCTAGGGCTGGTCCATTCGTAGGGCTCCGCCATCGGGACGTTGCCGTCTTCGCGTGAGCCGAGTGTGGTAATGATGCGGCGCAGGGCGCCCACGCAATCGTCGAACAGTTCGCCCTTGCAGTCTTCCACGTCGGTGCCGATGGGCTCCACGGTGCCGCGCATGAGGCCGTTTGGCGTGGTCTCGAACGTCAGCACCTTGAAGCGCTGCGTCCCGCGTACCTTGATCATTAGCAGGCCGAGCTGCTCCATGTCGCATTCGACGATATGGGCGATGCAGCCAACGTCGACCGGTACGGTCGGGCCGTCTATGGTGGCGACTTCATTGCCGCGCTCGATCAGGCAGACGCCGAACGGCGTCTTGTCGCGCAGGCACGTGCGCACCATGTCCATGTAGCGGGCTTCGAAAATGCGCAGCGGGAGAAGGCCGCCCGGAAACAGCACCGTGTGCAACGGAAAGAGCGGCAGCTCGGTGGGCAGCGGCGGCAGCGGCGAGAACGGCGAGAGAGCGATGTCTTCTTGCATGGACGGGCTTTCAGCAGGCGGCGGCAAGACCTTCGCGGGCGCCGCGCAACAAGCCGCATCCAAATGAAGCTGACCGACGCGCGGAGTGTGTCCGGCGCGCAGTTCAGCCGTCTACGGCCAATTCGCGGTGGCGGACCAACACATTACCATGCGCGCGGAAGTACGTGGCAAGCCGTTCCGCGATGTACACGGAACGATGCTGGCCGCCTGTGCAGCCGATCGCCACGGTCAGGTAGCTGCGGTTGTCGGCGATGAAACTCGGCAGCCACTTTTCCACGTAGGCGCGGATGTCCTCTGCCATCGCAAGCACCATCGGCTGGCTTTGCAGGAAATCGATGACGGGCTGGTCGCGCCCCGTGAGTGGGCGCAGTTGCGTGTCGTAGTATGGGTTGGGCAGCGAACGCACGTCGAAGACGAGATCGGCGTCGGTCGGTACGCCATGCTTGAAGCCGAACGATTCGAACATCAACGTGATGTCGTGCGGCTCGTCGCTGATGAATTCCTTGATGTACGCGCGCAGGGCGTTTGTGCGCAGCGTGCTCGTGTCGATGCGATGGGCCGGATCAGCAAGCGGGCTCAGCAGCTCGCGCTCCATTTCGATCGCTTCGATAAGCGAGGTGTCCAGGCCCTTGGTGGCCGCTTGCACGTTGGCGGCGGTATCGGGGCGGCCGTTACGGATCGACAGCGGATGCCGGCGGCGCGTCTCGGAATAGCGCTGCACCAGCGCGTTCGTGCTCGCTGTCAGGAACAGCATGCGCACGTCGTGTTCCTTGCGCAGCACGGTGACCGTCTCGGGCACCTTGCGTAGCGATTCACGGCTGCGGATGTCAGTGGCCACGCCCAGATGCGTATAACCCTGGTCCGCCAGATAGCGCGCCAGTTCGGGGATGAACTGCGCGGGCAGGTTGTCGACACAGTAATAACCTGCGTCTTCGAGCACGTTCAGGGCGACCGATTTCCCTGAACCCGACATACCGGTGATGAGAATGATCCGCATGCCGCGAGGATAGCATCCCTGTGTTGCAAAGCAGCGACCAGTAAAAAAGGCGACCGATCTGGCCGCCTCTTTTGAAGCGAAGCTAACGCAATACTCAGCCCTTCGAGAGGCACTCTTTTTGGGCTTTCTTGTACTCGTCGCCCTTCTTGCCCTTGTTGGCCTTGGAGCAGGCTGCCATCTTTTCCTGCTGCGTCATCGGCTTGGCGGCCGCAGCCGGCTTGTCAGACAGGCAGCCTTTCATGAACGCCTTGCGCTCGTCGCCCTTCTTGCCGGCGGCGTCCATGTTGCATTGCTTCATCTTGTCTTGCTGCGAATTCTTGGCTGCCGGAGCGGCAGCAGGTGCGGCCGGCGCGGCTGCCGGTGCGCTACCTTGGGCGAATGCCTGGCCAGCCAGGAACGGGAGCGCCAGGGCGCAAGCGGCAATCAGTTGTTTCATCGTCGTGTTCTCCTTGGGTACCATCAGAAGAGCGGGCGAAGACGGCCGCCGCGCTCGCGATGAACGCCGCCGCGTGCGTGCTCGGCGCATTCCCTCCCACAACGGAGAGGCCGCATGACGGGTTGACGTTTCTCACCAAAAACTAGGGTAAAACCGGCCCGATGGCGAAACTTTGTGGCGACTTTGTTAAAGCAGGCGACCCTGAGGCGAGTGCGAGGCAGCTTCGGCCTGCATGGCGGCACGCTGGCGGTCCATGAAGTCGCGCAACGTATCGATGCCGCGCAGGCGCAGGATCGTGTTGCGCACGGCGGCTTCGACCAGCACGGCCAAGTTGCGGCCGGCTGCCACCTGGATCTTCACCATGTGGATCGGCAAGCCGAGCACATCGAGGTACTGCGAATCGAGTGGCAGGCGCTCGAACTCACCATCGTTGCGGCGCACGAGCTGAACGATGAGCTTGATCTTCATCTTCCGGCGCACCGCCGTCTCACCGAAAATCGTCTTGATGTCGAGCAGACCCAGACCGCGCACTTCCAGCAGATTCTGCAGCAGCGGCGGGCAGCGGCCTTCGATAAAGTCCGGCCCGAGGCGCACGAAATCGACTGCGTCATCGGCCACCAGACCATGACCGCGCGAGATCAGCTCCAGGCCCAATTCGCTTTTGCCCAGGCCGGAGTCGCCCATGATCAGCACGCCCATGCCGAGGATGTCGAGAAACACCCCGTGCATCGTCACGCGCGGTGCCGAGATGCGCGACAGATACAGACGCAGATGATCAATGACCGCGGCAGACGAAATCGGCGACGTGAACAGCGGCGTGGAAGAGCGCGTGCAGCGCAGTTCCAGATCGGGCGGCGGATCCACGCCATCGGCCACGACCAGGAAGGGCGGTTCCAGCAGGATCAGCTCGCCCATCTGCCGCTTGCGGTTTTCTTCCGACAGGCGCTGGTAATAGGTGATCTCGGGCTTGCCGAGCACCTGGATGCGATTCGGGTGGATGAGGTTCAAGTGCCCGACCAGATCCGCCGCAGACGTCGCTTCCTTGGCGAAATCCACGTCGAACGCGCGGTCCGCGCCCTCCAGGCCGGCGACCCACGACAGCTTCAAATCAGCTGCGTTGTCGTCAAAGATCGATTGGGCGATGACGCCGGTCAGTTCCATAGCAGGGCACAGTGGTGCCGACGGGGCATAGCGCGTTCGCAATCGGTTGCGCTTGCCACCGATTGCGCTGCGATCAGGGCCGCCAGTCGGTCAGTAGCTGGTGAATCGCCTCGGGCGACGGCAGGGTGGCGAGGCCTTCGCGCATGTCTCGGTCGGACAGCAGTTGGGCGATTTCAGAGAGGATTTCCAGATGTTGCTGGGTCGCCTGTTCGGGCACCAGCAAAAAGATCAGCAACGAGACGGGTTTGCCGTCCGGTGACTCAAAAGGCACCGGCTCGGACAGGCGCATGAATGCAGCCAGCGGTTGCTTGAGCCCTTTGATACGGCCATGCGGAATGGCCACGCCGGCCCCCAGGCCCGTGGATCCAAGCGACTCGCGCGCAAACAGGTTGTCTGTGACGACTGCGCGCGTCACGCCGTGGTTGTTCTCGAACAGCAGGCCGGCCTGTTCAAATACCCGCTTTTTGCTGGTTACGCTGACGTCGAGGGCAATGTTCCCGGGCGGCAGCAGTTTGGCCAAGCGATTCATGTGCAATGCGTGAAATGAGCGGCGTCCTTCTGCACCAAGATGGCGCGCGGACAATGGGGTCATTATAGACCACGTGCCGCGCGGCTTTGTGCGGCGCACCAGTGGTGCACCGCGCAGGGCAGAGAAGCGAATCCCCCAGGGGCTGCGATCAGTCGGTGCCGGCAATCTGCGCGCGGCATCGACCCTGTTTTTGCCAGCATCGCGCCAAAAACCGCGCCACGCCAGCATTCATACTTTCGTCAGATTTTAGCCCGACTTAAATCCGTTGCAATCGGATTCGTCACGAATGCACCACGGCATAAAAAAACCGCGCCAACTCGGGGCGCGGTTTTTGCGGTGCCGTCCTGCTATTGCTGCATCTGCACGGCCTGGAAGGCTTGGTGCTTCATGCTGTCACGATCGTGCCCCTGCACGCGGTCCTTGTACTTGATCACTTGCCTGTCCAGTTTATCGACGAGTAGGTCGATGGCCGCATAAAGATCTTCATGGTGTGATTCGACGAAGACGTCCTTACCCTTGAGGTGCAAGTTGATTTCCGCGTACTGACGCCGATCCTTCTCCTTGTGGTTATCGACCGATAGCAACACGCTGACGCCAATCACCTGATCGAAGTGCCTGATCACACGCTCCAGTTTCGTTTCCACGTACTCACGCAAAGCGGGCGTGATGTCCAGGTGGTGTCCACTGAGTTTGAAGTTCATAGCGGTTCTCCTTCTCAAGATGAGCCGCACCGGAACTGCCCGCGATGCGGCTATAAAGACTTGCGCAAATTCACTGCAGGGATCTTGAGGGCTTCGCGGTATTTGGCCACCGTCCGACGGGCCACCACGAATCCTTGTTCGCCTAACAGCTCGGCAATTCTGCTATCGGACAGAGGATTCTTCGGGTCTTCGGCTCCTACAAGTTGCTTGATGAGCGCGCGTATCGCGGTGGATGACGCAGCCCCGCCGGTTTCCGTCGATACATGGCTGCCGAAGAAATACTTCAACTCGAACGTCCCCATCGGGGTCGCCATGTATTTGTTGGTTGTCACACGGGAGATCGTGGACTCGTGTAGACCCAGTGTATCGGCTATTTCCCGCAAAACCAAGGGGCGCATGGCGATTTCGCCGTGCGTGAAGAAGCTCTTTTGACGCTCGACAATGGCTTGCGAGACACGCAGGATCGTATCGAAGCGCTGCTGGATGTTCTTGATCAGCCAGCGTGCTTCCTGCAGCTTCTGCTGTAGATTGGCGGCGCCCGATTCACCGCGGCTGCTGCGCAGGATCTGCGCGTACATGTCGTTGATGCGCAGGCGCGGCATCACATCGGGATTCAGTTGCGCCATCCAGCCTGCGCTCGTCTTGCGCACGATCACGTCAGGCACCACGAAATCCGCCTCGGCGCGACCGAACGCATGACCCGGGAACGGTGCCAGTGAACGGATCAGCTCATGCGCTGCTTTCAGTGCGGGTTCGTCGACAGACAGTGCCTTCTTCAGGCGCGTGTAGTCACGCGCAGCCAGTAGTTCGAGATGCTGATTGACGATGATGAGCGCCAGCGCCTTCGCGGGCGAATCGAGCCGGTGCAATTGCAGTGACAGGCACTCGGCGGCTGAGCGTGCGCCAATGCCAGGCGGATCAAAACTCTGCAGCATGCGTAGCGCGGCTTGCAGTTCGTCGAGTTCGACTTCGAGTTCGGCGGGCAGATCCGCGAGGATTTCGTCGAGTGTGCCTGCCAGATAGCCTTCGTCGTCGAGCGACTCAATCAGGAAAATGACGAGGCCCTTGTCGCGCATCGACAGCTTGAGCGGTGCGAGCTGTTCCATGAGGAATTCGCGCAGGCTTTGTTCGGCCTCGCGCAATTGCAGCGGGGCGCGGTCGTCTTCGTCGGATTGCGGTTTGCGGGCGAAGTCGTCAAGGCTCCAGTCGGAGCGGTCGGAACCGTAATCGCTGTCGAAATCAGCGCCGTTGTCGTGACTGTTTTCGTAGCTGTCGGGGGTGTCGCTGCTGTCGCCACCGTTGGGTGCGGGCGGAGGAGACTCGGTGGGCAGGGGCGTGGCACTGTTGCTTTGCAACGCGTTCACGGAGCCGTCCGCGCCGATGCGTGTGGAGGTGTCGAGCCACTCGTTTTCCCGCTCCAGCAGCGGGTTTTCAGTCAGGGCCTGCTCAACTTCCTGCTGCAGTTCGATGGTCGACAACTGCAGCAATCGGATCGATTGCTGCAACTGCGGCGTGAGCGCGAGATGCTGGGAGAGACGGAGCTGGAGCGACTGTTTCATGCGGGCTATTCTATGCCCAACTCTCGGTCGATGGAACGGATTTTGCTTTAAGGTGCGGCTTTGCCACGTCCTTAAGGCGTAAGCGTGCAGCGTGGCTTACATCCGGAAGTTATCGCCCAGATAGACCTTGCGTACATCCTCGTTTTCGATGATCTGTTCCGGCATGCCTGCAGCCAGCACGGTCCCTTCGCTGATGATGTAGGCGTGATCGCAGATGCCCAGCGTTTCGCGCACGTTGTGATCGGTGATCAGCACGCCGATATTGCGGTCTTTCAGGAAGCTGACGATGCGTTGAATCTCGCCCACCGCGATCGGGTCGACGCCGGCAAACGGTTCATCGAGCAGGATGAAACGCGGCGACGAGGCCAGAGCGCGCGCAATTTCCACGCGGCGGCGCTCACCGCCCGAAAGCGACAGCGCGGGGTTGTCGCGCAGGTGAGCGATCTGCAAGTCGTCGAGCAGGCCGTCGAGGCGGCGGTTGACTTCGTCTTGCGAGAGCTTCTTGCCGTTCTGCTCCTGCAGCTCGAGCACCGCGCGGATGTTTTCCTGCACGTTGAGCTTGCGGAACACCGACGCTTCCTGCGGCAAATACGACAGGCCCATGCGCGCACGCTGGTGGATCGGCAGGCGGCTGATGTGTTCGCCGTCGAGCACGATGTCGCCGGCGTCGAGCGCCACCAGGCCGACGATCATGTAGAACGAGGTCGTCTTACCTGCACCGTTGGGGCCCAGCAGGCCGACCACCTCGCCACTTTTCACGTCAAGCGACACGTCCTTGACCACGGTGCGCGTGCCGTAGCGCTTCTTCAGATGGCGGACGACCAGCGTGCTGGAAGTCGTGGCCTGCGGCGCTGCAGTTTTGGGGGCGAGGGTGGTGGCAGACATAAGCAGAACAAAAAAGACTGGCGGTGCGGATCAGGGCTTGGCGGCCGGGCTGGATGCCGCCGGTGTGCCAGGCGTGCTCGTGCGCGGTGCTAGAACGGCGCGCACGCGGCCCGACGGATTGGCGGAGGTGGCGTTTTCCGCGCCGCCCGAGGCCGTGTAGAACTCCTTCTGGCCGTCGTATGTGATCACGGCGCCGCGGATTTCGTCGAGCTGCGTAGCGCCTTGCAGGCGCTCCATGCGCGCCCGGGTGATCAGCTTGGAAATCTCTTGCTTGCCGTCGTATTCGATGCGCTCGCCCCAACCCTGGATGTATTCGTCGACGTTGTCCCGCTTCTGGCGAATGAAGGCCAGGTTGCCGGGCTTGGATGTGGCGACGGCGTAGTTGTAGCCCTCCGGATCGGTTCGCAGATCGGCCTCGTCGGAGCGCAGCACCATGGTGCCCTTGGTCAGCACTACGTTGCCGGTCAAGTGATAGACCTGCTTCAGATCGTCGTAGCTGGCGTTGTCGGCTTCGAGCACGAGCGGCTTGTCGCGGTCGGCACGCTCGGCGTGTGCGGGCAGGGCCGGTAGCAGCAGCGCAGCGACGATGGCGAGGCCGGCAGCACGGAGGGAATCAGTCATGGGGATCACGTCGGAGAAGGGCGCGGTCGGTGGGCGTTGTCAGGTGTCGGGGGCAGAGTTTACTGCTTCGGCGCCCCCAGCCCTTCGATTCGGCCGCGCACGTTGCCCAGCAATTGTACTTGGCGCGTCACGTTGTTGAAGGTGAGGCCGTTGGCGTTCATGATCGACGGCCCCCGGTGCAACTCGACCGGCTTGTCGGTGCGCACGATGTCGTCGTTGAGCAGCACCTGGAAGTACGTCGAATCGGCCGTCATCAGCGGGTCCTGGCGGGCGTCGGGGCCCTGCGCGCGGATGACCTTGGCATTGTTGTACAGATCGATGATGGTGCCGTCGCCGTTCATCTTGCCGAGGTCTGCGCGGGCAGTGACCTGCGGGCGGTCGGGCGCGTACACGCGCAGTGCGGGATACGTGACGTCGTAGGTCAGGTCGTCCTCATAGTGGTTCATGTGGACGCCGGTGAAGCGGTATTTGGTCGTGCCGGTCTCGTCCAGCGCGGTGGCCGAGATGCCGTCCATGGTGTAGTCGGCGATGTGGCGCTTGGGCTGGGTGGCGGCTTCGTCCGTTTGCGGGGTGTTGACCTGCACAAGCAGGAACGTGACGCCGCAGACGATTGCCATCAGGAGGATCGGCAGCCCGCGCAGCATGACCTGCAGCACGGTGGAGACGAGGCGTTGGGAGCGTTCGCTGGCCATGGAGTCAGAAGGATTGCGGGGCCTGCAGCAGTTGCGCAAGCAGGGCGTCGTAGGCGCCTTGGGCCTTGAGGATCAGGTCGGCGACTTCGCGCACTGCGCCGCGTCCGCCCGTGGCCTGGGCCACATAGTGGGCGCGGCTGCGCAGTTCGGCATGGGCCTGGGCGGGGCAGGCGGTAAAGCCCACCATCGTCATCACCGGCAGGTCGGGCCAGTCGTCGCCCATGTAGCCGGCGTCGGTGGCCTGAAGTTGCGTGGCGGCCAACAGGTGGGCAAATGCCTCGCGCTTGTCGGCTACGCCTTGGTACAGATGTTCGATGCCGAGTTCCCCGGCGCGCCAGGCCACGATCTCGGATTGCCGTCCGCTGATGATGGCCGGCATGACGCCGGCCTGTGCCAGCAGCTTGATGCCGTGGCCGTCCAGCGTGTCGAACGCCTTGCTGATTTCACCCTCAGGACCGACCAGCAGGCGGCCGTCGGTCAGCACGCCATCCACATCGAACACCATCAGACGCACGCGCGCGGCGCGTTCCATCGCCTGCGGAAAGCGTGCGTCGATGTTGCTGTGGACGCTGTCGGTGGGAAACGGGGCCGGGGTGGTCATCAGCGGCGTGGGCGGGTCAGATGACCTTGGCCCGCGTCAGGTCGTGGATGTGCAGCGCGCCGACCAGCAGGCCGGCGGCATCGACCACCAGCAACTGGTTGATACGGTGCGTTTCCATGACTTCGACGGCTTCAACGGCGAGCTGGTCGGGGCCGACCGAGCGCGGGTTGCTGTGCATGACCTCGTGGATAGGCACGGTGCGCCAGTCGCGCGGAGTTTCGAGCAGGCGGCGCAGGTCGCCGTCGGTGAACACGCCCACGGCGCGGCCTTGCGCATCGACCACGGCGGTCATCGCCATGCCCTTGCGGGTGATTTCCATGAGCGCCTGCGACAGCGGCGTGTCTTTGTTCACGCGCGGGATGGCGTCGCCGGCGCGCATGACGTCACGCACGTGCGTCAGCAGCTTGCGGCCGAGCGATCCGCCCGGATGCGAGCGTGCGAAGTCTTCGGCACCGAAGCCGCGTGCGTCCAGCACGGCCACGGCCAGCGCATCGCCCAGCGCAATCTGCGCGGTGGTGCTGGCGGTGGGGGCAAGATTCAGCGGGCAGGCTTCTACATCGACGTGGGAGTTGAGCACCACGTCGGCGTGTTTGCCGAGCGAGGACTCCGGGTTCCCCGTGACGGCAATCAGCTTGGCGCCCAGCCGCTTGACCAGCGGCAGGATGACGTTCAGCTCCGACACTTCGCCGGAATTGGAAAAGCCGATGAAAACGTCGTCGCGGGTGACCATGCCGAGGTCGCCATGGCTGGCTTCGGCCGGGTGCACAAAGAAGGCTGGCGTGCCGGTGGAGGCCAGCGTGGCGGCAATCTTGCGCGCCACGTGGCCCGATTTGCCCATGCCGGACACGACGACGCGGCCTGTGCAGCCGAGCACCATTTCGACCGCGCGCGCAAAGTCGGCGGACACCTGGGTTTTGAGACCGAGGACGGCTTGCGCTTCGATGTCGAAGGTTTGCTGCGCCAGCGCAAGCGCTCGATCCGGATTGAAATTCGCTATCATGGCGGCGAAGTATAACAACGATTGACATTGTCCTCGGCCGCTGGCGGCGCGTTGGGACTTGGCTTGCGGGGAGGTTGGCGGAGCGTGCGGGCGCTTCGTTTTGCTGCGCCGCGGCATTCAGCTTGCAAATCACTTTTCTGCCCGTCGCCACGCCGTCATTTTTTGCTCTGCGGCGTCTCGCGTAGCACGTTCTTCGTTTATATCCTGGCATCGGTCTTGCAACGCCTACGTGCTCGCTTGCGCACGCACCGTCCTGATGCGCGGGCGCTGGCCCTCCTGTCCAACTCCTTTCGATTGGTTTTTCGCGTCGCATGCATTCGCCGCTGGAACTCACCCTCGTGTTGCTGGCCGCCGCCGTGATCGGCGTGGTGTTGTTCCGGATGCTGCAATTGCCGCCGATGCTGGCGTACCTCGTGGTGGGCGTCCTCATCGGGCCGAAGGCGACCGGGCTGGAATCCGATACGGCGCAGACGCGCTACCTGGCGGAATTCGGGGTTGTCTTCCTGATGTTCTCGATCGGGCTGGAGTTCAACCTCTCCAAGCTGCGTTCGATGCGGCGGCTGGTGCTGGGGCTCGGGGCGTCGCAGGTGGGGCTGACCATCCTGCTCACGATTCCGGTTTCGATGGTGCTGTCCCACTGGTATCCGCTGTCGTGGCAGGCAGGACTGGCGCTGGGCGGCGCGTTGGCCATGTCGTCCACGGCCATCGTCTCAAAAATGCTGGCCGAGCGTCTGCAGCTCGAGACCGAGCACGGCCGCAACATCATCAGCGTATTGCTGTTCCAGGATCTGGCGGTCGTGCTGCTGCTGATCGTGGTGCCGTCATTGGGCAAGAACCCGACCGACCTCGTGCTCCCGCTGTCCATTGCCGCGCTCAAGATCACCGTCGCGCTGGTGCTGATCCTGTTTCTGGGACAGAAGCTGCTGTCGCGCTGGTTCCATCTGGTGGCGGCGCGGCGCTCGCAGGAGCTGTTCATGCTGAACCTGCTGCTGGTCACGCTGGGCATGGCCGCGCTGACCGAGCGGCTGGGCTTGTCGATGGCGCTGGGCGCGTTCCTGGCCGGCATGCTGGTGTCGGAAACGCCGTACAAGCTGCAGGTGGAAGAAGACATCAAGCCGTTCCGGGATGTGCTGCTGGGGCTCTTCTTCGTGACGGTCGGCATGCTGCTGGACCCGCGCGTGGTCTTCGAGCACTGGGCGCTGGTGCTGGGCCTAGTGATGGCGCCGGTACTGTTCAAGTTTGTGCTGATTGCGCTGCTGGCACGTGCCTTCGGTTCGGGTGGCGGCGCGGCGATCCGTACGGCGCTGGGGCTGGCGCAGGCCGGTGAGTTCGGCTTCGTGCTGCTCAACCAGATCGACGGCATGAGACTGATCGACCCACTGCTCGGCCAGGCGATCCTGGCGGCGATGCTGCTGTCGATGCTGCTGGCGCCGTTCCTGATCCAGTACAGCGACGTGATCGCCATGCGGCTGTCGCGCACGGACTGGCTGATGCAATCGCTGGCGATGACCAAGATTGCCGCGCAGAGCATCGCCACGGAGCGGCACGTCATCATCTGCGGCTACGGACGCAGCGGCCAGAACCTGGCGCACATGGTGGAGCAGGAGGGCATCGGCTATGTCGCGCTCGATCTGGACCCCGACCGGGTGCGCGAAGCCGCAGCCGCGGGCGAGCATGTCGTCTACGGCGATGCCGCCCGGCGCGAGTCACTGGTGGCCGCCGGTATCCACCGCGCAGCGGCCGTCGCCGTTACGTATGCCGATACGGCGTCCGCATTGAAGGTGCTGCACCACGTGCAGGCGCTGGAGCCGACCCTGCCCGTGATCGTACGCACCATCGACGATGCCGACCTGGATCGGCTGCAGCAGGCTGGCGCCACCGAGGTCGTGCCCGAAATCATCGAAGGGAGCCTGATGCTGGCCTCACACGCGCTGGTGCTGCTGGGCGTGCCGCTGCGCCGCGTGGTGCGGCGTGCGCAGGAGATGCGTGATGCACGTTACAGCTTGCTGCGCGGCTACTTCCATGGCCAGGATGACGAGGAAGACATGCTCGAGCGCGACGCCGTGCGCCTGCATTCTGTGCCGCTGGCAAAGGGCTCGCCGGCCATCGGCCATAAGCTTGGCACGATGGGGCTGGAGACGTTCAAGACGTCGGTCACGGCGATCCGGCGCCAAGGCATTCGCGCACTCGATCCCGATCCAGACACGGTGCTGGAGCTGGGCGATATCGTTGTGCTGCGCGGCACACCCGAGGGGCTGCAGATGGCCGAGGAGCGGCTCTCGCCGCGTTGATGCCAGCGCTTACTTGATGAACGCTTCCAGCAGCGGCCCGCGCGAGCGGCGGGGCGGCGGGGCATCCGCCATGTTGGCCGGCAGGCCGTCCAGCACCGCCGCGGCATCGAGCGAACTGATCGACACCCGCGTATCGGCCGGAATGCGCCCCTCCTGCTTCAGCATCAGATAGCGCAGGCAGCAGACGCGCAGGAATGACGCGAAGTTCGCCACCTCGCCGCGACGCTCGAACAACTCGTCATAGAGCTTGCTGATGAGCTGGTTGACCGTCAGGCCGTCGCGCTGGCCGATCTCTTCGAGCACCTCCCAGAACAGGCACTCCAGCCGCACGCTGGTCGCCACGCCGTGCAGGCGTAGCGAACGCGCGAGGCTGTCATACGAATGGGGATTGGCGCGGATGAAGATTTCGCACATGGCCGGGGGCTCCTGGGGCGCCCGGCGTGCGGGCAACCGGATCAGTGTAGAACCCGCGTGCCCAGGACTTCAAGAAACTGTGCCAACCACGCCGGATGTGCCGGCCAGGCGGGCGCCGTGACCAGCTTGCCGTCGGTGTGGGCCTGGTCGACGGGGATGTCCTTGAAGGTGCCGCCCGCCGCCGTGACTTCCGGGCCACATGCCGGATACGCCGAGCACGCCTTGCCTTCCAGCACACCCGCCGCCGACAGCAGCTGCGCACCGTGGCAGATGGCCGCGATGGGCTTGTCCGCCTGGGCGAAGTGCCGCACGACGTCGAGCACGCGGGCGTTCAGCCGCAGGTATTCGGGCGCGCGGCCGCCGGGCACGACAAGTGCGTCATACGTTGCCGGGTCGACGTCGGCGAAGGTGGCGTTGACCGTGAACCGATGGCCGGGTTTTTCGGAGTACGTCTGCGCGCCTTCGAAATCGTGAACGGCGGTCGCGACGGAATCGCCAGCGCGCTTGTCCGGGCAGACGGCGTGCACCGTGTGGCCGACCATCTGCAGCGCTTGGAAGGGGACCATGACCTCGTAGTCCTCCACATAGTCGCCGACCAGCATCAGAATTTTCTTTGCCATTGCCGTGTCTCCTGTATGGTTGGGGTTTGCCCATTGTGGTTCGGCGCCATTCGGCCCGGGTGGTAACCCATTACCGCAGACCACGTTTCCTGCTTTCCGTTTTTGCCATGAACCAGGTTCCCCCTCACCAGGCGGCGCTGCTCACGCCGTCATCCATTCCCGCTTCCACCGAATTGGGCGATGTATCGCGCTACCTGCGCGACCGCATCCGCACGGTGCCGGACTGGCCGCAGGCCGGGGTGATGTTTCGCGATATCACGCCGCTGCTGCAGGACCCGAAGAGCCTGCGCGTGCTGGTGGACGTGTTCGTCCATCGCTACATGGGGCAGGGGCTGAACCTGGTGGCGGGCATCGATGCGCGCGGATTCATCCTCGGTTCGATCGTGGCATATGAGCTGAACCTGGGCTTCGTGCCGATCCGCAAGAAAGGCAAGCTGCCGTTCAACACGGTGGCCGAGGAATACATGCTCGAATACGGCAGCGCGACGGTGGAAATCCATGCCGATGCCTGCAAGCCGGGTGACCGCGTCTTGTTGATCGACGACCTGATTGCCACCGGCGGCACCATGATGGCCGGCAAGCGCCTGCTTGAACGGCTGGGCGCGACGGTGGTGGAGGGCGCGGCGATTGTCGACCTGCCCGAGCTGGGCGGCTCACAACTGCTGATCGACGGCGGGCTGCCGCTCTTCACGGTCTGCCGGTTTGATGGGCACTGAGCGGCCACCCGCTGCCTTTGCGTGATGCGCCAGCCGCATACGCTCATGTGACAAAAATATGACGTTCTGCTGCCGCGCGCAGTAGCATGATCGTTTCCATTTTCCCTGCGCCCCCGGGAGACGTCGATGCCCCACGTATTGCTGTTCCTGCTGACCTCGATCGCCATCACGGTGATGCCGGGGCCGGACAACCTGCAAGTGATCGCGCGCGGCGCAAGCCAGGGCCGTAAGGCGGGTTTGTCGGCGGCGGCGGGGTTCGCGTCGGGCTGCCTCTTTCATACGACGCTGGCGGCACTCGGGCTGGCCGCAGTGCTGCAATCGTCCCCTGTGGCGTTCCAGGCGATCCGCTGGCTGGGTGCGGCATATCTGATCTGGCTGGGCATCCAGGCCCTGCGCAGCAAGGGCAGCATCGGCCCGAATCATGCTGGAGCGCAGGCGGCGCCAGACCTCTGGCAGGTGTATCGACAGAGCGTCTTTGCCAATTTGCTCAACCCGAAGGTGACGTTGTTCTTCGTGGTATTCCTGCCGCAGTTCGTCGATGCGCAGGCCGGCCATGCTGCGTTGCAGATGTTGCTGCTGGGCGGGGTGTTCATGGCGCAGACCATCGTCGTGTTCAGCATCTACGGCTGGTGCGCGGCCGCGCTGGGCGGTTGGATGCGCCGTACACCGCGCGCCTCGCTGTGGCTCGACCGGGTGAGCGGTTGTATTTTCATCGGGCTGGGGCTGCGGGTTGCCCTGACCAAATAAGCACGACTGCACGGCATCAATGATCACCCTGCTTAAGCTGCTTTCCGGCGTCGCCCTGTTGGTATGGGGCACGCAGACCGTCAAGGTCGGCATGTTGCGCCTGTACGGCGCGGACTTGCGCCGCCTGTTGTCGCGCAGCGTATCGAACCGGTTCTCTGCACTGCTGGCCGGCATTGGCGTGACATGCCTGGTGCAGAGCAGTAATGCGACGGCCACCATCGTCGGGGCTTTTGTTGCGCAAGGGCTGATGGGCGTGTCGTCGGCACTGGCGATTCTGCTGGGTGCCAACGTGGGCACGGCCATCATGGCGCAGGTATTTGCGCTTGACTTGTCGTGGCTGTCACCGCTGCTGATCTTCTTTGGCGTGATCCTGCATCTGTCGCGCAAGGGCAGTGCCGTGGGGCACTTCGGCCGAGTCCTGATCGGCCTGGGGCTCATCATGATGGCGCTGGAGCTGATCTCGGTCGCGTCGAGCCCGATGGTGGAAGCCAATGCGCTGCGCGTGCTGCTGAGCTCCTTCTCGTCGGACACCGGCCTGAACATGCTGATTGGCGCGGTGCTCACGCTGCTGTGCTATTCGAGCTTGGCTGTGGTGCTGTTCTGCGCGACGCTGGCGACGTCGGCGGCGGTGTCGGTCAAGGTGGCGTTTGCGATCGTGCTGGGCGCCAATATCGGCAGTGCCGTGGCCGCATTGGCGACCACGCCGTCGTCGAGCCAAGCCGCACGCCGGGCAACGCTCGGCAACCTGCTCTCGCGCATGTTGGGCGCCGCGCTGGCGCTGCCCTTCCTGGACAAGCTGGCCGAGTGGGCGCCGCACGCGGGCGTCGCGCCACAGCACGTGGTCGTGGCGTTTCATGTGGTGTTCAACGTGGCGCTGGCTGTGCTGCTGATCGGCTTCACCGATACGATGGCGCGGCTGTGCGCACGCATCCTGCCGGGCGGCGCGCATATCGACGATCTCGTTGCGCCGCGTTATCTCGATCCTTCTGCGCTGGCCACGCCAACGTTGGCGCTGGGCAACGCGGCGCGCGAGGTGTTGCGCATCGGTGATCGCGTTGAGCACATGCTCGACAACACCCTGCGTGTGCTCAAGACCAACGACGTGCGCCTGCTGCAAACCACCCGCGCCATCGACGACGAGGTGGATGCGCTCTACACCGCCATCAAGCTATATCTCACGCAACTGAGCCACGAAGCGCTGGACGCGCGCGAGGGCAAGCGCTGGGCCGACATCATCTCGCTCACCATCAACCTGGAGCACGCTGGCGACATTCTCGACCGCCTGCTCCAGGACGTGCGCGAGAAGAAGATTGCGCACAAGCTGGCCTTTTCCGAGGCCGGCATGGAAGAGCTGGAAGACATGCACGCGCGCCTCGTCACGAACCTGAAGCTGGCACTGTCGGTGTTCCTGACGGGCGACCTGCGCAGCGCGCAGAAGCTGATGCTGGAAAAGGCCCACTTCCGCGATCTGGAGAAACGCTACTCGCGCAGCCACCTCACGCGAGTGTCCGCCCAGACAGCCGAGAGCATCGAGACCAGCTCATTGCATCTGGACATCATCAGCGATTTCAAGCGGTTGAATTCGTTGTTCTGCGCGGCCGCGTATTCCGTGCTGGATGAAGCCGGGGCGCTGAACCGCAGCCGCATGAAAGACGCGGACGAGGTAGAGACCGAGGCGGCGCCAGTTGGCCACTGACGCCCGTATGCTTAAAAAAAACGCAGCGGAAGCTGCGTTTTTTGTTGCCGGATGACGGCGCTTACTTCCGCTTGAGCAGCGGCGCGAGGTATTTGCCGGTAAAGCTCGCCTTGCTCTTGGCCACATCCTCGGGGGTGCCCTTGGCGATGATCTGCCCACCGCCCGCACCACCTTCGGGGCCCAGATCGAGCAGCCAGTCCGCCGTTTTGATCACGTCGAGGTTGTGCTCGATGATCACGATCGTATTGCCGTGATCGCGCAGCTTGTAGATGACCTTGAGCAGCAGCTCGATATCGTGGAAGTGCAGGCCGGTGGTCGGCTCATCCAGGATGTAGAGCGTGCGGCCCGTGTCGCGCTTCGATAGCTCCAGCGACAGCTTCACGCGCTGCGCCTCGCCGCCCGATAGCGTCGTCGCCGATTGACCCAGGCGGATGTAGCCCAGCCCCACATCCAGCAGCGTTTGCAGCTTGCGGCGCACCACGGGAACGGGCGCAAAGAATTCGTGCGCCTGCTCCACCGTCATCTCCAGCACTTCGGTGATGTTTTTGCCCTTGTAGAGCGCTTCGAGCGTTTCGCGGTTGTAGCGCTTCCCGTGGCACACGTCGCAGGGCACGTACACGTCGGGCAGGAAGTGCATCTCGACCTTGAGCACGCCGTCGCCCTGGCACGCCTCGCAGCGGCCGCCCTTGACGTTGAACGAGAAGCGGCCGGGGTCATACCCGCGCTCCTTGGCCGACGGCACGCCCGCAAACAGCTCGCGGATCGGCGTGAACAGGCCCGTGTAGGTGGCCGGATTCGAGCGCGGCGTGCGGCCAATCGGCGATTGGTCGACGTTGATGACCTTGTCGAAATGCTCCAGACCGTCGATGCGGTCGTGGGCTGCCGGCTCCGGCGTCGAGCCATACAGATGGCGCGCCACCGCGTGGTACAGCGTGTCGTTGATCAGCGTCGACTTGCCGGAGCCCGACACGCCCGTGATGCATGTCAGCAGCCCGATCGGAATATCGGCCGACACGTTCTTCAGGTTGTTGCCGCTGGCGTTGATGATGCGCAGCCAGCGCTCTTCATCGGGCGCCGTGCGCTGCTTGGGCACCTCGATGCGACGCTTGCCCGACAAGTAGTCGCCCGTCAGCGACGCCGGCGATTGCTCGACTTGCTGGGGCGTGCCCTCGGCGATGATCTGGCCGCCGTGCACGCCGGCACCGGGGCCGATGTCGACCACGTAGTCCGACGCGCGGATCATGTCTTCATCGTGCTCGACCACCAGCACCGAGTTGCCGAGATCGCGCAGGTGCTTGAGCGTCCCGATCAGTCGATCGTTGTCGCGCTGGTGCAGGCCGATGGACGGCTCGTCGAGCACGTACATCACGCCGGTCAGCCCCGAGCCGATCTGCGACGCGAGGCGGATGCGCTGTGCTTCGCCGCCCGACAGCGTATCGGCACTGCGCTCCAGCGACAGGTAATCGAGCCCGACGTTGTTCAGGAAGTTCAGCCGCGCGGTGATCTCCTTGACGATCTTGTCGGCGATCTCGCGCTTGGCGCCGTGCATGTTCAGCGTCAGGAAATACGTGAGCGCATCGCGCAGCGGCCAGCCGTTGATCTCGTAGATGCCGCGTGCCTGGTCGGCCTCGCCGATCTTGACGAAGCGGGCCTCGCGGCGCAGGCGGGTGCCGTGGCATTCCGGGCACGGCTGGTTGTTCTGGTACTTGGCCAACTCCTCGCGCACAGCGATGGAGTCGGTCTCCTTGTAGCGCCGCTCCAGGTTGGGGATGATCCCCTCGAACGCGTGCTCGCGCACCGTGGTCTTGCCGCGCTCGTTGATATACGTAAACGGTATCTGCTGCTTGCCCGAGCCGTGCAGCACGATCTGCTGGGTCTCGGCCGGCAGGTCTTCAAACGCAACATCGATGTCGACGTCGTAGAACGCCGCCAGGCTCTGCAGCATCTGGAAGTAAAACTGGTTGCGCCGGTCCCAACCCTTGATGGCGCCCGAAGCCAGCGACAGGTTCGGAAAGGCCACCACGCGTTTCGGATCGAAGAACGTGATCTGGCCCAGGCCGTCGCAGTGCGGGCAGGCGCCCATCGGGTTGTTGAACGAGAACAGCCGCGGCTCCAGTTCCTGCAGCGAATACGAACAGATCGGGCAGGCGAACTTGGAGCTGAAGCCGTGCTCCTTGCCTGTGTCCATTTCCAGCGCGATGGCGCGGCCGTCTGCCAGGCGCAGCGCAGTTTCGAATGATTCTGCAAGACGCTGCTTGAGTTCCGGGTTGACCTTCACGCGGTCGACGACGACCTCGATCGAATGTTTGTCGTTTTTCTTGAGCTTGGGCAGGTTGTCGACTTCGTAGACTTTCGCTTCGGCTTCGTGCGCGGTACCGCCGCCCGAGCGGATGCGAAAACGCACGAAACCCTGTGCCTGCATCGCTTCAAACAGGTCGACGTGCTCGCCCTTGCGGTTGGCCACCACCGGCGCCAGGATCATCAGCTTGGTGTCGGCCGGCAGCGCCAGCACCGCATCGACCATTTGCGACACGCTTTGCGCTTCCAGCGGCTGGCCGTGGTCGGGGCAGTAGGGCGTGCCGGCGCGCGCATACAGCAGACGCAGGTAGTCGTGGATCTCGGTAACGGTGCCGACTGTGGAGCGTGGGTTGTGGCTGGTGGCCTTCTGTTCGATGGAAATGGCCGGCGACAGACCTTCGATCAGGTCAACGTCGGGTTTTTCCATCAGCTGCAGAAATTGCCGGGCGTACGCCGACAGCGATTCCACATAGCGCCGCTGCCCCTCCGCATACAGCGTGTCGAACGCGAGCGACGACTTTCCCGACCCCGAAAGCCCGGTGATCACGATCAACTGGTTGCGCGGTAGATCGAGGTTGATGTTCTTCAGGTTGTGGGTGCGGGCCCCACGAATCTTGATTTCGTCCATGTGCGGCTGAATGCTGCTGAATGCGGCGTCGGAGTGCAGACCGCCTGCGGCAATCGGCGGGAGGCGTGGAAAAGGGTAAGCCTGCTAATATACCGAACTTCGGTTTTGCTGGTATCTGCTCCCAGATGGGGCAAGCCGTGAAACCGTTCAAGTGTCCTTGTCGCCGCTTTTTCTGGTTTTCGCGGCGGTTTTCGCACCATGTCCTCCGCCTCCCCATCCATGACTTCCGCTTCCGGCCGCATGAACGGCCTTGAGCTGCGCGCGGCCGCTTCGCTGGCCGGCATCTTCGCGCTGCGCATGTTGGGTTTGTTCATGATCATGCCGGTCTTCGCGGTGTTCGCGAAAACGCTGCCCGACGGCAACAACACCCAACTCGTCGCCTTCGCCATCGGCGTGTATGGCCTCACGCAGGCGGTGCTCTATATCCCCTACGGCTGGCTATCGGATCGCTTCGGACGCAAGCCCGTCATCGTCACAGGGTTGGTCATCTTTGCGGTGGGCAGCTTGGTGGCCGCGTTTTCGCACAGCGTCGCCGGCATCGCCGTGGGGCGCGCCATCCAGGGCGCGGGCGCGATCTCGTCGGCGGTGATCGCCTTCGTGGCCGACCTCACGCGCGAGGAGCACCGCACCAAGGCCATGGCCATGATCGGCGGCAGCATCGGCCTGTCGTTTGCCGTGGCCATCGTGAGTGCGCCGATCATCTTCCGCTGGGTCGGCATGCCAGGCATGTTCACGGCGATTGGCGTGCTGGCCATCGTCGCCATCGGCGTGGTGGTGTGGGTGGTGCCAAACCCCCCGCGTCCGCCCGAGCATGTGAAAGCGCCCTTCCGCGAAGTTTTGCGCAACCCTGAACTGCTGCGCCTGAACTTTGGCGTATTCGCCCTGCATGCCACGCAGACGGCGTTGTTCGTCGTGCTGCCGCACATGCTGGAAGCCGCCGGCCTGCCGGTTGATTCGCACTGGAAGATCTACCTGCCGGTGATGGGCGTGTCGTTCGTGCTCATGGTGCCGGCCATCATTGCCGCCGAGAAGCGCGGCAAGATGAAGATCGTGCTGCTGTCGGCCGTGGCGCTGGTGATGGTGGCGCAAGTGGCTCTGGGCGAGGTCAATCCGACGCTCGCCGCGCTGGCGATTGCGCTGCTGGTCTACTTCCTCGGTTTCAACGTGCTGGAGGCGTCGCAGCCGTCTCTGGTGTCGAAGTACGCGCCGGGCGTGCGCAAGGGCGCGGCCATGGGCGTGTACAACACGACGCAGGCGCTGGGCTTGTTTGCGGGCGGGGCTGGCGGTGGTTGGATTCTGCTGCACGCGGGGCAGCATGCGGTATTCCTAAGCTGCGCCGCACTGGTTTTTGCCTGGCTTATAATTGCGAGCCCCATGCAAATGCCGGCGCTGCGCCGACACTGAAAACCAGTTCACGATCCTGCTGCGCAGTCCGATCTTGGCTCTGCGATGCTCGCCGTACTCATGTACGGCTGCGCTTCTCAAACCAACCTCGGACCGCTCGCTACGGATCGTGAACCGGTTTTAACCACCGGGCCCAACGGCGGCATCACTTCAATTACCTTCGGAAACTCATCATGGCGTCCGTCAACAAAGTCATCATCGTCGGCAATCTCGGCGCCGATCCTGAAACGCGTTACATGCCCAGCGGCGACGCTGTCACCAACATTCGGGTGGCAACTACCGACCGCTACAAGGACAAGGCCAGCGGCGAAATGAAGGAAGCCACCGAGTGGCACCGCATCGCCTTCTTCGGTCGCCTAGCTGAAATTGCTGGCGAATACCTGAAGAAGGGCTCGTCGGTCTACATCGAAGGCCGACTCAAGACCCGCCAGTGGGAAAAGGACGGCCAGAAGCAATACAGCACCGAGATCGTCGCAGACCAAATGCAGATGCTCGGCGGCCGCGGTGGTGAGGGCGGCGGTGGCGGTGGCGGCGGTGCCGGCTACTCGCGCGGCGGTGAAGGTGGCGGTGGCGGTTACGGCGGTGGCCGCAGCCAAGGTGGTCAGGGCCAAAGCCAAGGCGGTGGCTACTCCCGCGGCGGTGAAGGTGGCGGTCAGGGCGGCGGCGCACGTCGTCAACCGGCACCGTCGAACGGCTTTGAGGATATGGACGACGACATTCCTTTCTAAGTCCGTCTCGCCAGAAAACAAAAACCCGGTAGTCCGCCAAGGATGCCGGGTTTTTTGTTGCCTTAGGCGCGCAGGCCCGCAGCCGTTCTAGTCGCTCTCACAAGGCTTCTTGAAGAGGTGTTTCACGCCACATTTCGTGGCATGCGCCGCATTCTTAACGCCGTGGCCGACCGCTCGCGCAGCGTTGGCCGTCGCATGCCCGGCTTCCTTTGCCGCATGGCCGGTCTTGCGGGCCGCTTCCTTCGTGTCCTGCTTGATGTTCTCCTTGGTCTCGGACAAATCGGCATGGGCAAGGGGGCTGAGCAGCGCCAGCAGCAGCGCAGGGATCAAAAGCAGACGACCTTTCACGGCGGAAATCCTCACAAACAGGTTCATGCAACGGACGCGTCGAGCACCACAGCGGCGCGGCCGGTCAACAGGATGCGTGCGCCGCTGCGCACGGTGAATCGGTACAGCACGTTGTTGCCGTCGCCACCGACGCGTTCGGCTTCGATGTCGAGCGGCGAGTCGATGGTGTCGAGGCGCGGCACGTGCGCTTCAACGCTGCGCACGCTGGCGAGAAAGCCCGCCCGCGGGCGTGCCTGCGCAGCATCGCACAGGGCGCCGTGCACGGCCATCGCCTGAGCGGCGTATTCGATGCCGCAGACGGCCGCCAACTGGCCGTGCGAGCGCAACGGGTTGGCGGCGTCACGATGGCTGGTGGCGCTGCAATGGATGTGGGCATCGTCCCAGGCGACGACGGTGTCGAGCAGGCACATCGCGCCGCTGTGCGGAATGCGCGCGGCGATCCAGTGGCGGTCGAGCGGCGGAGATGGCTGCGCGCTTGACGTCATGGCGTGCCGAAGGTGATGTCGACCCGCACGCGGGTATCGGGCAGATAGTCGAGCACGACATTGGCTGCGCGCCGTGCCGCCAACGCTTCCAGCAGTGGCAGCGCGCGGGCCGCGGCGTTGCCGTGCCACAGCGCTTCCAGCTCGGGTTGCGCCAGCGCTGTTGATGCCGCGTCGGTTAGCGCGACATCAATGCGCGCGAGCGTGCGCGGGCCGGCTTCGGGAGCGAGCAACAGCGCCACTGCAAACGGATCGGGTACGGGGCGCACCGCGTTCAGCGGTTCCGGGTAGTCGCCGTCATACGCGACCACCAGCGCGGGCGTGGCGTCAATCGCGACTTGGCAGAGGCTGTCCAGCAGGCCGGCGGCAAAGCTGCCGTCGTATGCGCACAGCACATTGGACGGCGCCATCGCGTGCGTGGCGATGCTCCAGTAGCCGGCCGGCGCGTTGTGCACGGAGTTGTGGAAGCGCGTGGGCGAGAGCTTGCGATCGTCGCCCGCCAGGGTTTCGCAGATGGCGTGGCAGTTATGGCCGTCGCCGCCGGACGAGCTGAAGACGGTGGCCAGCGAGGCGGCATCGCGTCCGCTGGCTGCGACGGCCTCGTGGCCGACCGCGAGCGCGAGCTTGACCACGGGCCCCGTGCGGCGGCGCTCGACCGATGGCAGGCCAACTGGCGGCGGCAACTCGGTCGGTGCGTGTGCGTAGGGCGCACGGCCTGCGAGCACGTCGGCCGTGTGCGGCCAATCCCGCAGGCCGGGGCCCAGCACGCCGATGCTTTCGATAAAGGCGCTCAGTCGGGTCATGATGACAGGCCCACGTGGTCTGCACGGCCGAAGACCAGGCTGCAATTCGTGCCGCCAAATCCAAAGGCGTTGCTGAGCGCCGCGCGAACACCTGCGTGACGGCTCGTCGTCAGGTAGTTCACGGCCAAGGCCGGATCGCACTGCGCAGTGTTGATGCCGGCCGGCAGCAATTGATGGCGCAGCGCCAGCGCTGTGATCACCGCTTCCAACGCACCTGCCGCGCCCAGCGTGTGGCCGGTCGCGCCCTTGGTCGAGCTGCACGCCGTGCCGTCGAACATCGCTTGGATGGCGCGCGCCTCCGCTGCGTCATTGCTGGGCGTGCCGGTGCCGTGCAGGTTGATGTAATCGATGTCTGTTGCGGCCAGGCCGCTTGTGGCCAGCGCTTGCGCCATGGCAGCGCGGGCGCCCAATCCTTCGGGATGCGGCGACGACATGTGATGCGCATCGCTCGATTCGCCAATGCCGAGCAGCAAGATCGTATCGTCGTCCAGCGCGCCCTTCGTTTCAGGGGCGCGCTCCAGCAGCGCAAAGGCTGCCGCCTCTCCGATGGAGATGCCATCGCGCGCCGCATCGTACGGCCGGCACGGTTGGCGCGACAGCAGCTCCAGCGAGTTGAACCCGTACAGCGCGGTCAGGCATAGCGAATCGACACCGCCCACGACCGCCGCATCGATCAGGCCCGCAGCCAGCATGCGCCGCGCCGAGGCAAACACCTTGGCCCCCGACGAACATGCCGACGAGACCACCATGGCCGGCCCGCTCAATCCAAAGTAGGCCCGCACAAACGCTGCGGGCGAATAGATGTTGTGCGTCTGCGCGTAGTGAAAGCTCGCCGGCAGCGCGCCCGTTTGCGGATCGCGCTGCTGGTAGGCGCGTTCGGTTTCGAGAATGCCCGACGTGCTGGTGCCGATGAACACGCCGACGCGCGCGGCGCCATGGCGAGCCTTGGCGGCTTCAACGGCTTCGGCAAAACCGTCCTGCGTGAGGCCGATCTGGGCGAGCCGGTTGTTGCGGCAGTCGAAATCAGCCAGATCCGCGCGCACGGGCGTCGCGTCGGCGCCAGGCACTTCGCCGATCCACGTGTCGAGATCGGCGCGCGGGAAATTGCACGGCGTGAGCCCGCCACGTTGCCCGCGCAACGCGTCGAGCGTGGCGTCAAGGCCACGTCCAAGGCAGCTTGTTGCGGTGAAATGCGTGAGCAGGACGGGCTTCACTGGGGATGATGTCGCGGCAATTGTGGGGTGGGATGGTTCGGCAGACTGGTGTGCCGATCGTCAACAAATTTTATCAAATGGTCATTTGCGGGCGGGTGGTCTGCGCGGGCTGAGCCGGGAGGGCAGCGCGCAACGTCGTCCACTGCAATTGTGCGTGCGCCGCAGCTTCAAGCACCCTCGGCAACACGGCCAATAAGACGGGCGAGCCGTGTGCATCGCGCGCCGCATAGCCATCGTGAAGCAGCAGGATGTCTTGCGGCGCCAGACCGTGCAGCAAGCGGTGGGCAATGGCTTCGGCGTTGCGGGAGCGGGTGTCGAAGCCGCGCCGCGTCCAGCTCGCCAGCTGCAGGCCAAGCTGACACAGCACCGGCTCCAGAAACGGATTGCGCAGCCCGGCCGGCGCGCGGAAGAACAGCGGGCGCGTGCCGGTGATCTGCGTGAGCGTGTCTTGCGCGGCTGCAATTTCGCGTCGTAACGCGCCCGGTCCCTGCAGCGAAAACGTATGCCGGTGGCGCTGACTGTGGTTTTCCACTGCGTGCCCGCGCGCCACGATGGCCTCGACGCAGTGGGGGTGCCGCTGCGCCAATTCGCCGATGCAGAAGAAGGTGGCCTTGGCGCCGTACTGGTCGAGCATGTCCAGCACGCGCGGCGTGACATCGGGGTCGGGGCCGTCGTCGATGGTCAACGCAATCTGCTGGCCGGCCGTGGCGGGCAGATGCGTCCAGTTCGGGCCGAGCCAGTTGCTGCGCGGCCACAACCCGCCGGCCATCAGCACGAGATGCGAAGCGATGACGCTGCCGCCGGCCCACGGCCATGTCGATGGGGCGGCCACAACGGCAACCGCCGCGCCCGCGTGCAGCGCCAGCGCGCCGTTGATCAGCGGGGTCGGCTTCCAGCGGCGGGCCGCGCCAGGCGATGTGGTGATCGGTGAGTTCATGCGGCGGCGTGCTGATCGTGATGGGCGCGCGGCGCCAGGATGGCGGCAAACACCAGCGCGAGCATGGCGCCCGGGCCGACGGTCAGCCCGAATGTTTCCAGCATCGGCACCCGGGAAAACGCCAGCAGGCCGAAGCCGGCCACGGTTGCCAGGTTGGCTACCAGCAGTGACACCAGCGTCTGGGGCGCAATGGCCTGCGTGCGTTGACTGAAGAACAGCGCGTAGTTCGAACCCACGGCCACGATCAGCAGCATGCCGACCAGATGCAGGATGGTCAGCGGCACGCGCGCTGCCGCAAAGCCGGCCGTCACCACCAGCACCGCCGCCACCAGGGGCGCCAACGCGCGAAGGGTGCGCTGCGGTGAGCGCAGCGCCACGAGCAGCAGCAACGCGATCGCCGCAAAACCGGCGAGCGACAGGCGAAGGTCTTCCCGCACGTAGTTCACGTACAGCCGATCGGCCTCGGCCTTCATGTCGACGAAGAGCGCGCCCGGCACATCCGCATGCTCCACAGCGGTGCGAATTGGCGCGGCATCCAGGCTGGATGCGTTGAATGCGCTCTTCAAAGTGGCGGGCGCGGCTGATGGTGCGCGCAACGGCAGCATGGCGCTCCATTGGCCGGCGCGTTCTGTCAGCAGTGCGTCCACCGCCAATGCCATCGATGTGCCCTTTAGGTCCGCGCGCCGTAAAAGTGATTGCGCGCGCGCTGCATCTACATCGGCGACAAACGGGGCGAAGAGATCGGGCTTCACGCGGATCGGCTGATCTTCAACGGCGCCGCGCATGCGTGCCGCCAGCGTGTCAGGGGGGGGCAGGCTTGCGAGGCGCGCGCGCTGCGTGGCATCGCTCGGCAGATAGCGCGCGGGGTTCTCGAAGCCGGCGAGCACGCCGTTGTCCACCAGCGATTGCAGTTGTGCGGCCACTTTTTCGGCACCTTGAAGCGCGGCCTGCTCGGTCGTGGCGGGAATCACCACCAGATAGCGCACGTCGGGCGCCCCCACGTCTGCGCGCAGGCTGGCGTCGAGCGCCTGGCTCTTCGCAGGTACGGGGCTCAGCGCAGCGAGTTCGCGGCTCCACAGGCCATCGCGATGCAGCACCAGCGCCGCACATGCACCCCCGAGCACCACCGCCAACACCCAGCGCAGGCGGGGCGCGGCAGACGTCGCCCGTGCCAGCCAGGCGCCCACGCGCGATACATCCCGAGTCGCCACGTCTGCACCACGCAGATGCGGCAGCACGTAGCGCGTGACAAGCGCAGCCGTCACCAACCCGACAATCGAATACAGCCCCAACTGCACGAGCCCCGGAAAGCCCGAGAACAGCATCGACGCAAAGCCGCACACCGAGGTCAGCACACCCAGGCGGATGGTCGGCCAGTACGTGGCAATCCATGCACGCAAGCTGTCGTTGGGGGTGGCGCCACGCAGGCGGGCCGATTGCACGAAGAGGTAGATCGAATAGTCGACCGCCTCGCCGATGAGCGTGGTGCCGAACCCGAGCGTGAGCCCGTGCACCGCGCCAAACGTAAGACTGACCGCCGCTACGCCTGCCGCCACGCCAGACAGCACCGGCAGCAAGCCCAACGCTACCGTGCGCGGTGAGCGGTACACCGTCAGCAGCAGCGCCACCACCAGCACGAGGCTGACGGTGGAAAGCCGCTCGACGTCGTGCTTGATGGTGTCGCGCGATTCAACGGAGAACACGCCCGGGCCGGTCATCAAAATGCGCGCTGAGGCAGCGTTCGGCACCGTGCGTGCAACCGCATCGAACGCGCGGCGTACGGTATCGATGGCAAGCGCCTGGGCATCGGTGTCGGAGCCGGCGGCCGTTGTCTGCACGACCAGCACGGCACGCTGGCCATCGCGCGACGCCCACACGCCGTGCATTGACGACGGCAGCGCGGTGTTGTCGAGTTGGCTGACAAGCGCCGCCACCTCGCCGGTCGGGTCGCGCGGCAGCATGTTCTTGGCAAACAGTCCGGCTGACGAACTGAGCAGGTCCAGACTCTCGCCCAGCGCCGCATGCAGGCCTTCAGCGGAAAAGCGTTGCGGCGTGACAGCTGGGCTGAGCACGTAGCGGTGGTCGAAGATGAACTGGCGGTCGCGCGCCTCGCTCACGGGCTCACCATTGTTGACGGCGCTGAACTGCGGGTCGGCGCGCAGCGATGCGGCGAGCTGCTTCGACAGCGTTGCGCGGGTGGCCGCGTCACTGCCCCCGATGCCGACGAGGATGAGTCGTGACACCAGCCCCTCGCGCAACTGGTCGACCAGCACGCGCTGCTCCGCACTCGGCGAGCGCGGCAGAAACGCCGACAGGTCCGCCGTAAAGCTCGTCCGCCCGATCACGACCGCGCACAGCAGCAGGCCGGTCAACCAGACCAGCACGGCGGGCCGCTGCAGGCTGTGCAAGCGATTCATCTGCGCGGCGTCCTTAATTGCCCGGCACGCGTTGCAGGCGCATCAGCGAATGATCGCCGTCGGCCTGGCGGATGGCGACGCTGCGCAGCACATCGCGCGTGCCCTCCAGCGTGATGGTGCTGACGACCTTCTGCATACGCGTGTCGATCGGCGAAAGGGTGAGCGTCCAGTCGTCGCCGTGGCCGGCGATGGCGACCTTGTAGATCGCTTCGAGTGCGTAGCGGTTACCGGCCAGCGTCGCGCGGATGCTCTCTATAAAAGCGCCCAGCTCGGGGTACTGCGACAGCGGCATCGTGAACTTGCGCTGGTTGCGCTCCACGGTCAGCTTGTCGCCGTCAATCACGAGGTGTTCGGGCTTGGGGGCCAGCGTGTGCTTTTCCAGATGATCGGGCGCCACGAACACCAGCTCGCCGGAGGATTCAATGGGTTGTTGCGCAATCGATAGCGTCTTTGTTTCCGTAAACGTGGCGCGCCCCGACTTGTTGCGTGCAAGCGTGGACATGAGGCGGTCGAGCGTCCAGGCGGTATCCGCTGCGTGGGCGGCCGTTGCCAACATGCTGGCCGCGAGCATGGCCAGAAGGGCGCGGAGGAATGGGCGCATTGCAGTCATGGCGTTTGGGTGGTCTGGCGCTCGGCCGGGGTGGCATTCTGCGCGTCGGCTGCGTCGGCATCCTGCCAGAAGTCGAAGTAATTGAACCAGTTGTACGGCGCTGCGCGGCAGTAATGTTCAACGCGCTCAACGTAGCGGCCGAGCGCGGCCTGCACGGCGGCTGCGCGATCTTCGCGGCGCACATCGGTAAAGTCTGCCAACGGATCGAAATGCACGGCGTAGCGATTGCCGCCCAAGTGCAGCCCTGTCATGAACAGCACGGGGCGCTTGAGCATGGCGGCCATGTGCAGTGGCCCCAGCGGAAACGCTGCCGGGCTACCGAGAAAATCCAGCCGCTGGACGGATGGCCCAGCATCGCGCAGCAGCGTGCGATCGGCCAGCATGCCGACGAGCCGGTTGTCGTCCAGCGCCTCGCGCACGTGCAGCATGGCGTCTACGCGCCCCAGCGCAATGACCTCCGGCGCTGCTGCAGGGTTGATGGCGGCAACCGCGGCGTTGATGTTGCGTGCGTTCTCTTCATACATGGCGACGGCCACGCGCAGATCGGGCACGGTGCGGCCGAGCGCGCGCACCACCTCGAAGCTGCCCAGGTGCGCGCCCAGCAGGAATGCACCACGCCCCTGCGCCAGCACGTCGTGTATGTGCTGCTGGCCCTGCAACCGGATGTCGAACAGGTCGAAGCGCCCGCTGATCAAGTAGATGCGGTCATGGATGGTCGTGCCGAAGGTGAACATGTGGCAGAACACGTCGCGCAGCGTGGCTGGCCGGCCGAGGGCGCGGCGCAGATAGTCACGCGAAGCACGTCGCGCCTCCGGAGAGGCCGCCACGAAGTACACCGCAATCAGCCACAGCAGGACCCGGCCGAGCGGCCGCCCAAGCCGCAGCGAGAGCCACGTCATCGCGCGCAGCAGCGCGAGGTTGCTGCGCTCCGGACGCTCGGCCCAGTCGGTGCGCTTCATGCGGCAACGCCCTCCGGCGCCGATGCAGACAGCACGCCGCTGGCCACGTCGCGCTCGCCCGCGCGGATGGTGAAGCGGACGGCGTTGCTCGCCGTCGTCTCGAACGCGAGGTCGAGCAACTCCCCGGGTGTCGCAGGACTGAGAAACTTGGCCGAGCTGATCTTGCACGCATCGAGCGAGCGGCCCAGCGCCGCACCAATCGTGTGGAGCGCATGGTCGAGCAGCACCACACCCGGCACGATCGGGTGGCCTGGAAAATGCCCGGGCAACGCCGGGTGATCTGCGGGAATGGTGAAGCGCATGGCGAGCTTGTCTGCGTTGCGGTGCGAATGCTGTGCGACCTGCGCGGCCAGCACATCGCGCGCCAGTTTGCCGGTTTCGTTGCGGGGCAGCGCGTCTACCAGCAGCAGCGGGCGCGGCAGGAATGCTGCATCGATGCGGTCATGCAGGGCGCGCAGCACGTCCGCCGCGCTCAGGCCCGGCGCCACGACCAGTGCCACCAGGCGCGTGACTGCGGCGCTGCCGTGCGTATGCGGGGCAGTGGACGCATCGTCCGGCATGTAGAACACGCCGTCTTGCACGCCGGCAATCGCGTTGAGCTGATGATTCAGATACGCCAGCGACGAGCGCTTGCCGGCGATGTTGATCAGATCGGTCTTGCGGCCGTGCAGGAGAAAGTGCGTGTCGTCGATCAGCTCAATCACATCGCCCATCGGCACAGGGGTTTCGACGTGGCCGCCATCGGCCCACACCGTTGGGCCATCGTCTTCCGGCGTGCCGGCGCGGGATTCCATGCGGACGCCGGGGTACAGATGCCACGCGGTGTCTTGCGCGGTACGGCGCGTTGCGACCTGACCGGTTTCGGTGCTGCCGTAGATTTCCAGGAGCGGCGCAGACAGGCGCGTCTCGGCCTCCCGCGCCAGCGCCTGCGACAGCGGCGCAGTGGCCGACAGTACGAGCGATGCGCTCGGCAACGCGGCGTTCGATGCCAGCAGCGCCCGCAGATGCACCGGCGAGGTCACCAGCACGCGTGGTTGCGGTACGGCCTCAAGCGCCTCGCGAATGTCCGCCGGATAGAACGGCTGCCGGTTGCTGAACGCCAGGCCGCCCTGCAGCGCCAGCAGCACCGTCACCTCAAACCCGTACATATGCTGCGCTGGCACGGTGCCGACCAGCGTGAAGGCGCGCCCGTCGTCCAGGCCAAGGTGCGCGACTGCCGTGCGCATGCAACGCACCAGCGCGCCCCATGTCTTGCGATGCGGCACCGGCGTGCCGGTGGATCCGGACGTGAACAACACCGCCATGACTTGCGACGCGTCGATCTGCGGCACGTCAACGAGCGTTGCGTCGACCGTCAACGCATCGGGATAACGAAAGCCCGGCAGGTCGACCGGGCAGGCGGGCGCATCGTGCAGGCAAAACACATCGGGCGCGAACGCCGAAAGCTGACGCACCATCTGCGGCGTCTGCATGGGCGGCAGCAGACTGATCTTGCCGGCCAACAGCGTCGCGCACAGCCCGACGGCAAAGCGGTAACGGTCTGCGCAGGCGTTGAACACGTGGCCGCCCGGCGGCAGCGTCGCGGCCAGCGCCATCACATCGGCCACGAACGCACGTGCGGAGACGGGCGCGCCGTCACGCCAGGCCAGCGTGTGTTCGAGTGTTGGATGGGAGACCAGCGGGTAAGTCGGCATGAAGCGAATCTTGAGGGCGTGTGGGTTCAGCGGGAGCGCTCTGTGGCGACGGGTGTGGCGTGCCCGGATTGCTGCGATTGTCGATAGGCGCGTACCGCATCGAACAGACTGGAGTGTGGCTCGCCGCGCAGCACGATGCGGCGGCACAGGTATTCCGCCACGAACATCGCGCCCACCAGCGGCAACGACAGGTAGTTCGCAAACGTGGACCACGTTACGGTCGAGGCCGCGGCAAATAGCAGCGTGGACACGGCGGCGGTTGCCAGGAAGAACAGCGTCCATGCGAGTGTGACCCGCCGCGAGTAGCGCGCGATGCGAGGCGTGAGCGTGCCGTGCACCATGTGGGCAAAGCGCGTGCACAGCGGCTCGCGTCCTGCCACCAGCGTGCGGCCGAAAACGTAGGCCATCATCAGGTTGAAGCTTGCATGTTCTGCGTACAGGCCCCAGTCAAAATGCGCCGCCAGCGGCGCGCGGGCCGTCCACAGCATTCCGCAGATGAGCAGCCACAGCGGCAACAGCCATGCCCGATGCGCGGAACGTGTGGCTGCGACCAAGGCAATTGCCAACGGCGGCACGAGCGCCATCGCCAGGCCTATGCCATGCGCGCCCGGCGTGGCCGCTGCGTAATGCGCACCGGCCTGATACGCCACGACCGCGCCCACGCCTGCTGCGCCCCGCGCAAAGCGGGTCAGTCGCGGCATGGCAGGGCAAGGTGGGAGGAGCGGCGCTGCATGGTGATCGTCGGTCGGTGCGGCAATTTCATCGTAGGGCGGAGCACATTCTAGGGCCCCGGGCCGGTCTCGCCCGAACCGGCGCCGGCGTGTTTGTAACCGGATGTACGGCGGCCGGCCGGCCCTGCCGTCGCGTCTGTTGCCGCTTTGCGGCGCCCCGCAAGCCGTTGAATCGTTTGCGTCACTTCGGGCAGGCGCCGCCATCTGCGGTCTTTGTCACGGTTTCGCGCTATACGGGGTGTGACCCTTCGTCTAGAATCCGCGTAGCTTAAACGACCCCCTTTCACAGGCTGGGCTGGACAAGGCAGGGGCTTCGGGCAAGGAGATCGTTGCGGGCTCTGGCCGCAATCCCCGCTGCACGCCGCCTGTGGTTGCAAGACCGATGAACGACCTGGAAAAAGAGCTCGCCGCGCTCATGATCGGCGAACTGAATCTCGAAGACATTCAACTCGATGCCCTGACCGCCGACACACCGTTGTATGGCGAAGGGTTCGGGCTCGATTCCATCGATATCCTCGAAGTGGCGCTGCTGATCTCGAAGAAATACGGCTTTGAGCTGCGCTCGGGCGATCCCGATAACCAGAAAATCTTCGCCTCGCTGGGCTCGCTCGCGGCCTACGTGGCAGAACACCGCACGCGATAGGCTCGCGCCAGCGCCCGACGCATTCCGTTTTCAACGTTTGGCCGGACCGACGCCATGCCGATGACCGGCGCTTCCACTTCGCACCTCGTTCTGATTCCAAGCTACAACCCAGGCCCCAAGGTTGACGACACCGTGCGCAGTGCGCGCGCGCAGTGGAACCCGGTCTGGGTGGTGGACGACGGCAGCACCGACGGCAGCACCGAACGTCTGCAGGCGATGGCCGCGCAAGACCCGGGGCTGCGCGTGATTGTGCTGCCGCGCAATCGCGGCAAGGGCGTGGCCGTACTGGCCGGGCTGGAAGCCGCCGCCGCGGCGGGCTTTACCTACGTGCTGACCATGGACGCCGACGGGCAGCATCCCGCCAACCTGATCCCCGAATTCATGGCTGCCTCGCAGGCGGCGCCCGACGCGATGATCCTCGGCCAGCCGGTGTTCGACGCAACGGCGCCGCAGATACGTGTGCACGGCCGGCGCCTCTCCAATGGCTGCGCAGACATCGAGACCCTGTGGGCCGGTATTGGCGATACGTTGTTCGGCTTTCGCGTCTATCCGATTGCACCGCTGGCCGAGATCATGCGCCGGCATATATGGATGCGCGGTTTCGATTTCGACCCGGAAGCGGCGGTGCGCCTGTGCTGGGCGGGCGTGCGTCCGGTCCGGCTGGCGGCACCGGTGCGCTACTTTCGCGCACACGAGGGCGGTGTGTCGCATTTCCGGTACCTGCGCGACAACATCCTGCTGGTCGGGATGCATCTACGCCTGGCGGCTGAGGGCATGCTGCGCTTGCCCTCGATGATTGCGCGACGGGTGCAGCGCGGCTGGTAGCCTGCGGCGGCCGGGTTTAGACCGCTTCGGTGGTCGCCCTGGCCTGGTTCAGAAGGGTTTCTGCGGCCTGCCAGGCCTGTGAAGCGGCGGACGGATCGCCAATCGCGCGGGCGTCGGCCGTGGCGCCTGACAGCAGCATCACATACACGCCCGCGAGCTGCCGCGCCGTATTGGCGGGCACCACATCCTTGAGCAGCGTTTCCATCATTGCCAGCAGATCGTCGCGGTAGCGCACTGCCACGTCGGTCACCTTGGGGCAGGTGGCGCCAAACTCCGCCAGTGCGCGCTCGAACAGGCACCCTGCAAACTCGGGGGTGCGGAACCACGTGCCGTACCAATCGAAGATGCCCTTGAGGCGGGCAGTGGCGTCGGGCATGGGGCTGAGCGTCTCGGCAATGCTGCCCATGACGAAGGTATAGCGCTGCTCCAGCACTTCCTTGATCAGATCTTCCTTGCCGGCAAAGTGCCGGTACAGCGTCATCCGAGCGACGCCGGACTCGTCGATGATCCAATCGACGCCCACGGGGTGAAAGCCGTGCTTGGAAAACAGCTCGCCGGCCTTGTCCACCACCTGTTGGCGCTTACTTGCGCGCATTGCTACCTCTCTTGGTTGCCGAGCCGCATCTTAGCATCGGCCCCTTGTTGCGACCTTGGCGGCTTGCCCCGAAAACGGTCGGCTGCAGCGTGTTGTTGCTTCGTCAGCTTTACGCTTTGATAACACAACGGCACACGCTTCACGCTAAAGTAGACCGATCTATATCATGTGCTCGCAAATCCTGCGGGGGCGCGGAAGAGAAAGCGTTGCGCAGCCGATCTGGCGGCTGCCGGTTTTGCGAACGGGATCGCAAAAACGACCGGCACCGACCTGACTGCCAGCGGAGTTTCTCTCCAATCAACAGCAACAATAAAAATGAGGGTCAGGCGAATGCGGAATCGTTTGCTGATGTTGGGGGTCGTGTCACTGCTGGCAGCGTGTGCCCAGCCGCAGCCGCCCAGCGATGTGGTGCGGGTGTGCGATGACCGCGGCTGTGCCGATCGGCCGAAAGCCCAGGTGGCGTTTGATCAGGCAAATATCCCCGACGAAGATCCGCGCATTGCCGCACTCAAGGAAGTTGCCAAGCGGGAGCCCAAGGCCGCGTACGACCTGGGCCTGCGCTATTTCCGCGGCGACGGCGTCCGCCAGGACAGCTACCAGGCGCTGAACTGGATGCGCGAGGCTGCCGAGCACGGCAACCTGCAGGCGCAAAAGGCGCTCGGCGCGTTCTACCTGTTCGGGCTGGAAGAGATGGGCTCCGACCCGCGCGAAGCTGAAAAATGGCTGTCGATTGCCGTGAGCCGCGGCGACAAGGAATCGAAGAAGCTGCTTGAGCAGGCACGCGCGGCCAAGAAATCCGACGAAGACGACTACAAGTGGCGCACGCAATGGCGCAGCACTTACTACGGCTATTGGTATTCGGGTTATCCGTACCTCGGCGTCTGGCGCCAGACGAGCTGGTACTGGTACTGAGCAGACGCCGCAGTCATCCGCTTCAAAGCGTTTCAAGGCCGTTCGGGGAGGGGGAAAGCCTGTTGCACACCCCGTACGCCTGATCAAGGGGGGCTTATTGAGTCGCAGGACGCATAAGCCGAACATCGACTCAATGTGAGCCACACAACAATATGAAAACCAATCTTCTCAGCCGCACTGCCAAGGCCGCAGGCGTAGCACTGATCATCTCTTCCCTGGCTGCGTGCGCAGGCGGCGGCATGGTGACGCCGGGCGGTCAGAACGCCGGCGTGAGCGGTGCTGCAGCCGGCGGCTCCAGCGTGGGTGCAGACCCGACGCTCGAGCGCTGCGCCTCGCCGCTGGGCACCATTGCCATGGATGATGGCCGCAATGCCGACTGGTACGGTCAGTTCGGCAGCGCCACCAAGGTGACGACCATCGACCCGCTGCTGCGCATGGCCGTGCAGCAATCGAACTGCTTCGTGATCACGTCGATCGGCAACCAGAAGACCGACGCACGCCTGTCGCGCATCACCGATCTGCAGCGCAACTCCGGTGAATACCGTGCCGGCTCCAAGCAGCAGAAGGGCCAGCGCGTGGCGGCTGACTACTACATGGAGCCGCAGATCATCATCAACGACTCGCCGATCGGCGGTGTGGCGGGCGCCGTGGGCGGCCTGCTGGGCAACAGCGCCATCGCCGCGCTGGCCGGCAGCGTGAGGTCGAAGGCTTCGGTCGTGACGCTGACGCTGTTTGACGTGCGCTCGGCCGTGCAGATCGCAGCTGCGGAAGGCAGCTCGACGGCGACGAACTATGGCGCCGTGCTGGCCGGCTTCGGCGGCGGCGTGGGCGGCGGTCTGGCCGGCTTCTCCAGCACGCCGGAAGGCAAGGCCACGGTGGTCGCCTTTATCGACGCGTGGAACAAGATGGTCGTCGCGTTGCGCAGTTACAAGGCGCAGGACGTCAAGGGTGGCCTGGGCCGCGGCGGTCAGCTCAAGGTCAACTGATCGGGCTCAACGGGGCCGGCACTGAAAGGGGACTTCAGCGCCCCAAGGTGCGAAAGCAAAAAGCCTGCGGCGGTTGCGTCGCAGGCTTTTTGCTTTTGAAGCGGGGGTGCGCTCAGCGCGCGTCTTTCGGCTTGTCGCCCTTGGGCAGGCTTGCTGCTACGGCTTGAGAGACGGCGTTGCCCCATGGGGACACTCGCGTCCAAGCAGGGTGGGAACCGATTGTCTGGGCAGCGCTTCCTCGCTAGCCTGAGACTTTGCAGCGGAGGGTTGCGCGATGAGCTGGCAGAACTGGGTCGTCTCAAGGATGGTGCGCAACCAGGTCAAGAAGCCGACCGAGCGGGAACCCTTCGACCCCATTGCGACCCGCCTGCACGCTGAAAAGCGCAAGATGCCCGTACCGGTCGAGCTGCCGCCGGACTGGCGCATCGTGCCGGCCCATGGCGCCGGCGGCGACGGCCTCACCGGCGAATGGATCGAGCCCGCTGATCCCGACCTGCATGCCGATGCGCCCGTCGTCCTTTATCTGCATGGCGGCGGCTATTTTTTCTGCAGCCCGCGCACACATCGCCCGATCACCATTGGCCTCGCCACGCATGCGCGGGCCCGCGTGTGCGTCCCGGACTATCGACTGGCACCCGAACATCCGTTTCCAGCACCGGTGGAAGATGCGCTCTTCACGTATCGCACGCTGCTTGCGCAGGGCGTGGCGCCATCGCGCATTGTGGTGGCCGGCGATTCCGCGGGCGGCGGGCTGGCGTTGGCGCTGCTGGTGGCCTTGCGCGATGCGGCTGACCCGCTGCCCGCCGGCGCGGTGCTGTATTCGCCGTGGACGGACCTGGCAGCCACCGGCCAGAGCCTGATCGACAACGATGAATCCGACGTGATGTTTCGCGGTGCCTGGATGGCGCACGGTGCGGCGTTGTACCTGGGCGATTCGGGCGCGCCGACCGACCATCCGCTCGCCTCGCCGTTGTATGCCGATTTCACGGGCCTGCCCACGCTGCACTGCTATGTCAGCACCAGCGAAGTGCTGCGCGATGACACCCTCCGAATGGCCGAGCGCGCGAGGGCTGCCGGGGTATCCGTTTCGGTAGAAATGGGGCGGCGGCTTCCGCACGTGTGGCCGATCTTCTATCCTTTCCTTCCAGAGGCGCGCGCAGCGCTCAAACGATCGGGCGAGCAGATCAGGCGATTGGTTGCCGCCCAGCATGAGAACCGAGAACCGGTGGAACTGACACCGGCATGACCCAACCGATGGCGGCCCTGCGTAGCCCGGTCGGGATGCGCCAACGGGGAGCCCAGCATGCGTCGGGTGGTGGTATTGGGGTTGGTGCTGGCCGCGGCGGCCGGCGCCTGGCAATGGAGTCGGCTGCATCGGCTGAGGCTGGCGGATGTGCGTTTTGCGCCGATCGAAAACGTCGCCGCCGCGACAGGCACTGCGGGCGGCCCCGCCTTCAATGCCAACAAATCGCACTGGCTCAAGGCGTGCGACCAGGCGCTCGGCCCGATGCGCGTGGAGGTGCGCGCCACTGAAACGCCGCTGTCTTTCTCCAACGATCGCTCGGTCGATCAACTCACCGCCGAAGCGCCGCCGTACGACCGCTCAGCGCGTGTGCTGGGCAAGACGTACGCGACGCTGGTCGCACGTTTCGACGTCAACAGCCGCTACATGGCTATCGCCACACAGCCGGCTACGACCTGCCTGCGGCCGTCCATCTCGGTGGAGCTTGTACTGAACAACTTCCGGGTGACGGTGGCGCGCGAATTTGCGCCGGGCACTTGCGCGTACAACGCCATCCGCGAGCATGAGTTGCGGCATGTGGCCGTCAACCGAGCGGTGCTGCCGCACGCCGCCGAGGTGATCCGCAAGGAGATCGAGAGCGAATACGGCGGCCGGCTCTATTTTGGAGACCCAGACCGCATTGCCGCAGATCTGCAGGCAGCGCTCACGCGCCATTGGCTGCCGCGCGTGCAATCGCTGATCGAACTGGGGCTGCAGGCGCACGAGCAGATCGATACGCCGCGTGAGCAGGAGCGCATGAGCCGCGTGTGCAACGGCGAGGTGCAAGCCGTGTTGCAACAACTCAGGCGCGGCTAGCGCTGATCGGGCAGGTTCAGGCGGCCGGGCGGTGCGCGGCGCGAGCCTGCAGTTGCGTGACAGCCTGGTCGACGATGGCTTCGGGCGGCAGCGCGATGTCGACGATGACTGCGTCGGTGGGCTCTTCCAGTGCCTCGAACTGGCTGCGCAGCAGGTTCGGGTTGAAGAAGTGGTCTTTCCGTGCAGCCAGGCGGCTTTGCAGCAGATCGAAGTCGCCCTTCAGATAGACGAACTCGGCATTGCCGGCGGGGCCGCGCAGCACGTCGCGGTAGCGTTGCTTGAGCGCGGAGCAGGCAACCACCAGCGATTGTCCGGAGCTGGTCTTCTCATCCATGTAGGCGCGGATGGATTCGAGCCAGGGTTTGCGGTCGTCATCGTTCAGAGGGATGCCGGCGTGCATCTTGGCGCGGTTGGCCTCGGAGTGGAATTCGTCGCCATCACGGAAAGCACAGCCGAGCCGCTCGGCAATCTTCTGGCCCACCGTGGATTTGCCGCAACCCGAAACACCCATCACTACTACGATCATCGTCATTCCCTACGTGCAAGAAAGCGCAAAACGTCAGGCCGGCATGTTAGCGCGTTGATGGCGGCATCCACCGATTTTTGCTGCTGCAGCGCAGCAATTGTTCCGGGTCATTGTTCGTCCGGCAACGGATTGCCAAATACGTCAAGCTGCGTCAAATTGCGGTGGAAGCATTGGTTACAAATCATTCAGAACAAGGCCCCAAAAAGGCCAACGTTGATTGGAGGAGACATCCATGGCTGGTGAGGTTTTCGACGCGCGACCGCGCAACGGTGTGTCGTATGTCGTGGGCGATACGGCGGTGCCGCTGGCGCACGTGACGGTCTCGGCGTTGCTGGCGGAAACAGTACGCCGCTGCCCCGACGACGAGGCGGTTGTGTTCCGCGAACAGAACGTGCGCTGGACGTGGCGTGCCTTTGCCGAACAGGTCGATGCGCTGGCCGCCGGCCTGCACGCGCTGGGGCTCGAACGGGGAGACCGCATCGGCATCTGGTCGCCCAACCGCGTCGAGTGGGTGCTCACGCAGTTCGCGACTGCGCGCCTGGGGCTCATCCTCGTCAACATCAACCCGGCATATCGGCTATCGGAGCTGGAATACGCGCTCAACAAGGTCGGCTGCAAGGCCATCGTGGCGGCCGAGGCGTTCAAGACCTCGCGCTATCTCGAAATGCTGCAGACGCTCGCGCCCGAACTGGCGACCGCGCAGCCGGGCGTGCTGAACGCGGCCAAGCTGCCGGCGTTACGCTGGGTCATCCGCATGGGCGAGGCCGAAACGCCCGGCATGCTGAACTTTGCCGACGTCATTGCGCGCGGAAAAAGCGTACCCGTTGATGCGCTGGATGCCATCACGACCAGGCTGTCGCCTGACGACGCCATCAATATCCAGTTCACCAGCGGCACGACCGGCGCGCCCAAGGGCGCCACGCTCACGCATGTCAACGTGGTGAACAACGCGCGCTTTGTTGCCATGGCGATGAACCTGCAAGAGGGCGATCGGCTGTGCATTCCCGTGCCGCTGTATCACTGCTTCGGCATGGTCATGTCGGTGCTCACCTGCACGGCCACGGGCGCGTGCATGGTGTTTCCGGGCGAGGCGTTCGATCCGCTGGCCACACTGCGCACGGTGGCGGAAGAACGCTGCACGCAACTGCACGGCGTGCCGACGATGTTCATCGCGCAGCTCGATCATCCGGATTTCAAGAGCTTTGACGTATCGACGCTGCGCGGCGGCATCATGGCCGGATCGCCTTGCCCTATCGAGGTGATGAAACGCGTGGTGTCGGAGCTGAACCTGCGTGAAGTCACCATCGCGTACGGCATGACGGAGACGAGCCCGGTGTCATTCCAGAGCGCCGTAACGGACCCGCTCGACAAGCGCGTGACCACTGTCGGCCGTATCCAGCCGCATCTGCAGGTCAAGCTGGTGGATGGCGCGGGAGAGGTCGTGCCCGTGGGCGAAAAGGGCGAGCTGTGCACGAAGGGCTATTCGGTCATGCTCGGCTACTGGGACGACGAGGCCAAGACCGCCGAATCCATCCACGACGGCTGGATGCGCACGGGCGATCTGGCAACGTTCGATGCCGAGGGCTACTGCAACATCGTCGGCCGCGTGAAGGACATGCTCATCCGCGGCGGCGAGAATGTGTATCCGCGCGAGATCGAAGAATTTCTCTTCCGGCATCCGAAGGTGCAGGCCGTCAACGTGTTTGGCGTGCCCGACCCGAAGTACGGCGAAGAGGTCTGCGCGTGGATCGTCCTCAAGCCCGGCCAGCAGGCCACGGAAGATGAGATTCGCACGTTCTGTCAGGGCCAGATCGCCCACTACAAAATCCCGCGTTATATCCGCTTCGTCACCGAGATGCCGATGACGGTGACGGGCAAGGTGCAGAAGTTCGTCATGCGCGACCGCATGATCGAAGAACTCAAGCTGACGGTGGCCGCCACGGCCTAAAACCGGAGCTTGCGGTTTCGCCGCTGAAATGCCAACCGGTTGCGCGCGGCTTTTCGTTGCCTTGACGATGCTTGCCGCGCGCAGCTTTGTTCGCCTGCCTGGGCAACGCCCGGGGTAAAAACCGAGACACGTTTCCCGCGTGCGTCTTGCTGATAGGGGGCACTCGCAGTCAAACGGCCACATAAGGCCGCGTGTTCGCGATGTGCATGCCATCGAGGCGCGCAACACGACGCGACGTGCGCCACGGCACGCTCACCCGCCGGCGACCCACCGCTCACGCAATGTGAACGACGAGGCGGCGGTGTATCACGCCTGAAACACCCACCCAATCGTCCGTCTCAAACATCTTCGCTGCGCGCATGCGTGCGTGTGGTTTGCGTCTTCGCGCGAAGGTCATGCGTGCCATGGCTGCCATGCGTGACACGACGGTGTATCGGTGCCGCAACCGAAAAGGCGCCAACAGCCCCCCAAAAGTTGCATGTGTCGACACGATTGCGTGGCACGGCGCGCGCCCATGTATGCGCGTGCCGGTGAAACTTTTGCGTTTTCAAACGCTTAGAACACCCGTGTGGGGCGGGCCGGGAAGTTGGCACCGATTATGCAAACGAGCCGCCCCGGGGTGGGTCATGTTTTTCCCACAGGCAGAGCGCGCCGGCCTCACTGGCTGCGTTTCCAGCCGTCCCTCTCACCTTTATGGAGTGCGTTATGAAGAAGACCTTACTGGCCACCGCGATCGCCATGGGATTGGGGGTCTCTGGCGTTGCATTGGCCGACATCGGGAACACGGCGTCCGGCGCGGGTGACAAGACCCAAACCAATACGTCAACCATCAACAGAACCAACACCAGCACAGACACGACGACGAACACCGCAACCACCACAACCACCACGGCAACCGATAACTCGAATCAGCACAACAACCAAAGCCAGGGCAGTAACCGCGACAACAGCGGCTGGGCCAATGCAGACGGCTATGGCACCGCCGCCGCCAACAACGGCGGTATGGCAACGGCAACATTCACCAACTCCTTTAACACAAGCAAGGCAATTGCAGTTTCGAAGCTGGATGGCACCGTCACCAACATCAGCGTGTCGGGCATCGGCAACGTCGCCACCAACAATGGCGGCTCGGCCAATGGCGGTGCGGGCGGGCGTGGCGGATACGGCTACGGCGGCACAGGCGCTGGCGGCAATGGTGGCGCTGGCGGTGCAGGCGGCAGCGGTGGCGCGGGCGGCAGCTCGGGCAGTGTCACGCACGGCAGTGCGACCAACGGCGGCGCAGTGGCCGGCAACGGTGGCAATGGCGGTGGCGCTGCAGGCAACGCAGGCGGCGGTGGTAGCGGCGGCAGTTCCGGCACGCTGTCGGCGAGCCTGGGCGCGGGCCTGGGTGGCTTGGCAGGCAGCGCCAGTGCGGCGGGCGGTGGCGCTGGAGGCAGCGGCGGCGGTGCCGGTGGCTCCAATGGCGGTGACGCCAATCACCATCACGGCTCAGGCTCAGCAACGGGCGGCGCTGCAGCCGCGGCCGGCGGAAACGGCGCGGCGGGCGGTAACGGCACCAGTGGCAGCTCCACAGCGTCTGGTGGCGCAGGCACTGGCACGAGCGCGGCCACCGGCACCAGCACGGGCGGCGCAGCAGGTGCGGGCGGTGCAGCTACCAACGTGGCCGGCAATGGCGGCGCAGGCGGCAGCGCGACCAACGGCAGCGCAACCAACGGCGCGGCGTCGTCCACAGCAGGCAATGGCGCTGTGGGTGCAGTCGGTGCGGCCGGCGGTGCAGGCGGCGTGGGCAATGGCGGTGTCGGCAACGGTGCGGTGGGTGGCACCGGCGGTGCAGGCGGCACAGTCGTGGTGGACGCAGGCACGTTCAACATGTCCAACGCCATGACCAGTGTCGGCCAGTCCGCTGCCGGGGTGATGATTGCGAACCAGAACAGCGGCTTTGCATCTCTCGTCCAGCAAAGTGTCAACGTGCAGGCCAACCTGAATGTCGGCCATTGAGTCGACATCGGGTGTGAGCGGGGAAGTGCCGCTGTGCGTGCGGTGACGTTGCGCGCATGGCGGTGGACAGGGCCGGACCGCATCCGTGGTCCGGCCCGCAGTTGGAGCGTATAGGAGACATTCGATGCGATCCGACAGAAGAACCACAGCAGGATGGGCAGCATGGTGGTTGGCATGCGGCCTGGCAGGGTGGCCAGCGGCAGCGGCGATGGCGGCGGACGATGCGTCCATCGCAGACGGTGCTCAGACAGCCAATACGGAAGCGGTGCGTCCCCCGGTCGCCGCGGCCGTGTCGGTGCCTGGGTTCGGTCATGCGGTGGGTGCAGATCGGCTCGACAGCTATCGCGGCGGCACGCAGGATCTCTACCAGACCGTCAATGACGCGCGCCTGTCGGGCACCGTGAGCGACAACGCCGCCGTGAACGTGGCGACGGGGTCGAACATCGTGCGCGACGGCTCGTTTGCCAACGCCAGCGGGATCCCCACGGTCATCCAGAACAGCGGAGCGAACGTGCTGATCCAGAACGCCACCATCGTCAACGTGCAGTTCCGGCCTTGAGTTCGTTGTGAAGGACGGAATGATGCGCAAGGCGTGCGGTGCAGTGCTGATGGCACTGATGTGCGGGCCCGCGTTGGCGGGCGCGATCGACATGCTCGGCACGGGCGGCGGCACGTATGCCGTGCCCGTGACGAGCATGAAGGCCGCGCGCTATCTGCGCACCGTGCATCAGCGCTTCGACTTCAGTTGCGGGTCGGCCGCAGTGGCGACGCTGCTCACGTATCAGTACGGTTATCCGGTGAGCGAGCAGGCTGTGTTCCAGGCCATGTACGAGCATGGCAACCAGGAGAAGATCCGGCGAGAAGGCTTTTCGCTGCTCGACATCAAACGCTATCTGCAGTCTGTGGGCTTTGAGGCCGATGGTTTCGAGCAGCCGCTGGATGCATTGAAGGACGCCCACTTGCCGGCCATCGTGCTGTTGACCGAAAACGGCTATCACCACTTCGTGGTGGTCAAGGGCGTGCAGGAAGGGCGCGTACTGGTGGGCGATCCGGCCATGGGCACGCGTGCGATTCCGCGTGCGAGTTTCGAGAGCATGTGGGACAACCATTTGCTGTTCGTCGTCCACAACCGCGAGGCGGGGGCGACGTTCAATGCCGCATCGGATTGGCGCGTGGCACCGCGTGCGCCGCTGGAGGAGGGCATGGACCGCAGTGGCCTGGGAAACATCGTCGTTCCCAAGCACGGTCCTTCCGACTTCTGAGCATCGTCTGCATGGCAGTCCGGTCGTCCGGCAGGAGGGCATCATGAAGCGGTTTGGCAAGATGGCGTGGGCCGGCTGGTTTGCGCTGGCTGCGGCCGGGCATGCGTTTGCGGCCGGCATGGATGGCATGGGTGACAATCCCGTCCATGCTTGGCACGCCGTGTCCGAAGACAAGCTTGACGACATGCGCGGCGGGTTTGATGTGCCCTCGCTCGCAGGGCTGCGCATCTCGTTCGGCATCGACCGGGCGGTCTACGTCAACGGCGATCTGGTGGCGAGCGCATCGGTCAACATCCCCGATGTGGCACGCATGACGGCCACCCAGGCGCAGCAATTGGCCTCGGTGGTCAACACGGTCAACCTCGTGCAGAACGGCCCCAACAATGTCGCACCGCCCGATGTGAGCGCGGGCGCGGCAGCGGCGGCCACGGTCATCCAGAACAGCCTGAACAACCAGACGCTGCAGGCGGTGACGACCATCAATGCGGCGGTCAACAGCCTGCCGCAATTCCGTCAGATGAATCTCGCCAACGTGCTGCAAGGCGCGTTGGCCAACGTCGCCACCACTCTGCACTGAGTTAGAACTGGATCGGCAGGCGAAGCGTGACGGTCAGGTCCGGCGTGTCGCGCGTCAGGCCTGCCCCCACCGACAGATTCAGCGACATCTTGGGCGAGAGGCGGTACGAATATCCGACCAGCAACGTCCCCAGAATTGTCCGCACCGAGCCCGGCACACGCTGGCCGTTCTGCTTGGTCGGCGCGATGATGCTCTGGTCGTAGCCAATCGAGAACGATGCCTTTTCGTTCAGCGCCAGCCCCATGCCGAAGTTCAGGCCGATGATGTCGCCGGCTTTCACGTTGCCCAGGAACTGCTGTGAGCCGTCCACCAGGTTCAGGCTGACGTCCTTGCGCTCGAAGTTGTGCAGGTAGCTGATGCTGCCGAAGAACACGGCCGGGTCTGTCGGGAACAGCCACGTCAGCCCCGGCTGTACCGCGAAGAAGCCCGAGCCCGTGGGCTGCTGCAGAGGCAGGCCGGTGCCCGTGGTGTTGCTCACGCAGCGCGTCACGCAATCGGTGGTGACTTCAAACGGATCCTTGCCGGTGCGTGTCTTGAAGCGCAGCCAGCCGATGTAGAACGGCTTGTCGACGCCGCCCGCATTGATCTGGTAGCGCGCGGTCAGTTCCACATCGCCAATGCCGCGCCCATGCGAGCTGAAGGCGTTGTCTGTCGCGGTGCCGGTGAACAGTTCGCGGCTGACGGTGTCGCTGGCGCTGTAGACATAGGGCACGCGCGCTTCCAGTTCCCAGCGCCGTGCCAGGCCGTAACGCAACGCAACCGTGCCCGTGAGCGTGGTGGTCTTGACCTGCCGTACGTCGATCAGCCCGATCAGCAGCGCGGGGATGATGGTGTAGCCCACCAGCGCCACGCGGTCGGACGACGAATACGCCATCTGCAATGACGGCTCGACGACGACCTTGCCCGGCGGTGTAAGCGCGCTGGGCTCATCGAAGATCTGCGCGATGCGTGGCGGCCGGTCAGGCGGCTCCGGCGGTTTGCCGACAGGCGTGGTGCCGGGCTGGTCGTTCTGCGCAATTTGCGATGCGTCGCCTGCCGCGCCAGGGGCACCGGCACCGCGCACGGTGTCGAGGCGGCCATCGCTCATGCCGAGCGCGCGCCGCATGCGCCGCAAGTGCGTTTCCTGTTGCTGGATCGAGCGCTTGAGTTCCTGCAGGCGCGCCTGCGTATCGGCAAGCTCGCGCTGCAGCGCTTCCAGGCTAGGTGGCTTGTCGTCCACCGGCTCGTTGGTCTGTGCAAGTGCCGACCTGCCGCACAGCAGCAGGCATGCGCACGCAACCGCGCGAAGCGGCCCCCATGGTGCGTTCTTCATGGCAATGTCCCCGTCGAGAGCGCCCTGTCCACGAAATGCGGATGGGCCCTTCACGATTTCCCCCGGGTGGCGTACTGCGGATACCACTATAGGCGAGCGGTCGTGAAACGACAGGGCGGAGCCGTCCACAAAATGGACGAGGCCGAACTGCCCGTTTGGTGGATCGCTCAGGCAAGAAAAAAGGCGCCCGAAGGCGCCTTGCGTGTCTTGCGTAGCGTCAGCGCTTACTGACGTGCATTGCGCAGGTTATCCGGCCACGGCGTGTTGTAGTTTGTGCGGAACGGGTTGATGTCCAGCCCGCCGCGCCGCGTGTAGCGCGCATACACGGCCAGCTTGACGGGCCGGCACTGGCGCAGGATGTCGGTAAAGATCCGCTCCACGCATTGCTCGTGAAACTCGTTGTGCTCGCGGAACGAAATCAGGTACTTGAGCAGCCCTTCCTGGTTGATCGGCGCACCCACGTAGCGGATTTGTACGCTGCCCCAGTCCGGCTGGCCCGTCACAAGGCAATTGGACTTCAGCAGGTGCGACACCAGTGTTTCTTCGACCGGGCTTTCTTCCTCATCGGCATGCAGCAGCTCGGGCGTGGGCTGGTAGACGTCGGTTTCGATGTCCAGGCGGTCGAGCAGCAGGCCATCGAGCTCGCCCATCTTCTGCCGGGCAAATTCCTCCTGCGGCACGATGCGCACTTGCACCGGCGCGCCGCACGCCTCCGACAAATCGTGGTGAATCAACTGCTGCAGCGCTTCGTGCGACGCCACCTTCGTCTGGTTGAACGAATTCAGATACAGCTTGAACGACTTCGATTCAACGATGTTGGGCGAGTCCGCCGGCACGATCACGGTACCGACAGCCACCTGCGGCTTGCCGCGCAGGTTCAGCCACGACAGCTCGTACAGGTTCCAGAGATCCACGCCGAAGAAGGGCAGGGGCGTGCCGGCGGCGAGACCGATCTCGTCGCGCTTGCCCTGGCGCGGAATCGGAAACAGCAGGCTCGGGTCGTACTCCGTCTTGTAGGCGGAGGTCTTGCCCAGCGGCGAATGTTCGGGTTGGTTGCTCATCACAAAAACAGGCTGTAGACGGGGTTTTCGCTTTCGTCCCAATAGGTATAGCCCAGCGTGGCGAGGAACGCCTTGAACTCGCGCTTCTCGTTCTTCGGTACCTGGATGCCGACGAGGATGTTGCTCGAATCCGCGCCCTGATTGCGGTAGTGAAACAGGCTGATGTTCCAGTTCGGGCTCATGCTCGAGAGGAATTTCATCAGCGCGCCGGGCCGCTCGGGAAACTCGAACCGGTAGAGATGCTCGTTTTCCGCCAGCGGCGAACGCCCGCCCACCATGTAGCGGATGTGCTGCTTGGCCAGTTCGTCGTTGGACAGGTCCAGCGTCGGGAAACCGTGTTTGCGGAAGTTCTCGGCAATCTTGTCGCCCTCCGCGCGCGACGCAATCTGCACACCCACGAAGATATGCGCGGCGTCCTTGCTGGCGATGCGGTAGTTGAACTCGGTCACGTTGCGCGACCAGCCGACCAGCTCGCAGAAGCGCTTGAAGCTGCCGCGCTCTTCGGGAATCGTCACGGCAAACACGGCTTCACGCGCCTCGCCCACTTCGGCGCGCTCGGCCACGAAGCGCAGGCGGTCGAAGTTCATGTTGGCGCCGCTGGCCACGGCCACCAGCGATTCGTTCTTCAGCTTGTGCGTCTCGGCATACTGCTTGAGGCCAGCCAGCGCCAGCGCGCCGGAAGGCTCCAGCAGGCTGCGCGTGTCCTGGAACACGTCCTTGAGCGCCGCGCAGATGGCATCCGTATCCACGGTGATGATCTCGTCGACCAGCTCCCGCGTGATGCGGAAGGTTTCCTTGCCCACCAGCTTGACCGCGGTGCCGTCGGCAAACAGGCCGACGTCTTTCAATTCGACGCGCTTGCCCGCCGCCACCGAACGCGCCATGGCGTCGGAATCCACACTCTGCACGCCGATCACCTTGACGTCCGGCCGTACGGCCTTCACGTAGGCCGCAACGCCGGAGATCAGACCGCCACCGCCGATCGAGCAGAAGATGGCGTGAAGGGGCTGCGGATGCTGGCGCAGGATTTCCATGGCGATCGTGCCCTGACCGGCAATCACGTCGGGATCGTCGAACGGGTGCACGAAGGTATAGCCGTGCTTTTCCTGCAGCTTGGCGGCGTGGTTGTAGGCGTCGGAATAGCTTTCACCGTGGAGCACGACCTCGACCCACTCGCCGCCGCGCGAGCGCACGCCGTCGATCTTCAACTGCGGCGTCGTCACCGGCATGCAGATCACGGCCTTGCATTCCATCCGGGCCGCGCTGAAGGCCACCCCCTGCGCGTGGTTGCCCGCCGACGCCGTAATCACCCCGCGCTTGCGCTCGGCCGGCGTGAGCGAGGCCATCTTGTTGTAGGCGCCGCGCAGCTTGAACGAGAACACCGGCTGGTCATCCTCGCGCTTGAGGTAGACACGGTTGCCGGTGCGCGCCGACAGGTTGGGCGCGAACTTCAGCTCGGTTTCCACCGCGACGTCATAGACCTTCGCGGTCAGGATCTTCTTGAGGTAATCGATGGCCATGGTGCGGACCGGGTTGGACGTGAACAGAGCCCGTAAGCCTATCACGCGGCGTCTTGTGCGCCTTGTCGGACCGGCGTGCCGGTCGGTACACTGCCTCGGCCGCGTCCGGGCGGGCGCGGCGCATCATCGGCGAGAGGCCTCCATGAACACCCCGTCGTCTTCCTCGGAGCGTGCCGGGCGCGCACGCCGCGGTCGCAAAGTCTGGTCTGGCACGCAGCACGTCATTGCCTACGGCATGCCGCCGCTCGGCTGGCGTGACCTTTATCACCACGCGCTTGAAGTCAACTGGCCGACCTTTTTCGCGCTGCTGGCGACGATGTTCCTGGCGCTGAATGCGGTATTCGCGGGGCTGTATTCGCTGGGCGACGGCGCGATCGCGAACCAGTCGCCGCCGGGCTTCGTCGGGGCCTTCTTCTTTAGCGTCGAGACGCTGGCCACGGTGGGCTATGGCGACATGCACCCGCAAACGCTCTATGCCCACGTCATCGCCACGCTGGAGATCTTCATCGGCATGTCGGGCATCGCCATGGCGACGGGGCTGGTATTTGCGCGGTTCTCGCGCCCGCGCGCCAAGATCATGTTTGCCCGCAACGTTGTCGTGCGGCCGCTCAACGGCAGGTCAACGCTGATGCTGCGGGCCGCCAATGCGCGCCAGAACGTCATCGCGGAGGCCACCGCCCGGCTGCGCCTGATGCAGGACGAGGTCTCGCCCGAGGGCTACTCGATCTACAAGATCCACGACCTGAAGCTGGAGCGCAGCGAGCATCCGATCTTCCTGCTGGGCTGGGTGATGATGCATGTCATCGACGAAACCAGCCCGCTGCATGGCGCCACCGCAGAATCGCTCGCCGCCGGTGACGCCTTGCTGCTGCTCACCATCGAGGGCGCCGACGAGACCGCCGCGCAAAACGTGCAGGCGCGCTATTCCTGGCGGCATGACGAGATCCGCTGGAACTATCGGTATGCCGACCTCATCCGCGACGAGGGTGGCGTCACGTCGGTCGACTACGACAACTTCCACCTGATCCATCCGATCGAGACGCCCCCGCAGGCACAATGAGCGGCTTGTCCGATTCCAACGCGCAAACCCCGTGGCCCTGAACCTCGTCTGGCTCGCCTTCTTCCTCGTTGCCTTCGTCACCGCATGCGTTCAGGTGGTGCAGGGCGACATGGAAGTCTTCTCCCGCATGCTGACCGGCATGTTCGATGCCGCGCGCACCGGTTTCGAAATTGCGATCGGCCTGACCGGCATGATGGCGCTGTGGCTGGGCATCATGCGCGTGGGCGAGCGCGCCGGCGTGGTCGATCTGTTTGCGCGGCTCGTGAACCCGCTGATGCGGCACCTGTTTCCCTCCGTGCCAGCCGGCCATCCCGCCAACGGCGCGATGATGATGAACGTCTCGGCCAACGTGCTCGGGCTGGATAACGCCGCCACGCCGCTCGGTCTGCAGGCCATGCGCGAGTTGCAGCAGATCAACCCGCAGCCGCAGCGCGCCAGCGATGCGCAGTTGATGTTCGTGGTGCTCAACACGGCTGGCGTGACGCTGGTGCCGACGTCCGTGATCGCCATCCGCCAAGCCATGGCGGTCAAGCAGGGGCTGGTCGGCTTTAACGCGGCAGACATCTTCCTGCCGACCTTGCTGTCCACGTTCATCGGCTTCTGCGCGGGCATTGCGGCGGTGGCGTGGTACCAGCGCATCAACCTGTTCAAGCCTGCGCTGCTGGCGTATTTCGGCGGCTTTGTCGCGGCGATGGGGCTGCTGTTCGCATGGCTGCGCCAGTTTCCGCCGCAGCAAATGGCCGCGTGGATCGGCCTCATTGGCGCGGGCGTCATCCTCACCATCGTCGTGGCGTTCCTGGTCTGTGGGGCAATTCGTCGCATCAACGTGTACGAAACGTTCGTCGATGGCGCCAAGGACGGCTTCCAGGTGGCAATCGGCATCGTCCCGTATCTGGTCGCGGTGCTGGTCGGCATTGCCGTGTTTCGCGCGGCGGGGTGCATGGATTTCCTGATGCAAGGGCTTTCCGCGCTATTCGCGCACCTGGGCATCGACACGCGGTTTGTGCCCGCGCTGCCCGTGGGGCTGATGAAGACGCTGTCCGGCGCCGGTGCGCGCGGCCTGATGGTCGACGTGATGACCACGTACGGCGTCGATTCCTTCCAGGGCAAGCTGGCCGCCATCATCCAGGGCTCGACCGAGACCACGTTCTACGTGCTGGCGGTGTACTTCGGCAGCGTCGGCATCAAGGACACGCGTTATGCATTGGCGTGTGGCCTGTGGGCCGACCTGATCGGGTTGATCGGCGCCGTGCTGGTCGCCTATCTGTTCTTCGCCTGAGCGGCTAGGGCGGCCCCCAAGCGACGCCGCGACCGCCCGCCCTCTACAATCGACCGCATGGAACAGTGGATCGACACGCTTTTTGCCACGCTCGCCCTGCCCAAGGTCGGGCTGCCTGCCATCTTCGTCGTCAGTTTCATCTCGGCGACCCTCCTGCCGCTGGGCTCAGAGCCGGCGGTTTTTGCTTACATCAAGCTCAATCCGGACATGTTCTGGCCGGCCATCGTCGTGGCCACGCTCGGCAACACGCTGGGCGGTGTGGTCGATTGGTGGATGGGCTACGCGGCCAAGCTGGCGTTGGTGCGCTACCACCTTGCGCGCCGCCGCCGTCAGCACAACACCGAGCACGCCCAGCACGTGCCGCACCCCAAGCGCCACCGCGAGCCTCCGCTCGATAAAAAATACTTCCGCTGGATGCGCCGCATTGGGCCGGCGTCCCTGTTGGTGTCTTGGCTGCCCGGCATTGGCGACCCGCTCTGCACGCTGGCCGGCTGGCTGCGCCTGAAGTTCTGGCCCAGCGTCATGTACATGGCCATCGGCAAATTCCTGCGCTATCTGGCCATGACTGCGGCCTTGATGACCCTCCCCGACGGCTTCTGGCACGGCATCCTCGGTTGGATCAAGAGCGTGATGATGTGACGTTTGCGTGGCGCAAGCCGCACTTTGGCGGCCTTACGCTTTTCGCAAGCCATTGAAAACGCGGCGGTTTTGCCGCCCATGTCACCGGCAGGGATACCGTTGCTGCGACGCATCAACGGCGCACGTTGCAGTACAATCGCCCTTTAAAGACCGCGCGGCTTGGGCCCTCTTTGCCGCGCCCTCCCTCCCCAGCGGCACGCCATGAATGCCCCACTTCTGATCGACGCCAAACTCACGGCGCAGGACGCTGCGCCCCGGCTGCGCGAGATTCCCTACAACTACACCTCGTTCTCGGATCGGGAAATCGTCATCCGTCTGCTGGGCGAGTCTGCGTGGCAAATCCTGGACGAACTGCGCGCCGAGCGTCGCACCGGCCGATCGGCACGCATGCTGTACGAAGTGTTGGGCGACGTTTGGGTGGTGCGCCGCAACCCCTATCTGCAGGACGACCTGCTCGACAACCCGAAGCGCCGGCAGATGCTGATCGACGCACTCAATCACCGCTTGGCGGAGATCGAGAAGCGCCGCGTGGCCGACCACGATTCGCACCACGACCCCGTGGGCGACGAGCGTGCCAGCAAGGTCGAGCAACTGGTCGTGCATGCACGCCGCGCCGTCAAGGCATTCCAGGAAGAATTCGCCCAGGTGTACGACCTGCGCCGTCGCGCACAGAAGGTGCTCGGCCGCGTCACCGCGAAGGACAACATCAAGTTCGACGGCCTGTCGCGCGTGTCGCATGTGACCGACGCCACCGACTGGCGGGTCGAATATCCGTTCGTGGTGCTCACGCCCGATACGGAAGAAGAGATTGCCGGGATCGTCAAGGGCTGCTTCGAGCTGGGTCTGACCATCATCCCGCGCGGAGGCGGTACCGGCTACACCGGTGGCGCCGTGCCGCTCACACCGTTCTCGGCTGTCATCAATACGGAAAAGCTGGAGCGGCTGGATGCGGTCGAGATGACGGACCTGCCGGGCGTCGACCATCCCGTGGCGACCATCTACTCGGGCGCCGGCGTGGTCACGCGTCGCGTGGCAGATGCGGCTGACAAGGCTGGCCTCGTCTTCGCCGTGGACCCGACTTCGATAGACGCGTCGTGCATTGGCGGGAACGTCGCCATGAACGCGGGCGGCAAGAAGGCCGTGCTGTGGGGCACCGCGCTGGACAACCTCGCCTGGTGGCGCATGGTTGACCCGGATGGCAACTGGCTCGAAGTCCAGCGCCTCAATCACAACCTCGGCAAGATTCACGACGCGCCGGTCGTCACGTTCGAGCTGAAGTGGTTCGACGGCAACGCGCCGGTCGGCGCCAAGCTGCTGCGCACCGAAACGCTCACCATCGAAGGCCGCAAGTTCCGCAAGGAAGGGCTCGGCAAGGACGTCACCGACAAGTTCCTGGCCGGCCTGCCCGGCGTGCAGAAGGAAGGGTGCGATGGCATCATCACGAGCGCGCGCTGGATCCTGCATCGCATGCCCAAGTCGATCCGCACCGTGTGCCTGGAGTTCTTCGGCCAGGCGCGCGACGCGATCCCGAGCATCGTCGAGATCAAGGACTACCTCGACGCCGAGACCAAGAAGCCCGGCGGCGCGATCCTCGCCGGTCTGGAGCACCTGGACGAGCGCTACCTGCGCGCGGTCGGCTACGCCACCAAGAGCAAGCGCAACGCGTTTCCGAAGATGGTGCTGATCGGCGACATTGTTGGCGACGACGATGATGCCGTGGCGCGCGCCACCTCGGAAGTGATCCGTCTAGCGAACGGCAAGAGCGGCGAAGGTTTCGTGGCCGTGAGCCCCGAAGCACGCAAGAAGTTCTGGCTCGACCGCTCGCGCACGGCTGCGATTGCGAAGCACACCAACGCCTTCAAGATCAACGAAGACGTGGTGATCCCGCTCAATCGCATGGGCGAATACACCGACGGCATCGAGCGCATCAACATCGAACTGTCGATCAAGAGCAAGCTCAAGCTGACCGACGCGCTGCTCGATTTCTTCGCTGGCAGCAACCTGCCGCTCGGCCGCACCGACGACGCCAACGAGATCCCCAGCGCAGAACTGCTGGAAGACCGCGTGCAACAGGCGCAGCAACTGCTGCGTGCCACGCGCGCACGTTGGCAATACCTGCTGGACCATCTCGACACGCCGGTCACCACGGCGCGCGCGAGCCTCATCGGCCTTGGCCTGGGCTACCTTGCGCAGACCATCGACGACCGTCTGGTGAATCAGCCCGACGCGAACCTGTTCCATCTGCTGCAGGATCGGACGATCCGCGTGTCGTGGAAGGCGGAGATTCGCGCAGAGCTGCGCAAGATCTTCAACGGCGGCGAGTTCAAGCCGATCCTCGACGAAGCCCAGGCGATCCACAAGAAGGTGCTGCGCGGCCGCGTGTTCGTGGCGCTGCACATGCATGCCGGCGACGGCAACGTGCACACCAACATCCCCGTCAACTCGGATGACTACGACATGCTGCAGGACGCCCACAAGGCGGTGGCCCGCATCATGACGCTCGCGCGTTCGCTGGACGGCGTGATCTCGGGCGAGCACGGCATCGGCATCACCAAGCTGGAATTCCTCACCGACGAAGAGATCGCCGACTTCGCTGCCTACAAGCGCCGCGTCGATCCGAACGGCCGCTTCAACAAGGGCAAGCTGCTGCGCGACATCAACGACCCGCAAGGCCTGGCTGCCGATCTGCGCAACGCCTATACGCCGTCGTTCGGCCTGATGGGGCACGAGTCGATCATCATGCAGCAGAGCGACATCGGCGCCATCTCGGAGTCGATCAAGGACTGCCTGCGCTGCGGCAAGTGCAAGCCGGTGTGCGCCACGCACGTGCCGCGCGCCAACCTGCTGTACAGCCCGCGCAACAAGATTCTTGCCACCTCGCTGCTCATCGAGGCCTTCCTGTACGAAGAGCAGACGCGCCGCGGTGTGTCGGTCAAGCACTGGGAAGAGTTTGCCGATGTGGGCGACCACTGCACGGTCTGCCACAAGTGCGTGACGCCGTGCCCGGTCAAGATCGACTTCGGCGATGTGTCGATGAACATGCGCAACCTGCTGCGCAAGATGGGGCAGAAGAAGTTCAACCCCGGTACCGCAGCGGCGATGTTCTACCTGAACGCGACCAACCCCGAGACGATCAACCTCACGCGCAAGGTGATGTTCGACTGGGGCTACAAGGCGCAGCGTCTGGGCAACGACATCCTGAAGAAATTCGCGAAGAAGCAGACCGCCCGTCCGCCCGCTACGGTCGGTAAGCCGCCGGTGCGCGAGCAGGTGATTCACTTCATCAACAAGAAGATGCCGGGCAACCTGCCCAAGAAGACGGCGCGTGCCTTGCTGGACATCGAGGACAACGAGATCGTCCCGATCATCCGCAACCCGAAGGCGACCACGCCGGACAGCGAGGCGGTCTTCTACTTCCCGGGCTGCGGCTCGGAGCGCCTCTTCTCGCAGGTGGGTCTGGCCACGCAGGCAATGCTGTGGCACGCCGGCGTGCAAACGGTGCTGCCGCCGGGCTACCTGTGCTGCGGTTATCCGCAGCGGGGCACCGGCCAGTTCGACAAGGCCGAGAAGATCGTCACCGATAACCGCGTGCTGTTCCACCGCGTGGCCAACACGCTCAACTACCTCGACATCAAGACGGTAGTGGTGAGCTGTGGCACCTGCTACGACCAGCTTGCCGGATATGAATTCGACAAGATCTTCCCGGGTTGCCGGATCATCGACATTCACGAATACCTGCTGGAGAAGGGCGTGAAGATCGACGGTGTGCAGGGCACGCGGTACATGTATCACGACCCCTGCCACACCCCGATCAAGACCATGGACCCGACCAAGCTGGTCAACCAGCTGATGGGCGGCAACATCGGCGCCGACGGCCAGACCCGCGCGATCGAGAAGAATGACCGCTGCTGCGGCGAGTCGGGCACGCTGGCGATTTCGCGCCCCGACATCTCCACGCAGGTCCGCTTCCGCAAGGAAGAGGAGATGCAGAAGGGCGCCGACAAGCTGCGCAGCCTTGGCCAGACCAACGGCCAGGGCGAGGCGTTCAACGGCGACGTGAAGATCCTCACGAGCTGCCCGGCGTGTCTGCAGGGTCTGTCGCGCTACACCGAAGATGTCTCGGTGCAGGCCGACTACATCGTGGTCGAGATGGCGCGTCATGTGCTCGGCGAGACCTGGCTGCAGGACTACGTTGCGCAGGCCAACGCCGGCGGCATCGAGCGCGTGCTGGTGTGACGACGATCGAGCGGACGCCAGGCTGCGCGCTGTGCGAGGCGGATGGCGGCGAGCCCGTCTGGCGTAATGCCAAGGCGCGCGTGGTGCTGGTCGAGCACGCGCGCTTTCCGGGCTTCTGCCGTGTCATCTGGAACGACCATGTGGCCGAGCAGACCGACTTGTCCGATGCCGATCGCCACTGGCTGATGGAAGTCGTCGCCCGGGTCGAGCGCGTGCTGCGCGCCGAACTGGCGCCGGACAAGATCAACCTCGCCAGCTTCGGAAACTTCGTGCCGCATCTGCATTGGCACGTCATTCCGCGCTATCGGTGGGATACACATTTTCCGGAAGCCGTGTGGGGCCCCGAGCAGCGCGCGCCCGATACCGCGCGCATGGCCGAGATCACGGCCAAGCTGCCGGCGCTGTCGTACGCGCTGCAAGCGGCGCTGGCCGACGCTTGAGCCCGTCGGCGATAGCGTCGGGTAACGCCTGGTAACGCATCGCCACGTCGTGCGCGGAACCCCTGTGGCGCGCACAACGTCTGACTCTCTTTCTGTTGCGCCAACGCCCTCGCCATGACGACTCCGCGCACCGCCGCCACGCCCGATTCCCACAAGGATTCCATCTCCGAACTGACCGTCCATCATGGGCGGCTCAATCTCTCGGAGACCTGGCAACTGATTCGTCCGTACTGGTTTTCGGATGATCGCCACAAGGCGTGGGGTCTGCTTGCCCTGGTGATCGGCCTGAACCTGTTCCTGGTCTACATGAACGTGCTGTTCACCGATTGGAACCGGCTTTTCTACAATGCGCTCGAGCAGAAGAACTACGGCGAATTCTGGGCGCAGCTGCTGCGTTTCTCATGGATTGCCGCGCTGCTGATCATTGGCTCGATCATGCGGCTGTACTACTCGATGATGTTGCAGATGCGCTGGCGGACGTGGATTACCGGCAGCTTCCTCGACGACTGGCTCGGCAAGCAGGCGTTCTACCGCCTCGAGCAGACGCGCAGCGCCGACAACCCCGACCAGCGGATTGCCGACGACCTGCGCACCTTCACCGATGCAACGCTCACCTTGGCGCTGGGGTTCCTGAATTCGGCTGTGACGCTGGTGTCGTTCTTCGGCATCCTGTGGGCGGTGTCGGGGCCGCTGGCGTTCAGCCTGGGTGGCCACGACTTCGTGATTCCCGGCTACATGGTGTGGTTTGCGCTGCTGTACTCGATCGTGGGCTCGGTCATCATCCATTTCGTGGGGCGGCCGCTGATCGGGCTGTCGTTCCAGCAGGAACGTTACGAGGCGTACTTCCGTTTCCTGCTCGTGCGCGTGCGCGAGAACAGCGAGAGCATTGCCCTGTACCGCGGTGAGCCGACCGAGAAAGCCATCCTGAGCGGCCGTTTCGAACGCATCCGCACCAACTGGAATCAGTTGATGGACTACACGCGGCGCCTGACTTTCGCCAGTTCCGGCTATGCGCAGTTCGCTATCATCTTTCCATTTCTGGTGTCTGCGCCACGCTACTTTGGCGGCACACTCACGCTGGGAGGGATGATGCAGGTCGCCACCGCGTTCGGGCAGGTACAGGACGCGATGTCGTGGTTTGTCACGAACTACCGCACGCTGGTCACCTGGAAAGCGTCCACTAACCGCCTGATCGAATTCCAGCGCGCCATCCGCGCCGCCGAGCGCGAAGAAGAGCACCGCGCCGGCGTGCGCGACGTCGAGGTCGAAACAGCGGCCGTACCCGCTATCGAAGCCCGCGGTCTCGCGCTGAACCTCCCGAACCGCAAGCCAGAAGACTTGCTGGTCGAGCCATTCGACATGACGCTCGCACGCGGTGAGCGCGTACTCGTCAATGGCCCGTCGGGCTGCGGCAAAAGTACGCTGGTCCGCGCCGTGGCGGGTATCTGGCCGTATGGCAGCGGCCGCATCGAGGTGCCGGACGATGCCCGCGTCCTGTTCCTGCCGCAGCGCAGCTATCTGCCGTCCGGGACGCTGGCCGATGCGCTTTCGTATCCGGATCTGGCCACCCAGTACACCGCTGAGCGTCTGACCCAGGTGTTGAACGCGTGCCGGTTGCCGGCACTGACCGACCTGTTGGACGAGGTGAGCAACTGGAGCCTGCGCCTGTCCCCCGGCGAGCAGCAGCGCTTGGCTTTTGCGCGGGCGTTGCTGCAGCGCCCCGATTACCTTTTCCTCGACGAGGCCACCAGCGCACTCGACGAAGACACCGAGGCGTTCATGTACAGCCTGATGCTCGAATCGATGCCTGATGTGACCATCGTCAGCGTGGCACACCGCAGCACGGTGGCACGATTCCACCATCGCCGCCTGCGCTACATCCCCGAGGGCGATCCGTTGACTGCGGTAAGCTATCGGGTGGTGGAAGAGCCTGCGCACATGGCACTGGCAGCTTCCTGAAACACAGTTTTTGACTCGACGAGACGTTTTTCATGGCCGGACTTTCCGCCGACACCCCGCACCCGACCGGCATCACCGTGCATACGCAATCACGCGTGCTGGAGATCGCCTTTGCCGATGGCAAGCAGTTCAGCCTGCCGTTCGAATACCTGCGCGTGCTGTCGCCGTCGGCCGAAGTGCAGGGGCACGGGCCCGGCCAGGAAGTGCTGCAGACCGGCAAGCGCGAGGTGGGCATCGTCGGCGTCGAGCCGGTGGGCAATTACGCGATCCGGCCGCTGTTCTCCGACGGCCACGATTCGGGCATCTTCGATTGGGCTTACCTGTACCGCCTCGGCATCGAGCACGACATGCTGTGGCAGGCCTATCTCGATCGCCTGGCCGCTGCCGGCGTCGACCGTGACGCCCCGATGGCCGAGAACGCCGGTCACGCCTGCGGCCACAGCCACTGATTTCCGATTCACTTCGCAGCGCCTGCGCGCTGCATCCGTATCCCTTTCTGTCATGAGCCAAACCCACTTCGGATTCCAGCAGGTCGAAGAGCAGGAGAAGGCCGGCAAGGTTGCCGGCGTGTTCCATTCCGTCGCGAGCAAGTACGACGTGATGAACGACCTGATGTCCGGCGGCCTGCACCGCGTGTGGAAGATGTTCACCATCGCCCAGGCAGCGGTGCGCCCGGGCTACAAGGTGCTCGATATTGCCGGGGGCACAGGTGATCTGGCCAAGGCTTTTGCGCGCCAAGCCGGCCCCACCGGCGAGGTGTGGCTGACCGATATCAACGAGTCGATGCTGCGCGTCGGCCGTGACCGCCTGCTCGACGCCGGCGTGCTGACGCCCACTGCGCTGTGCGACGCCGAGCACATTCCCTTTCCGAATGCTTACTTCGATGTGGTGACAGTGGCTTTCGGCTTGCGCAACATGACGCACAAGGATCGCGCGCTCGCTGAAATGCGCCGCGTGGTGAAGCCAGGGGGCAAGGTCATGGTGCTCGAGTTCTCCAAGGTGTGGCAGCCGCTGGAGAAGGCCTACGACCTGTACTCGTTCAAGGTGCTGCCGTGGTTGGGCAGCAAAGTGGCGGGCGACCCCGAGAGCTACCGCTACCTGGCCGAGTCCATCCGCATGCACCCGGATCAGGAAACGCTCAAGCAGATGATGGAACAGGCCGGATTGGACTCGGTCGAATACTTCAATCTGACAGCGGGGGTCGTGGCGCTGCACGTCGGCCGTCGCCTCTAAGTGTTTCCGTCGTTCCACCAGATGGGCGATGTAGCGCGCTGCGGCGATATGCCACGATCCTTCACATTGAATTTCGGCATTGACGTCTTCATCTAACGGCGTCACTGCCATTGGAGAGAAGACAGCGATGAGTTTGCACTGGGGTGGAAAATTGATGGCGGGCGCGCTGGTCGCGACGCTCGCACTGGGCACGGCAATCGACGCCAACGCCAAGCGCATGGGCGGCAGCCGCAGCATCGGCAAGCAGTCGTCCACCGTGACGCAACGCCAACAGACGCCGCCGGCCACAACGCCGTCGCCGACACAGCAGGCCGCACCCGCCGCGCAACCCTCGCCGGCTGCACCGGCTCCGACGGCGCCGGCCGCAAAGCCCGGACGTAACTGGGGCGGCATGCTGGGTGGCTTGGCAGCCGGTCTGGGTATCGGTTATCTGCTGTCGAAGTTCGGTCTGGGCGCGGGCCTTGCCTCGTTGTTGTCGAACCTGATCCTGATCGCGCTCGTCGCGTTCGTGGTGATGTGGATCATCCGCAAGGTGCGCGGGAGCCGTCCGCAAGGTCCGGCCTACGCCACGGGTGGCCCGTCGCTTGGCGGCGACCGTGAGCCGTACGTGCCGCAACCTGCCGCACCGGCCCCGCAGGCTTCCGCACCGGCGGCCGCATCGCTCAACACCGGCAATACGTCGGGCCTGGGCGCTGGCGCGGCAACCGCTGCGCAGTCGTGGAGCCTGGGCGGTCCGGCGGCTTCCAGCGCGCAGGCCATCAACGCGCAGCCTGCTGCGGCCGCACCGCAGCAGCCGTGGGGCGTGCCGGCAGATTTCGATACGCAAGCCTTCCTGCGCAACGCCAAGGTCTACTTCATCCGCCTGCAGGCGGCTTGGGATGCCGGCAATCTCAATGACATCCGCGAGTTCACTACGCCGGAGATGTTTGCCGAGATCAAGATGGACCTGGCTGACCGCGGCACGTCGCCCAACAAGACCGACGTGGTCTCGGTCGAAGCCGAAATGCTGGGCATCGAAACGCAAGCCGCCGAGTACCTCGCGAGCGTGCGCTTCTCGGGCATGATCCGCGAAGAAGCCAATGCGCCGGCGCAGCCGTTTGCCGAGGTATGGAACCTGACCAAGCCGACGCAGGGTGCGGGTGGCTGGGTGTTGGCGGGTATCCAGCAGCTGCAGTGATGCTGTAACAACTTGAAGCGCCGCAAAACGGCCGTTTCAACATTCCCCGTAAAATAGGGCCCGACCGTCTGGTTCGGGCCTTTTTTTTGTCGCCCGCCACCAGCCCCGCTTCTTGCTGCTTTCTTGCTGTTTTGCGCACCATCACCGCATGTCTTCGACAGCCACTTCGTCTCCGTTTCCGCTTGTGCTGATGCAGCCGCTGCTGCTCGCGCTCAACCATCTGCTGCACCAGGAGCCCTGGGCGCAGGAGACACTGCGCCCGTTCGCGGGCCGCGTGGCGCGCTTTAACCTGGCGCCCATGTCGATGACCTTGCAGGTGGATGCCACCGGCTTGGTGACCGCTCCCGACCCTGATGTTGAACCGGCCGTGACGGTTGTCGTACCGCTCGCGGCCGCTGCGGGCGATTACGCCACGGGCGGGCAGGCCGCCGTGCTCAAGCACGTGCGCATCGACGGCGAGGCCGAATTTGCCAACGTGCTGTCCACGCTGCTGCGCAATCTACGCTGGGATGCGGCGGAAGATCTCTCGCGCGTGTTTGGCGACGTGATCGCGCAGCGTATGGTGAGCGGCGCGCAGGCCGCCCGCACCGAGGCCACGCGCGTCAGCCGTTCGCTGGCGGAATCGGTGGCGTCGTACCTGACCGATGAGCAACCGACGCTCGTGCGCCATGCACGCCTCGCGCAGTTCGCCGCCGACGTGGCGGCACTGCGTGATGCCGAAGCGCGTCTGGTCAAGCGGCTGGAGCGGCTCGAAAAGCTCCCGCGACCTGCTGCCCGGACCGCTCGTCAGGGTGAATCGGCATGACGCGCTTCTTCCGGCTGGGCAAGATTGTTTTCGTCATCCTGTATTACGGGCTGGATCAGCTCGCGTTGTCGGGCTTCAAGAGCCGCCGCATTCGCGCGCTCGTCTGGCTGCTGACGCTGGGTCGCAAGCCCAAGCTCCCGCGCGGTGAGCGCCTGCGCCTGGCGCTTGAACAGCTCGGCCCCATCTTCGTGAAGTTCGGGCAGGTGCTGTCGACGCGGCGCGATCTGCTACCGCCCGACGTGGCCGACGAGCTGGCCAAGCTGCAGGACCGCGTGCCGCCGTTCGACCCGAAGGTGGCGGCAGCCATCGTGGAGAAATCGCTCGGCAAGCCGCTGTCTGCGCTGTTCCATCGTTTCGATCATCATCCGGTGGCGAGCGCGTCGATCGCGCAGGTGCATTTCGCCACGCTGCGCGGCGGCCCGGACGACGGCCGCGAGGTGGCGGTCAAGGTGCTGCGCCCCGGCATGCTGCCCGTGATCGATAGCGACCTTGCGCTCATGCGGGACCTCGCTACCTGGATGGAAAAACTGTGGGCCGATGCCAAGCGCCTGAAGCCGCGCGAGGTGGTCGCCGAGTTTGACAAATACCTCCACGACGAGCTCGACCTGATGCGCGAGGCGGCCAACGCCAGCCAGTTGCGCCGCAATTTTGCCAAGTCCGACCTGTTGCTGGTGCCGGAGGTCTTCTGGGATTGGTGCACGTCTGAAGTGTTCGTGATGGAGCGCATGCACGGCATGCGAATCTCGCACACCGAAGAGCTGCGCGCTGCCGGCGTCGACATGCACAAGCTCGCGCGCGACGGCGTGGAGATTTTCTTCACACAGGTCTTCCGTGACGGCTTTTTCCACGCAGACATGCACCCCGGCAACATCCTGGTGAGCGTGGCGCCCGAGACGCTGGGCCGCTATATCGCGCTGGATTTCGGTATCGTCGGGGCGCTGTCGGAGTTCGACAAGAACTACCTCGCGCAGAACTTCCTGGCGTTTTTCCAGCGCGATTACCACCGCGTGGCCGTGCTGCACATCGAGTCCGGCTGGGCGCCGGAAGAGACGCGCGTGGAAGAACTCGAAGGGGCCATCCGCGCATGCTGCGAGCCGTATTTCGATCGGCCGCTGGGTGAAATTTCGCTGGGTCTGGTGCTGATGCGGCTGTTCCAGACCTCGCGCCGCTTCAACGTGGAAGTGCAGCCGCAGCTCGTGCTGCTGCAGAAGACCCTGCTCAACGTCGAGGGCCTTGGCCGCCAGCTCGATCCGGATCTGGACCTGTGGAAGACGGCCAAGCCATTCCTCGAACGCTGGATGCACGAGCAGATCGGCTGGCGCGGCTTTGTCGAGCGCCTGAAGGTCGAGGCGCCGCAGTGGGCCAACAAGCTGCCCGACTTCCCGCGGCTGGTGTACCAGATTCTGGATCGCCGCTCCCGCGAGGATGGCAACGCGCAGACCGCGGCGCTCACAGCGCTGCTTGCCGAGCACAAGCGCACGAACCGGCTGTTGTCCGCGGCCTTGCTGTTCGTCGGCGGCTTCGCGGTCGGCATCATCGCGACGCACGTGCTCGCCTGGATGGGCCGTTACTGAACCGCTGTCAACTTTCGAGCGCCATGGCCCAACCGCCCGTCTTCCAGTCTCGTGACGCCGCCGATCCCGCTTTCTGGGACGAACGCTTCAGCCGCGAGCACACGCCCTGGGACGCCGCCGGTGTGCCCGCCGCGTTCCGGCAATTCTGCGAAGCGCAGCCCGCGCCGCTTTCCACGCTGATTCCCGGTTGCGGCAACGCCTACGAAGCCGGCTGGCTGGCCGAGCGCGGCTGGCCGGCCACGGCCATCGACTTTGCGCCGAATGCCGTGGCATCGGCCAAGGCCGTGCTGGGTCCGCACGCCGACGTGGTCGAGTTGGCGGATTTCTTCCGCTTTTCGCCGCCTCGTCCGGTGCAATGGATCTACGAACGCGCTTTCCTGTGCGCCATGCCGCGTCGTCTGTGGCCAGATTACGCCGCGCAGGTGGCAAAACTGCTCCCGCCTGGCGGGTTGCTGGCCGGCTTCTTTGCCGTGGTGGAAGGCCGTGAGGCGGCGCCCAAGGGGCCGCCGTTCGAGACCACGCAACCCGAGCTGGATGCGCTGTTGTCGCCGGCGTTCGAGCGCATCAGCGATATGCCCATCGCCGAGGCCGATTCCATTCCGGTGTTTGCCGGGCGTGAGCGCTGGCAAGTCTGGCGCCGCCGCGCCGATTGATGCGTTTTCCCGGTCAGTGTTGGTGCAAAGCAACATGGGCCGTGGTCAACAAAAAGCCTACCGACGCCCGTTGCGGGCGGGTGCCTGGAAATCTGGCAAACGGGGCGGCGTTCGTGGTCGCGCCGATGCCCCGGCACCCGGTCCCATCGCTATAATCCGGCCACTTTGCCCGCGCCCAGGGGCCCAAAACCTGGCCGCCATGGGGTTTTCCAGCTTCTTTCCGCGCTGCCATGCTGATCTGGTTTGTCATTATTTACTGGGTAATTTCGGTCGGTATCGGCCTATGGGCTGCACTGCGGGTGCGCAATACCGCCGACTTCGCCGTGGCTGGCCGCAGCCTGCCGTTCTACGTCGTGACGGCAACGGTGTTCGCCACCTGGTTTGGCTCCGAGGCGGTGCTCGGGATTCCCGCAGAATTTCTCAAGGATGGCCTGCACGGTGTGGTGGCCGATCCGTTTGGTTCGTCGCTGTGCCTGATCTTGGTGGGTTTGTTCTTCGCCAAGCCGCTGTACCGGATGAACCTGCTCACCATTGGTGACTTCTATCGCAACCGCTTTGGCCGCGTGGCCGAAACGCTGACCACCTTGTGCATCGTCGTGTCGTACCTGGGCTGGGTGGCGGCGCAGATCAAGGCGCTGGGCCTGGTGTTCTACACCGTGTCTGACGGCGCGGTCTCGCAAGACCTCGGGATGATGATTGGCGCGGGCAGCGTGCTCGTCTACACGCTGTTCGGCGGCATGTGGTCGGTGGCGGTGACGGATTTCATCCAGATGATCATCATCGTGATCGGCATGCTGTACATCGGCTGGGAGGTGTCGGGGCAGGCTGGTGGCGTGGGCACGGTGGTGGCGCACGCGGCGGCTTCGGGCAAGTTCTCGTTTTGGCCGGCGTTCAACCCGATCGAGGTCATCGGCTTCGTGACGGCGTGGATCACCATGATGCTCGGCTCGATCCCGCAGCAGGACGTGTTCCAGCGGGTGACATCGTCGCGCACCGAGCGCATCGCCGGCACGGCGTCGGTGCTGGGCGGCGTGCTGTACTTCATGTTTGCGTTCGTGCCGATGTTCCTGGCGTATTCCGCCACGCTCATTGACCCGGAGATGGTCGCAAAGTACATCGACACCGATTCGCAGATGATTTTGCCGAACCTGGTGCTGCAGCATGCGCCGATCTTCGCGCAGGTGATGTTCTTCGGCGCGCTGCTCTCAGCCATCAAGAGCTGCGCGAGTGCGACGCTGCTGGCGCCGTCCGTGACGTTTGCCGAAAACGTGCTGCGCCCGCTGTTGCCCAACATGGATGACAAGCGCTTTCTGCGCGTGATGCAGGCTGTGGTGCTGACCTTCACGGTGCTGGTGACGTTGTTCGCGCTGAACTCGCATCTGTCAATCTTCCACATGGTCGAAAGTGCTTACAAGGTAACGCTCGTGGCCGCTTTCGTGCCGCTGGCCTTCGGTCTGTTCTGGAAGCGTGCGACCAAGCAGGGCGGTCTGCTGGCCATCATCCTGGGCCTTGCGGCGTGGATCTGGTGCGAAGTGTTCCTGCCTGATGCGATGCTTCCGCCACAATTGGTTGGCCTCCTGGCCAGTTTCGGCGCAATGGTCCTGGGCTCGCTCGGACCGCAGTGGATCGCGAACCGCGCGCCGACCACCAAGGCGGCCACGCAAGCCTGAGCGCCCCGCTGCAGGCGTGCGCGGTGTGCCACTTTGTCGCGCACCGCCATCGCCCGATCCGAATCTACGGTCGGGAATTCCCGCAAAAGGGTTTATAATTCAAGGCTTTGCGCGCCAGCACTTGTATGGCGCGCAGTTGCCCCAATCTTTCGCGAGCCCGTGCGTATTTCCCGCACTGCGTTCGCGGTCTGGGCGGGCAATCCAATCGCTTACTTGTCATTTGTTTGTTCCAGGGTGAGGACACCATGCCGATCTATGCTTATCGATGCGACGCCTGCGGCCACGCCAAAGATGTGCTGCAGAAGATGAGCGACGCGCCGCTGACGGATTGCCCCGCATGCGGCGCGCCGGCGTTCAAGAAGCAGCTCACTGCTGCCGGCTTCCAGCTCAAGGGCTCGGGCTGGTATGTGACGGACTTCCGCGGCGGTTCGGGCGGTGCATCGGCTGCGGCGCCCGCGACCGGTACGGCGGCCAAGGCGGATGCCGCTGCGCCCGCCGCCGCACCGGCCGCGTCGTCGGACAGCGCGTCGTCCAGTGCGAGCACGCCGGCTGCGTCCGGTGGTTGCGGCACGTCGTGCGCCTGCCACTGATCGCATCGCTCACCTTTCGGTCCATCGCCCCATGAAACAGAAAACCAGCGCACTCAAGACATGGTTCCTGACCGGTCTTCTGGTGCTTGTCCCGCTTGCGATCACGCTGTGGGTGCTGTCGCTCATCATCGGCACGATGGACCAGAGCCTGGCGCTGCTGCCGTCGGCATGGCAGCCCGATCAGCTATTTGGCCGGCGCATTCCTGGCGTGGGCGCGATTCTCACGCTGGCGTTCATCCTGATCGTGGGCGTGCTGGCGCACAACTTCATCGGCCAGAAGCTGGTGCTGTGGTGGGAAGCGCTCGTGGGCCGCATTCCCGTGGTCGGCCCGATCTATTCGAGCGTGAAGCAGGTGTCGGACACGCTGCTTTCGTCCAACGGCAATGCGTTCCGCAAGGCCCTGTTGGTGCAATACCCGCGCGAAGGCTCGTGGACAATCGCGTTCCTGACTGGCCGCCCCGGCGGTGATGTCGAGAACCACCTGCAGGGCGAGTACGTCAGCGTGTACGTGCCGACCACGCCCAACCCGACATCGGGCTTCTTCCTGATGATGCCCAAGGCTGACACCATCGAGCTGGACATGACGGTGGATGCGGCGCTCAAGTACATCGTGTCGATGGGGGTCGTGGCGCCCGAAGCGCTGCCGCGCCGCATGGACCCGCCCGATGCCTCGCCACAGACGGAGGACCGGTCGCCGGCTCAAGAGCCGCGCGACCCTTCGAATCCGACCGCGCTGCCCGCAGAGGGCGGCGCCATCGCGGCACCCTGAGCCGGCGATACGAACGAAGTCGAATCGACCCCGGCCCCCCGATCAACTTTCACGCGCGACGCTTTCTTGGCGGCGCGCTTCGCGGAAAAACACAACATGCAAATGCGTACTCAATACTGCGGTCAGGTCACCGAACAACTGCTCGGCCAGAGCGTCACGCTGTCGGGCTGGGCCCATCGTCGTCGTGACCACGGCGGCGTGATCTTCATCGACCTGCGCGACCGTGAAGGCCTGGTGCAGGTCGTGTGCGACCCGGACCGCCCGGAGATGTTCAAGGTCGCCGAAGGTGTGCGCAATGAGTTCTGCCTGCAGGTGAAGGGCGTCGTGCGCGCCCGCCCGGAAGGCACCACCAACGCCAACCTGACCAGCGGCAAGGTCGAAGTGCTGTGCCACGAGCTGACGGTGCTCAACGCTTCCGTCACGCCCCCGTTCCAACTGGACGACGACAACCTGTCCGAAACCACGCGCCTGACGCACCGCGTGCTGGACCTGCGTCGCCCGCAGATGCAGTACAACCTGCGCCTGCGCTACAAGGTCGCGATGGAAGTGCGCAAGTACCTGGACGACAAGGGCTTCATCGACATCGAAACGCCGATGCTGACCAAGAGCACGCCGGAAGGCGCGCGCGACTACCTCGTGCCCTCGCGCGTGAACGCCGGCCAGTTCTTCGCGCTGCCGCAATCGCCGCAGCTCTTCAAGCAGATGCTGATGGTGTCGGGCTTCGACCGCTACTACCAGATCACCAAGTGCTTCCGCGACGAAGACCTGCGCGCTGACCGCCAGCCCGAATTCACCCAGATCGACTGCGAAACGTCGTTCCTGACCGAGCAGGAAATCCGCGACCTGTTTGAAGAGATGATCCGCACGGTGTTCAAGAACACCATGTCGGTCGAGCTGGACGCCAAGTTCCCGGTGATGGAGTTCCGCGAGGCGATGGCCCGCTTCGGTTCGGACAAGCCGGACCTGCGCGTCAAGCTGGAATTCACCGAACTGACCGACGCCATGAAGGACGTCGACTTCAAGGTGTTCTCGGGCCCGGCCAACGCCGAAGGCGGCCGCGTCGTGGCACTGCGCGTACCGGGTGGTGCTTCCCTGTCGCGTGGCGATATCGACGCCTACACCAAGTTCGTCGAAATCTACGGCGCCAAGGGCCTGGCCTGGATCAAGGTCAACGAAGTGGCCAAGGGCCGCGACGGCCTGCAATCGCCGATCGTGAAGAACCTGCACGACGCGGCGATCGCCGAGATCCTCAAGCGCAGCGGCGCACAGGATGGCGACATCCTGTTCTTCGGTGCTGACCGCGCGAAGGTCGTCAACGACGCGATGGGTGCGCTGCGCCTGAAGGTAGGCCATTCGGACTTCGCCAAGAGCAACGGGCTGTTCGAAGACGCCTGGAAGCCGCTGTGGGTGATCGACTTCCCGATGTTCGAGTACGACGAGGATGACGCGCGCTGGGTTGCCATGCACCACCCGTTCACGAGCCCGAAGGACGAGCACCTGGAATACCTGGAAACCGATCCGGGCAAGTGCATCGCCAAGGCTTACGACATGGTGCTCAACGGCTGGGAAATCGGCGGCGGCTCGGTGCGGATCTATCGCGAAGAAGTGCAGAGCAAGGTGTTCCGCGCGCTGAAGATCAACGATGAGGAAGCGCGTGCCAAGTTCGGCTTCCTGCTGGACGCACTGCAGTACGGTGCGCCTCCGCACGGCGGTATCGCGTTTGGTCTCGACCGCGTCGTCACGATGATGGCCGGCGCGGACTCGATCCGCGACGTGATCGCCTTCCCGAAGACGCAGCGTGCGCAGGATCTGCTCACGCAGGCCCCGAGCCCGGTCGACGAAAAGCAATTGCGCGAATTGCACATCCGCCTGCGCGCCGCCGAGGCCAAAGTGGCTGCACCGACGGCCGCAACGACTGCCTAAGCGCCCGCGCTGACGCTCCACAACAAACCGCGCCGCCCGACAAGGGCGGCGCGGTTTGTTTTTGGGCGCCTGCCAGGCAACGCGCAGCAATCGGGAACATTGCGTGCTAAACCGAATCTTTCGTTTCTGTCACGTTGGGTGACAACGAAGGAGGAGTGTTTAGATGGACTACATCGACTTTGCGCGCACATGGGTCGTCGCCCACGCGGAGTTCCTGCTCACCTGGCTGATCGCCGCGCTGGTGGTGATGCTGCTGGCCTGGATCGAAATCCGCCGCGCCACCCGGCGCGCCGCCGTGGCGATGGCCGAGGCTGTGGCCACCACGGTTGCGGCCTGCGTGCCAGAGATCGCGGCAGCGGCGCAGAGCGCACATCCTGGCGTACCTGTATCGGCGACGTCTCCGGGTCTGGCGGAGGCGATGCGCGCGCTGGGTCACCTTGCGGCAGAGCGGATGCGGTGGCTGCACGCGGTCGCCAACCTGCGTTTGCCCGAAACGGCGTTGCCTCCCGCCGCACCAAGCATGCCGGTGCATCCGCTTGTCTACGACACGCCGCGCCCCCTGGCCGAAGCTCACTTGGCGGCAGAACTCCGCTTTGCCGACCACGCGCGTGTTCTGCAGGCCGAACGCCGCGCCCTGCAAGCGCTGGAGACCGCTGAACGTGAGGGCACCAGCGAATTGCATCGCATCGAGCGCGAGACTTTGGCCATCGTTGAACGCTTCGATCAGGCCAACGCTCAATCGGAGCAGACGGATGTGCAGCGCTTCCTCATTCAGAAATTCAACACGCTGGGCAATCGCGAACGCGAGTTGACCGCACAGCTCGCTGCGCTGCGCCAACAAATCGGCGAGCGTACAGAAGCGTTGTGGGCGCAATCACAGCGCGCGGCCGAAGACTATGCTGCGATGCTCGATCCGCTGCTGGCCGCGGCCCGCCGCGAGTTGGGTCACGAAACGGCGGCGGATGAGACGGCGCTGTGGCTCGCCCGCACGCGCACGGGTCAAGGGCCGCTGCGGGCTGCCTGATTGTTGCCACGGCATGGCGGCACGCTGAACGTCACGGTGGCACGCTTCTGGCTGCGGTAAGCTATTGCCTTGCAGCGCGATCGCGCCGCCCATCGAAGCACGCAGCAACCGCACCCATGTCGCACAAGATTCCCGTCTCCGTTCTCGTCGTCATTCACACGCCCGATCTGCATGTGTTGGTGATGGAGCGGGCAGATCGTCCGGGCTTCTGGCAATCCGTGACGGGCAGTTGCGATGCGCTCGACGAACCCCTGTCTGATACCGCTCGCCGCGAGGTGTTCGAAGAAACCGGTATCGACGCGGCCCAGCATCATCTGATCGATTGGGGCCACCACATCGAATACGAGATCTACCCGCATTGGCGGCACCGTTACGCACCGGGCATCACGCGCAACACCGAGCATTGGTTCGGTTTGCTGGTGAGTGGCAAGGTGCCGGTGCGGATGTCCCCACGCGAGCATGTGCAGGCCGAATGGCTGCCCTACCAGGATGCCGCCGCGCGGTGCTTCTCCCGCAGCAACGCCGAGGCCATTTTGCAGTTGCCCGAACGCCTTGCTGCCTATCACGCGCGTCAGGCCGCACTGACAAAGGACCGAGCCTGACATGCTCCGTTTGCGCGTTGCCACCTACAACATCCACAAAGGCGTGACAGGCATCGCGCGGCGCGTGCGCGTGCATGACGTGCGGCAGGGCCTGCATACGATGGACGCCGACATCGTCTTCCTGCAGGAAGTACAGGACCGCAACGACCGCCTGGTTGCCGCCGAGCTGTTCGATCCGAACTACACGCAGCTGCGCTACCTTGCGACCGACGTCTATCCGCACTCGGTCTATGGCCGCAACGCCGTCTACGAGCATGGCCACCACGGCAACGCTATCCTCTCGCGGTTCCCGATCCTGCTGTCGGAAAACCTCGATATCTCCGACCACCGTTTCGAGCAGCGCGGCCTGCTGCACGCCGTGACCGATCTCGGCTTTGGAGAGGTCCATTTGCTGTGCGCTCACTTCGGCCTGTTTGCCCGCAGCCGGTTGCGGCAGGCAGAGGCGCTCGTCGATCGCGTGCGTTCCGTCGTGCCACCGGATGCGCCGCTGGTGGTGGCGGGTGATTTCAACGATTGGAACAACCGGCTCGATCGCATGATCTGCCAGGCGCTGGGTGCGACCGAAGTGGCCGACAAGGCCGCCGATGCGCGCCCGGTGCGCACTTTCCCGAGCCACATGCCCTGGTTGCGGCTGGACCGCATTTACGTGCGCGGGTTTGAGATCGAACGTGCGCATGCGTTGACGGGCCGCGAATGGGCGCAGCGCTCTGATCACGTGCCCCTGCTGGCGGAACTGGCACATTCATGAGGGTCGTTCGCGATGCAGGGCCGCTGCGCTCGGAGTGGCGGCGGGGTAAGCCCCTGCCGGGCAACGACGTCGACCTGCTGTGCGGCGGTGCCGAGTTCTTCCCAGCCTTGATCGAGGCAATCGACGCCGCGCAACGCCGCGTTGCGCTCGAAACCTACATCTACAGCGACGACGCCACCGCCCACAGCGTGACAGAAGCGCTCGCCCGCGCGGCGCGCCGCGGCGTGGATGTCAACCTGACCATCGACGGCTTCGGCACCGGGCTGCTGCCCGACAGCATCGGCGCAATGCTCGAAGCGGCGGGCGTGAGCTTGCGCATCTATCGTCCGGTGCGCGGCTTTCGCCTGCAGCGCCGCTACTTGCGACGGCTGCATCGGAAGATCGTCGTCATCGATGACGACGTGGCGTTCGTGGGCGGCATCAACATCATCGACGACCTGAATCACGCGCCATTTCACGACGCTGCGCTGGGGCCGCGTTACGACTTTGCAGTGCGGGTACGCGGGCCGCTGGTCGCGCAGATTGCGCTGACCGTCGACCGGCTCTGGTGGCAGATGGGCGTACGCGCTGGCATGCGGGAGGTGGGCGTCACAGGCGTTGCCGCCGAGTTTCCGGTGATGACGGATACGCCGCGGCCACGGCATCGCGGCGCTTCCGGACGAGAAAGTGAGCGCGCACCGGGCACCGTGTTGGCTTCGCTGGTGCTGCGTGACAACGTCCGTAACCGGCGTGCGATCGAACGCGAGTATCTGCGCGCGCTGGGTGTGGCGCGGCACGAGGTGATCATTGCCAACGCGTACTTCCTGCCGGGCGTGCGTTTCATGCGCGCGCTGGCTGCATGCCGACGGCGCGGTGTGCGCGTGCGGCTGTTGCTGCAGGGGCAGGTCGAATATCGGTTGCAGCACTACGCGACGCGGTCGCTGTATCACATGCTGTTGCGCGACAACGTTGAGATCCACGAATACACGTCCAGCTTCCTGCATGCCAAGGTAGCCGTGGTGGACGATCGATGGGCCACGATCGGCTCCAGCAACATCGACCCGTTCAGCCTGCTGCTGGCACGCGAAGCCAACGTCGTCGCGTGGGATGCGACCGTGGCCAACGAATTGCGCGGCGCACTTGAAGACGCGATCACTCATCACGCACGCCGCGTCCTGGCTGATGAGCACGCAGCGCGCCGCTGGTGGTGGCGCCTGGCAGATTGGTGCGCCTACCGCCTCGTGCGCCTTGGCGTCGTCATCAGCGGGCGCGCAGCGCAGTATTAGCGGTGCAGGCATCTGCAAAAACATAACAAGACGGAGGAGACATGCAAGTCATCACAGCCGATGAGGCGGCGCGGTTGGTACAGCCGGAGTGGACGGTCGCATGCGCCGGATTTGTCGGCGCGGGCCATGCAGAGGCCGTCACGCACGCGCTGGAGCGGCGCTTTCTGGCCACCGGCGAGCCGCGCGATCTCACACTGGTCTACTCCGCCGGACAAGGCGATCGTGCCACGCGCGGCGTCAACCACTTCGGCAATCCCGGGATGACGCGCTGTGTGGTCGGCGGGCATTGGCGCTCCGCCACACGACTGGCGGACCTGGCGCTTGCCGAGCAATGCGATGCGTTCAACCTGCCCCAGGGCGTGCTCACGCATCTGTACCGCGCCATCGCGGGTGGCAAGCCCGGCGTGCTGACCAAGATGGGTCTGCACACCTTCGTCGACCCACGCACGGAGCTTGACGCGCGTTACCACGGCGGCGCCATCAACGCCCGCGCCAAGGCAGCACGCGCTGCTGGCACAGCCTCGTGGGTTGAGTACGAGCGCTTTCGCGGCGAAGACTATCTCTTCTACCCCAGCTTTCCGCTGCACTGCGTCTTTCTGCGCGGCACGGCCGCCGACCCGCGCGGCAATATCAGCACCCACGAAGAAGCCTTTCACCACGAACTGCTGGCCATGGCACAGGCCGCACGCAACTCGGGTGGCATCGTCATCGCGCAAGTGCGTCGGCTCGTCGATCGGCACGACAACCTGCAGGCGATCCACGTGCCGGGCATCCTCGTCGATTACGTGGTCGTCGCCGACGATGAAACAGAACACCAGATGACCTTCGGAGAGGCGTTCAACCCGACCTATATCCGCCCCTGGCAAGGTGAGGCGATCCAACTCAAGGAAGACGCCATTGAAGCGAGCGAGGCGCTCGAGACGAGCCAGCACGGCGCGCTCGATGCCCGCACGCTGGTGCAACGTCGTGCCGTGCTGGAACTGATGGCGCAGCAACCGCGCGTCGTGAACCTGGGCGTCGGCATGCCCGCAGCTGTCGGCGCACTGGCTGAACAGGAGGGCGCGCGTGGCTTTACGCTCACCGTGGAGGCCGGCCCAATCGGCGGCACGCCGGCAGATGGCCTCAGCTTCGGCGCCTCGGCCTATCCTGAAGCCGTGGTGGACCAGCCTGCGCAGTTCGACTTCTACGAAGGTGGCGGCATCGATCTCGCCATCCTCGGGCTGGCAGAGTTGGACGGTGCCGGCAACGTCAACGTCAGCCTGTTTGGTGAGGGCGGTGACACCGTCGTCGCAGGTGTCGGCGGCTTCATCAACATCACGCAGAGCGCGCGCTCGGTCGTGTTCATGGGCACGCTCACCGCTGGCGGCCTTCAAGTCGAAGCCGAGGACGGCAAACTGCGCATCGTGCGGGAAGGACGGCTCAAGAAGATCGTGCCCGCCGTCTCGCATCTGACCTTCAACGGTGAATATGCGGCGCAATCAGGCATTCCCGTGCGCTACGTGACGGAACGCGCCGTCTTCGAGATGCGCGACGATGGCCACGGCACACGGCGCCTTACACTGACCGAAATCGCTCCCGGCATCGATCTGCACCGCGACGTGTTAGACCAGTGCGCTGCGGAGGTTGCCGTGGCAACTGATCTGCGTGAAATGGACGCCCGCATCTTCCGCCGTGGCGCCATGTGCGCAGGCATCAAGCCGGGCTGAATTTCCACCAGTTTATTTACTGATGAGTAGTACTAGAAAATTCATCAATTATGCTGCGCCGCTCGCGTTTTCTGGGTGCGGCGCACATCCTGCAAAGCCTTTCAAATAAAGGGTTTGCACGATCTGCGCTGCACTGCGAAAGATGGCGATTCCGTATTGCCATTTAGATGCCGCTTTCTAATAAAACACTTGCCGCTCCAAGGGCCCCTGTAAATAATTGAACGACCGTTCGATTTTGGGCTAGAGTGTTTGCGCAGGCTGGTTTACAGTCCTGCCCGGCATGCGAAAGGCGCCCCGCAAGAAGCCATTTATTTCGCGTGTCACGCCCCAGAAAAGAACGGAGAGAAATCATCATGCGTCACCCGACCGCTCGTCTCGAATCGAATCACGCAGCAGCCACGCCGATGCGCAAGGGCGAGCTGACGCGTGCAGCGATTCTCGATGCCGCGCTGGAACTGGCCTCGCGCGACGGACTGGAAGGATTGACGATCGGTGTGCTCGCGGAGCGCATGCAGATGAGCAAGAGCGGGGTGTTCGCGCACTTCGGCTCGCGTGAGGATCTGCAGGTGGAAGTGGTTCGCGAGTATCACAAACGGTTCGAGCAGGAAGTCTTCTACCCGAGCTTGACGGAACCGCGCGGTCTGCCGCGCCTGTGGAGCATGGTGCGACGCTGGATGGAGCGCCGCATTCAGGAAGTGACCACGGGCTGCATCTACATCAGCGGCGCGGTGGAGTACGACGATCGTGCCGAAAGCCCGGTGCGCGACGAACTCGTCAAGAGCGTGACGATCTGGCGTGCAGCATTGGCCCGCGCGATCGCACAGGCAAAGGAAGAGGGCCATCTGCGTGCAGAAGCGGACCCGCAATTGATGCTCTTCGAGATGTACAGCCTGGAGTTGGGTCTGCATCACGATGCGCGTTTCCTGCGGTTGCCGAACAGCGCCGAGCTGGCCATGGTGGCGCTCAACAAACTCATTCAGTCTTACCGAACCTGACGCGGCATCGCACACCTAGCGGTCGCGCAGTACACACCAAGGAGTTGCAAGATGGGTCAATACACCGCACCGCTGCGTGACATGCAGTTTGTTCTCCACGAGCTTCTCGGCGTGGAGGACCACCTGAAGCAAATGCCGCAGCACGCGGAGATCGATGCCGACACCATCAATCAGGTGATCGAGGAAGCCGGCAAGTTCTGCTCCGAAGTCATCTTCCCGCTCAATCAGTCCGGCGATCGCGAAGGCTGCACGTACCACGGCGACGGCGTGGTGACTGCTCCGAAGGGCTTCAAGGAAGCGTATCAACAGTACGTCGAGGCCGGCTGGCCCTCGCTGGGCTGCGATCCGGAATACGGCGGTCAGGGCTTGCCCATTCTGATCAACAACGCGCTGTACGAGATGCTGAATTCGGCCAACCAGGCCTGGACGATGTATCCCGGCCTCTCGCATGGCGCGTACGAAGCGCTGCACGCGCACGGTACCGACGAACTCAAACAGCGCTACCTGCCGAAGCTGGTGTCGGGCGTGTGGACCGGCACGATGTGTCTGACCGAGCCGCATTGCGGCACCGACCTCGGCATCCTGCGCACCAAGGCCGAGCCGCTGGCCGATGGCTCGTATGCCATTACCGGCACGAAGATCTTCATCTCGGCGGGCGAGCACGACCTGGCCGAAAACATCATCCACCTGGTGCTGGCACGCCTGCCGGATGCGCCGGGCGGCACGAAGGGCATCTCGTTGTTCGTAGTGCCGAAGTTCATCCCCGATGCCAACGGCAACCCGGGCGAGCGCAACGGCGTGAAGTGCGGCTCCATCGAACACAAGATGGGCATCCACGGCAACGCCACCTGCGTGATCAACCTGGATGGTGCCAAGGGCTGGATGGTCGGCGAACCGAACAAGGGCCTGAACGCCATGTTTGTGATGATGAACGCCGCCCGCCTGGGCGTCGGCATGCAGAGCCTGGGCCTGACCGAAGTTGCGTACCAGAACTCGGCTGCCTACGCCAAGGAACGCCTGCAGATGCGCAGCCTGTCGGGCCCGAAGGCACCGGACAAGCCGGCCGACCCGATCATCGTGCACCCGGACGTGCGCCGCATGCTGCTGACCCAGCGTGCGTTTGCCGAAGGTGGCCGCGCATTCAGCTACTGGATCGCCCTGCAGATCGACCGCGAGCTGTCGCACGAAGACGAGTCCGTGCGCAAGGACGCGGCTGACCTCGTCGCGCTGCTGACCCCGATCGCCAAGGCCTTCCTGAGCGACAACGCATTCATCTCCACCAACGAAGGCATGCAGGTCTTCGGTGGCCACGGCTACATCGCCGAGTGGGGCATGGAGCAGTACGTGCGCGACGCCCGCATCAACATGATCTACGAAGGCACGAACACCGTGCAGTCGCTGGACCTGCTGGGCCGCAAGATCCTTGGCGACATGGGCGCCAAGATGAAGAAGTTCGGCAAGCTGGTGCAGGACTTCGTGGAAGCCGAAGGCACCAACGAAGCGATGCAGGAATTCATCAACCCGCTGGCCGACATCGGCGACAAGGTTCAGAAGCTGACCATGGAAATCGGCATGAAGGCCATGGCCAATCCGGACGAAGTGGGCGCGGCTGCTGTGCCGTACCTGCGCGTGGTCGGCCATCTGGTGTTCTCGTACTTCTGGGCCCGTATGGCCAAGATCGCTCTGGAAAAGCAAGACAGCGGCGACACCTTCTACAAGGTCAAGCTGGCAACGGCGCGCTTCTACTTCGCCAAGCTGCTGCCCGAAACGGCTTCGCAGATTCGCATGGCACGGGCCGGCGGCGCCACGCTGATGGCACTCGAAGCCGATCTCTTCTAAGCAGTCATCCTCTTGGGGCGACGCGCACGCGCGTCGCCCTCTTGTCTCTCTCCTCACCTCCCGCGAGGACACCATGACCCGCACTGAACTCTCCACCAGCGCGCAGCCGCAGGCCGGCCAGCGCTCCAACTTCCTCGTCCGGCGCGTTGCTGTGCTGGGCGCCGGCGTGATGGGCGCGCAGATTGCTGCGCACTTGGTCAACGCCAAGGTTCCCGTCACGCTGTTCGATCTTCCGGCCAAGGAAGGCCCGAAGAGCGGCATCGCGCTCAAGGCCATTGAAAACCTGAAGAAGCTGTCGCCGGCGCCGCTGGGCATCAAGGACGACGCCAACCTCATCCAGGCTGCCAACTACGAAGACGACATCGAGAAGCTGCGCGACTGCGACCTCGTCATCGAGGCCATTGCCGAACGCATGGACTGGAAGCACGACCTGTACAAGAAGGTCGCGCCGCACATCGCCCCGCACGCGATCTTCGCGTCGAACACGTCGGGCCTGTCGATTACCGAACTGTCAGATGGTTTCGATGCCGAGCTGAAGTCGCGCTTCTGCGGCGTGCACTTCTTCAACCCGCCGCGCTACATGCACTTGGTCGAGCTGATCCCAACCGCAGACACGCGTGGCGATATCCTCGACAAGCTGGAAACGTTCCTGACCTCCGCGCTCGGCAAGGGCGTGGTGCGCGCGAAGGACACGCCCAACTTCATCGCCAACCGCGTCGGCATCTTCTCGATCCTGGCCGTGTTTGCGGAGTCGGCGAAGTACGGCATTCCGTTTGACGTGGTGGATGACCTGACGGGCTCGAAGCTGGGCCGTGCCAAGTCGGCGACGTTCCGTACGGCGGACGTGGTGGGTCTGGACACGATGGCCCACGTCATCAAGACAATGCAGGACAACCTGAAGGACGATCCGTTCGCCCCGGTCTACGCCACGCCGCCCGTGCTGGCCAAGCTGGTGGAAGCAGGCGCCCTGGGCCAGAAGGCCGGCGCCGGTTTCTACAAGAAGGAAGGCAAGGAAATCAAGGTGCTGGACCCGCAAAGCGGCCAGTACGGCCCGAGCGGCAAGAAGGCGGATGACATCGTTGTGCGCATCCTGAAGAAGGAACCCGCCGAACGTCTGAAGCTGCTGCGTGAATCGACCAACCCGCAGGCGCAGTTCCTGTGGGCGGTATTCCGCGACGTGTTCCACTACATCGCCGTGTACCTGGAGCAGATTGCCGACTCCGCTGCGGAAGTCGACCTGGCGATCCGCTGGGGCTTCGGCTGGAACAGCGGCCCGTTTGAAGACTGGCAAGAGGCGGGCTGGAAGCAAGTGGCCGAGTGGGTGAAGGAAGACATCGAAGCCGGCAAGGCGCTGTCGAACGCAGTGCTGCCGCAGTGGGTGTTCTCCGGCCCCGTGGCGGACAACGGCGGAGTGCATTCGGCACAGGGTTCGTGGTCGGCGAATCAGAGCACGTTCCTGTCGCGCAGCACGCTGCCGGTGTATGGCCGTCAGGTGTTCCGTGCACCGATCAAGGGTGCGACGACGGTCAACCCGCTCACGTATGGCAAGACCATCGAAGAGACCGATGCCGTGCGCATCTGGGTGGACGACGCGGCAGGCCAGGACGACGTGCTGATCGTCTCGTTCAAGAGCAAGATGAACACGATCGGACCGAGCGTCATCGACGGTCTGACGCGTGCCGTTGATCTGGCTGAAGCCGGCTACAAGGGTCTGGTGGTGTGGCAGCCGACGTCGCTCAAGCTGGGTGCGCCGGGCGGTCCGTTCTCTGCCGGTGCCAACCTGGAAGAAGCCATGCCGGCCTTCATGATGGGCGGCGCCAAGGGCATCGAGCCGTTCGTCAAGAAGTTCCAGGACGGCATGATGCGCGTGAAGTACGCCGGTGTGCCGGTTGTGTCGGCCGCATCGGGCATCGCACTGGGCGGCGGCTGCGAACTGCTGCTGCACTCGGCCAAGCGTGTGGCTGCGCTGGAAACGTACATCGGTCTGGTGGAAGTGGGCGTGGGTCTCGTGCCGGCAGGTGGTGGCCTGAAGGAAGCTGCGCTGGCCGCTGCCAAGGCGGCACAGGCAGCAGGCAGCACGAACATCCTGCAGTTCCTGACCAACCGCTTCCAGGCCGCGGCCATGGCCAAGGTGTCGTCTTCCGCGCTGGACGCGCAGAAGATCGGCTACCTGCAACCGACCGACACCATCGTCTTCAACGTGCACGAACTGCTGCACGTTGCGCGCAACGAAGTGCGTGCGCTGTCCGATTCGGGCTACCGCGCGCCGCTGCGTCCGGTCGGCATTCCGGTGGCAGGCCGTTCGGGCATCGCCACGATCAAGGCGTCGCTGGTGAACATGCGTGACGGCGGCTTCATCTCGCAGCACGACTTCACGATCGCCTCGCGCATTGCTGAAGCCGTGTGCGGCGGCGACGTTGAAGCCGGCGCGCTGGTGGATGAAGACTGGCTGCTTGCGCTGGAGCGCAAGGCCTTCGTGGATCTGCTCGGCAGCTCCAAGACCCAGGAACGCATCATGGGCATGCTGCAAACCGGCAAGCCGGTGCGCAACTAATTGCCGCGACGACAGAGAAACAGGAGTTTCATCATGACCAAGCAACTGCAAGACGCCTACATCGTCGCCGCAACGCGTTCCCCGATCGGCAAGGCGCCGAAGGGCACGCTCAAGAACCTGCGCCCGGACGATCTGCTGGCGACCATCCTCAAGAGCGCCGTCGCCCAGGTGCCGAACCTGGACCCGGCGCTGATCGAAGACGCGATCGTCGGCTGCGCGATTCCGGAAGCGCAGCAGGGCCTGAACGTGGCGCGTATCGGCGCGCTGCTGGCCGGCCTGCCGAACACGGTGGGCGGCGTGACCGTCAACCGTTTCTGCGCCTCGGGCTTGACCGCCGTGGCGATGGCGGCCGACCGCATCCGCGTGGGTGAATCCGACGTGATGATTGCCGCGGGTGTGGAATCGATGAGCATGGTGCCGATGATGGGCAACTCGCCGTCGATGTCGCCCGAGATCTTCACGCGCGACGAGAACGTCGGCATCGCCTACGGCATGGGCCTGACAGCCGAGAAGGTCGCCCAGCAATGGAAGATCTCACGCGAGGCGCAGGATGCTTTCTCGCTGGCTTCGCATCAGAAGGCGCTGGCCGCGCAGCAAGCCGGCGAATTCAAGGACGAGATCACCCCGATCGAGATCATCGAGAAGTTCCCGAACCTGGGCACGGGCGCCATCGACATCAAGACGCGCACGATGTCGCTGGATGAAGGCCCGCGTGCCGATACGTCGGTTGAAGGCCTCGGCAAGCTTCGCGCCGTGTTCGCCAACAAGGGCAGCGTGACCGCCGGCAACAGCTCGCAGACCTCGGATGGTTCGGGCGCGCTGATCCTGGTGTCGGAAAAGATCCTGAAGCAGTTCAACCTCGTGCCGCTGGCGCGCTTCGTATCGTTTGCGGTGCGCGGTGTGCCGCCGGAAATCATGGGGATCGGCCCGAAGGAAGCGATTCCTGCTGCGCTGAAGGCCGGCGGCCTGACGCAGGATCAACTCGACTGGATCGAGCTGAACGAAGCATTTGCGGCGCAATCCCTGGCCGTGATTCAGGACCTGGGCCTGGACACCAGCAAGATCAACCCGCTGGGCGGCGCGATCGCGCTGGGCCACCCGCTGGGCGCGACCGGCGCCATTCGTGCGGCCACGGTGGTGCACGGCCTGCGCCGCCGCAACCAGAAGTACGGCATGGTGACGATGTGCGTCGGCACCGGCATGGGTGCCGCGGGCATTTTCGAACGCATGTGACCCCACGCAAGGGGGAAGGATTAAGGCCTTCCCCCTGCTTGCTAATCGCCCGTCTCACCACGCATGATTGCGCAGGCGCGCGCAGCATTACATAACAAGCGCGCCGAAGAATGCGGCCGGCTCCAAGCCGGTATCGCAATAGAAGCGGAGCCCCGACTCCGCAACAGAGGAGACACACCACCGGGTCACCGGCGGTGCATCAAGAGGAGGGCGCGCGATGGGCAACACTGTCGGCGACACAATCGTATTGACCGATGCGGCATGCGATATGCCGCGCTCGATGATCGATCAGCTGGGGTTGGGCGTGGTGCCGTTCCGCATTCGTGCGGGCGAATTGTTCGTAGAAGACCGCCGCGACGAGGCGGCGCTGCCGCAGCTCTATCGCAAGTACCTCGTCGACAAGCAAGATCACTATGCCGAATCGATTCCGCTGCTCGAACGCGAGATCGAGGACTACCTGCTCAAGCACGTGGTCACGCAACACGACCGTGCCTTGCTGCTGACGATTGCCAGCTCGCGCAGCCATTTCTACAGCCACGCAACCGGCGCGGTGGTGGGCACCACGGCCAAGAGCTTCAAGCCACGCAAGGATGCCGGCCGCTCTGGCCTGTTCGAGTTGACGGTGGTGGACACGGGCGCCATTGGTCCAGGCCAGGCGCTGATGGTGCACGAAGCCGCGCGCATGCTGCGCGAGGGCGCGGAGGTCCGTGACGTCGTACACGTGATCGAGAACCGCCTGCGCGATGCCTCGCACGTCTACCTCGTCCCCGATGAGTTGCTGTACATGTACACCCGCGCCAAGCAGAAGGGCGAGAAGAGCATCACCTGGGGCCGCTACATGATGGGCACGGCGTTCAACGTGCGCCCGCTCATTCATATGCACCGGGGCGAGACGGAGGCCATCGCCAAGGTGCGCGGTTCCGATGAAGGCATCCGCCGTCTGATGGCGCATACCGAAACCATGATCGCCGAGGAGCGTCTGGCCACGCCGGTGGTGGCGATCACGTATTCCGGTTCGCTCGACACCGTGCGCCGCATGGAGCCGGTGCAAGCGTTGATGCGAACCGCACAGGACCATGGCGTGGAAGTGCTGCTCGCGCCGATGAGCCTGACCGTGGCGTTGAACGTGGGGGCGAACGCGTTCTCCGTCGGTTATCTGTCTGATTCTCCTGTGCCGATTTAGCGGCGCAGGTTTCACCTGGAGTTTTCATGTCGATTCGTACCGAGACCGCAGACGGCGTCCTGACGCTCACCTTTGACCGCCTGGACCGCAAGAACGCCATCACGGCCGCGATGTACCAAACGCTGGCCGATGCCCTGGTGGCCGCCGAGACCGATCCCGCCATCCGCGTGATCGTGCTGGCGGGCCATGAGAGCGTGTTCACGGCGGGCAACGATCTCGAAGACTTCATGAAGAACCCGCCCAAGGACGAGAGCGCCCCCGTGCACCAGTTCCTGAAGGCGATCAGCAGGGCGACCAAGCCGCTGATCGCCTCTGTGAGCGGCGCGGCTGTCGGCGTGGGCACGACGATGCTGCTGCATTGCGATCTCGTCTACGCATCCGAGACGGCCAAGTTGTCGATGCCGTTCGCGCAGCTGGGCCTCTGCCCGGAAGCCGCATCAAGCCTGCTGCTGCCGCAACTGGCTGGCTATCACCGCGCGGCGGACAAGCTGCTTTTCGGTGAGCCTTTTGACGCGAACGAAGCGCGCGAGCTGGGCTTGGTCAATCGCGTGCTACCGGCAGGCGAGCTGGATGCCTTCGTGCGCACGCAGGCGCGCAAGCTGACGCTGCTGCCGCCCGCATCGCTGCGCGCCACCAAGCGCCTGATGAAGGAAGGCGCCACGCCGCAGATTGCCGAGCGTATGTCGGTGGAAGGCAAGCAGTTTGGCGAGATGCTGCGCGCGCCGGAAGCGCGCGAGGCGTTCACGGCGTTCTTCGAAAAGCGCCGCCCGGATTTCTCCAAGTTCAATTGAGCGAATCGCTCACCCGCAAAAAGAAAACCCGGCGCGAAGCCGGGTTTTTTTGTTGGGCGTTGCCGTTCAGAGCGGCGGCAGCACGCGCGGCTTGCGTGTCTCGTCGGTGGCCACGTAGGTGAGGGTGGCTTCCGTGACCTTGACGGTGGCGTGGCTGCCGTTGGCGTGCATGCGCTGCGCATAGACCTCCACGTCCACGGTGATTGATGTGCGCCCCGTCTTGACCACGTTGGCGTAGAAACTCACCAGATCGCCCACGTACACGGGCTGCTTGAAGACGAACGAGTTGACGGCGATCGTGGCGACACGGCCGTTGGCGCGCACCACGGCGGGGATCGACCCGGCAATGTCCACCTGCGACATGATCCAGCCGCCAAACACATCGCCGTGGACGTTGGCGTCGGACGGCATTGGCATCACCCGCACGGCGGGCTGCTTGTCGGCGGGCAGCGTGACGGTTTCAGTGGTGGCTTGGGTATCGGACATGATGATGCAGGGCAGCATTGAAGCGGAGGGAGGGCCCACCAGCGGGCCCAGGGCGCGCGCAGGTGATCGGTGGGAGAATACACAATCCGCCATTTTATTGCACCGCACATGCGCCGCTTTCCCGCCTCCTCCGAACCGCCTCCGCCGGGGGCTGCCCGCGGCGACTGGCGCACCATCAAGAGCCTGCTGCCGTATCTGATGGCCTACAAATGGCGTGTGGCGCTGGCGCTGTCGTTCCTGATCGCGGCCAAGGTGGCAAACCTGGGTGTGCCGATGGTCATGAAGCGCCTGATCGACTCCATGAACGTCTCGCCGTCCGACCCGCGCGCGCTGCTGGTGGTGCCGGTGGGCGTCATCATCGGCTACGGGCTGCTGCGGCTGTCGACGTCGCTGTTCTCGGAGCTGCGCGAAATCCTGTTTGCGAAGGTGACGGAGAGTTCGGTGCGCACGCTCGCACTGCAGGTGTTCCGTCATCTGCATGCGCTGTCACTGCGTTTTCATCTGGAGCGCCAGACCGGCGGCATGAGCCGCGACATCGAGCGCGGCACGCGGGGCATCCAGTCGCTCATTTCCTATTCGCTGTACAGCATCCTGCCGACGCTGGTGGAAGTCGGCCTCGTCATCACGTATTTTTTCGTGAAGTACGACGTGTGGTTTGCGCTCATCACGTTCTGCGCGCTCGTGAGTTACATCGTCTTTACGGTGACGGTGACGAACTGGCGCACGCACTTCCGCCGCAAGATGAACGAGCTGGATTCGCGCGCCAACCAGAAGGCGATCGATTCGCTGCTCAACTTCGAGACGGTCAAATACTTCGGCAACGAAGACTACGAAGCGCGTCGCTACGACGAGAACCTGAAGCACTACCGTGCCGCGGCCATCCGCTCGCAGAACTCGTTGTCGGTGCTCAACTTCGGCCAGCAGTTCATTGTGGCCACCGCGCTCATCCTGATTCTGTATCGCGCCACGCAAGGGGTGGCGGCGGGGCACATGACGCTGGGCGACCTCGTGCTCGTCAACACGCTGATGCTGCAGATCTACATTCCGCTCAACTTCCTTGGCGTGATCTACCGCGAGCTGAAGCAGGCCGTGACCGACATGGACCGGATGTTCAACCTGCTGCAGACCAACCGCGAGGTTGCGGACAAGCCTGACGCCCCACCGTTGGCGGTGCATGCGGGCGAAGTCCGCTTCGCGCATGTCGACTTCAGCTACGAGGCCAAGCGCCAAATCCTGTTCGATGTGGATTTCACAATTCCTGCCGGCACGACCACAGCGGTCGTGGGGCAAAGCGGCTCGGGCAAGTCGACGCTCGCGCGCTTGCTGTTCCGCTTCTATGACGTGAAGTCGGGCGCCATCCAGATCGATGGCCAGGACCTGCGCGATGTCACGCAAGCCAGCGTGCGCGCGGCCATCGGCATCGTTCCGCAAGACACGGTGCTCTTTAACGACAGCATCTACTACAACATCGCTTACGGCCGCCCCGACGCGAGCCGCGAAGAGGTGATCGAAGCCGCCCGCGCGGCGCAGATCCACCACTTTGTCGAATCGCTGCCTGATGGCTACGAGACGCAAGTCGGCGAGCGCGGCCTCAAACTCTCCGGCGGTGAGAAGCAGCGCGTGGCGATTGCGCGCACGCTGCTCAAGCGTCCGCCGATTCTCGTCTTCGATGAGGCGACGTCTGCGCTCGACTCGCGTACCGAGCACGCCATCCAGGAAGAGTTGATGCGCCTGGCGCAGAACCACACCACGCTGGTCATCGCACACCGCTTGTCGACCATCGTCCGTGCGCACCAAATCCTGGTGATGGAGCATGGCCGCATCATCGAGCGCGGCACGCACGAATCGTTGTTGCGTGCGGAAGGTCGCTACGCGCAGATGTGGCGCATGCAGGCACGCGAGCCCGAACGCGTGGCCGAAGAAACAGAAGACACCCGAGTTGGCTGAGGGAGAGACAACGCGATGGAACTCAAATGGCTGGAAGACTTCATCAGCCTGGCGGAGACGCGCAGCTTTTCGCGCTCGGCCGAATTGCGGCACGTGACGCAGCCGGCGTTTTCGCGGCGCATTCAATCCCTTGAGGCGTGGCTCGGCAATGAGCTGATCGATCGGTCAAGCTACCCCACACGCCTGACGCCCGCCGGAGAGGTCTTCTACGAACAGGCGTTGGCGATGCTCGCCCAGGTGAGTGAGACGCGGGCCCTGATGCGCGGCCAGCGTCCGGCCAGCGCGTCGACGATCGACTTTGCCGTGCCGCATACGCTGTCGCTCACGTTTTTCCCCGGCTGGCTTGCCCAGGTGGAAGAGAAGATCGGCAAGCTGCAATGCCGGCTGCGCGCGCTCAATGTGCACGATGCGGTAATGACACTGGTGGAGGGCGGCTGCGATCTCGTGATGGTCTATCACCACGCGCGGCAAATGATCCAACTCGACCCCACGCGCTACGACATGCTGGTGCTGGGCACCGAGCGGCTCTCGCCGTTCTCCAAGCCCGACGCAAGCGGACGCCCGATTTATCGGCTTGTTCCGACCGCGCGCAAGCCGATCGCCTACCTGAGCTATACGCCCAATGCCTTTCTGGGGCGCATGGTGGATGTGCTGCTGGAAAACTCGCCGGTGGCACCGCTGCTCGACAAGTGTTACGAAACCGACATGGCCGAGGCGCTCAAGGTGATGGCGCTGGCGGGACACGGCGTGGCGTTCCTGCCCGAGAGCGCAGTACGGGACGAAGTGGCAGCCGGGCGACTGGTACGCGCCGAAGGCAAGGGGGGCGGCACCTTGTCGATCGAGATGGAGATCCGGCTGTACCGCGAGCACCCGCAGAACGGCACGCACGATCGTCGGCACCCGCAATCCAAGCGCAAGCGCGAGCTGATCGACCAGCTTTGGAGCGTATTGTCGGCGTGATCGCGCTACTTGATATACCTGCGATGGTTATGCGTTGGATGCATAACCCGATGTAAAAACGGCATTGGATTTCGTTCTGGGCGGTCCCTAAGCTGGCGGGCATTTTGTGGGACTTGAAGGGCCTTACCGAGGCCCAAAAAAGGAAGACAGCCATGTCCAATGTCGCATCTCCGTCGACACTCCAGCACGCCATCCCGTCCTATCTGCCGGCCGACAATCTCGGCCCGTGGGGCATCTACCTGCAGCAGGTCGATCGGGTCACCCCCTATCTTGGCTCGCTCGCTCGTTGGGTTGAAACGCTCAAGCGCCCGAAGCGCGCGCTGATCGTCGACGTGCCCATCCAGATGGACGACGGCCGCATTGCCCACTTCGAGGGCTACCGCGTGCAGCACAACACGTCGCGCGGCCCGGGCAAGGGCGGCGTGCGTTTCCACCAGGACGTGACGCTGTCGGAAGTGATGGCGTTGTCTGCATGGATGTCGGTGAAGAACGCGGCCGTGAACGTGCCGTACGGCGGCGCCAAGGGCGGTATCCGCGTCGACCCGCGCAAGCTGTCTTCCGGTGAACTCGAGCGCCTGACCCGCCGCTACACCAGCGAGATCGGCATCATCATCGGCCCGAACAAGGACATTCCGGCGCCGGACGTGAACACCAACGCGCAGATCATGGCGTGGATGATGGACACGTATTCCATGAACGAAGGCTCCACCGCCACCGGCGTGGTGACCGGCAAGCCGATCGCACTGGGCGGCAGCCTGGGCCGTCGTGAAGCCACTGGCCGCGGCGTGTTCGTGGTGGGCAGCGAAGCCGCACGCAACCTTGGCATCGACGTCAAGGGCTCGCGCGTGGTGGTGCAAGGCTTCGGTAACGTGGGCAGCGTGGCCGCCAAGCTGTTCCACGACGCCGGCGCCAAGGTCATTGCTGTGCAAGACCACAAGGGCATCGTGTTCAACGGCAACGGCCTCGATGTCGACGCGCTCATCAAGCACGTTGACCACAACGGCAGCGTGGCCGGCTTTGCCGCAGAGACCGTCTCGCAAGACGACTTCTGGGCACTGGACTGCGAATTCCTGATCCCGGCCGCGCTGGAAGGCCAGATCACGGCGAAGAACGCGCCCCATATCAAGGCAAAGATTGTCGTGGAAGGTGCAAACGGCCCCACGACGCCCGAGGCCGACGACATCCTGCGCGACCGGGGCATCCTGGTCTGCCCGGACGTGATTGCCAACGCCGGCGGTGTGACGGTCAGCTATTTCGAATGGGTGCAGGATTTCTCGAGCTTCTTCTGGACCGAAGACGAGATCAACCAGCGCCTGGTACGGATCATGCAAGATGCCTTCCGTGGCGTTTGGCAAGTGGCGCAGGACAACAAGGTTACTCTGCGTACGGCGGCGTTCATCATCGCCTGTACGCGGATTCTGCAGGCCCGCCAAGAGCGCGGTCTGTACCCCTGATCGGCAACGCGCTGGTCAATACCGGCGCGGTGCCCCAACAGGGCGCTGCACTGGTCTATCGCGTTGCTGCCGATCAGGCGGCCATGCGCGACGGTTGAAGAAAGCCGGTGCTCATGGGACGAACCATAACGTTCCAAAGCACCGCACCATGAGAAGGGCGATGGCACCATCGTCGTCCTTCCCATCCTCAAGTCGGGTTCGTTAAGCGACAGAGAGCGCACATCGGGCGGGCTTTATTTCCCCTTGTTTTCCTTAGCAATTGGCGGTGATCCGCTCAAGCATCGGGCCTGCGTGCCGATGTTGCAGAGCGTTGCCGTGTTTGGCGCTGCGCGTCTTTTCCGGATTTTCGGAAAAGCACAACGTAAGGTATCCGGTTGCCTGGAAAACGCGGTTGCGGCAGGGTCCGCGCCAGAGGAAAAACTCCGTTGGATTCAACGATTTAGTGGCAACACCAATACTGTCGCCAAACGTTTTTTGGTACAGTCCCGTCTTTCTCTTTCATGGTCAAAAGGAGACTTTCATGAACCTCGCCAAGCTGGCAACCGTGGTTGCAGCCGTTGGTGTCGCCATTGGTACATTCGGCAGCGCAGCCCACGCAGAAGAGCTGACTGGTACGCTCAAGAAGATCAAAGACACCGGCACCATCACCCTGGGCGTGCGCGATTCGTCGATTCCGTTCAGCTACAACGTCGGCGGTGTCCGCACGATCGGTTATTCGTACGACGTCGCCACCAAGATTGCCGAGGACGTGAAGAAGCAACTCGGCATGAAGGATCTGAAGATCAACGAGATCCCGGTCACTTCGCAAAACCGCATCACGCTGCTGCAGAACGGCACCATCGATCTGGAGTGCGGCTCGACCACGAACAACCTCGAGCGCCAGAAGCAGGCATCGTTCACGAACACCATCTTCATCATCGGCACGCGCATCATGGTGAAGAAGGATTCGGGCATCACCGACTGGGCACAGCTCAAGGGCAAGAACGTCGTGACCACCGCCGGCACGACGTCGGAACGCCTGCTGCGCAAGATGAACGATGAAAAGCAGATGGGCATGAACATCATCAGCACGAAGGACCACGGCCAGTCGTTCCTGACGCTGGAATCGGGCCGCGCTGTTGCGTTCATGATGGACGACGCCCTCCTGTATGGCGAGCGCGCCAAGGCCAAGAACCCGGCTGACTGGGTGGTCGTGGCCAAGCCGCAATCGCGCGAAGCCTACGGCTGCATGGTTCGCAAGGACGACAAGCCGTTCAAGACTTTGGCTGACAAGACCATCGCCGGCATGATGAAGGACGGCTCGATCGCTGCCGAGTACAAGAAATGGTTCGAGCAGCCGGTTCCGCCCAAGGGCGTGAACATGGAGTTCCCGCTGTCGGACGACATGAAGGCGCTGATCAAGAACCCGAACGACAAGGCTCTTGACTGATCGGCTCCCTCAACGGGCCTGATACAAGCGTCACCGAAACGGAAGGCAAAGGCCGGTTAACAGGTCTTCACCCTTCCGTTTCTTTTTGAGGGAACCATCATGAATTACCACTGGAACTGGGGTGTCTTCTTTACGGAAGCCGCCCAGAATCAGACCTATCTCGACTGGCTGCTGGCGGGGTTGAAGACGACCGTCGTACTCGGCCTGTCTTCCTGGATCATCGCGCTCGTCATCGGCTCCGTGCTGGGCGTGCTGCGTACGGTGCCGAACAAGTGGCTGTCGGGCCTTGCCGCCGCGTACGTTGAGCTGTTCCGCAACATTCCGCTGATCGTGCAGCTCTTCATCTGGTACTTCGTCATGCCCGAACTCGTGCCGGGTGGCGATTACATCAAGCAGATGAATCCCAACACGGCGATGTTCCTGTGCGCAATGCTGTGTCTCGGTACCTTTACCGCGGCGCGTGTCTGCGAGCAGGTGCGCTCCGGTATCAATTCGCTTCCGCGCGGTCAACGCAACGCCGGCTTGGCCATGGGGTTCACGCTGGCGCAGACGTATCGCTACGTGATGCTGCCGATGTCGTTCCGGATCATCGTGCCGCCGCTCACGTCGGAGTTCCTGAACATCTTCAAGAACTCGGCCGTGGCATCGACCATCGGTTTGCTTGAGCTTGCCGCACAAGGCCGCCAACTGGTTGACTACACCGCGCAGCCGTACGAATCGTTCATCGCCGTGACGCTGATGTACATGCTGATCAACCTGACCGTAATGGGCCTGATGCGCTGGGTGGAAGCACGTTCCCGGCTGCCTGGCTTCATCGGTGGCAAGTAATCGGGCGAGGACTCTTCATGGCTTATCAATTCGATTTCTCGTCCATCAACGCCGACAACATGCGCGTGCTCGGCGAGGGGATGGTCCTCTCGCTCCAGATTACGGGCACGGCCATCCTGGTCGGCATCGTCTGGGGCACGCTGCTGGCGATGATGCGCCTCTCCGGCATCAAGCCGCTGCAGTGGTTCGGGCAGGCGTACGTGAACCTTTTCCGGTCCATCCCGCTGGTGATGGTGCTGTTGTGGTTTTTCCTGATCGTGCCGCAGTTGCTGCAGAAGATCTTTGATCTGTCGCCGGCAACCGACATGCGCATGACCTCCGCGCTGGTCGCTTTCGCGCTATTTGAAGCAGCGTATTACTCGGAGATCATCCGCGCCGGTATCCAGAGCGTGTCACGCGGGCAGATGTTCGCGGCCTATGCGATGGGCATGACGTACGGCCAGGCCATGCGTCTGGTGATCCTGCCGCAGGCATTCCGCAACATGATTCCGCTGCTGCTCACGCAGGCCATCGTCCTGTTCCAGGATACGTCGCTGGTGTATGTGAGCGCGCTGTCGGACTTCTTTACGCAGGCATACAACATCGGTGAGCGCGACGGCCGTATCGTCGAACTGCTGCTGTTTGCCGGCTTGTGCTATTTCGTGATCTGCTTCGGCGCCTCCGTGCTGGTGAAGCGACTTCAGAAGAAGGTGACCCAATGATCGAGATCAAGAACGTTTCCAAGTGGTACGGCAGCTTCCAGGTGCTGACCGACTGCACCACCAGCGTGAAGAAGAGCGAGGTGGTGGTGGTGTGCGGCCCGTCGGGTTCGGGCAAGTCCACGCTCATCAAGACCGTCAATGCGCTGGAGCCGTTCCAGAAGGGCGAGATCCTCGTTGACGGCACTTCTGTGGGCGCCAAGGGTACGAACCTGCCGAAGCTGCGCTCGCGCGTGGGCATGGTGTTCCAGAACTTCGAGCTGTTTCCGCATCTGTCGATTACCGAGAACCTGACGATCGCGCAGCAAAAGGTGCTGGGCCGCTCGAAAGAGGAAGCCATGGCCAAGGGGCTGAAGTATTTGGATCGGGTGGGCCTGAAGGCGCACGCAGCCAAGTACCCAGGGCAACTGTCGGGCGGTCAGCAGCAGCGCGTGGCTATCGCACGTGCGCTGTCGATGGACCCGATCTGCATGCTGTTCGACGAGCCGACCTCGGCACTGGACCCGGAAATGGTCAACGAAGTGCTCGACGTGATGGTGGAACTGGCCAAGGAAGGCATGACCATGATGTGCGTGACCCACGAAATGGGCTTCGCTCGCAAGGTCGCCAACCGCGTGATCTTCATGGACCAGGGCCGCATCGTTGAAGACTGCGAGAAGGAAGAGTTTTTCGGCAACATCGACGCTCGTTCCGACCGTGCCAAGCAGTTCTTGTCGAAGATCCTGTCGCATTGATCGACGGTTCCCGGCAACAAAAAGCCGCTCCGGGTGTAGCCCACTCGGAGCGGCTTTTTTACGGGCACTGCGATGTCAGGTGCAGGCGGTGTTGGCTGCGTTGGCGATCTGCACGGCTTCTGGAATCGGCACCTTGGTCGCCATCGTGGCCTGGCCTGATTCGAACATCAGCAGCTCGCCCGGCACGAATTGCGTCCAGACTTCGTTGTCGGTGAGCGGCGCGGTCGCGATGACGGCCACGCGGTCGGCAGGTGTCGTGTATTTGGCGAAGTCGATCGTCATGTCGGCGTCGATCAAGTGCGCCGTCGAGAACGGCCACTGCCGCACGATGTAATACAGCCGCGTCGAGCAATGCGCAAACTGCGCCTGCCCGTTGCACAGCAGGAAATTGAACACGCCGTAGCGGGTGATTTCCTTGGTGATGTCAGACAGCGCGTAGAACAGTTCGTTGAGCGGCGGCTGTGAACCCGGAAAGCGCTTGCGCAGTGCCTGCATGATGAAGCAGAAGGCCAGTTCGCTGTCGGTATCCCCCACGGGCTGATAGACACCCGAGAGGAACGGCGAGAAGTTCTTCAAATCGCCGTTGTGGGCGAAGATCCAGTGCCGGCCCCACAGCTCACGCATGAAGGGGTGGCAGTTTTCCAGTCGCACCGTGCCCTGCGTCGCCTTGCGGATGTGCGAGATGACGTTCTTGGACTTGATCGGATAGCGCTTGACCAGTTCCGCCACCGGCGAGGTGCCGGCCGACTGGTTGTCGATGAACAGGCGGCAGGCTTTGTCTTCGAAGAAGGCGACGCCGAAGCCGTCGGCATGGTGGTCGGTCACGCCACCGCGCGCGGCGAACCCGGTGAACGAGAACGTCACATCGGTCGGTTCGGCGCAGTTCATGCCCAGCAGCTGGCACATGGTGGGGGAAAAGTCGGATGCAATAAAATAGCCATTATCCTGCCGGCCGCCGGGGGTGCCAAGCGCCTTCGTCTTCACGGCGCCGCGCCTGGCTGCCGGGCGTTGCGCACATGCCGCAACCCACCCGCACCCGACTGCCTTAACCGGAAGCCATTCCCATGAAGCTCGACCGCACCGCCGCCCGCGCCCTCCTGCTGGAGAGCTACGCCGCCGCCGTGGGCGCGGCCGATCCGCTCAAGATCGTCGCAAACTTCCTCCCGCCACCGCATGTCGGCGGCAAGACGCTGGTGGTTGGCGCCGGCAAGGCGGCTGCCTCGATGGCGCTGGCTGTCGAGCAGGCCTATGCCGGCCGCGCACAGATCGAAGGCGTGGTCGTCACGCGCTATGCGCATGGGCTGCCGACCGAGCACATCCGCGTCATCGAAGCCGGGCACCCGGTGCCGGACGAAGCCGGCGAGCAGGCGGCGCAGGAAATCCTGGATCGCGTCTGCGCGCTTACCAAGAACGACCGCCTGATCGTGCTGGTCTCCGGCGGCGGCTCCAGCCTGCTGTCCCTGCCCGCCGAAGGCATCCCGATGGCCGATCTGAAGGCCGTGACACGCGAACTTCTGCGCTGCGGCGCGCCGATCACCGACATGAACATCGTGCGCAAGCACCTGTCGCGTATTCAGGGCGGGCGGCTAGCCGCTGCATCCCGGGCGCCGGTCACGACGCTGATCGTCTCCGACGTGGCGGGCGACGATCCGAGCGCCATTGCCAGCGGCCCGACCGTGCCGGATGCAAGCACCTACGCCGATGCGCTTGCCATCATCAAGCGGTGGGGCGCACAGATGCCCGATACCGTGCGCGCGCACCTTCAACGTGGAGCACGCGGCGAGATTGCCGAAACGCCCAAGCCCGGCGACGCCTGCTTTGCACGCGTGACCAATCACGTCATCGCCACCGCGCAACAGAGCCTCCAGGCCGGCGCGCAGGTGTTTGCGGCGCGCGGTATCCACACGGCCATCCTTGGCGACACGGTGACCGGCGAGGCTCGCGAGGTCGCCCAGGTATACGGGGCGCTGGCGCGCCAGGTGCGCCAGCACGGCACGCCGTTTGCGGCGCCGGTAGCACTCATCTCCGGCGGCGAATGCACGGTGACGATTCCGCCGGGCTTGAGGGGCGGTCGCGGCGGGCGCTGCGCGGAGTTCCTGCTCTCGCTCGGCGTCACGCTCGAAGACATGGGCGACGTCTATGCCCTCGCCGCCGATACAGACGGCATCGACGGATCGGAGGACAATGCGGGGGCGCTGCTCGACCCCGACTCCATCGCCCGCGCGGCCGCCAAGGGCGTCGCCGCCCGCGCCGCGCTCGACGCACATGACGCCTACGGTTTCTTTGCCGCCGCCGATGACCTGATTGTCACCGGCCCGACGCGCACCAACGTCAACGACTACCGCGTCATCCTCATTCTCTGATTCACGTTTTTGCTGACCGCTTCCGCACGCACCATGACCGATACTCTTACGATCGTCCGCCCCGATGACTGGCACCTGCACCTGCGCGATGGCGATGCCCTCGCCGATGTGGTGGGCGACACCGCGCGCCAGTTCGGCCGGGCGATCATCATGCCGAACCTCAAGCCGCCCGTGACCACGACTGCGCAGGCGCGCGCCTACCGCGAGCGCATTCTCGCCGCGTTGCCCGCAGGCACGCAGTTCGAGCCGCTGATGACGCTGTATCTGACCGACAACACCTCGCCCGAGGTGATCCGGGAAGCCCGCGCCAGCGGTTTCATCCACGGCGTGAAGCTGTATCCGGCTGGCGCGACCACCAACAGCGATGCCGGCGTGACGGACCTGCGCCGCTGCGCCAAGACGCTCGAAGCCATGCAGGAAGTCGGCATGCCGTTGCTCGTGCACGGCGAGGTGACCGACCCGACCGTCGACATCTTCGATCGCGAGGCGGTCTTCATCGACACGGTGATGCTGCCGTTGCGCCGCGATTTCCCCGCGCTGAAGGTCGTGTTCGAGCACATCACCACCAAGCACGCGGCCGAATACGTGCGCGATGCGGAGGGCCCGGTTGGCGCGACCATCACCGCGCACCATCTGCTGTACAACCGCAATGCACTGTTTGTCGGCGGCATCCGCCCGCATTACTACTGCCTGCCGGTGCTCAAGCGCGAAACACACCGTCTGGCACTGGTGGCCGCGGCCACCTCGGGCCACCCCCGCTTCTTCCTCGGTACCGACAGCGCGCCGCATGCCAAGGGTGTAAAGGAACACGCCTGCGGTTGCGCCGGCTGCTACACCGCGCTGCACGCCATGGAGCTGTACGCCGAGGCCTTTGAAGACGCCAACGCACTCGACAAGCTCGAAGGCTTCGCAAGCCTCCATGGGCCGGACTTCTATGGCCTGCCACGCAACGCCGGTACGCTCACGCTCACCCGCTCGCAGTGGCAGCTTCCCGCCGAAGTCCCGTTCGGTGAGCAGACGCTGGTGCCGTTGCGCGGCGGCGAGATGCTGCGCTGGAAGTCTGTCTGACTTGGCGATTGACTGCCTACGTGCGATCGACTGGAGCCATCCGGCGTTCGCACCGCTCGCGGCGGTCGGCGTCCCAATTGCACGCGCGATTGAGGAAGGCGCCGATCTTCGAGACGCACTGAACGCACATTCGGCCGCGCAGGTAATCCGCACCGCTGGAGGCCATGCCCTGCGCTTCGTCCCGCAAGATGCCTTGCCGGCCGACACCGCTTACGAAGCACACATCGCCGCCACCGGCGGGGTGCCGACGCGGGACAACCTCCACGATTTCTTCAACGCGCTGATCTGGCTGCATTGGCCGCGTGCCAAGGCGGCACTCAACGCACGCCAGGCGCGGGCGATTGCGCAGGATGGGATTGGCGCGGCACGCGGCGCCGTCCGCGATGCCGCCACGTTGCTCGACGAAAACGCCCTGATCTTCCTGCACACCGAAGACGCACCGGAGCGAAGCCTGACCGGCTTCGATTGGCGCGGCTTGTTCGTGGAGGGCAGGGCAGCATGGGGCGCCACCTGCGCCGTTCTGCTGTTCGGTCATGCGCTGCTGGAAAAGCTGGTCGCGCCGTACAAGTCGATCACCGCACATGCGTGGCCGCTGCACGTGGCTGCGTTGCCGGCAGATCGCCCGTCACTCGACGCAGCGCTGGCCGAGACGCTGCTGCACGCCGATCTCGCGCCCCGCCATTTCCGCCCGTTGCCCGTCATGGGGATTCCGGGCTGGTGCGATGCCAATGTCGACGCCGGCTTCTATCTGGATACGACGGTCTTTCGGCCAGGCCGGCGGCGCTTCGTACCTGAACAGTGCTAGACTCGCGCCTCGCGAAGCGGACCAGACAACCGCTGCTTTCGCCGCCTCGTGCGACGGAAGGGGAGGAAAGTCCGGACTCCATAGAGCAGGGTGATGGCTAACGACCATCCACGGTGACGTGCGGAATAGGGCCACAGAGACGAGTCTTCGCCCCAGGCTTCGGCCAGGGCGAAGGGTGAAACGCGGTAACCTCCACCCGGAGCAATCCCAAGTAAGCAGGCGATGAAGCGGCTCGCTGAGTCTGCGGGTAGGGAGCTTGAGCCGGCTGGCAACGGCCGGTCTAGAGGAATGGTTGTCACGCCGCTGGCTTCGGCCACGCGGTGCACAGAATCCGGCTTATCGGTCCGCTTCGCTTCTTATTCCGATGCCGTCGGCTGGCTGGCCAGGTCCACCAGTTCCAATGAGTGCGTGATCTCGGCCGTCTTGGCCAGCATGATCGACGCTGAGCAGTACTTCTCGTGCGAAAGCTGCACGGCGCGTTCCACCGTTTCCCGCTTCAGGTTTCGCCCCGTCACCGTGAAGGTGAAGTGGATGCGCGTGAAGACCTTCGGGTCGGTCTCGGCGCGATCGGCATGCAGCTTGACGCTGCAGCCTTGCACGTCCTGCCGGCCTCGCTTGAGGATCAGCACGACGTCATAGGCGGTGCAGCCGCCGGTGCCCAGCAGGACCATTTCCATCGGGCGCGGTGCGAGGTTGCGGCCGCCCCCGTCGGGCGCACCATCCATCGTGACGAGATGGCCGCTGCCGGTTTCCGCCAAAAAGGCCATGCCATCCGGGCCGGTCCAGCTCACTGTGCAATCCATGTCCAATCCTTGTGCAGAGGGTCGGCCAGCGCCGACGAAAAGCCACATTGTAGCCATCGGCCCGCGCATGCGTTGCCAGCCTAGGGTGAACGCGGCTTGACAGTGATACCTGCGCAAAAAGGTGCAACCCGTCTTCTGTGCACCCAAATCGCGCCAGAATTCGAGGGATATCTCTAGTGCGCACCAGATCGGAAGATCTGAAATTTTCGCAAGATATTGATTTTGAAAGGAAATTTTGACATGTCGCCGATGAAATTCGCATTCCGCATTACGAAATGCGATTTCGTAGTGCAAATTCCCTTGCGCGTGCCCCAGAAATGGGTATAATTTGCACCATTGGATCGGCTGATGCGGTGCAACCCACCAAGTCAACGATCAGCAGGTGTCTCCTCCACCCTCCTCCTTTGGTGGATTCAAACCCAAGCTCAGTGGCTTGGGTTTTTTTTGCCTTCAGGATTTGCGCGCACCTTTTCCTTGTGTCAAGGAGACCGTGCACGGTACAATCGAAATCTTTTCCGGATTGCCCGCGGAAAAGAAATTCAGAGAGCCCGCACCAACAAGCGGGAAGGCGGGCCGGCGATGACCTCGCATGAGGTTGCGCAGGCGTCCGCAAGACGATCCGTTCGTGAGCAGTCTGAACGTAAGTTCTCAGCGCGATACGGGTCCACTCGGGCACTGACTCAATATTTGGAAAAATCATGAAGACCTTTTCCGCAAAGCCCCATGAGGTGAAGCGCGATTGGTACGTGATTGACGCGACGGACAAGGTCCTCGGGCGTGTCGCCAGCGAAGTGGCACACCGACTGCGCGGCAAGCACAAGCCCGAATTCACTCCGCACGTCGATACCGGCGATTTCATCATCGTCATCAACGCAGCCAAGCTGCGCGTGACGGGCGCCAAGACGACCGACAAGAAGTACTATCGCCACTCGGGTTACCCGGGCGGTATCTACGAAACGACGTTTGGCAAGATGCAGCAGCGTTTCCCGGGCCGCGCCCTGGAGAAGGCTGTGAAGGGCATGCTGCCGAAGGGTCCGCTGGGCTACGCGATGATCAAGAAGCTGAAGGTTTACGCCGAAGGCTCGCATCCGCACGAAGCTCAGCAGCCGAAAGCGCTGGAAATCTAAGGGGCCTAATCCATGATCGGAAACTGGAACTATGGCACCGGCCGCCGCAAGAGCGCTGTGGCACGTGTCTTCATCAAGTCCGGCAAGGGCGACATCATTGTCAACGGCAAGGCCATCAACGAGTACTTCGCTCGTGAAACCTCGCTGATGATCGTGCGTCAGCCGCTGGAACTGACCAACCACGCAGCTACGTTCGACATCAAGGTGAACGTGGTCGGCGGCGGGGAAACCGGCCAAGCCGGTGCGGTGCGCCACGGCATCACCCGTGCCCTGATCGACTACGATGCAACGCTCAAGCCCGCCCTGTCGAAGGCCGGTCTGGTGACGCGCGATGCACGCGAAGTCGAGCGTAAGAAGGTTGGTCTGCGCAAGGCCCGCCGCGCCAAGCAGTTCTCGAAGCGTTAATCCGCTTCCTGCTGCTTCAGCAAAAAACCACACCCTCGGGTGTGGTTTTTTGTTTTTGAGGATTCGAACCAAACGGTGTGATCTTTGCGGCGCCTTGCTTACCCTTTGCAACAGCTCCGACATGTCCACGGGACTACAATTCACATTTCGTTAGCGTTCGGCCCGTATGATGCAATCCGCTGTTTCTCCTAATCCGATTCTGATCTGCAAGGCGGGTCAGGAGACGTGCGCATGAAGGCGCGTCGCTTGTTGCGTCGCGCTTCCGTGCTCGCGCCGAACGTCACGGTACGTTCGCGCTTGCCTTGGCCTGTAACGGTGTTGTTGATTGCGGTGGTACTTGGGCTTGCGGCCGCGGCGGCGCTGTGGGCGTTCGAAGAAGGGCGCCGCCTGACCGGTCCGCACGATGCTGATTTGCGTGCAATGAACCGCGAGCTGACCGCCAAGCTGGCTGCCGTGCAAGCCGAACGAGACAAGCTTTCTGCATCCGCCGGCACCGTGGACGCACGTCTGGGGATCGCCGAAGGTGCTCAGGCGCAAATGGCGGAGCAACTCAAGGCGCTGGAAACCGAAAACGCGCAGTTGAAGGAGGATCTGGCTTTCTTTGACAGCCTATTGCCGGCGCCCACCAATTCCGCCGGTATCTACGTGCGCAGCTTCCGCATCGCGCCGGACGAGGCACAGCCGACGCGCATGCGCTTCCGGGTTCTGCTGATGCAGGGCGGAGGTATGGCGTTCGCGCCGGTCTCCGAATTCGAGGGGCAATTGGCGCTCACGCTGAACGTCGTGCAGGGCGGCAAAGCTGCTACGATCGATTTCCCGGGCACGGTGGCCAGCGGATCGCCCGCCACCAGCGCCCGCGTCAAGCTCACGCACTACCAGCGCCTCGAGGGCTGGGTGGATGTGCCCCCTGGCACCACGGTGCAATCGGTGATGGTGAAAGTGCTGCAGAACGGCAAGATCAAAGCGAGCCAGAGTTTTTCCATCTGACAGGCATTGTCCTGTCGAGGATCCGTACACAGAGGAGTCGACGATGCTGTTTGGCAAAAAGAAAGGGCTGGCGATCGAAACGCTACTGGGGGCCCGTACCAAGCTGGAGGGGGATCTGCGCTTCTCGGGCGGTCTGCGAATCGACGGCGAAATCAAGGGCAACATCTATGGCGATCCTGACAAGCCCAGTATGTTGGTCATTACTGACAGCGCTCGTGTCGAGGGCGAAGTGCACGTCGGCCATCTGATCCTGAACGGCACAGTGGTCGGCCCCGTGCATGTGGCGGAGCTGCTGGAGCTGCAGCCGAAGGCACGCATCGAAGGCAACGTGCAATATGCGGCGCTGGAGATGCACCAAGGCGCGGTAGTCATGGGCACGTTGACGCACGCGGCACCCGGCGATGTGAAGTTGCTGCCCAATCTGAAGCTGGCGTCCAATCAGGATTGATCACATCGCCCGCTGGCCGTTGCTGGCGTACCGCACAATGCCCACTTGAAACGCAAGGCTTCGGCACGATTTGCAGCTTGCGCTTAAAATACAAGCAAGTTTCAGACGTTCCCACAGGAGATTTTCATGAACGCAGTCGCGCAGGCAGCCACGCCCGATGTGAACGAGGTTCCGGCTCCGCTGGTCTTTACGGACAGCGCTGCGGACAAGGTCAAGCAACTGATTGAAGAAGAAGGCAACCCGGAGTTGAAGCTGCGCGTGTTCGTGCAAGGCGGCGGGTGCTCGGGCTTCCAGTACGGCTTCACCTTTGACGAAGAGACCAACGAGGACGATACGACCATGACCAAGAATGGCGTGTCGCTCTTGATCGACTCGATGAGCTACCAATACCTGGTGGGCGCCGAGATCGACTACAAGGAAGACATCAACGGCGCGCAGTTCGTCATCAAGAACCCGAATGCTTCGACCACATGTGGTTGCGGCTCGTCGTTCTCGGTCTGACGCCACATCGCTGTAAAGGAAAAAGCGCACTTCGGTGCGCTTTTTTGTTGCCTGCAGACAGGGCGCTCAGGCCGGGTAGATTGCGCCGAGGATGCGACCGCCCGATGCGCCGGTCGCCGTGTGCAGGTTGCCGTGGGCGCGGAGCACGCACTGTCGCGCGAGCCACGCAAAGGCCAATGCCTCCACCTGATGCGCGGGCACACCGAACGCATCGGTCGGCGCGACTCGCACGCCCGGCAATCGCTGCGCGATACGTGCCATGAGCGCGCCATTGCGGGCGCCACCACCGCAGACCAGCAGTGACGCAGCCCGCGGAGCATGGGCACACACGGCATCGGTGATGGTGTCGGCCGTGAGGGCGAGTAGCGTCGCTTGAACATCTTCAGGGCGAACAATGTTCAGCGCATCGCCGAGGGTTTGCTGCAGCCACGCCGGGTTGAACAGGTCGCGGCCGGTGCTCTTGGGCGGCGGGGCTGAGAAGAACGGCTCGGCCTTCAGACGCGCGAGGAGCGTTTCGTCGATGCGTCCGGTGCGGGCCCAGGCGCCGTCGGCGTCGTAGCGGGTATCGCGGTGCGTGTGAACCCAGTAGTCCATCAGCGCGTTGCCGGGGCCGCAGTCGAAGCCGAGTACGGCGTCGCGCGCGTCCGAACCCTGCGGCGGCAAGACGGTGAGGTTCGCGATGCCCCCGATGTTGCATACCACGCGCCACGCGTCGGGCAGGCCGAATAGCGCGCGATGCAGCGCAGGGACAAGCGGCGCGCCTTGCCCGCCGGCGGCGATGTCGCGGCTGCGGAAATCGGCAACGACGTCGATGCCGGTGCGTTCAGCCAGCACCGCAGGGTGCTGGCTCTGGCGCGTATAGCCGGTGCCATCATGCGCGCCGGGCTGATGACGAATCGTCTGCCCATGGGCGCCGATGGCCTGTACGTCGTGCGCGGCCAGACCCGTACCGGCAAGCAGCCGGGCGACGCATTCGGCGTAGACCATGGCCAGTGCGTTGGCGGCCAATGCTTCGCGATGGATCTCGTCGTGGCCTGCATGTTGCAGGTCCAGAAAGCGCTGGCGCAGCTCGGGCGAGAAAGGCACGTAGGCGTCGGCGAGGACGGCTGGGTGTTCGCCGGAAAAGTCCGCCAGCACGCCGTCGACGCCGTCCAGGCTGGTGCCCGACATCAAGCCGATGTAGCGGTTGCTGGGAAGTGCGGTGTGGTTGGGATGGCTCATGCGCGACAGCTTACCAGCGCAATGGCGGGCCAAACGGACACATCACGGTAAAATCCAGGGATTGCGCGGCCGGCACTTCAATTGATGTCGGCCATCGTGCACGCCCCGTTTCCCCTGATTGTTGATCCGTTCGCGCCGTTTTCCATGTGCGGCGCGGTGACCTCTCTTTTTGCCATGACTGCATCTGACACTTCCGCCGTTTCCGACAACACCACGCCGGCCAAACCCAAGTACCCGGTGACCCCGGAGGTGGCGCACGCGATGGAAGTGTCGCTGCGCGGCTGCGACGAATTGCTGATCGCTGCCGAGTGGGAGCAGAAGCTGGCCAAGAGCGCCGCCACCGGCGTGCCGCTGCGCATCAAGCTGGGCCTGGACCCGACGGCGCCCGATATCCACATCGGCCACACCGTGGTGCTCAACAAGATGCGCCAGTTGCAGGATTTGGGGCATCAGGTGATTTTCCTGATTGGCGATTTCACGTCGACGATCGGTGATCCGTCCGGCCGCAACGCCACGCGCCCGCCGCTCACGCGCGAGCAGATCGAGGCCAACGCGCAGACGTACTACCGTCAGGCCAGCATGGTGCTGGATCCGAGCAAGACGGAAATTCGCTACAACAGCGAATGGTGCGACCCGCTGGGCGCGCGCGGCATCATCCAGCTTGCCGCCAAGTACACCGTCGCCCGCATGATGGAACGCGACGATTTCACCAAGCGCTACAAGGCGGGTGTGCCGATTTCGGTGCACGAATTCCTTTACCCGCTGATGCAGGGCTACGACTCGGTCGCGCTCAAGTCCGACTTGGAGTTGGGCGGCACCGACCAGAAGTTCAACTTGCTGGTCGGCCGCGAACTGCAGAAGGAATACGGCCAGGAGCCGCAGTGCATCTTGACGATGCCGCTGCTGGTCGGCCTGGACGGCGTCGAGAAGATGTCCAAGTCCAAGGGCAACTACGTCGGTATCAGCGAGGCGCCGAACGAGATGTTCGGCAAGCTGATGAGCATCTCCGACGACCTGATGTGGACGTACTACACGCTGCTGTCGTTCCGCCCGCTGGCCGAGATCGACATGATGAAGGCGGAGATCGCGCTGGGCCGCAACCCGCGCGATTGCAAAGTGCTGCTGGCCCAGGAGATCGTTGCCCGCTTCCATAGCCAGGCCGATGCCGAGCGCGCGCTGGAAGACTTCAACCACCGCGCACGCGGCGGCGTGCCGGACGATATTCCGCAGATCGAGCTGGCAGGCGCGCCGCTGGGCATTGCGCAACTGCTCAAGCAGGCTGGTCTCTGCCCGTCCACGTCGGACGCCAACCGCAATATCGAGCAGGGCGGCGTGAAGATCGACGGCGCCGTCGTCAGCGACAAGGGCCTGAAGGTGGAAGCCGGCACCTTCGTGATGCAGGTCGGCAAGCGTCGCTTTGCGCGCGTGGTGCTGAAGTGATTGGGCTGATTCAGCGGGTGTCTGAAGCGGCGGTCCGTGTGGATGGCCGCGTTGTCGGCGAGATCGGCCCGGGGTTGCTCGCGCTGGTCTGTGCCGAACGCGGGGACACCGCCGCCGAGGCCGACCGCCTGCTGGAGAAGCTGCTGAACTATCGCGTGTTCTCCGACGCGCAGGGCAAGATGAACCTGCCCGTGCGCAACATCGACGGCAACGGGCAGGCAGGCGGCTTGCTGGTGGTTTCGCAGTTCACGCTGGCAGCCGATACCAAGTCCGGCACGCGTCCGAGCTTTACGCCCGCTGCCGCTCCGGAAGATGGCCGCCGCCTGTACGAACACTTCGTGGCGCGCGCCCGTGCGCAGCATCCCATCGTGGCCACCGGCGAGTTTGGCGCAGACATGAAGGTGTCGCTCGTCAACGATGGTCCGGTCACATTCTGGCTGCAGGTGGCGCCGCAAGTCGCTCCGTCCGCCGCAAAAGCGGCCGCGCCGGAAGCGGCCAAATCTGTCTGATTCGTTCGGGAACCTGTGATGCCACGCGCCGCCGCCATTCCTCTGCCGATGCCGCAGATCACCCACATCGTGCTCATCCGCCACGGCGAGACCGACTGGAACCGCGAACGCCGCCTGCAAGGCCAGCTCGACGTGCCGCTGAACACGCAAGGGCTGGAGCAAGCGGCGCAGCTCGGCAAGGCGTTGGCGCGCGAGCGGTTCGATGCGGTGTATGCGAGCGATCTGTCGCGGGCCAAGCAGACGGCGCAGGCCCTGGCAGATGAAGTGGGTGTGACCGTGCGCGACGACGCCGGTTTGCGCGAGCGCTGCTACGGCCAGTTCGAAGGTCTGACCTACGCTGAAGTCGCCGCGCAGCATCCAGCCGACTTTGATGCCTGGCAAAACCGCGTGCCCGAGTTCGCCCCGCCTGGCGGCGAGACGCTGACTGAATTCCACGAACGTGCGGTCGAGACAGCGCTTCGCTTGATCCGTCGTCACCCCGGCGAGCGCATCGCGCTGGTTAGCCACGGCGGCGTGCTCGATTGCCTGTACCGCCACGCCAACGCCATGACGCTCACCGAGCCGCGCCAGCATGAGCTGCGCAACGCGAGCATCAACCGGCTTTCATCCGATGGTCATCAACTGACCGTGCTGCAATGGGGGGATGTCGCGCACCTGGATTTGCTGGTGCTCGACGAGGTGGACCGCCGCGTTCCTTAAACCTTCAGCCGGAACGGCGTGAAGTCGGTGTCGCGGTCGTAGTAGTCTTCGTGCTCGACGCGTTTGAGGAAGGCGACGACCCGGTACGTGAGGGGCGTCGCCACGACCTCCCAGCCGGTCTTGAGGATGTATTGCGCGATGGCCACGCGAAGCACCTGCTGGTGGGGCCAGATCCCGTAGAAGGCGATGACGTAGAACAGCGAAGAATCCACTGCCTCGCCCACCACCGTAGACCCAATGAGCCGGGTCCACAGCCATTTTCCCTCGGTAGCGATCTTCATCTTCGCCAGCGTATAGCTGTTGGCAAAGCTGCCGCACCAGAACGCGATGAGCGACCCCGCGACGATGCGGGGCGTGTTGCCGAACACGTCGTTCAGGCTCTTCTGGTAGTCCGCCATGAAGGGCGCTACCGGTAGCGCCAGCACGACCAGCGACATGAACGACGCGAAGATCAGCGCGCCAAAGCCCGCCCACACCACGCGCCGGTCGCGCCCGTAGCCGTACACCTCGGTAAGGATGTCGCCAAAGATGTACGAGATCGGGAAGAACAGCACGCCGGCGCCAAACGTCACCGGCCCGACGATCGGCAGTGTGACCTGCGCCGCCTTGGCCGCGCCGATCAGGTTCGAGCACAGCAGCACCGTGACAAAGGCTGCCATGACGAAGTCGTAGTAGCGGAACGTGCGGTTTGGGTGGTGCGGGGCGGCGGACATGTCGGGGGCGGGCGGAGGTTTATTCGTTGTCGTCCCAGAGTTCACGAACTGGGCCGCTCTTGGGGGCGCCCAGCCCGAAATGCTGGTACGCCGATGCGGTGGCCACGCGCCCGCGCGGCGTGCGTTGCAGGTAGCCCTGCTGGATCAGGTAGGGCTCAAGCACGTCCTCGATCGTGTCGCGCTCCTCGCCGATGGCGGCCGCCAGGTTGTCGATGCCGACCGGGCCACCGTTGAACTTGTGCAGAATGGCTTCGAGCAGCTTGCGGTCCATCAGGTCGAAGCCAACCGCGTCCACGTCAAGCATGGCGAGGGCCGCATCGGCCACTTCGCGGGTGATGATGCCGTCGGCCTTGACCTCCGCATAGTCCCGCACGCGGCGCAGCAGGCGGTTGGCGATACGCGGCGTGCCGCGCGAGCGCTTGGCAATTTCCAGCGCACCTTCGTCGACGATATGAGCGTTCAGCAGGCCCGATGAACGCGTGACGATCTTCGCCAGTTCGGCAGGCGTATAAAACTCAAGCCGGGCGACGATGCCGAAGCGGTCGCGCAGCGGGTTGGTCAGCATGCCGGCGCGCGTGGTGGCGCCCACGAGCGTGAACGGCTGCAGATCCAGCTTGACCGAGCGCGCCGCCGGGCCCTCACCGATCATGATGTCGATCTGGTAGTCCTCCAGCGCCGGGTACAGGATTTCCTCTACCACGGGCGAGAGCCGATGGATCTCGTCGATGAAGAGGACGTCGTTGGCTTCGAGGTTCGTGAGCAGTGCGGCCAGGTCGCCCGGGCGCTCCAGCACGGGGCCGGAGGTCTGGCGCAGGTTGACGCCCATCTCGCGCGCAATGATGTGCGCCAGCGTCGTCTTGCCCAAGCCCGGCGGCCCGAACAACAGCACGTGGTCCAGCGCTTCGCTGCGGTTCTTGGCCGCGGTCATGAAGATGTCGAGCTGGCCGCGCACCTTTTCTTGGCCGACATATTCGTCTAGCAGCTTGGGGCGCAGCGCGCGCTCGAACGCCTCCTCGTTGGGGGAGGCGGGGGAGGCTGAGATGATGCGCTCAGCAGAAACAGCCTTGGCGGCGAGCTTGTCGGTTTCGATCATGACGGGCAGACGGCGCCGGGGCGGCGCGAGCAGGCCATTCTACCGTTTCGCCGCGCCTCGGGCGTCAGCCCTTGGAGAGCGCCTTGAGCGCCAGCTTGATGCCTTCGGAGACGCCCGTACCGGCCGGCACCTGCTTGATGGCGAGCGCCGCTTCCTTGTCGGAATACCCCAGCGCCAGCAAGGCGTTGAGCACGTCGACCGCGTCGTCTGAGACGGCAGGGCCGCCGGCCACCGCACCCAGATCGGCGCCCAGCTTGCCCTTGAGTTCGAGCAGCAGGCGCTCGGCCGTCTTCTTGCCAATGCCCGGGATGCGCGTCAGCCGCCCGGCTTCCTGAAGCGTGACGGCCTGCGCGAGTTCGGCCACCGACATGCCCGACAGCACCGCCAGCGCGATGCGCGCGCCGATGCCGGAAATCTTGATGAGCTGGCGAAAGGTTTCGCGCTCGGCGGCGGTGCCGAAACCGTAGAGCAGGTGCGCGTCCTCTCGCACGATCTGCTGCGTGAGCAGCACGACCTTTTCGCCGGTGGCGGGGAGGTTGTAGAACGTGCTCATCGGCACGTCGATCTCGTAGCCGACGCCGTGGCAATCGACCAGCAGGTGCGGCGGGTTCTTTTCGATCAGCGTCCCGGCGATGCGTCCGATCATGGGTGGGGTTCCTCGTCCAAAACGGGACGCAGTGTAGCCCAAACCTTCTGCGAGACCCGATCCGGGGTCGGCCGCTCGCTACGGATTGATGCGCGAAAACTAACGCTGGAAGGTCGACACGGCTTGCCGCCCGGCAGCCGGGTCATCGGTGAAGAAGCCGTCGACGCCCGCACGCAGGAACGCCTGGATTTCCGTAATCGAGCCGTTGACGTTGCGCGTGTTGTCAGCACCGCTGCGCAGCGACGGCGGCAAGAAGGTGTTCTCGGGGCGGAATGTGTACGGGTGGACGATCAGCCCGGCGTCGTGCGCGTTGCGGATCAGGTCGGTCGGGTCAGTGAGTCGGCCGTTGGCATCCAGGCCCATGATGCTGCTCTTGTCAGGGCCGACACCATTGGCATACGCGGCGATGTCGCGCATGCCTTGGCTGGTCATCATGTCGCCGAAGGTGCGGCTGTCTTTGGCGACCACAAAATCGTAGGGCTGCCGGCTGGATGTGCCCATCAGTTGCACGAGCTTCCAGTTGGGTTGGCTGCTGCCGATCTTGTTGCGAATCGCCTTGAGGTTGGCGACTTCGAACGACTGGATGTAGACCGTGGTGCGGCTGGCCGTAAAGGCGTCGCGGCGCAGGCCGTCGATCAACCTGTCTTCCAGCGGCAGGCCGATCGACTGGAAATACGTCGGGTGTTTCGTTTCCGGATAGATGCCGATGTTGCGGCCGAGCCTGGCGGATTGGTCCCGCGCCAGCACGATGATCTCGTCGAGCGTGGGGATGTCGAACTGGTCGTTGTAGGCGACGTTGTCGGGGCGGATGCTCGGGATGCGCTCGCGTGCGCGCAGCGTTTTCAGTTCCCCCAGCGTGAAGTCTTCGGTGAACCAGCCGGTGACACTCTGGCCGTCGATCGTCTTGGTGGTCTTGCGGCCGGCAAACGCTGCCACGTCGGCCACGTTGGTCGTGCCGGAGATTTCGTTCTCGTGGCGCGCAACCAGCACGCCGTCCTTGGTGGAGACGAGATCGGGCTCGATGATGTCGGCGCCATCGTCGATGGCCTTCTGGTATGAGGCCAGCGTGTGCTCGGGCCGCAGTGCCGGCGCACCGCGATGGCCGATCACCTGGACGGTGGCGATGGGCGTGGTGTTGCCCCCGCCGCCGCCGTGATTGTATTCCAGCCGGCAGGCCGACAAGGCCAGGGAGGCGCTCAAGACGAACGGGCTCAGCAGGATGAGACGGCGCAGCATCGGAGGCTCCTGAAGACGGATACCCGCATGGTAGTCGCCGTGTATGCGCGCAGCTACCCGTCGTCCTTAAGAATCCTGTCAGCCGACGAGGCGCCCGCGCCGCACGCGCAAGCCCTTTTGCGCAAGCTGCGGCGCCAGCCCGGCCATGGCGGCCAGTGTCTCGCCGCCGTGCGCATGACAGATGGCCACGCCCAGCGCGTCGGATGCATCGGCACCGGGTTTGCCTTCGAGGTTGAGCAGGCGCACGACCATTTCCTGCACCTGATCCTTATTGGCGCGGCCGTAGCCAACCACGGCCTGCTTCAGTTGCAGCGCGGTGTATTCGAACACCGGCAGGTTGCCGCTCATCAGGCCGCAGATCACCGCGCCGCGCGCCTGGCCCAACAGCAGCGTCGATTGCGGGTTGACGTTGACGAACACCTTTTCGATGGAAGCGCAGTCCGGCCGGTAGGTGCTCACCAGTTCAGAGACGCCGTCGTACAGCGTCTTCAGGCGGCTGGGCAGGTCGGCATTGCCGTTGCTCTTGATCGTGCCCGAGGCCACGTAGACGAGCTTGTGGCCGTGCCGTTCGAGCACGCCGAAACCCGTGGTGCGAAGGCCGGGATCGATGCCGAGGATGCGCATGAAATGGAGCGGAGCAGAAAAGAAAAACGGGGCAGGCGCCAGTCTACGCCTTGCCCCGCTGATCGGTCGAACGACCGTGCCGTTTAGTGGCGGAAGTGGCGCGTGCCCGTGAAGATCATTGCCACGTTGCGCTCGTCGGCGGCAGCGATGACTTCATCGTCGCGCACCGAGCCGCCCGGCTGGATCACGCACGAGGCGCCAGCGTCGACCACCACGTCCAGGCCATCGCGGAACGGGAAGAACGCATCCGATGCCACAGCCGAACCTGCCAGCGTCAGGCCGGCGTTCTGCGCCTTGATGCTCGCGATGCGGGCCGAGTCCACACGGCTCATCTGGCCGGCGCCCACGCCCAGCGTCATGCCGCCGCCGCAGAACACGATGGCGTTCGACTTGACGAACTTGGCGACGCGCCAGGCAAACATCAGGTCGTCCATCTCCTTCGGGGTCGGGTGGCGCTTGGTCACCACGCGCAGTTCGCTCGGTTGCACGTTCTTGGCATCCGGGCTCTGCACCAGCAGGCCGCCGCCAACGCGCTTGAAGTCGTACGCGTTCACGCCCTTGCCCAGCGGAATCTCCAGCACACGCACGTTTTGCTTGGCAGCAAACACCGCACGCGCGCCTTCCGAGAAGCCCGGGGCGATCAGCACTTCCACGAACTGCTTGGCCACCACCTGCGCAGCCGCTTCATCCAGCGGCACGTTGAAGGCGATGATGCCCCCGAAGGCCGAGGTCGAGTCGGTCTTGAAGGCCTTCTCATACGCTTCCTGCGCGGTACCGCCGATGGCCACGCCGCACGGGTTGGCGTGTTTGATGATCACGCACGCCGCGCCCTTGGCCGGGTCGAACGACTTCACGCATTCCCATGCGGCATCGGCGTCGGCGATGTTGTTGTACGACAGCTCCTTGCCCTGCAGTTGCGTGTAGTTGGCGAGCGCGCCGTCCACGACCTTCAGGTCGCGGTAGAACGCGGCGGACTGGTGCGGGTTCTCGCCGTAGCGCATTTCCTGCACCTTGTCGAAGGCCAGGTTCAGCGTTTGCGGATAGGCGCTGCGCGTGCTGTGCGACTTATCGGCGCCAAGGCTCGTCAGGTAATTCGTGATCGCACCGTCGTACTGCGCGGTGTGCGCGAACACCTTCTTGGCCAGCATGAAGTTGGTCTCGTAGCCAACCGTGTTGTTGTTGGCCTGCATTTCGGCCAGCACGGTGGCGTAGTCGGCCGGGTCAACGATGACCGTCACGTCACGATGGTTCTTCGCGGCCGAGCGCAGCATGGTCGGGCCGCCGATGTCGATGTTCTCGATGGCGTCGGCCAGCGAGCATTCGTCCTTGGCCACCGTTTGCTGGAACGGGTACAGGTTCACCACCAGCAGGTCGATGGTCGGGATGCTGTGTTCGGACAGCGCGGCCATGTGTTCGGGCAGGTCGCGGCGGGCCAGGATGCCGCCGTGCACCTTCGGGTGCAGCGTCTTCACGCGGCCGTCGAGCATTTCCGGAAAGCCGGTGTAGTCCGCCACTTCCGTCACGGGCAGGCCGGACTCGGCGAGCAGCTTGGCGGTGCCGCCGGTGGAGAGGAGCTTGACGCCGCGCTCGTGCAGGGCACGGGCAAAGTCGACGATGCCGGTCTTGTCGGAAACGGAAAGCAGGGCTTGCTGGATCATGGTGGAAACGCCGGTGGGCGGGTGTGGCGCTGGGTTTGCCAAACTGGCAGGAGGCGCCGTCAGAAAGGAAATCGGTTCAAAGGCCGGCCTGCGACCTCAGATTAGGCCGTGCTGCTGCAACTTCTTGCGCAGCGTGTTGCGGTTGATGCCGAGGTAGTCGGCCGCCTGCGACTGGTTGTTGGAAGCCCATTCCATCACGGTTTCCAGCAGCGGCCGTTCAATGGCCTGCAGCACCATGTCGTAGACGTTGGACGGGTTCTCGCCGTCCAGGTCGCGGTAATACGCATCCAGGCTGTCGCGGATGCAACGTTCGATCGGGTTGCGGCTCATGCGGCAAGCAGTTCCTTGTTGTTGTCGTTGTTGCCCGTCGTGGGGTGGCCGCCACCGGTGGTCTGGTCTTCGTAGACCAGACGGTCGGACAGCGCACGCTGCTCGTCGAAGAACGCGTTGACGGCCGCCAGTTGGGCCGCGGTGTCTTCGATGGTGTTCATGCGGTGGCGGAACAGGTTGGCCCCCGCCAACCCGCGCGTGTACCAGGCGATGTGCTTGCGTGCGGTGCGCACGCCGGTGTATTCGCCATAGAACGCGTAGTGCTCTTCCAGATGCGCATTCATGATGCCGCGAATCTCTTCGACTTCCGGTGCGGGCAGCAGCGTGCCGGTTTGCAGGAAGTGGGAAATCTCGCGGAACAACCACGGGCGCCCCTGCGCTGCGCGGCCGATCATGATGGCGTCGGCGCCCGTCACGGCCAGCACGTGCTTGGCCTTGGCCGGCGTGGTGATATCGCCGTTGGCCACCACCGGAATGCGTACCGACGCCTTGACCGCGGCGATGGTGTCGTATTCCGCTTCACCGTGATACAGATCGGCGCGCGTGCGGCCGTGCACGGTCAGCATGCTGATGCCGGCGTCCTGTGCAATGCGCGCCACGCTCAATGCGTTGCGGTGTTCGCGGTCCCACCCGGTGCGGATTTTCAGCGTCACCGGCACGCGATCGCCCACTGCACCCACCACCGCCTCGACAATGCGCTGGACCAGCGGCTCGTTCTGCAGCAGTGCAGAGCCGGCGGCCACGTTGCACACCTTCTTGGCCGGGCAGCCCATGTTGATGTCGATGATCTGCGCGCCGCGATCGACGTTGTAGCGCGCGGCTTCGGCCATCATCATCGGCTCGGCGCCGGCGATCTGCACGGCAATCGGCTCGACCTCGCCCGTGTGGTTGGCGCGCCGCATCGTCTTCTCGCTTTTCCACAACTGCGCGTTGGACGCGACCATTTCCGACACCGCATAGCCCGCGCCCAGCCGTTTGCAGAGCTGGCGGAACGGGCGGTCCGTCACACCCGCCATGGGCGCGACGAACAGGTTGTTGCGAAGGGTATGGGGTCCGATCTGCAAGGCTGGCGAGGAAGACGCGGCTGAAAGAAACGAAAAATCACCCCTTCCGCCCAGAGTCGAACGACGATCGGGCGGAGCGACGGGAGTGAAAAAATGCGAGGACGAGATTTTACCGCCAAACCGCCGGATTGCCTAAATGTTGTGCACAAACTATGCGGCAGTGCGGTCGGCGGCCGGGTGCTTGCCGTGGCTGGCGCTAGCGGAACCGTTGCAGGCCGTAGGCGTGGGCGTCGATGAAGGGTTTGCGCTCGCTGACCAGATCGGCGATGAGTTGGGCGGTGCCTGGCGCGCCCGTCATGCCCAGATGGCCGTGCCCGAACGCGAAAAACACGTTGCGGTGGCGCTCAGAGCGGTCGATCACGGGCAGGCTGTCGGGCAGGGAGGGTCGATGGCCCATCCATTGGCTGTCATCCGAGAATCTGAGGCCCGGAAAGAGCTGCTGGCCCTGCTGGATGAGAATGCGGGCGCGGCGATAGTCAGGCGGCGCGTCCAACCCGCCGATCTCCACGGTGCCGGCAATGCGCAAGCCGCCTTCCATGGGCGTGGCGATGAACTTGCGCTCGCAATCCATGATCGGCCGCGAGGGCTGCACGGTGGGAGCGCGCAGCGTGGCGTGATAGCCGCGTTCGGTGTCGAGCGGAATGCGGATGCTGGTGAGCTTGGCCCCCAGCCGCATCGACCATGCGCCTGCGCACAGCACAAGCTTCGACACGGGCAGCGTGCCGCAATCGGTGTGCAGCCGCGTCGGGCCGCCGAAGTCGCTTCGGCCGAATTCCACGTCCAGGACCTTCCGGCGCAGGAAGGTGCCGCCGGCCGCTATGAAGTTGGATGCCAGCGTCTTGACGAGCCGTTCCGGGTTGATCGTGAAGCCGTTGTCCGGCAGCAGCAGACCGGATTGGATGTCGGCAGCCAGCGCAGGCTCCAGTTCGCGCGCTTCACCGGCGCTCAGGGCTTGCGAGCGCACGCCGGTGGCGTCGCGAATGGACTGCGCCAGCACATCGCCCGACGAACGTGCCAGCGTGCGCCACACATACAGGTGGCCCGCCTGGCGGATCAGGCCGTCGTATTGCGCGGCGTCGAGCAGGTTGCGATAACCGGGGAAGGTCGCGCTGAAGAGGCTCGCCAGAGGCTGCGCCGTCGCACGGGCTTGCGCCTCGTTGCCTGCGAGCACCCATTGCAGCAGCCAGGGCAAGGCGCGCGGCAGATAGGGCCAACGCACCGTCAGCGGACCCATCGGATCGGCCAGCCATTTGGGCACCTGCTTGAGCATGCCCGGCAGCGCCATCGGCACGACCGACGCCACGCTCAGGCAGCCGGCGTTGCCGAACGAGCAGCCTTCGCCAATGCCCGCCTGATCGAGCAGCGTGACCTGATGACCCTCCCGCTGCAGCTGCAGCGCGCATGCCGTGCCGACAATGCCGGCGCCCACCACGGTGATCTGCTGGCGATCGCCCGCAGTGCTGACCTCGGCAAACGCCATCCGTTAACCTCGCTGCCCGAACATCATCTGCCGGGCCAGCCCGTGTTTGAGCGGCGGCAGGCATTCCAGCAGCGTAAGCGCGGCGCCGCGCAGGTGGCCAAACGGCCGGCCCGGCACGGCAAACGCGCGCGGCAGCAAATCGGTCAGGCCGATGGTGACAGCGCGGTCAAACGCGCGTTCGCGCGCGAAACGGGCGAGCGTGGCTGCCGTTGCCCCATCCCGAAGCGCGCGCGCCATTTCGAACGCGTCGCGCAGGCCGAGGTTGAAGCCCTGGCCCGCCACGGGGTGGATCGTCTGCGCGGCATTGCCGATGGCGGCGACGCGGCGGTCGACCGGAATGCGCTGCGCGTGCAGCCCGAGCGCGAATGTGTGGCGCGGGCTGGCGTGCGTGAAGCGGCCCATGCGCTCGCCAAAGGCAGCACCCAGTTCAGCGAGGAAGGCGTCGTCGGGCAACGCTGCGCGTCGGCGTGCTTCGTCGGGCGCGCAGCACCAGACGAGCGCGTAGCCAGGGCCCTGCGCGTCATCTTGCGGCAGCAATGCGAGCGGGCCTTCGGGTGTGAAGCGCTCCCATGCCCAGCCTTCCAGCGGCGCGCTGCAGCGCACGTGCGCGACGATGGCGGTCTGGCCGTAATCGCGGCGCCGTGCGTGGCCGATACCGCCTTGCTGCTTGCGTGCGTCGTCGAACAAGCCGCCTTCGGCCTGGATGACGACTTCGGTTTCGATGGCCAGCGGATGACGCCCTTCGCGTAGCGCCCGCACGCGTGCCGGGGCGATGGTGCCGTCGGCTCGCGGCAGTTGTTCGACGCGCTCCACGGGCGTGTGGTCGTAGCGGGTGAGGCGGTTTGGGTGGCGCGCCATCTGCGTGCCAAGTGCGGCGTTGAGCGCGGCGCTCAGGTTACCGTATTGCACGACGTGGCCGAGCGCCGGGACGTCGTAGTCTTCACGGCGGATATGCGCTTGCCCGAAGTGGCCGCGTTGCGAGACGTGGATGTGCGTGATGGGCGTGGCGCGCTTGGGCCACCCGCCAATCTCCTGCAGCAGCACGCGCGAGCCATGCGAGAGCGCCAGCGAGCGCGGGTCTCGCGCGGCGGCTTCAGCATCGCGCGCATCGAACAGGGCGATGCGCCAGTCGGTGTCGCGCAGCAACCAGTTGGCCAGCGCCAGCCCGACGGGCCCGGCGCCGACGATGGCGACGTCGAAATCCGGCACCGCGTTGCTTGCTGTGATGCTGTCGGTCATGCCTGGCTCCGCATCACCAGTTCGATTTCGTCCGGGGCCACGGGCACGTCGCGCGTGATGATTTCGCAGCCTTCGGGCGTGACGATGGCGTCGTCTTCAATGCGGATGCCGATGTGCCAGTACTGTTCCGGCACGCCAGGCGCGGGGCGCACGTAGATGCCGGGTTCGACGGTCAGCACCATACCGGCTTCCAGCGGGCGCCACGGGCGTTCGCCTTCTGCAGGCGCGGCGGTGCCGGGTGTGCGGTATTCGCCCACGTCGTGCACGTCCATGCCGAGCCAGTGGCCAGTGCGGTGCATGTAGAACTGGCGGTATTGGCCACCGGCGATCACGTCGTCAAGCGTGCCGACCGTGTTGCGGTCAAGCAGGCCAGTGTCGAGCATGCCTTGCGCCAGCACGCGCGTGGCGGCATCGTGCGGCACGTTATACGGCACGCCCGGGCGCGTTTCGGCCAGGGCGGCTTCCTGCGCGGCAACCACAAGCGCATACAGCTCGCGTTGCGGGCCCGTGAAGCGGCCGTTCACCGGGAACGTGCGCGTGATGTCCGATGCGTAGCCGTCCAGCTCGCAGCCGGCGTCGATCAGGCAGAGATCGCCGTCGCGCAGTTCGGCGTCGCCGGCACGGTAGTGCAGCACGCAAGCGTTGGGGCCAGTGGCAACGATGGAGTTGTAGGCGACGCTTTGCGCACCGTGGCGGCGGAATTCGTACAGCAGCTCGGCTTCGAGATGGTATTCACGCAGGCCGGCACGTGAAGCCTGCATGGCGCGCACATGCGCTCCCGCGGAGATGCGGCCGGCACGACGCATGATGTCGAGTTCACTCGGGTCTTTGAACAGGCGCAGCTCGTCGAGGATGGCGCGCACGTCCAGCGCCTGGTGTGGCGACGACACACCTGCGCGGCCTTGCATGCGCACCGCGTCGAGCCAGCGGCGCATGCGGCGGTCGAATATGCCGCTTTCAGCCAGCGGATAAGCGACGGCCGCAGCGTTGGCGAGCAGCTTGGGCAGCGTCGCGTCGATCTCTTCCACCGAGTCCGCCTCATCCAGGCCGAAGGCTTCCTTAGCGGCTTCGGGGCCGAAGCGGAAGCCGTCCCAGATTTCGCGCTCTTCATGCTTGGGCCGGCAGAACAGCACGCTGCGCGCGGGGGCGCTGCCAGCGGGGACCACGATGGCAAGCACCGCTTCGGGCTCGGTAAAGCCGGTCAGGTAATAGAAGTAGCTGTCGTGCCGGTAGGGGTAGTCGCTGTCGCGGTTGCGCATCGCCTCAGGTGCGGTCGGCACGATGGCGACGCCGCCATTGCCACCCGATGCCGCGCGCAGCCACTGCACGACGCGCTCCCGGCGCTGGCGATAGGTCTGGAGGAAAGCGAGTTCGGTGGCGGACATAGCGTGTTTTCCGGCAGCAAAAAGGATGCGTCGATTGTAACGCCGCGCCCGGCGGGCATTCGCAGGAGGGGCATTGCCACACCCGAAAGGAGACTTGTGCGCTGCGGACGGCCTCTCCTAAAGTCTCGGGCGGCCGCCGCCGTTAATACTGACCTGTTTTGCATCCCGGTTGCGACCTCCGCCTGCAGTGGACTGGCCGCATTGGATCGGCCTGCCCAGGAGAACCGATGCTCGCCAGCAGTTACAACCCTCTTCTTGTCCTGCTTTCCCTCTTCGTGGCCATCCTGGCGTCATATACGGCGCTGGATATGGCAGGACGTGTCGTCACGGCGCAAGGCCGCGCGGCGTCGTGGTGGCTCATCGGCGGCGCATCGGCCATGGGGCTGGGTATCTGGTCGATGCACTTTGTCGGCATGCTGGCGCTGAACCTGCCGATCCCCGTTGGATATGACGTTGGCATCACGCTGACCTCGCTCGCCATCGGCATTGGAGCGTCGATGTTTGCGTTGTGGCTGGTCAGCCGGCGTGAATTGCCTTGGCCGCGCCTGGCAGGCGGTGCGCTGCTCATGGGCGCGGGTGTCGCGGGCATGCACTACACCGGCATGGCCGCGCTGCGCATGAACCCCGGCATTCAATACAACCCCGCGAGGTTTGCGCTGTCGATCGTGATTGCCGTGCTGGCGTCGGGCGTGGCGCTGTGGATCGCGTTCCGCCTGCGGCGGCAGTCGCGGCGCGTTCGTGCACTGCGTGCCGGTTCGGCGGTGGTGATGGGCGTGGCCATCGTCGGCATGCACTACACGGGCATGTCGGCGGCAGCGTTTCCATTCGGCAGTGTGTGCGGCGCTGCGCACACCGGGGCGAGTGCCGAATGGCTGGCGCTGGTCATCATCATCGTGACGCTGGCGGTGCTGGCTATCGCGCTCATCATCTCGGTGCTCGACATGCGCATGGAAGCGCGCACCGCCTTGCTGGCGAACTCGCTGGCCGCGGCCAACAAGGAGCTGGCCTACCTAGCGCTGCACGACAACCTGACCAAGCTGTCCAACCGCGTCCTGCTGGAAGACCGCCTGACCCAGGCGATCCGCACGGCTGAACGCGAGAAGCGCCGCTTCGCGCTCATGTTCATGGACCTGGATGGCTTCAAGTCCGTCAACGATGTCTATGGCCACCACGTGGGCGATCTGTTGCTGATCGACGTGGCGCAGCGCATCGGCGCGCGGGTGCGGCAGCAGGACACCGTGGCGCGTGTCGGCGGCGATGAATTCGTCGTGCTCGCCTATGTGGACGATCCGGAAGACGCCGGCACCCTGGCCGACGCGCTGCTGGAAGTGGTGCGCGAGCCCTTCATGGCGGGCGGTCACGAGTTGCGTGTTTCCACCAGCATCGGCATTGCGATCTACCCGGGCGACGGCGGCAACCAGCACGATCTGCTGACCAATGCCGATGCGGCGATGTACCACGCGAAGGGCCTGGGCCGGAACGCCTACAGTTTCTTCGAGCCGTCAATGAACGCCGACGTGCATCAGCAGTTGCAGCTCGTGCAAGACCTGCGCCGCGCGGTCGAGCGGCACGAACTCGTGCTGCATTACCAGCCCAAGTTCAACGCGCCCAACGGGCCGATCATGGGCGTGGAGGCGCTGGTGCGCTGGCAGCATCCGCAGCGCGGCCTGGTGCCCGCCGACGAGTTCATCCCGCTGGCCGAGAAGACCGGGCTGATCGTGCCGCTGGGCGCATGGGTGCTGGACGAAGCCTGCCGCCAGATGGCGCAATGGCACCGCGAGGGGCGCACCGGCTGGACCGTCGCCGTGAATCTCTCTGCGTTGCAGTTTGGCCATGTCGCGCTCATCGACACCGTGCGCGACACGCTCGCGCGCCATGCGCTGGACCCCCGCAGCTTGACGCTGGAGATTACGGAATCGACCGCCATGCGCGACGTTGACGCAAGCCTGCAGATCCTGCAGCAGCTCGATGCGATGGGTGTGCGGATTTCGATCGACGATTTCGGCACCGGTTATTCAAGCCTGCTGTATCTCAAGCGCTTGCCTGCCAGCGAGCTGAAGATTGATCGCGGTTTCGTGCGCGACCTGGCGCACGACACGGAAGACGCGGCCATCGTCTCGGCCATCGTGGCGCTGGGCCAGACGCTGAACCTGCGCATCGTCGCAGAAGGTGTGGAGACGGCCGAGCAGCAGGCGTTTCTGACGCGGCTCGGTTGTCACTCGCTGCAGGGCTACTTGTTGGGCCGCCCGATGACGGCGGAATCGCTGAGCGCCGCGATGGCGTAAGTGCTTAGCGCGACGCGACTTCCGCGTCGAGCGCGGCCAGCTGCGCTGGCGTCCCGACGTTTTCCCAGCGCCCGTCGAAGCGCTCGCCCGTAGCGCGGCCTTCGGCGATGGCCTGGTGGTACAGCGGCGTCATCGCCAGCCGCGTACCGGGCGCGATGCCGGCAAACAGGCGCGTGTCGTACAAGCCGATGTTGCCGAACGTGAGACGCTCGGGGCCTTCGGCGTGGAGTGTGCCTTGGTCATCCAGGGCGAAATCGCCGCGCAGGTGATAGGGCGGATTGGGCACCATCACCAAATGCATGCCGGGTATCGCTTGCGCCGCCATCGCGGGCGCACGGTCGCATAGCACGGTGTAGTCGTAATCGCAGAACACATCGCCGCTGACAGCAATGAATACGCTGTGCCCATCGCCGGCATGCAGCAGCGGCATCGCCTGGGCGACGCCGCCTGCCGTTTCCAGCGCTTGCCGTTCCGGTGAATACGCGAGGCGCACGCCCCACGCGCTGCCATCTCCGAGCGCGGCTTCGATCTGCACGCCGAGCCACGCGTGGTTGATGACAATGTCGCGCACGCCGGCTGCAGCCAGGCGCTCGATCTGCCAGACGATCAGCGGTTTGCCGCCCACGTTGAGCAGGGGTTTGGGCGTGTGGTCGGTCAGCGGGCGCATGCGGTCGCCACGGCCCGCTGCAAAAATCATGGCGCGCGTCGTCGAATTCAAGCCATCACCTTCATAAGAATCAGCAGCACGGCCATGCCGCCGACGATGGTCCACATCGCGCTCTTTGTCACCCGTGCGATGACGATGGCGACGATGCCGGCAAGCAGACGGGGGTTGTCGACCGACACTGCGAGCGCGCCGTCACGCATCAGCAGATCGGGCGCGATCAGCGCGGTCAACATCGCGGCCGGCACGTAGGGCAGGGCGCTGCGGAACCACATCGGCAGGTTCATGCGCCCTTCCAGCGCGATGAACGATAGGCGGATCAGGTAGGTGGCCGCGCCGGAAATCAGTAACACGCCTAAGAGGATGAGGGCTTTCATGCGGTGGCCCCCTTGTCGGACGGTCGGGCGAGCAAGCGCTCAACCAGCGCGCCGACGGCGATGCCCACACATGCCGCGCTCATCAGCCCCAGCTTGTGCGGCCAGCCCGTCCAGGCCACGGCCAGCGCGGCGCCGGTCACGGCAGCGGCCAGCTGGGCACGCGTGCGCAGCGCCGGCACCACGATGGCGATGAACGTGAGCGGCAGGAAGAAATCAAGCGGCCACGAGGTCGGCACCTGCGCGCCCAGCACCACGCCGACGATCGTCGACGCCTGCCAGCTCGACCACAGCGCCACGCCAGCGCCAAGGAAGTACCAGTGGCGGTAGGCGGCTTCCTCGCTGCCAGGCTGCGCGGTGACAACGCGGCGGTTCATGGCGGCGAACGCCTCGTCGGTCAGCAGATAGGCGATCAGCCATTTCCAGCGGCGTGGCAGATGCGCGAGCGCCGGCGCGATGCTGGCCGAATACAGCGCATGCCGCAGATTCACCATCGAGACCGTCGCCGCAATCACCAGCGCGGGCGCGCCACCGGCCCACAATTGCACGAGGATCATCTGCGAGGCGCCACCGAAAACGATGGCGCTCATCACCACGGCAAGCCACGCGGGCATGCCGGCGGACGTGGCCAGCACGCCGTAGATCAGGCCGAACGGCACCACGCCCAGCAACATGGGCGCGAGTGCCAGCATGCCGGCGCGAAACTCGACGGCGCGGCGGGAAGCCATCAGAACGTATAGCCGATCTGCTGCGCGCGATCTTCGAGTTGATCGAGCAGGCGGGCCAACGGTGCCAGCGCGTTGTAGCGGCTGCATACACGGCGCAGGTAGGCGATGAAGCGCGGAGTGTCTTCCACGTAGCCGGTCTTGCCGTCGCGGTAGCGCAGGCGCGCGAAGATGCCGGCTACCTTCAGATGGCGTTGCGCGCCCATCCATTCGAGCGCGCGGTAGAACTCGCCGAAGTCGTCGTCCACGGGCAGCTTGGCGGCGCGGGCGGCTTCCCAGTAGCGCACGGCCCAATCCAGCTCCTGCTCTTCGTCCCACGACAAAAAGGCATCGCGCAGCAGCGAGGCGGCGTCGTAGGTGATCGGGCCGTAGACGGCGTCCTGGAAGTCCAGCACGCCCGGCTGCGACGGGTCGGCCACGTTGATCATCAGGTTGCGCGGCATGTAGTCACGGTGGACGTACACGCGCGGCTGGGCCAAGGCGCTGTCGACCAGCAGCTTGAACACCTTGTCGAGCGATTCGCGCTGCGCGGCGTCCAGCGGGCGTTGCAGGTGGCGCTCGACATACCAGTCGGGAAACAGCGACAGCTCGCGGCGCAGCAGCACTTCGTCATACGGGGGAAGCTCCCCCTCGCGTGAGGCCAATTGCCAGCGCACCAGGGTATGGATGGCCGGGCGGAACAGCGTGTTGGCGTAGGCGAGGTCGAAATCGTGCTCGCGCAGCGATTGCAGATACGTTTGCGGGCCCAGATCGGTTAGCAGCAGGAAGCCCTGCGCGAGATCCTGCTCCAGCACCTGAGGTGCATGCACGCCGGCCCCATTCAGCAGGCCCGCCACGTGGACAAACGGGCGGCAATCTTCCTGCGGCGGCGGGGCGTCCATGACGACCAGCGTGCCGGGTTTGCCACTGACTGCGCTGTCCAGGCGGAAATAGCGGCGGAAGCTGGCATCGGCCGAAGCGGGTTGCAGCGTGTCGATGCGCAAGCCGTGGGCGGCGGGCAATGTGCCGAGCCAGTCGCGCAGTTGGCCAAGGCGTGCGTCGGTTGCGCCTGCTGCGGCGCCAGGGGTCGAAGCCATGCTGAGAGAATGCTGGAATGAGGCTGGAAGGAAGCCCCGTATAATACCCGACCGAGTTTCGCCGCGAGCGAGCGCCGGCCCTGTCCAGGCCGCGTCCGGCGGCGGGATTGATCGCAGTACTGACTGATTTTGTGCCTGTGCGTGCCGTTGCGCGCGCGGCCCTGTTCCCGATCTGCATGACCGAACCGAACCGAGCCAGGAAAAACCGGCAGCGCGCTGCTGTTGCCGCGCCCGATCAGCGGCCCGCCAACCGGCGTGGCACGCTGGCATTGCGCCCGCTGGTATTTGCGGTGGCCGGTGTCTGGACAGCGACGTCCGCGGCGCAGAGCGCGGACACCACGCAAGCGACGGCGCCTGCTGTCACCCCGGCCTCGTCGGTCACAGCCCTGGCCACGTCCGGCCCGACCACGCCCGGCGGCAGCCCGCTGGTGCCCAAGATGGCCGAGCCCGTCCAGCGCCCGGACAACACCGTCCCCACCTTTACCGCGGCCGACAAGATGGACGGCCGCACCAACGAAGACATCCACCTGCGCGGCCATGGCGAACTGCGCCGCAACGGTTCGGTGCTCAAGGGCGACACGCTCGACTACAACCAGGACACCGACGTTGCCACCGCCACCGGCAACGTGCGTCTGTTCAAGGGCGGCACGCTCGTCACCGGCCCGGACGCCAAGCTCAAGGTCACCGCCAACGAAGGCACCATTAGCACGCCCACGTACGAGTTCCACACGACCGGCGGGCACGGCACCGCAGACCGCATCGATTTCATCGACAAGGACAACAGCCGCATCACGCGCGGTACGTACACTACGTGCTCGCCCGACAACGTCGACTGGTACTTCAGCGCAAGCCGCATCGACATCGACAGCGACCGCCAGGTCGGCACTGGCCGCAACGGCGTGCTGCACTTCTTCGGTGTGCCGGTGTTTGCCGCGCCGATCATGGACTTCCCGCTCAATGACGACCGGCGCAGCGGCTTCCTGGCACCCGTCTTCGGCTACAACAGCCGCAGCGGGGCGGACGTCACGCTGCCGTACTACTTCAACATCGCGCCGAACCGCGATCTGACGTTGTACCCGCGTCTGCTGAGCCAGCGTGGCCTGCAGCTTGGCGCCGAGTACCGTTATCTCGATACGTCGTACAGCGGCGTCCTGCGCGGCGAATTCCTGCCCGATGATCGTGAGGCGGGTCGCAATCGTTGGTCGATTTCGGCAGTACACACCCAGAGCTTGGCGCCAGGCCTGACCGGCTACATCAACTACAACAAGGTTTCCGATAACACCTACCCGGATGACCTGGGCCGCAGCATCGTCACGGCGACGCAGCGTCAGTACGTCCAGCAGGGCAGTCTCTCCTACACCATTGGTGATTGGATTGCCTCCGCAAGCGTGCTGAAATTCCAGACATTGTCTACGGCCACCACGCCGCTCGCCGCACCGTACGAACGCGTACCGCAGTTGAATCTGTCATATATGCGCTATGACCTCGCAGGGTTCGACGTCACCTTCCAGACCGATTACACCCGGTTCTCGATCCCAACGGCCAATACTGTCCAGGGCGAGCGGCTGTTCATGCAGCCGACGATCAGCTACCCGATCATCCGTCCGGGCTGGTACGTCACGCCGAAGTTCATCCTCAACACCACCGCATACCGCCTGGATCGTCCTGCAGGCGATACGCAGGACACGCAGATCAATCGCACGCTGCCCACGTTCTCGCTCGATTCGGGCATGACCTTTGAGCGCGATGCGCCGCTGGTCACCAAGCTGTTTGGCGTCAACTACATCCAGACGCTGGAGCCGCGCGTGTTCTATGTGTACACGCCGTATCGCGATCAGTCGCAGATTCCGTTGTTCGATACCGGTCAGTCGGACTACAACCTCGGCCAGATCTTTACGGAGAACCCGTACACCGGCTATGACCGCATTGCCGACAACAACAAACTGACGGCGGGCGTGACCACGCGCTTCATTGAGGCGGAGTCAGGCATTGAGCGCTTGCGGGCCACGATCGCGCAACGCATCGATTTTGAAGGACAGCGCGTGACGCTGGCGGGGGCGGCGCCGACGTCGGTGCGCCGCTATTCGGACCTTCTGGGCGCGACCACGATCCAGATGTTCCGCGGCATCTTTTTCGATACGAACCTTCAGTACAATCAGGACATCGACCGCATCATGCGCTCGACGGTCGCGTTCAGCTGGAAGCCGGAAGCCAACAAGGTGATCAACCTGGGCTACCGCTATTACCGGCAAGATGCCAATACCGGCCAACTGCCTCTGGAACAGGCCGATATCTCAACGCAGTGGCCGATCACACGGCGCCTGTACGGTCTGGGCCGCATCGGTTACGACCTGGATGCGCGCAAGCCGTCGGATATGCTGCTTGGCCTCGAGTATGTGGCGGACTGCTGGGTCGGCCGACTGGCGGTACAGCGCTACAGCAATGCGGTTTCGGGCTATACGACGCATATCTTTGCCCAGATCGAATTCAAGGGTTTGTCGAAGGTGGGGAACAATCCGATCGACGTGATTCGTCTGAACGTGCCCGGCTACCAGCCGGTGACCGCGCAGCCGATCACGCCGTCCGTGCTGGATCAATATGAATAACGACATCATGGCTTTCCAATCGACCGCTTTCGCCACGCGTGTGGCTCCTCTGGGCCGCTTGCGGGTTGCTACCGGCGTGCTGGTCGCGCTGATGGCGGGGACCACGCTGTCGCCAGCCGTCCACGCGCAGCAGGCGCAATCGGCAAAGAAGAGTGCACCGGTGCGCGGCATCTTCGCCAACCCGGGCTCGTCGCCAAGCCAGCCGCTGCTGCAGGGCACGCTGCCCGAGCCGACGGCTCCGGGTGCGCCGCGCAGCCAACTGGTCGACGAAGTGGTGGCCGTGGTCAACACCGATGTCATTACGCGCCGCGAACTGCTGAACCGCGCGGATCTGGTGGAGCGCACGTTCCGCGCACAGAACCGTCCGCTGCCGCCGCGCGCCGATATGCTCGGTGAAGTGCTTGAGCAACTGATCCTGGAGCGCGTGCAGGCGCAGAGCGCCAAGGAAAGCGGCATCCGCGTGTCCGACGCCGATGTGGATCGTGCCGTGGAAAGCGTGGCCCAGCGCAACAACCTGTCCGTGCCGCAGCTCAAGAGCAAGCTGAAGGATGCCGGCATGACGTACGACAAGTACCGCGACGACCTGCGTCAGGAAATCCTGCTGGCGCGCCTGCGCGAGCGCGAGGTCGACTCCAAGGTGCAGGTCTACGACGGCGAGATCGACAACTATCTGGCGCAGCAGGGCGGCGGAACGGTCCCGGCTGGCGAGCAGCAATACAACGTCGCGCAGATTCTCGTGCCGGTCGCGGAAGGCGCCACGGATGCGGAGAAGGCTGCAGCGCGCACCAAGGCCGAAAGCCTGCTCAAGCAGGCGCAGGGCGGCGCGGATTTCGCCAAGCTCGCGCGTGACAATTCGGGTGCGCAGGATGCATCGCAAGGCGGCGAGCTTGGGCTGCGTCCGATCGGTCGCCTGCCGGCTGTGTTCGCCAACGCCGTGGTCGACATGAAGGCGGGCCAAGTGGCGAGCCAAGTGGTCGAAAGCCCGGCCGGCTATCACGTGATCAAGCTGTTGGAGAAGCGCGCACCGAGCACCGCGATTGCCGCCAAGGTGCAGCAGACACAAGTGCGCCACATCCTGATCAAGACCGGTCCGACGATGTCTGCGGACGACGCGCGCCGCCAGTTGGCAGGCCTGCGTGACCGCATCGTCCACGGCTATGACTTTGGCGATGCGGCGCGCCGGTATTCGCAGGACGGTTCGGCCGGTGCAGGTGGCGAGCTGGGCTGGGTGTCGCCGGGCCAGCTGGTGCCGGAGTTCGAGCAGGCGATGAACCAGCTCAAGCCGGGTGAGGTGTCGCAGCCTGTGCAGAGCCAGTTCGGTGTGCACCTGATCCAGGTGGAAGGCCGCCGCGAGGCAGAAGTGTCGGGAGACCGCGAGCGCGACTACGCACGCTCGGTGATCCGCGAGAAGAAGGTGCAGGCCGCCTATGAGGATTGGCTGCGTGAGCTGCGCGACTCAGCGCACGTGGAATACCGCGTGAACCGCCAGCAGTAAGCTACGGATATCCGCATCGCTCACGGCCGCCTGCGGGCGGCCGTGGCGTTTCTAGATCGACCGGAAACCATCGCAGGAAAGCGCTGCATGTTGAACATTGCCATCACCACCGGCGAGCCCGCCGGTATCGGTCCCGACATCACCGTGGCTGCGTTGCTGCACCTGGCGCGGCAGGCCTCGCCGCGTTACGCCGATGTGCAGTGGCATGTGATTGGCGATGCGGCATTGCTGCAGGCGCGCGCTGACGCGATCGGGCAGGGCGATTTCTGGCGCGTTGCGTCCACGGCGCTGACCATTGTGGAGCGCCCGCTGGGTGCGCCGGTGCGCGCTGGCGTGCTCGATGCCGCCAACGGCCGCTATGTGCTGAACCTGCTCGATGCCGCCATCGACGGCTGCCAGATTGGCACGGTGGACGGCGTCCGCTACGACGCGATTGTCACGGCGCCGGTGCAGAAGAGCACGATCAACGACTCAGGGGTGCCGTTTACCGGCCATACCGAATACCTGGCGGAGCGCAGCCACACGCCGCGCGTGGTGATGATGCTCGCTGGCCCGCAGCCGGCGCACGATAACGCCATGCTGCGTGTGGCACTGGCGACGACGCACTTGCCGCTGCGCGAGGTGCCGGACGCCATCACGCCCACGGTGCTTGATGAAACGCTGGACATCGTGCAGCGTGATCTGCATACGCGCTTCGGCTTGACCGCACCGCGCATCCTCGTGACGGGGTTGAATCCGCATGCGGGTGAATCAGGTCACCTCGGCCGCGAAGAGATCGAGGTGATCGAGCCCGCCATCGCGCGTGCGCGTGCGCGCGGAATCGATGCGCACGGTCCGTATCCTGCCGATACGCTGTTCCAGCCGCGCCTTCTGGCTGACGCCGATTGCGTGCTGGCGATGTACCACGACCAAGGCTTGGCGCCGCTCAAGTACGGCACCTTTGGGCACGGCGTGAACATCACGCTGGGCCTGCCGTTCGTGCGCACGTCGGTAGACCACGGCACGGCGCTGGACTTGGCAGGTACGGGCCGTGCCGAGTTCGGCAGCATGATCGAGGCGATCGATACCGCCATCGCCATGGCGCGGCACACGGCGCGTTCCTGAGTTTCTTCACCTTTTCGATTTCGAGTTCGCAATGGCACGATCCACGACCGGCGTTCACCAGGGGCACCAGGCCCGCAAGCGCTTCGGCCAGAACTTCCTGGTCGATGACGGCGTGATCCACGCCATCGTTGCCGCCATTGATCCCAAGCCCGACGATGTGCTCGTCGAAATCGGCCCGGGCCTGGGCGCACTCACCGTGCCGCTCATGGAGCGTGTGCGCACGCTGCAGGTGGTCGAGCTGGACCGCGATCTGGTTGCGCGCTTGCAGAAGCGTTTCGGCGATCGGCTGATCGTGCATGCAGGTGATGCACTCGCGTTTGATTTCGGATCGCTGGTGGAGGCGGGCCGGCCGCTGCGCATCGTCGGCAACCTGCCGTACAACATCTCGAGCCCGCTGCTGTTCCATCTGGCCACGTTTGCCGATCGCGTGCGCGATCAACATTTCATGCTGCAGAAAGAGGTGGTCGACCGCATGGTGGCCGCGCCGGGTAGCAAGGCGTTCAGCCGGCTTTCGGTGATGCTGCAGGTGCGGTACTACATGGAGCTGGTGCTGGATGTGCCGCCGGGTTCGTTCAACCCGCCGCCCAAGGTGGATTCGGCGGTGGTGCGGATGATTCCCTGGCCGGCCGATAAATCGCCGTATGCGCCGGTCGATATGCGCGCGCTAGGCACGGTGGTGACGATGGCGTTTTCGCAGCGGCGCAAGGTGTTGCGCAACACGCTGGGCGCGCTGCGCGATGTGATCGATTTCGAAGCGCTTGGCTTTGACCTGGGCCGTCGCGCGGAAGAAGTGCCGGTGGAAGACTTCGTGGCGGTGGCGAACGCGCTGCCGGCCAACCGAATCGCCGGCAGCGTTTCCGAGCTTAGCGAAGATTGACGAGCAGGATGCCCGACAGCACGAGCGCCGCGGCCAGCGCAAACCGCAGGCCCACCGGTTCGTGCAACAGCAGCACACCAAACGCCACGCCAAACAGCGGCGTCAGGAACGAGAACACTGATAGCCGCGACGCCAGGTAGCGGCGCAGTAGCCAGAACCACGTCAGGTAACTGGCGAATGCGATCAGCACAGACTGGTAAGCGAGGCTCGCCAGCGCCGTGGGCGTGAGGTTCGCGGTAAAGACCTGCCCGGTGCCGGCGGCCATCAACAGCAGCAACACGGCGGAAACAGCCAATTGGTACAGCAGCGTCTTCGCCGCCGGGGCTTCGGAGAGCTTGCTTGCGCGCACGACGATGGTCGTCGCGCCCCATAACGCGCCTGCTGCCACGCCCAGCGCGTCACCCAATGAGGTTGATGGCCCGGCTGCCGGGTGCAGGACGCCGTCGGCAAACGCCAGCACGATCCCCCCAAACGCAATGCCGATGCCGGTCCACTGGCGCGGGCGCAGGTGCTCGCCCGGGACAAAGAAGTGCAGGCCGAGCGCGGTGAAGATTGGTGCGGTGTAGAGGAACACCGCCATGCGCGAGGCAGTCGTGTAGCCCAGACCGATGAAGATGCACAGGAACTCGACGCCGAAGAGCACACCGGCCATCAGGCCGCCGGCCAGCGTGCCGTCACGCAACGAGAGGCACGTGCCGCGCCACAGCGCAAATGCGAACACCAGGACCGACGCGATGGCCGAGCGCACGCCGGCTTGCATGACGGGGCCTACGTCGTGGGCGGCCACCTTGATGGCGACCTGCTGAAAGCCCCAGCACATGCACAGCACCACCATCAGCCCGATGGCGGTGCCGTCCAGCGGCCGGCGGATGGTGTCAGTGGCGGTTGCCATCGGGCATCGAGCGTGCCTGGATCAGCTCGATCTTGTAGCCGTCCGGATCTTCCACGAACGCAATGATGGTGCTGCCGCCCTTGACCGGGCCGGCTTCGCGCGTGACCTTGCCGCCCGCGTTGCGGATCTGGTCGCAGGCTTGCGCGGCATTGTCGACCTCGATTGCCAGGTGGCCGAACGCCGAGCCCAGATCGTATTCGCTGACGCCGTAGTTGTAGGTCAGCTCGATGACCGTGTTACCGGCCTCCGGGCCGTAGCCGACGAACGCGAGGGAGTATTTGTATTCCGGGTTATCACTGGTGCGCAGCAGCTGCATGCCGAGCACCTTGGTGTAGAAGTCGATCGATCGCTGCATGTCGCCGACGCGCAGCATGGTGTGGAGCATTCGCATGGGATTTCCTTCCTGGGGGACTGCGGAAGGCCATATTGTAGGAGGGTGTGGCGGAGCCTGCAGGCGAGGATTTTTTCTGCAGCCGCATCCCTCACATGCCGTTGCGGCGTGGGCGAGGCGAATCAGAACGCCGGCAGGTATTCCGGCGGATGCGAGCGCAGTTGCTCCCGGGCCTCACGAAACTCAGGAAAGATCGACTCCACCGTATCCCAGAAGCGCGGGCTGTGGTTCATTTCCTTGAGGTGCGCGAGCTCATGCGCAACCACGTAGTCGATCAAGCTCAGCGGGAAATGCACCAGGCGCCAGTTCAGACGGATCTTGCCGTCGGCGGTGCAGCTTCCCCACCGCGTGGCAGCTGAAGACAACGCATACGCGCTGTGCCGCACACCCAGGCGCTCGGCATACACCTCAAGTCGTTCGCCGAAGAGGCGTCGCGCCTGCGTCTGCAGCCAGCCTTGTACGCGGTCCTTGATCTGCTGCTCGGTGGTGCTGGGCGGCAGGCCCAGGTGCAGCATGCTGGTGTCGGCATCGAACATCAACGCGCCGATCGGCGACTCCAGCTTGAGCGTGATCGTTTTGCCGAGGAACGGCAGCCCGGCGCCGTCCTGCCACTCCATGGGCGGCAGCATGCGGCGTGCTGCGTTCGCGCGCCATTCGGCCAGCTTGGCGAAGATCCACTTCTGCTTTTCGGCGATGGCGTGTTCGATCTCGGCGAGTGTGACCCAGCGCGGTGCCGTGATCGACAAGCCGCGATCATCGATGACAAAGCCGATGGTGCGCCGCGACGAACGCTTGAGGTTATAGATCAGCGCACGCTCGCCCAGCGTCAGGCGGCGCTGATTGGGGCCGAGCGGTGCGGTGGAAAAGTCGAGTGCGGGCGGTGCGAGGAGGGATGCGTCTGGCGACTGCGATGGCGACGGGGCTTCGGGCGCGAGCAGCGGCAGCTCAAGCTGGACGCTGTCGGCGGTGGTGGGCGAAGTCGGTGGGCGCAGCAGTTTCATGCGTGCTCGCGGTAGCTATCGGCGTCGATTCTACGCATTTCTGCTTCGATCCACGCTTCGACTTCGCGGTTGAGTTCATCGCTGGTCTTGCCGGCGCTCGATATGGCTGGCCCGACCGACAGCGTGATCAAGCCCGGGTGCTTCAGGAACGAATTGCGCGGCCACACGCGGCCGGAGTTGTGCGCGATGGGGATGACCCATGCGCCGGTATCCACGGCAAAGCGCGCACCGCCGCTCTTGTAGCGCGGCTTCGGGTCGCCGGAGCGTGTGCGCGTGCCTTCGGGAAACATGATCACCCATGCGCCATCGGCAAGGCGCTCCTTACCCTGGCGCGCGACGGAAGCGAACGCATTGGCGCCGTCCTTGCGGTTGATATGCACCATCTTGAGCATGCCGAGTGCCCATCCGAAGAACGGCACATACAGCAGCTCGCGCTTGAACACGTAGCACAGCGGGCGCGGCATGGTCGCAACATAGGCCATGGTTTCCCACGCCGACTGATGCTTGGAAAGCAGCACCACCTGCTTGTTGGTGGCGACGGCTTCCTCGATGTTCTCCCAGCCCTGGTATTGCCAGCGGATGCCGAGCAGCCCGCGCGCCATCCAGATGGCGGACTTCGTCCAGCCGGACACCATCCAGAAACGGCGGTGCGGGTTCATGAACGGAAAGACGATGAAGCAGGCCACCGCGTAAATCGGTGTCCAGACGATCAAGAAGACCAGGTACAGCAGCGAACGGATAAAAGTCATCGGGGGCGCATTGGGGGCGAATTCAAGGGGCGCGCGTGGGCGTGCCCTGGGGCGCAGGGGACAGCAGCGCACGCGCAAACGCACGCAGGTCCTCATGAATCTGGGTGCCCGGGGGCAGGTCTCCGGCATCGCGGGTCTTGGCGCCCTTGCCGGTCAGTACGAGGTGAGGAACGGCGCCGACTTCGACGCCGGCTTGCAGGTCACGCAGCGAGTCACCGACCACCGGCACGCCCGTGAGGTCCATGTCGAACCGGCGAGCGATCTCGCGAAGCATGCCGGACTTCGGCTTGCGGCACTCGCACGCATCGGCGGCGGTGTGCGGGCAGAAGAAGACGGCATCGACGCGCCCGCCGTAGGTGGCGAGCGCCTTGTACATCTTCTCGTGCATGGCGTTGAGCGCGGCGGCCTCGAACAGGCCGCGCCCGATGCCCGACTGGTTGGTTGCCACCACCACCTGGTAGCCGGCCTGGTTCAGCTCGGCAATGGCTTCCAGGCTGCCGTCGAGGGCAATCCATTCGTCTGGCGACTTGATGAACTGGTCGCTGTCACGGTTGATGACGCCATCGCGGTCGAGGATCACCAGTTTGGGAACATGGGGCATGGTGGGCTCCGAACGGTGCTTGGGGTGCCGATCAGGCGGCCAGCTTGGAGATGTCCGCGACGCGGTTCATCAAGCCGTGCAGTTCACCCAGCAGCGCGAGGCGGTTGTCGCGCAGCGCGGTGTCCTCGGCCATCACCATCACGCCGTCAAAGAAGGTGTCGACTGCTTCGCGCAGGCCAGCCAGCGTCTTGAGCGCGGTGGTGAAGTCGCCGCGTGCGAAGGCATCGTGTACCTGCGGCTCCGACGAGGCCACGGCCTGGTGCAGTGCGCGCTCGGCGTCTTCCTTGAGCAGTTGCGGCTGCACTGCACCGATGGCCACGTCGGTCTTCTTCAGGATGTTGGTGATGCGCTTGTTGGCGGCGGCCAGCGCTTCGGCCTGCGGCAGGGCAGCAAAGGCGCGCACGGCTTCGAGGCGCGCGACGATGTCGTCCAGGCGCTGCGGGCGCTGGCTGACCACCGCTTCGACCTCATTGGTGCTGTAGCCCTTGTCCTTCAGGTAGCCGCGCAGGCGGTCGTACAGGAAGTCAGTGATCGCGGCGAGATCCGGCTTGACGGTCGCGATGCCGTCGAAGCTGGCGGCGGCAATCTGCAGCGCATCGTCAATCGTGAGCGTGAGCGGCTTCTCGATCAGCATGCGCAGGATGCCCAGCGCGTGGCGGCGCAGCGCGAACGGGTCTTTCTCGCCCGTGGGTTGCAGGCCGATGCCCCAGATGCCGACCAGCGTTTCCAGCTTGTCGGCCAGCGCCACCACGGTGCCCGTGGCGGTGCTGGGCAGCGCGTCGCCGGCAAAGCGCGGTTGGTAGTGTTCTGAGCAGGCCAGCGCCACGTCGTCGGGTTCGCCATCGTGGCGGGCGTAGTACGTGCCCATCGTGCCCTGCAGCTCGGGGAACTCGCCCACCATGTCGGTCAGCAGATCGGCCTTGGCCAGCAATGCGCCGCGCGAGGCATGTGCGACATCCGCGCCAAGCTTCTCGGCCAGTTGGCCCGCGATGGCCTGCAGGCGCGATACACGCTCAAGCTGCGTGCCGATCTTGTTGTGATAGACCACGCGTGAGAGCAGCGGCACGCGGTCGGCCAGCGGCTTCTTCTTGTCCTGCTCGAAGAAGAAGCGCGCGTCGGCCAGGCGCGGACGCACCACGCGTTCGTTGCCTTGAATGATGGCCTCGGGCGTGCCCGTGGCGATGTTCGAAACGATCAGGAAGCGGTTGCGCAGATGGCCCTGTGCATCGGTCAGCGCAAAGTACTTCTGGTTCGTCTGCATGGTCAGGATCAGGCATTCCTGCGGCACGGCGAGGAAGGCCTCCTCGAAGTGGCAGGGGTAGACCACGGGCCATTCGACCAGCGCGTTCACTTCATCCAGCAGCGCTTCGGGCATGACCACCGTATCGGCGCCGGCGGTCTTGAGCAGCTCGGCGCGGATGGCTTCCTTGCGCTTGCCATAGCCGGCGATGACTTTGCCCTGCGATTCCAGCGTGCTCGCATATGACGTAGCGTCTTGGATGACGATCTCGCCGGCTGACAGGAAACGGTGGCCCAGCGTCACGTTGCCCGATTGCAGGCCGAATGCGCTGACGGGGATGATTTCGCTGTCGAGCAGTGCGATCAGCTTGTGGGCCGGGCGCACGAACTGAACATTCTCACCGTTCGGGCGCTGATACGTCATCACCTTCGGGATCGGCAGGTTGGCGATGGTCTGCGACAGTGCCGTCTGCAGGCCGTCGGCCAGCACGGCGCCGCGCGCGGTATAGCGATAGAACAGCGCTTCGGCCTTGCCGTCAGGCGCGCGTTCGAGCGATTCGGGCGCGATGGCGTCCACGCCCACGGTCTTGGCCAGCGCGGCCAGCTTCTTGACCAGCGGTGCGGCGGGCTTGCCCTCGGCATCGAAGGCGATGGTCACAGGCAGCACCTTCTCGCGCAATTCGCGATCGGGCGCGGTGCGGCGCACGCCGGTGATCGATGCGGCCAGGCGGCGCGGCGTGGCAAAACCTTCCACGGCGGCGCCCTCTTCGAGCAGGCCTTGCGCCGACAGACCGTCAAACAGGCCGCGCGCAAACGCCTCGCCCAGGCGGGCCAGCGCCTTGGGCGGCAGTTCTTCGGTCAGCAGTTCGATCAGGAGGGTGGACATAGCGTTTGAATCGGTGACGTCGTTGTTCTGCGCCGCTTGGTGTTCAGATCAGTTGCGGCGGTACGTTGTGTTGTTCAGCTCAGTATTCAGTGATCAGCAGGGCGAGCCGGGCACGGGTTCCACGCCCGAGAGCAGCCACACGCCGTTCTGCTGCTGGAACTGCAATTGCGTGCCGGCGCACTGGCCCGGCGGCGGTGGCGGTGCAATCGGCGCGGGCGTGGTGCCGGGCGCGGCAGCATCGCGGCGCAGGAAGCGGGCTGACAGCAAGCCGCGTCGCGCGTCGTAACGCACCTCTTGCAGCGTGCCGGACACGTTGAATTCCAGACGACTCGGCAATTGCCCCGCCGAGCGGAACACGCGCGCACGGCGCTGTGCCTTCACGCCCGAGCCTTGCCACTCCACCCACGTGAGCGGGAAGCGCAGGGCCGTTGCATACGTGCGCAGCGGCACGCGATGCCAGCCGAGGTCACGCGCGCCGGACAGGTCGCAGGCCATCGTGCGCACCAGGCTCGTCCACTGATCGAGCGACGGCGGAGGCGGTGTCCAGGCCGTGCTCAGCGCTTGCTGCAGCGGCTTGGAATCGGCCACGCAAAGCTGCGTCAAAGTGTTGGGCACGACGAAAACCTTCTCCGTCGATGCCGCCTTGGACGTGCGATGCCGTGCCGCTTGTGCAACGCTCGCCGGTAGCGCCAGCGCGGCGATGGACACTGCGGTCAGCAGCGCCAGGCCACGCCGTGCTCGGTTGGCCGTCATGCGGCCTCCGTGGTCTTGGCGGCGGCGGCCGTGCCGCACATCGGGAAACCCAGGCGTTCGCGTGAGTCGTAGTAAGCCTGCGCGACCAGACGCGACAGGTTGCGGATGCGGCCGATGTAGGCCGCGCGCTCCGTCACCGAAATCGCGCCGCGCGCGTCCAGCAGGTTGAAGGTGTGGCCGGCCTTGAGCACTTGCTCGTAGGCGGGCAGGGCCAGCTGCACGACAGGTGCGTCGCCCTCGGCAGCAGCTTCGCCTTCTGCGCGCACGCCCATCAGGCGCTTGGCTTCGGCTTCGTGCTCGGCAAAGCGGCGGAACAGCACGGTCGTGTCGGCCTGTTCGAAGTTGTAGGTCGATTGCTCGACCTCGTTCTGGTGATAGACGTCGCCGTAGGTCAGGCGGCGCTTCACGGGGCCGTTCGGGCCCGGCTCTTCCCACTCCGTCCAGACCAGGTCGTAGATGTTCTCGACCTGCTGCAGGTACATCGCCAGACGCTCGATGCCGTAGGTGATCTCACCGGTCACGGGCTTGCAGTCAAGGCCCCCGACTTGCTGGAAGTACGTGAACTGCGTGACTTCCATGCCGTTGAGCCACACCTCCCAGCCCAGGCCCCAGGCGCCGAGCGTGGGGTTTTCCCAGTCATCTTCGACAAAGCGGACGTCGTTCTGCTTCAGGTCCAGCCCCAGCGCTTCCAGCGAGCCGAGGTACAGGTCGAGGATGTTTTCCGGCGCCGGCTTGAGCACCACCTGATACTGGTAGTAATGCTGCAGGCGGTTTGGGTTCTCGCCGTAGCGGCCGTCCTTGGGGCGGCGTGACGGTTGCACGTAGGCGGCACGCCAAGGCTCCGGGCCGATCGCGCGCAGGAAGGTGTGCACGTGCGACGTACCGGCGCCGACTTCGAGGTCGATCGGCTGCAGCAGGGCGCAGCCCTGGGCGTCCCAGTACGACTGCAGCTTGAGGATGAGTTGCTGGAAGGTGAGCATGGTGGAACCCGTTGGTCCGCGGCGGCACGGAACGTGCGTTGCACCGCGCGACGGTGGAATGCAGCGGCGGGCACGAGAAGCGCCTGGCTCCGTGCCCGCCGTAAAACGTTGAATTTTAGCGTTTTTTGTCAGCGACTCCGGAAAGTGGCTCGAAAGCCCTCCGGACGCTGAACGATCAATCTGGCGATGCCCGGCGGCGGCGCACAAATGCCACCAGCAGAACCAGCGCACCGAGGCCCAGCGCAGGCGCGTTGCCGGCCCGCACGAATGGCGTCAAGCCCTGCATGCCTTGCACGTCGGTCTGCAGTGTGCCAAGCGTGAAGACGGGCAGGCGCGCCTGCACGCTGCCGTCCGGTCGCACCACGGCGGTCGCGCCCGTGTTGGTGGCGCGCAGCATCGGACGGCCCGTTTCCAGCGCGCGCATTCGCGAGATCTGCAGGTGCTGGTCCAGCGCGATCGTGTCGCCAAACCACGCAAGGTTCGTCACGTTCGCGAGCATCGTGGCGGGCTGGTCCGCATGCCGCAGCGAAGCGGCAATCTCCTCGCCAAACAAATCCTCGTAGCAGATGTTGGGCGCGACGCGCTGATCGGCCACCGCCATTGGCGGCTGCACGGGCAGGCCGCGCCGGAAGTCGCCCAGCGGCATGTTCATCATGTTGACGAACCAGTGGAAACCGAAGGGGATGAACTCGCCGAAGGGCACGAGGTGGTGCTTGTTGTAGCGGTACACGCCCTGGAATTGCGGGCCGATGCCGAACACGCTGTTGGTGTAATCGACGCGCGAGTCCTCGCTGGCGGCACCAAAGAGCACGCTGGAGCCGGTGGTATCCACATAGGTGCGAATGGCCAAGGCGATGTCCTGCGGCATCTCCTGGATCATGATCGGGAAGGCCGTCTCGGGCGTGACCACGAGTTGCGCGGGCTTCTCGGTGACCATCTTGGTGTACAGCTCCAGCGAGCGCTCGATGCCGGTCTGCTGGAACTTCACGTCTTGCGGCACGTTGCCCTGCAAAAGACGTACGGAAATGGGCTTGCCCACCGGCTGCGTCCACGCAACGCTGTGCAGCGGCCAGCCGGCCACCAGCACGAGCGCGCCCGCAATGCCCGCCAGCCAATGCAGGCGGCGTTCGGCCGCGACACACAGCAGGCCGGCCAGCACGGCGGCGATCAGCACGATGCCGTAGACGCCCACCAGCGGCGCATAGCCGGCCAACGGGCCATCGGTGTGCGCGTAGCCGCCGTTGATCCAGGGGAAGCCGGTCCAGACCGTGCCGCGCAGCCACTCCGTGACGGCCCATGCCGCGCCAAACACCAGCGCGGATGCGGTACCAGACCACCGCCCGCGTCGCGTCATCCACTGCCATGCCCACACCGCGAGCGCCGGATGCAGCGCCAGATAGCCAGCAAACAGCAGCACGGCCAGCGCGGCCATCCATGCCGGCATGTCGCCGTAGACATGCATGCTGATATAGAGCCACCACACGCCCGACAGGAACCAGCCGAGCCCGAAGGCATAGCCAACCGATGCCGCGTCACGCAAGCGCGGCGCGCGCTGCACCAGCGCGGCCAGCCCCGTCAGCGAGAGGATCTGCAGCCACCACCAGTGGTTCGGCGCGAACGACAGCGTATGCATGACGCCAAGCAGCGCTGCCATTGGCATCGCAAAACGTAGCCGCGCGAGCGGCACAGCTTGGGCGTCCTGCCGACGGGACGCTGCGGCAGGGGAAGAGAACTGAGCGGGCACGGAAGGATCAGGCGGGGTGGGAACCAGAGGTGTCGGCCGTGGCATTGCCGCCGGCCGGCGCGGTGAGGCGGCGCACGAGCAGCACCTGCACCTGGCGCGCATCGGCGCGCAGCACGTCGAACTGCAGCGTGCCCATGACGATCTTCTCGCCGCGGTGTGGCACGCGGCCCAGGTGATTGGACAGCAGCCCGCCCACGGTATCGACGTCTTCGTCGGAGAAATGCGTGCCGAAGGCTTCGTTGAACTGGCTGATTTCGGTCAGCCCGCGCACCCGCATGTGGCCATCGGCGGTCGGCAGGATGTTGTCTTCTTCCTGGTCGAAGTCGTATTCGTCTTCGATGTCGCCGACGATCTGCTCGAGCACATCTTCGATGGTGATGAGGCCGGCCACGCCGCCGTATTCATCGACGACGATGGCGATGTGGTTACGGTTGACGCGGAAGTCGCGCAACAGCACGTTCAATCGCTTGGATTCGGGGATGAACACGGCCGGGCGCAGCATGTCGCGCACATCGAAGCCTTCGTCCGTATAGAAGCGCAGCAGGTCTTTGGCGAGCAGGATGCCGATGATGTTGTCGCGGCTGCCCTCGTAGACGGGGAAGCGAGAATGCGCGGCTTCCTGCACGAACGGGATGAATTCGGACGGCGCGTCGGCAATGTTCAGCGCGTCCATCTGTGCGCGCGGAATCATGATGTCGCGCGCACACAGGTCTGAGACCTGGAAGACGCCTTCGATCATCGACAGGGAGTCGGCGTCGATCAGGCTGCGCGCATGGGCGTCTTGGAGGATTTCGAGCAGCTCGGCCCGCGATTCGGGCTCGGGCGAGATGAGGTCGGTCAGGCGTTCCAGCAGCGTACGGGGTTTGTCGGCTGGCTTCGGACTGGGATACGGATCATTCATGGCGCGGTCGCGCGTCGTTAAACATCGGCCCAGCATACACCAAAAGCCCTGCCGTCCCGATGACGCGGGGTGGCCGCCCGACCTCCGGAAGTGACTTTTATTTCACATCCGGAGGCCGGGTTCGGGCGCGTTAAGGACGGATCTTCTGCCGAAGGGGGAGCGGTCAGTCGCGTCCGCCGTCGCCGCCGCGTTGCTGGCCGTTGCCGTGCGTGTTGCTGCCATCGTTGCCTTGATGATTGTCGTTCTGGCCCGGGCCGCCGTCGCCCTGACCATGATGCTGGCTGTGCCCGCCGGAGTCGTCGCGTTCGCCGCCGCGATCGTGGTCACCGCTGCGGTTGCCATCGCTGCCATGGCCGTGATCGCCGCCGTGGTTGCCGTCGCCGCCATGATCGTGGTCACCGCTGTGGTTGCCGTCGCTGCCATGGCCGTGATCGCCGCCGTGGTTGCCGTCGCCGCCATGATCATGGTCGCCGTCGTGGTTGCCGTCGCCGCCATGATCATGGTCGCCGCCGTGGTTGCCGGTGCCGCCATGATCATGGTCACCGCCGTGGTTGCCGTTGCCGCCATGGTCGTGGCTGCCACCGTGGTTGCCGTTGCCGCCATGGTCGTGATCGCCACCGTGGTGTCCGTCGCCGCCATGGTCGTGGTTGCCACCGTGATTGCCATCGCCGCCATGGTCGTGATCGCCGCCGTGATGACCGCCGTGGTCATGATCGTGGTCGTGATCATGGTGGTGCCCGGGATGGTGATCGCCTCCGTGGCAGCTTCCGCACGGCGATGGGACTGGCGATGGGCTCGGCGTTGGCGTTGGGACTGGCGTCGGTGTCGGTGCGGGTGTGGGTGTGGGTGTGGGTGTGGGACTCGGTGTCGGCGACGGACTCGGCCCGGGGCTGGGTGTTGGGGCCGGAGTGGGGCTGGGGCTGGGCGATGCGCCAGGTGCCGGTGTGGGACTGGGCTTGGACGGCGGCGTGTTGTTGCCGTTGGGTGGTGGCGCGTCGTTGTTGCTCGTCGGCGCGGTTGCGGCAGGTGCCGGGTCCGCAGGATGCGAATTGCTGTGATACCGGCCCAGGGTGCTCGCGCCGCCGTAGGCCGTCCAGCGTCCGGCGATTTCCATGTCGACGCCCGCGAGCCAATGGTCGCCTGTGGCGCCGACGCCCACCAGTGCCTTGCTGCTCGCAAAGTCGTAGCCGCCGCCAATGAGCGCCTGCACGCTCGTGCTGCCCACCACCGCCTGCACGCGCGGCCGGATGGTGCCTTGCGCGACCATCAGGTTCACCTCTGCGCCGACCACGTTGTTGCTGTCCGAAATGTTGACCGTACGGCAGCCGACCACCGCGCCCGGATGCCACGCGCCGTCAAAGACGACGACGATGCCCGCATAGCACGATTGCTTGTGATCAGCGTGTGCGATGCGCGGCGTGACCGCGAGCGCCGTGCCGACACCCACGCCAACCAGCAGCGTGGCCCACGGAATGCTGTCCATGAAGCGTTGACGCATGATGACCTCCCCGCGTGGCCTTGCCCGTCTGTGCGCGGGCTGGCCGATGGCGCTCGTTTGCGCCGAATTCGTGAAGCGCGCTCGAGCGGCGGCTTATGCGTGGAGGATAGAAATCGCTACGGCAAAACCCATGCGCCATACGGAGAGCGGCGAGGGTCCCGGATGGCCGACGGCCTGTGCGATGTGTATGCGCGATTCGAACGGCGCAAGCCTGCGCCGAATGGCGGAGGAAAACCCGTAAACCGTTGTCAGGACTGGGTTTTTCTTAATGCGGGTTGATTCAGTGTTGAAACGGCATGCTGCAAGAAAGGAACATCCAAAAGCAAAACGCCGGCGCGAGGCCGGCGTCTGAACATCAAGCGTGTGGCGCTTTAACGATCTGCGTACGGATCGGCAAAACCCAGGTCGCGGAGGATCTGCGTTTCGATGCCTTCCATTTCCTTTGCATCGGCGGCGTCTTCGTGGTCGTAGCCCTGGGCGTGCAGTGCACCGTGCACGATCAGATGCGCGTAATGCGCGAGCAGCGGCTTCTTCTGTTCCTTCGCTTCCTTTTCCACCACCGTGCAGCACAGCACGATGTCGGCGGAGACCGGGTCTTCGGCGCTCTCTGCGTAAGAGAAGGTCAGTACGTTGGTGGCGTAGTCCTTGCCACGGTAGGTGCGGTTGAGCGTGCGGCCCTCTTCTTCGCCGACAAAGCGCACGTTGAGCTGCGCATCGGCAAACAGTGCGGGGGCGATCCACGCCTCGATGTCCTGCTCTTTGGGCAGCGCCTTGCGTGCGGCGGCCTTGAGTTCGTCGCCGTACTGCACGGTCAGGTCGAGCGTGAGCATTTGAGCGCCGTCGAACGTGTCGTCGAGGTCTTCGGTTCGCTCGGTTTGTACCGGTTCTGCTTCAACGCGAAGCGTGATGCTGTCATGGTGCTCGGGACGCAGCGACAGCATGGCATTCGTGTTGGTGTCCGAATGCTCCGCGACGAGCGTGATGGCGCCATCGGCAGTGTCGGGCACGCTGATGATCAGGCTGCGGCCGTCGGCGAAGGCGATGCGCAGGGCGCTGGCATCCAACGTCTTGGGTTTGCCCTTGGCGTCGAACACGTCGACACGCGGGCCGGTGGCTTCGGGTTGGGTCTTCTTGGTTTTGGTTTTAGCTTTGGCCACGGTCAGGCGTCCTTGTGCTGTGCATGGAATTCGTCATAGGCCTCGACGATGCGGGCCACCAGCGGGTGCCGCACTACGTCGACGCTGGTAAAGCGCGTCATCGCCACGCCGCGCACGTCACGCAGCACGTGCTGCGCTTCGATCAGGCCGCTCTTCTGGCCGCGCGGCAGATCGATCTGCGTGGTGTCGCCGGTGATCACCGCCTTGGAGCCGAAGCCGATCCGCGTGAGGAACATCTTCATCTGTTCCGGCGTGGTGTTCTGGGCTTCGTCCAGGATGATGAAGGCATGATTGAGCGTGCGCCCGCGCATGTAGGCCAGCGGTGCGATCTCGATCATCTGGCGCTCGAACATCTTCTGCGTCTTGTCAAAGCCGAGCAGGTCATACAGCGCGTCGTATAGCGGGCGCAGGTACGGGTCCACCTTTTGCGCGAGATCGCCCGGCAGGAAGCCCAGGCGTTCGCCGGCTTCCACCGCCGGGCGCGTCAGCACGATGCGCTTGATGGCGTCGCGCTCCAGCGCATCCACCGCGCAGGCCACGGCCAGATACGTCTTGCCCGTACCTGCCGGGCCGATGCCGAACGACAGGTCGTGCGAGAGGATGCTGCGCAGGTACGCACGCTGCATCGGGGTACGGCCATGCAGATCGGTGCGCCGCGTGTGCAGCACCGGCGACAAATCATTGCCGTCCGGCTCGTCGGCGCTCGATTCCGGCAGGTAAGCACCATGTGCGGCGACCTGGCGGGTTTCCACCAGGCCCAGCTGGATGTCGTCCACCGACAGCGGTTCGCTCGCGGCGTTGTAGAACGTCTCCAGCGCGTTGGCCGCGCCTTGTGCGTTGGCGCCGCGCACCGTGAACTTGCTGCCGCGCCGGTTGATGGTCACGTCCAGCGCCTGCTCGATCTGGCGCAGGTTCTCGTCCAGCGGCCCGCACAGGTTCTGCAGGCGCGTGTTGTCGTTCTTGGGCGCTGTGAATTCTGCGATGGTGGGTTTCATCAAGTCGGGTCGTGTTGATGATCAGTGGGTTGCGCTGGCCATACGCTGTTCCGCCACTTCGCCACGCAGCGAATGCGGGAAGGCGTGCACGATGCGTACGTCGAGCATCTGGCCGATCAACTGGTCGCGGCGCGCCTGCGGCAGGTCGGGCAGCGCAAAGTTGACGACGCGGTTGTTCTCGGTGCGGCCGTGCAGTTCGGTCGGATCCTTGCGCGACGGGCCTTCCACCAGAATGCGCTGCACGCTGCCGACCATGCCCTGGCTGATGCGCGCTACGTTTGCTTCGATGGTCGCCTGCAGATGTTTCAGGCGTTCGAGCTTGACGGCCTGCGGCGTATCGTCGTGCAGGTTGGCGGCCGGTGTGCCTGGGCGCGGGCTGTAGATGAAACTGAACGAGGTGTCGTAGCCGATCTCGTGAATCAGGTCCATCGTCTTGGCGAAATCCGCATCCGTCTCGCCCGGAAAGCCGACGATGAAGTCGGTGGCGATCGAGATGTTCGGCCGGATCGCGCGCAGCTTGCGGATGCTGCTCTTGTATTCGAGCACCGTGTAGCCGCGCTTCATCGCCATCAGGATGCGGTCTGAACCGTGCTGCACGGGCAGGTGCAGGTGGTCGACAAGCTTCGGGTTGGTGGCATAGGCCTCGATCAGGCGGGAGCTGAATTCCTTCGGGTGGCTGGTCGTGTAGCGGATGCGCTCGATGCCCGGAATCTCGGCCACGTATTCGAGCAGCAGCGCAAAATCCGCCCGCTCGCTCGTGTCCCCCATCTTGCCGATGTACGCGTTCACGTTCTGGCCGAGCAGCGTGACTTCGCGCACGCCCTGTTCGGCCAGGCCGGCCACTTCGGCCAGCACATCCTCGAACGGGCGCGAGACTTCTTCGCCGCGCGTGTACGGCACCACGCAGTAGCTGCAGTATTTCGAGCAGCCTTCCATGATCGACACGAAGGCGCTGGCGCCATCCACGCGCGCGGGCGGCAGGTGGTCGAACTTTTCGATTTCGGGGAACGACACATCGACCTGTGACCGGCCCGTGCGGCGGCGCGCTGCGATCAGGTCGGGCAGGCGGTGCAGCGTCTGCGGACCGAACACCACGTCTACGTAAGGCGCGCGCGCCACGATGGACGCGCCTTCCTGGCTGGCCACGCAGCCGCCCACGCCGACCACGAGGTCCGGCTTGAGCGCCTTGAGCGCCTTGACGCGGCCGAGTTCGGAGAACACCTTCTCCTGCGCCTTTTCGCGCACGGAGCAGGTATTGAAGAGGATCACGTCCGCATCTTCGGGCGTGTCGGTGGGGACGAGACCTTCAGCCGCGTTGAGCACGTCGGACATCTTGTCCGAGTCGTACTCGTTCATCTGGCAGCCGTAGGTTTTGATGAAGACTTTTTTCATGTGCCGTTCACAGTGGTTGACCTGGGGGCACGTGCTTCGTGGGGTGTTCTGACTACTGGGACTGCGTTTGCGCCTGACTTTGCGCAGCCACCGCAGCCTTGTAATCGTCATCGCTGACAACCCAGGCGGTCAGCAACTGCTGATACAGATCGAGCTGGTAGCGCACCTTGAACGTCTGGCCGACCACCGAACCCGGCGGCAGCAGGCGCCCATCCAACGACAGAATCCGCACGCCCGGGGCGAAGCGGACGTCGGCGCTGCTGCTCCCAAAGCCCAACAGCAGGATGCGGACGATGCCGGTGCTGCCGGTACTCAGCGTGCCGGCGTTGGCCGAATTGACGGTCAACTGGGCCGCCGGAGCCGTCGCCGGAATGTTGCGCAGCACCTGCGCATGAGACAGCAACGGCGCCGATGCCGCAGCAAGGGCAGCAAAGGCGAGGGCGAGGACTTGGCGTCGGGTGCGCATGGCGTCATCAGGAGAAAGCCACCGCCGGGTGAGCGACCCGGCACACGAAACACGAGACAACCCGATATTGTAGCGTTCCGGGCCGAACTCTTATAGCGCTTCGGCAATCTTGGCGGCCAGCGCGACACCGCTCAGGAACGCGGCCTCCACGCGTGGGCCTTCGCACCAGTCACCGCAGGCACCGAGGCGCGCGGCGGCGTCCCAGTGGCAGGGCATGCCGGCAGACTGCTCGACCAGCGCGTGCGGCCACAGGTGCGCGGCCATCAAATCGGGTTCCGGCGTACCCGGGAAGGCTTCGGCAAAGCGGGCGTGCATGGCGTGCAGCACCTGCTCCGGTGTGTCCAGGGCATGCGCAGCCGACCAGCCCGGCGACGCATGCACCACCCAGGATTCATCGACCATGACGCGCCCCGGCTTGGTGTTGTCGCGGGCGGCCCAGGCCAGCATGTCGTCGTCGATGCGGATGCCGTCGTATGGCAAATCCAGCGGTTGCGCAAAGCCCATCATCAGCGCCCAGCATGGGGCGTAGTGCACCGGGGCGATGGCTTCCTGCAGCAACGCCGGCGTGGCGCCATGAAACAGTGCCGGCAGTTCAGGCGCGGGCAGCGCCAGCGCGATGATGTCGGCGTGGGTGGCGTCCGTGCCATTGCGCTCAATCGTCCAGCGCCGGCCATCGTGCGTCACACGCGTGACGGCGTGGCCGAAGCGCACATCCAGCGGCGCGGCCAGGCTGCGCACCAGCGCGCCCATGCCGGGCAAGCCGACGTAGCGGGCTTCGTCGCGTGAATCGGCTTGCAGGGCGTCGGCCGTGCGATGGCCCCAGCGCGCGGGCCAAGGCAGCACCGAGCCCTGACGGCCAGCGGCATCCACCGCGCGGCGGAAGGCCTCGCTGCGCACGTTGAACGACTGCGCTCCGTGATCGAACGCATACGCGGGGGCGGACTCGGGCAGCACCGTGGTGGCCAGCCGGCCCCCGACCCCGCCCGAGCGCTCATAAACCGTGGTGGCAATGCCTTCCGCGGCAAGCGCGTTGGCACAGGCAACACCGGCAATGCCGGCTCCGACGATGGCGATGGAAGGCTGGCTCATGGATGTGACGTAGGTGCGGAGCGGAGAATCCGGGAATCGGCGCGCAAATCGGCGCGTAACAGTCCGCCATGATATCGGGTGTCGCCCCAATGAAAAACGCCACCCGGAGGTGGCGTTTGCGATGTAGCAATTCTGCGGCTTAGAACTTGTAACCCACCGCCAGCCCGAACACGATCGGGTCGACCTTGATGTCGGTCTTGTTGACCGCCAGCACCTGGCCTTGCTGGCTGCGGATCGTGATGGTGGAGGTCGTCTTCAGCGGCAGGTACGACACCGTGCCGATGGCGGTCCAGTTCTTGGCGAACTCATACGACACGCCCACGTTGGCGACCGGCGTCCAGGAGCTGGACGTTTCTGCCGTCACCTTGGCCGGGCCCGTCGGAACCTGGCCCATGCCAAGCTGCAGCACCTGCCCCAGGTTCTGCAGGCCGTTGACGAAGTTCTGGTTCAGCCTCAGGTTGGTGAAGAAGTTGTAGCTGACACCCGCGCCGACGAAGGGGCGCAGCTTGCTTTCCTTGGTGCCGAAGTAGTACTGCGCGACGATCGCCGGGCTCCATTCGCGCACGGTGGCGACCGGGTTGTTCTGCGGCAGGCCCAGGTTGATCAGCGTCAGCGGCCCCACCACCGGCACCGGCGCGATCACATTGCCGCTGCCATACAGGTTGAACTTGGGCGGCACGCCACCCACGAACGTACCGGCGATGTTGTCGGTAAAGAAGTGCGTGAACGTGAGCGACAGCGTATTGGCGTTACTGACTTTCACGTCAGTTCCTGGCGATTGGTAGGTGCCGAGACCCAGCGCGCTGGTGGTGGTGGTCAGGGGCGTGGCCGAATCCATCGGACGGATGTAGAACCAGCCCAGTGCCATGACGTTGCGGCCCCAGACGTAGTTGTCCATGAAACCGCTGAAGCCGCCACCGCTGCTGCTGATGCCACTGCCGCTACCGCTGCTGGCGCTTGCAGCCACGTTGGCCTCTGCGGTGGATTGGGCGTGAGCCAGGGGGGCGGCAAGGGTGCTGGCGGCAGCGCAGGCAAGGGCTGCAGCAAGGCGACGGGCGGTGCGGTTCATGTGGTTGTCTCTCTGGATTGGATTGTTATCACGCCTTGGTGTGGCGATTTGTGTTTCCGCAGCATAACGCAGCGCTTTTGTTCGGTTGCGCTGCGATGATCGAAGTTTTCCTCTAGCGTGTACGCACGCAACAAGGGGTTTCCCCTAGTCTCGTTTCATACTCTCCACCGGTCGGCGGAGCCTTGGCCCACAACGGTCTCCGGGCTGCTGTCTAAAATTTGTATTCCGGATTTTTAGGGTTGAAAGTCTGGTCGTTCCAGGTCTTGCGCGTCACGCTCTCAATGACGATTTTCTCGAGCTGATTGCCCGATTCATCCCACGCTTCTTCAATGCGCACCCACGGGTTTTTGAGGTCAAAGTACAGGCGCACGCGCTTGGCGTAGAACGTGGGCGGTCCGCTTGGCGCATCCCAGGTCAGCCGCAGCATGCGCTCACCGTCTTCGGTCACCATTTTGGCTTCACTGAACTTGCCGCTGCCGCCGGCTGCCACGTGGGCACGTCCGTCGCGTTCGAGCGTATCGACGATGAACTGCAGCCCAAGCTCCCGCGCCGTGTGGTTCGACTGTGATCTGGCCAGCGAGCCATCCAGCGCACTCCAGATCGACACGAAACCGACGAGCCCGCCCAGGTGGCCGTACATCTCGTCCTTGCGCACGGTTTCGTCGTAGATGATCTCCTGACCGGCGTGCGCCCCGCCCTTGAGCCAGCGCGCGTAGACCTGGCGCGGTGCGTTGCGGTAACGGATGAGCATGAGTGCCGGCTGGCTCTGCCACTGGTCTTTTACGCGTTCCTGGCGGCGCATGCGGTATTCATATTCGGGCAGCTTGGCCACTTCGCCCTTGAGCCAGCGCACCAGCGTTTCGGGCTTCATGGCTTGCGCCATGGCGAGGACATCTTCGTCAGACCAGCCCGCGAACGCGTTGGCGTGGACCTGGCTGCCGAGCCAAGCCGTCTGCCTGGCGATGTCCATGGTGGCAAAGCTGCCAATGGCCGCCGATTGCGATGTAGCCGTTGGTGCGGCTGCCGCAGGTGGGGAAGCATCCGACGCGGCAGGCTGGGCCCAGGCGTGTGCGGCGCCTGCCAGCACCGTGGCCAGGGCGAGGGTACGCAAGCGCATATGAGTCTCCGGTGTTGTTGTTATTGCTGCGCCTGCGCGCGGGCGCGATTGATGTCCGGATCGGCATCGCGCAGCTCGCGGCGCAGGATCTTGCCTACCGTCGACTTGGGCAACTCTTCGTGGCGGAACTCGACGATGCGCGGCATCTTGTAGCCGGTCAGATGGGCGCGGCAGTGTTCGAGCAGCGCGGGCTCGGTCAGTGCGCCGGTGCGCGGCACCACGATGATCTTCACGCGTTCGCCGGCCACCGGGTCGGGCACGCCAATCGCCGCCACCTCCAGTACTTCGGGGTGCAGCGCCACCACGTCTTCGATCTCGTTCGGGTACACGTTGAAACCCGAGACCAGGATCATGTCCTTCTTGCGGTCGATCAGGCGGATGTAGCCGTTGGCGTCCATCACGCCGATGTCGCCGGTCGAGAACCAGCCTTCAGCGTCGATGGACTTGGCGGTCTCTTCCGGGCGTTGCCAGTAGCCGCGCATGACTTGGGGCCCACGCACCTGCAGTTCGCCGGGCTCACCCAGCGGCGCGATCGTGCCGTCGTCGCGCTTGAAGCGCACTTCGGTGGAGGGCGCGGGCAGCCCGATCGTGCCGCTGAATTCGGTCACGTGCGGTGGGTTCATCGACACGACCGGCGAGCACTCCGTCAACCCATAGCCTTCAACGATGGTATGGCCTGTCACCTCTTTCCAGCGCTGCGCAATCGCGCGCTGCACTGCCATGCCACCACCGATGGTGATCTTCATGGCCGAGAAATCGCGCTTGGCAAAGTCGGGGTCTTCCAGCAGCGCATTGAACAGCGTATTCACACCGGCAATGCCCGAGAAGCGCTCGTTGCGCAGGATGAAGATCACGCGCTTGGTGTCACGCGGATTGGCGATCAGGATATTGCGCCCGCCCAGCGTCATGAACATCAGCAGGTTCACCGTGAGCGAGAAGATGTGATACAGCGGCAGCAGCGTGACGTTGGTTTCCACGCCGCCGTTGAGCATGCTCTTGGACCACTCTTCCGCCTGCAGCAGGTTGGCGATGATGTTGCGGTGCGTGAGCATCGCGCCCTTGGCCACGCCCGTGGTGCCGCCGGTGTATTGCAGGAAGGCGATGTCTTCCGGCGCCAGTTGCACCGGTTGCATCGCGCGTGAGGCGCCTCCGGCCAGCGCATCGCGCAGCCAGACCGGCGAGGGCAGCTTGTACGGCGGAACCTGCTTCTGCACGTGGCGCATCACGAAGTTCAGCGCGCGGCCCTTGAGGTTGAGCGCACCACCCATCAGGTCGCCAATGCCGGTGATGACGATGTTGCGGATCTGGCTGCCGGGCAGCGCCTGCTCCAGCGTGCGCGCGAAGTTCTCCAGCACGACGATTGTCTGCGCGCCGGAATCGCGCAACTGGTGCGCCAGCTCCGGCACCGTGTACAGCGGGTTGACGTTGACGACGATGGCGCCGGCCAGCAGCGTGCCGAACAGGCACACGGGGTACTGCAGGCTGTTGGGTAGCATGATCGCCACGCGGTCGCCCTTCTTCACGCCGCGCGATTGCAGCCATGCCGCAAACTGCTTGGCCTGGCGTTCGCATTCGTCGTAGGTCATCTCGGTGCCGACACTCACGTAGGCGACGCGCTTGCGGTACTTCTCCACCGATTCACGAAACACCTCGGCCAGCGAGTGATAGCGATCAGGGTTGATTTCGGCGGGCACGCCCTCGGGGTACGACTTCAGCCAGATGCGGTCGGTAAGGCTGTTGCGGTCGGCAACGGTGTTCATGGTGTCTCCGTCCATGAAAGACGCGGCGTGGTTTTGTTATGTGCCGCGCGGGTTTTTGAATCTTGATAGACCCAGGCCGTTCCCGTTTTTCGGCCCGAGCGGTTTAGTGCGACATCGTTTCGGGGCGCTCCAGAATGGCAACGACGCCTTGTCCGCCCGCAGCACAGATCGACACCAGCCCGCGTCCGCTGCCGCGCTGCGCCAGCATTTTGGCCAGCGTCGCGACAATGCGCCCGCCCGTGGCGGCAAAGGGATGGCCCGTGCCGAGCGAGCTGCCATTCACGTTCAGCTTGCTGCGGTCGATGCTGCCCATCGGGGCGCTGCGGCCCAGTTTTTCGCGGCAGTATTCGGGCGATTCCCAGGCCGCAAGCGTGCACAGGACTTGCGCGGCAAAGGCTTCGTGGATCTCGTAGTAATCGAAATCCTGCAGCGTGAGCCCCGCGCGTTGCAGCATGCGCGAGACGGCATAGGCAGGCGCCATCAAGAGCCCTTCGTTCTGCTCCGGCGTGCCGCTGAAGAAATCGACGGCAGCCGTATCCGCGCAGGTCATGTAGGCGAGCACGGGCAGGTTGTGCGCGCGTGCCCAGTCTTCGCTGGCAAGCAGCACGCACGATGCGCCATCGGTGAGCGGCGTGGAATTGCCGGCGGTCATGGTGCCGGCCGCGCTGCGGTCAAACACCGGCTGCAGCTTCGCCAGTTGCTCGAGGGTCAGGTTGCTGCGCAGGTTGTTGTCGCGATCAAGCCCCAGGTGCGCGGTCATCAGGTCGGTGAAGAAACCGCGCTCGTAGGCGGCCGTGAGGTTGTGGTGGCTGCGCAGGGCCAGCGCATCCTGGTCTTCGCGGCGGATGCCCCAGCGCTTGGCCATCAGTTCGCAATGTTCGCCCATCGACAGGCCGGTGCGCGGCTCGCTGTTGCGCGGCAACAGGGGGCGCACGAACATTGATGGCCGCAGGCCGGCCAGCGCTTTGACGCGCGCGCCGGTGGACTTGGCGCGATTGGCCTCCAGCAGGATCTTGCGCATCTTCTCGTTGAGGCCGACGGGCGCATCGGAAGTGGTGTCCGTGCCGCCCGCAATGCCCACATCGATCTGCCCCAGCGCGATCTTGTTGGCGACGAGGATGGCGGCTTCCAGCCCCGTGCCGCATGCCTGCTGGATGTCGTAGGCGGGCGTCTGCTTGGCGAGCGTGGTGGAGAGCACCGTTTCGCGCGTAAGGTTGAAATCGCGCGCGTGCTTGATGACTGCGCCGGCCACGACTTCGTCCAGTCGTTGGCCGTGGAGGTTGAAGCGGTCGATCAGGCCCTGCAGCGCGGCGGTCAGCATCTGCTGGTTCGACGCCGTGGCGTACGCCGTATTCGAGCGGGCGAACGGAATGCGGTTACCCCCGAGGATGGCGACGCGGCGCACCTGCGCGTTGACGAGCATGGATTCAGTCTCCCGTGTGTTCTTGTTGTGCTTGCGGCAGCGTCAGCATGCCGCGCAGATAGGGTTTGTCGCCTGCGGCGTTGCGCACTTCAAATGCGCGGCCCGGTGTGGCTGAGGGGGCGTGCCACAACGTCGCCTCTCCCGGCAGCGATAGCGGTGTCTTGAATTCGGCCACCACTTCGCCTTGCGTGAGCGGCGCGGCCGGCAGCAGCGCCGCCAATGCACGGGCCTTCGTCCACATGCCGTGGGCAATGGGATGCGCAAAGCCGAACAGCTTCGCGCCGATGTTGGATACGTGGATGGGGTTCCAGTCGCCCGACACGCCGGCATAGCGTCGGCCGGTGTCGGCAGGCACATCCCAGCGGCCAATGGGCGACAGGTCCTGTGCCGTGGGCAGCGCAATCAACGGCGCGCCCTGCGGAGAAGACACGCCCACGCGCAGATAGGTGGAAAGCGATTCCCACACCACCGCACTGCCTCTGATGATGGCCGTTTCAATGGCGAACGCCTGCCCGCGCGCATGGTGGAACAACCGGCGCGGACGCACTTCCACGCGCACGCGTTCGCCAGCCTGCAGATGCTGGTGCTGGCGGATCGTGTTGCACAGGTGAACCAGGCCGATCACCGGGTAGGGAAACGCCGATTCCGTCATCAGCATGAGCTGCAACGGAAAGCCCAGCAGATGCGGATACGTCATTGGCACGCCATGCGCCGAGGAGAAGCCGCACACCGCCGCGTACTGCGCGATGTGTTCGGCTTCGAGCGGCACTTCCTGGCGCACCAGCGTGTGGCGCGGCAGCGGCCCGCCGCGCTTGCCCTTGCGTTGCGATAGCAGCGCGCGCCAGGCCAATGCCCCTGCCGACGGCGGCTCGGTCACCAGCGTCTGGGTCGCGATCATTGGAGAGGGCAGGGCCAGCGAGCGCATGGTCGCGTCAGGCCCCGAGCAGGCTTTGCCCGCACACGCGCACGATGTTGCCTGTTACGCCATTCGACGCAGGGTTGGCGAACCAGGCAATTGTCTCGGCCACGTCGACGGGCTGACCACCCTGGCTCATCGCATTCATCCGCCGGCCGGCTTCACGGATGGCGAATGGCACGGCCGCTGTCATCTGCGTTTCGATAAAGCCCGGCGCAACGGCGTTGATGGTGATGCCCCGCTCTGCCAGCAGCGGCGCGCCAGCCTGCACGAGGCCAATCACACCGGCCTTGGACGTCGCGTAGTTGGTCTGCCCCAGGTTGCCCGCAATACCGCTGATGGACGACACGCACACGATGGCCCCGCCTGCATGCAGCGCATTGGCCGCAAGCAGCGCGTCGTTGATGCGCAATTGCGCAGTCAGGTTGATGTCGAGCACGCTGCGCCACGCGGGTTCGGTCATGCGGGCGATGGTCTTGTCGCGCGTGATGCCCGCGTTGTGCACCAGGATGTCGATGCCGCCCAATGCGGCAAGTTGCTGGGCGAGCAGGGCGGGTGTTTCCGGTGCGGCGATGTCGTAGGTCAGTGCTTCACCGCCGATTTCCTGGGCAACGGCGTTCAGCGCTTCCTGTGCGGCGGGCACATCCAGGCACAGCACGCGTGCGCCATCACGCGCCAACACATGCGCAATGGCCGCACCGATGCCGCGCGAGGCGCCTGTCACCAGCGCGGTGCGCCCGGCCAACGGTTTCTGCCAATCCACCGGCACCGCTGCGGCGCGATGCACGCGCACCACTTGCCCCGATACATACGCCGAGCGCGCCGACAGCAGAAAACGCAGCGTCGATGCGGCTACGTTTTCCGCACCCTCTGCCACGTAGACGAGCTGCGCTGTGCAGCCGCGCCTGACTTCCTTGCCCAGCGAGCGCGTGAGCCCTTCCAGTGCGCGCTGCGCGATCGCTGCCTCCGGCGTCTTGCAGTCTTCCGGCGGACGGCCGATCACGACCACGCGCCCACAACGGCCGATGGCCCGGACGCCATCGTGGAACACGTGATACAGCGCATCGAGCCCGTCGACCGTCGCAATGCCCGTGGCATCGAAGACGATGCCGCCAATGCGGTCAAACGCGTCGCCGTCCTTGCCCGTGGGCGCGACAAAGCGGCCCGTGATCTGCCCGTGCCGGTTGGCGGCGCCGAGCCATTCCGGATCGCTTTCATGAAAACGCGTGGGTACGCCGGTCTCGGCAAACAGCGCGGCGAGCGTCTCGCGCATGGAGCCGCCCGGCGCCGCGCCCATCAGGAACGGCCCGACAAATTCCGGTTCCCCCGGCACATAACGGCGCAACGGCACCGGCTGCGGCAGGCCAAGGTTGGCCGACAGCCACTTGCCGAAACCGGAACCGACGAAATCGAGGTACTTGTCTTGCATCGTGGTTGTTGTCGTTGATCAGGCCCGGGCCATCAGGCTGCGCGGCGCTCGGCGGCCTGCAGCGCATCGAGCGCATCCTTGCGGCGCTGCAGGTCGGCCATCAGGTTGAAGTCGGGCGGGAAGTCGTCCACGGCGACCGCGTGTTCGCCATAGCACGCGTAGTCGCACAGTTGCTTGCGTTCGCCTTCGTCGATGAGGTTCTGTGCGACGGCTTGCGCGGTCCAGGCTTCGAAGTCGGGCAGGCTTTGTGGCACCGGCGGCAGCTTGCCAGCGCGGATGGCCGGTTTCAAGCGCTGCTCGATCGCGTCCACCGCGGGTTGCAGGCGGAACGCCGCTTCGCCATAGGCGATCGGGTCGACTTCGGGCGTTGGGCAGTATGAGTCGGCCAACAGGCGATCGCGCACGGCGCCCGGCGTTTGCATCAACTCGGCGACCTGCGCGGCCAGCGCATCCGACGGCTTGCGATACGGCGTCCCGAACGGGAAGATCAGCGCACGCAGCAGCGGTGCGATGCCCGCGTTCGGAAAGTTGGCCAGCACGCCGTCCAGCGCATCGTGCGCCTTCACCAGCGCGTCCTGCACCGACCAATGCACGAGCGGCGCGTCCTCGGAGGGGCGGCCCTCATCCTCAAAGCGCTTGAGCGTGGAAGAGATCAGGTACATCTGCGAGAGGATGTCGCCCAACCGCCCCGTGATGCTCTCGCGGCGCTTGAGCGTGCCGCCCAGCGTGAACATCGACACATCGGAGAGCAGCGCCAACGCAGTCGAGAAGCGGTTGACGGCGCGGTAATAGCGCTGCATTTCCGGCGCCGCATTGTCCGGCGCGCTTGCCACGCGGCCGCCCGTGAGCGCATGCAGCAGCGAGCGCACCAGGTTGCCCGCGATGAACGCACCATGGCCGAACAGCGCCGTGTCGAACGCACGCAGGGTCTCGGGGGAATCGCTGTCTTGCGCGGCCGTCATCTCGCGCAGCACATACGGGTGGCAGCGAATCACGCCCTGCCCGAAGATGATCAGGCAGCGCGTCATGATGTTCGCGCCTTCCACCGTGATGGCGATCGGCACCTGCTGATACGCACGCGCCAGGAAGTTGTTCGGCCCCATGCAGATGCCTTTGCCGCCGACGATATCCATCGCATCGGTCACCACATCGCGCGCACGTTCGGTGACGTGGTATTTGGCAATGGCGGAGATGACCGAAGGCTTCTCGCCCAGGTCTACGGCCAGCGCGGACAGGCGCCGAGCCGCATCCATCATGTACAGGTTGCCGCCCATGCGGCCGAGCGCTTCCTGGATGCCCTCGAACTTCCCGATGGGCGTACGGAACTGGCGGCGCACAGCGGCATACGCGCCGGTGCTGCGCACAGCCAGCTTGGCCATGCCCACGTTGGACGACGGCAGCGAGATCGCACGGCCCGCTGCCAGGCACTCCATCAGCATGCGCCAGCCGCGGCCGACCTGCGCCTGGCCGCCGATCACCCAGTCGATGGGAATGAACACGTCCTTGCCCCAGTTGGGGCCGTTCTGGAACACGGCGTTGAGCGGCCAATGGCGACGCCCGATGTTCACGCCCGGATGCTTCGTCGGAATGAGCGCGCAGGTAATGCCGGGCTCCTTGTCGCTACCGAGCAAGCCATCCGGATCGACCGCGCGGAAGGCCAGCCCCAACACCGTAGCGATGGGGCCGAGCGTGATGTAGCGCTTGCTCCATGTCACGCGAAAGCCCAGCGTTTCGCGGCCTTCGTGCACGCCGCGGCAGACCACGCCCACGTCGGGAATGGCCGCGGCATCGGAGCCGGCATACGCGTTGGTCAGCGCAAAGCAGGGGATTTCCTCACCGCGTGCGAGGCGCGGCAGGTAGTGGTTCTTCTGCGCTTCGGTGCCGTAGTGCAGAAGCAGCTCAGCGGGGCCCAGCGAGTTCGGCACCATGACCGACACGGCTGCGGCAGAGCAGCGCGTCGACAGCTTCATGATGACCTGTGAATGCGCGTATGCCGAGAAGCCTTTGCCGCCGTATTCCTTCGGGATGATCATGCCGAGGAAGCCGGCACGCTTCGCGTAGGCCCACGCCTCGGGCGACAGGTCCTGCCAGATCTGCGTGCTTTCCCAATCGTTGGCCAAGTCGCAGAGCTTTTCGGTCTCGACGTCGAGGAAAGATTGCTCTTCCGCCGACAGGCCCGGCGGCGGCGAAGACAGCAATCGCGACCAGTTGGGCCGGCCGGAAAACAGTTCGGCATCCCACCAGACGGTGCCCGCTTCAATGGCGTCGCGCTCCGTTTGCGACATCTCCGGCATGATCTTGCGGAACATCGCCAGCACCGGACGTGTGATGAGTGCGCGGCGAAGCGGCTTGAGCGCGAGCACCAGCGCCGACAGCACAAAGACGATGGCGAGTACCGTGGTCATCACCGGGCCGACCAGGCCCAGCCAGGCCCCCGCCACCAGCCACACAGCGGTTGCGACCAGCCAGGCGAATGCCGAGGCTTCGATGCTGGCGAGCCCGAGCACGCCGATGCAAAGCAGGACGATCCAGATCGTCGTCATGAGGGTCTCCATTCGATGCGTCTATGTGCCGGATGTCTTGAACATGGGCGGCACCTGCCGAATGCCCGAGCGACTCCCGTGCCCGCACACGGGAGATCGGGGCCGGGCCTGGGTTGTCAGGCGTTAGGGCTGCGCCAAGGGCGCATCGGATTGGCCGGGAAGATTGCGCGAGCCGCATTGCTGCGGCGAACGGCCAATGCCCGGGTGCGCGCGGAGGGCGCGGGGCCATCGCCATCGCTGTCATCGCCGTGATGATCGTCGTGTGCATCGGCGCCGAGATCGTCGTGGTCGTCTGCGGCGTCGTCGGCGCTTGCGCGAGCGGCGGGTGTGCGGCCGAACAGGTCACCGGCAAAGGGTGAGGCAGTGGTGTGCGTCGGGCTGCGTTCTGCGCTGCGGCCGTTGCCGTGCCCGGCGTGGCGCCCTGAACCGCCGTTGCCGCTGTCGTTGCCATTGGCGGCATCGTCCGCTTGCGCGACGGGCGTGGGCACCTGGGCTTCGGCCAGTTCGACCACCTGATCGAGCGCACCGGCCTCGCCGGGCAGGGGGGCGTTGAGTGTGGCCACCACCAGCGCCGTCAGGCGTGCCAGCAGCGAGGCATCGTTCATCGTTTTGCCCTGCGTGAACAGCGGCAGCAGGTTGTTGAGGTCGTCGCCGGCCAGCACCCCGGCAAGAGCCTTGAGCGCAAAGTGCAGGCGCCAGCCCAGTTCTGCGCGCGGCAGGTGCGGCAGCGCACGCGAGAAGGCTTCGAAGAAGCGATCGAACACCAGCGCGTAGTGACCGAGCAGGTAGTTCTGCACGAACGGTGAGGTGTCGGAATACACGCGCCCCATCAGGCGCAGGAACGCAGGGCCGCCGGTGTCGGGGTTGCGCGCCATCTGCAGCGCCGGCACAAACAGCGCGCCGAGCACGTGGTCGCAGGTCAGTTGTTCCTTGGTCCAGCGTTCTTCGCACGCGGTCAGCAGCGCTAGCCGACGCGTGTTGAGCGGGTCAAGCCGGCGCCCCAGCACCGACTGCATCAACGCTTCCTTGCTGCCGAAGTGATAGTTGACTGCGGCCAGATTGACCTTGGCGCGCGCCGTGATCTGCCGCAACGACATCGCCTCGTAGCCGAACTCGATGAACAGCAGTTCGGTGGCTTCCAGAATGCGGCCCTTGGTGTCTCCTGCTCCAGGACGTCCCATGTCTCCTACCTCGTTTTTTTAGGCCTGATATCGGGCTCGATTGCTGCAGTGCAGCGCTCGAACGTACGATTCAAACATGTGTATGGGGTTGCCCGGGCATGTTAGGAACAGACGTTTGAAAACGCCAAGCGCCCAATTCGAGCGGGCACTCTAGAGAGGAGACGGTGGCCAAGCCAACGTATGAAACACGTAGCTTTAAAAGTGAGTGGGCGCAAACATCGAAAAACTGGAGCGAGGTTTGCGCCCCCCTGTGGTGACCTGGGCGGGTCAGCCGGCTGGCCGATGGAGCGATGTCAGGCCGCCGAAGAATGCGGCGGCGTTCTGTGCAAGGGTAGGCAGGTGATAGCCGCCTTCCTGGACGACCAGCGTCGGCAGCCCGATCGCGCCAACGGCCTGGCCAAGCCGGCCGAACCCCTGCGTCGAGACATCCACCTGCGATTGCGGGTCTTCGCGATAGATGTCGAAGCCGAGCGAGAGCACCAGCGCATCGGGCTGGAAGCGCTCGAGTGCGGCAATCGCATCGCCGAGCTTGTCGAAGAACACCGATTCCGGCGAGCGGTGCGGCATCGGCAGGTTCACGTTCAGGCCCAGGCCTTCGCCTGTGCCGCGCTCGTCGTCAAAGCCGGCAACCACCGGGTAGAAGTTGGTCGGATCGCCATGAATGGAGACGTACAGCACGTCGGCACGGTCGTAGAAAATCTCCTGGATGCCCTGGCCGTGATGCATGTCGGTGTCGAGGATGGCGACGCGCTTGAACTTGCCCCGCAGCGCCTGTGCTGCAATTGCGGCGTTGTTCAGGTAGCAGAAGCCGCCGGCTGCCTCGCGGCGCGCGTGGTGGCCGGGCGGGCGGCACAGCGCGTAGGCCGTGCGCTCGCCATGGAGGATGGCTTGCGCGCCGGCTGCTGCGCTTTGCGCCGACCAATACGCCGATCGCCATGTGTTCTTGCCGACTGGGCAACTGCCGTCTGCCAGATAGCGCGCGGCCTGGGCCAGAACGCCGCGCAGCGCATTGGGTTCGCGCACGAAGATGTTGGACATGACCTCGTCGCCCCAGTCTTCGGGCAGGCGCTGCCAGTCGGCATGGGCGTCCTGCAGGAAGCGCAGATAGGGCTCGCCATGCACGGCGGTGAGCGGCGCGATGCCGTGGTCTTCGGGGCGCGCAATGGTAAAGCCGAGGTCGCGCGCCGCCTGCAGCAGATTCAGCGCGCGCTCCGGCACTTCCTGCGGCGTGCGCATCTTGCCGCGCGAGTAGTAGCTCTGCGGATGGTGCAGAAGCTGTTCAGGGTGAAAGAACGTCAGCATGGGTGAAACAAGGGTGGGGAGACTGTTATGCGCCGACTGCCTCGCCGGCAGTTGCACGGCCGCGCTGGCGCACATCGATGGCGGCAATGCACAGCAGCGAGATACCGGCGAGCAGCGTGTAGAACACCGCCAGCGGCCACCATTCGCCATGGAAGCGCTGCGCGAGGATGGTGCCGACCAGCGGCGTGAGCCCGCCCGCCACCGCGCCGCACACCTGGTATGACAGCGAGATCGCCGAATACCGCACGCGCGTTTCGAACACGCCCGACACGAAGCCTGCAATGACCGAGTAGAAGCTCGCCATGCACACCACGGCCAGCGCAATGCCCAGCACCATCAGCGGCGCCTGGCGCGTCTGCACCAGCAGGAACATTGGATACGGCGATGCCATTGCCAGCAGTGCCATCAGCTTGAGGAAGCGTGCGCTGCCAAGCTTCTCCGCCAGCCATGCCGCCAGCGGCTGCGCCAGGAACTGGATGAACGCCACCACGAAGAGGCAATCGAGAATCAGCGTTTTCGACAGCGACAGATACTGCGTCGTGTACGCGATCATGAACGTGTTGGTGAAGTACACACCCGCAATGCCGATGGTGTTGGCGCCAATGCACAGCAGCACCGGCACGCGAGCCGTGCGCCAGACTTCGGCGATTGGCAGCTTGGCCGTCTTGCGCTGCGCCTGCACCTGCGCAAACTCGGGCGACTCGTTCACGCCCAGGCGGATCGCCACGCCCACGAGCAGCAGCACCGCGCTGGCGAGGAATGGCAGACGCCAGCCCCAGTCCATGAACGCTTCCTTGTCCATCGACGTGACAAGGCGGAAAGCCAGCAGCGAAAGAATCAACCCGGCCGGGCTGCCGAGTTGCGCAAACGATGCGAAGAACGTGCGGCGGCCCTTGGGCGCGTGTTCGCCCGCCATCAGCACCGCGCCGCCCCATTCGCCACCGACCGCAACGCCCTGCACCACGCGCAGCAGCACCAGTAGCACCGGCGCAAGCGCGCCAGCGGTGGCATGTGTCGGCAGCAGCCCGATACCGATGGTCGCCAGGCCCATCATCGTGAGCGTGATCATCAGCGCTTTCTTGCGGCCGATGCGGTCACCCCAGTGGCCGAACACGATGCCGCCCAGGGGCCGTGCGAAAAAGCCCACGGCAAACGTGCCGAACGAAGCGAGCGTGCTCAGGAACGGGTCGCCACCCGGAAAGAACAGCGGCCCAAACACGAGCGCAGCAGCGGTGGCGTAGATGTAGAAGTCGTACCACTCGATCATGGTGCCGACAAAGGCGGCGGTGGCCGCGCGCGCAGGCTGGCGCCCGCCGGGTTGAGACGGTTGCATGGTGTAGCTCCTCACAGATTTTTTAGCCCGCCGCTTCAAGGCGGCGATGCGTGTTTATTGCCGCTTGACCGGTATTAGTCAAATTCTGAATACTTATTGTTTGTATAAATTCAACTCATATTCGCCGCCATGGATCCGTCCGCCCTTGATCCCGCCCTGGTCAGCGACCGGCTTGACTGGAACCTGCTGCGCACTTTTCTCACCATCGTCCACGAGCGGAGCATCAGTCGCGCGGCGGTGCGGCTGCACATCACGCAGCCGGCCGTGAGCCTTGCGCTGCGGCGGCTCGAAGATCAGCTCGGCCACACGTTGATTGAGCGGCGCGGCTCGCACTTTCGCCTCACGCGCGTTGGCGAAGACGTGTTGCGCATCGCCACCGATGTCTACGGCAATGTGTCGCGGCTGGGCTCAGAGCTGGGTGAACCGCAAGACGATGTGAGCGGCGTGCTGCATCTGCTGACGGTCAGCCGCATCCAGTCGGGCGTGTACGACGAATGCCTGGCGGCGTTCCATCGCCATCACCCGCGCGTGGATCTGCAGGTGGAAGTGATGCGCAGTACGGACATCCTCGATGCGCTTGCGCAGAAGCGCGCGGGCATTGGGCTGAGCCTGTGCCGCACGCCCGTCGAGAAGCTCGAGCGGCAACTATTCCTGCGCCAGCGCTATGCCGTGTTCTGCGGGCGGCATCACCGGTTGTTCGGGCGGACGGGCTTGTCGATCAGCGATCTGCTCGGCGAAAACTTTGTCTCGTTCATGAGCGACCAATTGGGCGATGCGCTATCGCCGCTGGCGGTGTTTCGGGATCAGCAGGGATTCACCGGCCGCATCGTCGCCACGTCACCGAGCCTGGACGAGATCAAGCGGCTGGTGTTTGCGGGGTATGGGATCGGCTGCCTGCCCGAGCACATCGTGGCGGACGATGTGGCGCAGCAGCGTTTGTGGCGGCTGCCGCCTGAAGAGGGCGTTGCCGACATCGATCTGTACCTGATGTGGCACAAGGAGCGGCGTCTGGCGCCAGCCGAAGACGCGTTCCTAGCGCATTTCCGGCGGTATATGGCGCGGTATTCGTTGGCCGAGCGGCTCGGGGATGTGGTGAATGCGCCGTTGGCGGCATTGCGGGCGCCGGTGGGGTAAACACCATCACCTGTTAAACTAGCGCCCTTCATGCAGTCCCCGGGGTCCAGTCGCCCCGTCACCTACCCAGGCTTTGTCCACGATTGGCGCACGAACGAATGCGCGGGACACGCCGGTCCAATCGCTTTTCCATGTCGTTTTCCGAACTCGGCTTGTCAGACAAGCTGGTACGCGCCGTGGCCGAACTCGGCTACGCAGAACCCACTCCGATTCAACGCCAGGCCATCCCCGCGATCCTCAAGGGCGGTGACCTGCTCGCCGGTGCACAGACCGGCACCGGCAAGACCGCCGGTTTCACGCTGCCGCTGCTGCACCGCCTGTCTGCCTCGCAGCCCAACAAGGTGCAGACGCCGCAGGGCATGCGCTTTCCGATCCGCGCGCTGGTGCTGACGCCCACGCGTGAGCTTGCCGCGCAGGTCGAAGAAAGCGTGCGCGCCTATGGCAAGTACCTGCCGCTGAAGTCGATGGTGATGTTCGGCGGCGTCGGCATCAACCCGCAGATCGATGCGCTCAAGCGCGGTGTCGATATCGTCGTGGCCACGCCGGGCCGCCTGCTGGACCACGTCGGCCAGCGCACCATCGATCTGTCGCACATTGAACTGCTGGTGCTGGACGAAGCCGATCGCATGCTCGACATGGGCTTCATCCACGACATCCGCAAGATCCTCAACATCCTGCCGCCCAAGCGCCAGAACCTGCTGTTCTCGGCCACGTTCTCCGACGACATCCGCGAATTGGCCGATCGCCTGCTCGACAAGCCGGCGCTGATCGAAGTCGCGCGCCGCAACACGACAGCCGAAACAGTCGAACAACGCATCTACCCGGTCGACCGCGAGCGCAAGCGCGAATTGCTGGCCAAGCTTGTGCGCGACAACGACTGGCACCAGGTGCTCGTCTTCACGCGCACCAAGCACGGCGCCAACCGCCTGGCCGAGCAGCTTACGCGCGACGGCATTCCGGCGCTGGCCATTCACGGCAACAAGAGCCAGGCGGCACGCACGCGTGCGCTGTCGGAGTTCAAGGCCGGGACGCTGCGCGTGCTGGTTGCCACCGATATCGCCGCGCGCGGTATCGACATCGACCAACTGCCGCACGTGGTGAACTTCGACTTGCCGAACGTGCCCGAGGACTACGTACACCGTATCGGCCGCACCGGACGCGCGGGTGCACAAGGCGAGGCAATCTCGCTGGTCTGCGTGGACGAGCACGGCTTGCTGCGTGACATTGAACGCCTCATCAAGCGCGAACTGCCGCGTACCTTGCTGGAAGGTTTCGAGCCGGACCCGACCATCGCGGCAGAACCGATTCCGAACGGGCGCAACTCGGCAGGCCGTGGCGGCAACGCGCGCGGTGGCCGCCCCGGCGGTGGCCGCAGCCAGCAGCCTCGCCAAGCGAGCGGCAACACCGCCCCGCGCGAGCCGCGGGCTCCGCGTGAGCCTCGCGAACCGCGTCGCGAGTCGAGCGGTAACAGCCAGGGCCAGGGCCAGGGCCAGAATCAAGGCCAAGGCCAGGGTCGCAATGGTGCCGGCAGCCGCCAGCGTCAGGCGCAAGGTCAGCAAGGTCAACGTGACGGCCAAGCTGCGCCGAAGCCGCGCAATGGTCAATCGCAAGCACGCGGCCAACGTCAGGGCAATGGCCAAGGCCAAGGCCAGGGCGGTGGGCAAGGCGGGCAGGGTGGACAACAACGCCGGGCATCGAACACGCAAGCCGCGCAGCCAGCCCACAAGGGACAGCCGGCCAAGCAGCCGTTCAACGGTTTGTTTGCCAAGGCGGCTGCGTTGCTCGGCGGCCGTAAAGCCTGACGTTCATGCACGACGACGGCCAACCGGCATCCGCTGAAGCGCCCTACGATGGCCTGACGCCCGACAGCATCCTCGATGCGTTGGCGCAGGTCGGGCTGATGCCGGACGGCCGCATGTTCGCGCTCAACAGTTACGAAAACCGCGTCTACCAGGCCGGCGTGGAAGACAGCGCGCCAGTGGTGGTCAAGTTTTACCGCCCGGGCCGCTGGACTGAAGCGCAGATCGTCGAAGAGCATGCCTTCACGGCAGAACTCGCGGCCGCGGAAATCCCCGTGATCGCGCCGCTGGAAATCGACGGCCGCACGCTGCACACGTTCGAGCGTTGGCATTTTGCGGTTTTCCCGCGCTGTGCCGGCCGGGTGCCGGCCATCGACCGCGACGACACGCTGGAATGGATGGGCCGTTTCCTCGGTCGCATTCACGCCATCGGCGCGCAGCGGCCGTTCATGGCCCGGCCCGCACTCGACATCGACACCTTCGGCGTGCAATCGCGCGACTGGCTGCTCGAACAGGATTTCATCCCGCCCGATTTGTTGCCGGCCTGGCGCAGCGTGGCCGATGCCGCACTCGACGGCGTGCGCCGCTGCTACGACCGCGCGGGCGACGTTTCGCTGCTGCGTCTGCACGGCGATTGCCACGCCTCAAACGTCCTCTGGATCGAAGAGGCCGACGCCAAGCAAGACGATCCGCTGCGCAGCGCTGGCCCGCATTTCGTCGACTTTGACGACAGCCGCACCGGCCTCGCCGTACAGGATTTGTGGATGCTGCTCTCGGGCGATCGCGCGTCGATGCAATCGCAGCTCGCCAGCCTGCTTGCCGGCTATGAAGACTTCTGCGAATTCGACACGCGCGAGCTGTATCTGGTGGAAGCGCTGCGCACGCTGCGCTTGCTGCACTACAGCGCATGGCTGGCGCGTCGCTGGAATGATCCGGCGTTTCCCGCCGCGTTTCCGTGGTTCAACACGCAACGCTATTGGCAGGACCGGGTATTGGAATTGCGCGAGCAGATCGCGCTGTTGGATGAACCGCCGCTCTGGTGAAACCGAGCGGCGGTTTTTCTTTGAGGCTTGGGCTTAGGCGAACTTGCCGGCCTGGAAGTCTCGAACAGCCTGGAAGATCTCTTCCTGCGTGTTCATCACAAACGGGCCGTATTGCGCAATCGACTCGTTCAGCGGCTTGCCAGCCACCAGCAGTACGCGCGCCTCAGCATCTCCCGCACGGATGACCACGCCCTCGGCGCCTTCCGTGTTGGCGAGGATGGCCATCTGCTTGTCTTCCACGCGCTGCAGCCCAGCGTTGCCAGATGCTTCGGCATCGCCCACCAGCGCGCTGCCACGGAACACGTAGACGAACGCGTTGTGCCCGGCCGGCAGCGGCTGCGCAAACGACGCACCCGCCGGCAGCGTGATGTCGAGGTACAGCGGCTGCGTCGCTTCACGCGTCATCGCACCTTGCACGCCTCGCGATTCGCCAGCGATGACACGCACGGCCACGCCGTCTTCCGTCGTGAACTCGGGAATCTCGTTCGACGGAATGTCCCGGTACCACGGCGTCGTCATCTTGTCGCGGGCAGGCAGGTTCAGCCACAGCTGGAAGCCTTCCATCACGCCATCTTCCTGTTCCGGCATTTCAGAGTGCACGACACCGCTGCCGGCGGTCATCCATTGCACGCCGCCGTGTTGCAGCAGGCCTTCGTGGCCGGCGCTGTCGCGGTGGCGCATGCGGCCCGCGATCATGTACGTCACCGTTTCAAAGCCACGGTGCGGGTGGTCGGGAAAGCCGGCCAGATAGTCGTTCGGGTCGTCACTGCGAAACGCGTCCAGCATCAGGAACGGGTCCAGCCGGCGTTGCAGGTTGTTCGTCAGCACGCGTGTGAGCTTGACGCCCGCGCCATCGGAGGTGGGGCGGCCCGTGATGATCCGCTCCACGCGGCGGCCACGTTGCACTTGCGGTTGCACGAGGGTTTCCATGTTGTTCTCCTGAAATCGGGCATTTGTCATATGCCAAATGTAGGGTGGTTGCCCGGTTTGCACTAGTCGGTTATTGTGGGAAAAAATGTTGCTCCCGGCGAGACAATCACAATCCCAGGCCGGCGCGCATCACGATAAGAGGAGGAAACCATGGATCTGAACCAATTGGCGCTATTCGTGCGCGTGGTTGAAGCGGGTAGCTTCACGGCAGCGGCAATGCGGCTCGATTTGCCCAAATCGTCCGTCAGCCGGGGCATCGCGGCGCTTGAACAGGATTTGAACGTACGACTGTTACAGCGCACCACGCGCACGCTGCATTTGACCGACGCTGGCCAGAGTTTGTATCAGGTGGCGTCGCATGCACTGGAAGACATCGAACGCGCCACGACCTGCGCCGGCGAACTGCAAGACCTGCCGCGCGGCAAGGTGCGGATCACGTCTTCGGAAGACGTCGGCCGCCTGCTGGTGGCGCCCGTGGCGGCGCGCTTCATGCTGCAGTACCCGGACATCGATCTGGACGTGGTGCTGACGCCGCGCAATGTCGATCTCGTGCAGGAAGGGTTTGACCTTGCCGTCCGCGTCGGGCGCTTAGCCGACAGTTCGCTCGTGGCGCGGTCGCTTGGCGTATTGCGCATCGGCTTGTTCGCCTCGCCCGATTACCTGCAGCGTCGCGGGGCTCCGGACACCGTGCAAGGGCTGGCCGACCATTGCTGCCTGGATTTTCGCGGCACGGGCCGCGGCGAAACGCAATGGCGCCTCGTCGGCCCCGATGGCCTGAAAACCGTGGCCGTGCGCGCGCGTCTGAATTCAGACAGCCTCATCTATCTGGAAACGTTGATTGCGTCGGGCGCCGGCATTGGCCCCCTGCCGCTGTACGCGAGTGCCGTGGCGCGCGCCAACGCGCCGCTGCCGCGCCTCGTGCGCGTGCTGCCCGACTACGCAACCAGCGGCGAGCCGATCAACCTCGTCACGCCATCCGCGCGGTTCGTTCCCAAACGCGTTCGGTTGCTGATCGACATGCTGACCGAGTCGATCCGGCAAGAGCTGGAAAACGCTGATCCCACCTGAGGTGTCGCGGCCCGGAAGCCGGGCGCGTCAAATGTTGTCACGAGTGCTCCGCTTACGCATATCGCACGGCATCATGCGCTTCGCATGTGCGGACCAGTACGTCGGACCCTCCATGACGTCACCCCCCGTAAGCGTCCCAGTGTTTCCCCCCGGTGCACTGGGATGTGTCCGGCACATGCGACCCTTGGGTGTTTCCGATCCCGTCACGTCGTGGGAAGCACCGCCGCCCGGACCTCGTCGTCCGGGCTTTTTTTTTGTCCACATTCCGCGGAGTGGATACGGCATTGCGTGCCTCCAGGGGTCTTCACAAATTAGGACTCTTCTCATGGTTCGTAGCAAACCTCGCCATGAAAATTGCAGACACGTAACACATGCAACGGATCGTGCTGAACGCGACTGTTTGGGCGAAATCACGCCCGCACCCTCCAGCGCGCATGTGCGTCATTTCCACGGAGCAGAACATGCGTATCGCCTTGCTTGAAGACGATCCCTTCCAAAGCGAAGTCATCGTCCAGATCCTGTCCCAGTCGGGCCACGACGTGGTGACCTACAGCGATGGCGCGACGTTGCTGCGCATGCTGGGACGCTCGTCGTACGACATGCTGATTCTCGACTGGCACACGCCGGGCATGCTCGGTATCGACGTGCTGAGCGTGGTGCGCAGCCGCCACAGGGAGGTCCTGCCGATCCTGTTCGTCACGGCCGAAGAAGGTGAAAAGAGCCTCGTGCGCGCACTCACGCACGGCGCCGACGACTACATCGCCAAGCCGTTCCGTATTGCCGAGCTGCGTGCGCGTGTCGATGCGCTACTGCGCCGTGCGTATCCGATTCCGTATGGCCGCCTGCCGTTCGCGGTGGGGCCATACCACTTCAATCCACAGCGCCAGCAGGTCACGCTGCACGGCGAGCGCGTTGCGCTGACGGCGATTGAGTTTCAGTTGGCATTGCTGCTGTTCTCGAACGTGGGCCGCACGCTGTCGCGCGACCACATCTTTGGGCAGGTGTGGGGCCGCAACTCGTCGGAGTACACGCGCACGATCGATAGCCATGTGTCGCGCATTCGTATGAAGCTGAATATCGAACCGGAAAACGAGGTGCGCTTGGTGGCGGTGTACAAGCACGGTTATCGGGTGGATCACCTGAAGCCGGCGGACGACATGAATGGGCTGTCGGACATGGAGGTCGCGTCGTACGGCGTCTAAGGGCAGGCCGATCGCGCAACCCAGGCTGGGCGCTACCGCTGAAACGCGGCGGCGCCCAATTTGTTTTCTATCGGCTGGTATGCTCGATGCCTCTCACTACTTGGGCGAGGCCAGTGTGCCGCTTGTGAATCTCAATGCAGAGGCCGACGCGCTGCCGCACGCATGGTCCTCTTGCGTGCTGGAGCGCTTTGGCGGTGGCAATTTCAAGGTGCTGCGCATGGACGGCACGCCGTATCCCGACGAAGTGCACAACTATGCAGAAGGTCTGCTTGTGATCGATGGCGAGCTGCGCCTGCGCATCGACGGCGATGCGGTGACGGTCTCGCGCGGCGAGCTGTACGTCGTGCCCGCCGGCGTGCCGCACAGCGTGGATCCTGGCAGCGCGGGTACGTTGGTCATTCTGGACGTATAAGCGGGGCGTCGCGTGCCTCCGCGAGTTGCTTGATCCGCTGCAGCATCATCCGGCGGATCAGCCCGCTCGGGATGCGGATCAGTACCCAGTAAGGCGTGAAGCGGCGGCGTGCCGTTGTGTCCGAGCAATGCACGCATGTGCGCGTGGTCAGCAGCGTGCCGGCGCCGTCGGGTTCGGCGACGAACGTCATGACCAGCTTGGCGATGTTGGATTCTGAGAACGCGCGAAATGCGCCGGCTTCAACGCGGACGAGCCCTCCGGCAGCTTCCCAGAAGCGACCGACTAGGCCCAGCGCGAATTCGCGATCTCCATCGCGGCCAAGTACCGTGAAATCGTGCAGGCCGAATCCGGCATCGATACGTCGCGCATTGGGCCTGCCCATCGCGGCGGCGATGCGCGCCGGGATGGCGCGCAAGTGCAGGAACATTCGGGCCAGCGGGAAATCGGTAACGTCAAGTTGCGAAACCATGTCGAGCACGCGCCCCGGTGCTGCATTGACGCGTATGCGGTGTTGCTCGCTGAACTGATGCTCTGGAAGGAAGGTGTGCAGCAGGCTCATGGTGATCGACGGCGTGGTGTCATGCCTGTGATTTTTCGCTGGCAGTCGTGGAAGCGGCGGCCGGGGCGAATGCGGCGTCGCGAGCGGGCGGTTCGGCCAGGCTGCGTTTCATCAGCCATGCAACACCCGGGATGCGCAAACCGGTGGCAAACACCACGTCTCGCATCCAGCCTCCATATTGAGACTGGAAGCATGGCGTAAGCGCACGGCTCAGCGTCTGATAGGCCTGCACGGTATGCAGACGACGGGCGTGATAGGCGAGGGCGCCATCGGTGGCGCCATGCACCTGCACGCACGCTGCGATTGCCAGGGCATCTTGCGCGGCTAGCGTGGTTCCCAGACCGAGCTGCGGGCTCATGGCATGCGCGGCATCGCCGATCACGCAGTAGGGCGGTTTGGCCAGCGCGCGCGGCCATGTGTGGCGATAGAAGGCAAAGGGCATGTCGTCGTGTGAGCCGATCTGCTCGACCATGGGCGCAGCTTGCGGCCACAGGCTCAACACATGCGCCTTCCACTGCGTGATGTCGGTCTGGCGCCAGGCGTTGACGGCATCGCCGGGCAGGCTCCAGAACATCGACAGGCGCGTGCGGCTGCCATCCACGTCAGTGGGCAGCAGGCCCATCATCTCGCGCGTGCCGCGAAAGCGCTGCTGCAGCACGCGCGGGTTCCAGCCGTCCACCCATCCTTGGAACCACAGCGTGCCCCATCGGTAGGTGCTCGACGGGCCGGCCAGGCCTGCAGGTTCACGCAGCGCAGACGCCGCGCCATCGGCAATCACAAACAGGTCGAAGACCGATTCGCCCTGTTCGTGCATGACCCGCGCCCGTGGGCCATCAAAAAGCAACTGCTGGATCGCGCAACCAAAGTGGAATGATGCGCCTGCGTGCAAGGCGGCGTCATACAGCATGGATGACAGCGCGTGCCGCGTGACGGCGCGGCCGGGTGCATCGGCGTAGTCAATGTCGAGCAGCCGCCAGCCGCGATGGCTCAGACCGATCAGTCGGTCGATCGGCGCGCCGATACCCTCAAGCTCGCGGCCCACGCCGAGTGCCTCCAGCGCGCGGATGCCCTGCGGCTGGATCAGCAGGCCCGCGCCCATGGCGGTCAACTGCGGATGCTTTTCGAAGACGTGCACGTCGTGCCCATGACGGGCAAACGCGATGGCGGCGGCGAGGCCGGCGTTACCGGCGCCGGCAATGCCGATGGTCAGCGGGCGGGGTGCGGTCATGAAGCGTGGCAGATCGTTTGCTCAGGATGATAACGATACGGCACGCACGTTAAGGCTGTTCGTGCACGCTGCGGAGATAATGCGCAGACCTCACGCCCACCACACAAACCGGACGCGCCATGCAGATCAAATGGCTGGAAGACTTCAAGGAACTGGCCAAGACCCGCAGCTTCAGCCGCGCGGCCGAGAACCGCAACGTCACGCACCCCGCATTCGGCCGACGGATCAAGGCGCTGGAAGAATGGGTGGGCACCGCGCTGGTCGAGCGCAGCGAGCATCCGGTCACGCTCACAGCGGCGGGGCGCTTGTTTCTGGATGCGGCGGCCAATGCCGTCGACGGCCTGAACGATGCGCGCTTGCTGCTGCGCGAGGCGCAATTGCCCGTGGCGCTCAAGATCGGCACAGGGCGTACGCTGGCGCGCACCTTCGTCCCGGGCTGGTATGAAACACTGGCACGCCAACGCGGCGTGTTTCCGCTCAGCGTGACGACGGGCGGCACGCAGGAAGGCGTCCTGGCTCTTGCCGATGGCACCGTCGATCTGCTCATCGCCTACGCCAGCCCGCAGGCCGATGCGGTGCTCGATCCGCGCAAGTACGACCATTGCACGCTGGGCAGAGAGACGCTCGTGCCGGTGAGTGCGCCTGACAAGCGCGGCCGCCCGCGCTTCACGCTGCCCGGTTCGGCCGCCGCACCGCTGCCATGGCTGGCCTTTGCGCGGGGGCTGACGTTGCGGCAAATGCTTGACAGCCACTTGGCCGCCGCCGACCGCAAGGCGCATCTGCAGCCCGTGTTCCAGGCCGATTTTTACGAGGCCGTGGAAGAGATGGCCCTGCGTGGATTCGGCATGGCGTGGTTGCCGTATCGCCTGGCCAAGCCGCACCTGAACGCGGGTGAACTGCGCCCCGCCGGCGATGACGCCTGGCACATCCACGTCAACATCCGCATGATGCGCGTGCGCAGCAACCAGAGCGCGCTGCTTGACGAGGTATGGCAACTGGCCGTTGACAACGCCAACAACAACGCCCGCACCGACCTCGCCTGACGCGCATCGCAAAAAGCCCAACCTTGTGCCGAAACGGCACAAGCTGCCTGGGCGCGGCACCTAGACTCCTCCGCAACCTTCGCCCGCCAGTGCAATCCAGCAAAACAGGCGGACCGGCACAGACCACGGGGAGACAACCATGCCAGCCCACACCCTCAATGCGAGCGGCGCATCCACACGCGCCACCGACACCCATCGACATCCCGCGCCCTGGCGTGCCGTACTGGCAGCCAGCGTTGGCAACGCGCTCGAATACTACGATCTGCTGATCTATGGCTATTTCGCCATCACCATCGGCAAGCTGTTTTTCCCGACGGGCGATGCGTGGAGCTCACTGATGCTCTCGGTCGGCACGTTTGGCGTGTCGTTCATCATGCGGCCGCTCGGTTCGATGGTGCTTGGCAGCTATGCAGACCGCGTGGGCCGCAAGGCTGCGCTGACGTGGTCGATCCTGCTGATGATGCTGGGCACGGCGATGATCGCGTTTGCACCGACGTATGCGTCGATCGGGCTGTGGTCGCCGGCCATCGTGATCGTGGCGCGCCTGCTGCAGGGTTTTTCGGCCGGCGGAGAATTCGGTTCGGCCACGGCGTTCATGATCGAACACGCCAACGGCAAGCGCATGGGCTACAACGCGAGCTGGCAGGCCGCCACGCAGGGCCTTGCCACATTGCTGGCGGCAGGCTTGAGCGCATGGCTGACTTATGCGCTGACCACCGCCCAGGTGGAGTCATGGGGCTGGCGTGTGGCGTTTCTGTTCGGCTTGCTGATCGGCCCCATTGGCGTCTACATCCGCCGTCATACGCCGGAAACGCCGGAGTTCATGGCCATGCAGGCGGAAGCGTCGGCAGCGCTGCAGGAGCGCTCGCCGCTGCGCGACACGCTCACGCAGGGTCTGCCCGGACTGCTGCTGGGCGCGGGCGTGGTGGTGGCCGTCACCGCATTCAATTACGTGCAGAAGGTCTACATGCCGACCTATGCCATCAATCAACTCCACATTGCGACCAGTGCCTCGCTGGTCTGCACGATGATCACCGGCGCGATGCTGATGGTGATGGCGCCGGCGTTCGGGTTGCTTGCGGATCGTTTCGGCAGCATCCGCGTGGTGTCGATTGCGATGGTGGTGATTGCGCTGTCGACGTATCCCATGTTTGCCACGCTGGTCGCGCAACCGACGTTCTGGACGCTGCTGATCATGCAGGCGATTGTGGGCGTGCTGTTGGCCGCCATCCTGGCGCCGCTGCCTGCGCTCCTTGCCGACATCTTCCCGACGCGTACGCGCGGCACGGGGCTGGCGCTCAGCTACAACCTGTCGGTAACGATCTTCGGCGGGTTCTCTCCGCTGATCGTTACGTGGCTGATTGGTGTTACACACATCAAGACGTCGCCAAGTTTTTATGTGTTTGCGACCACGCTGATCAGCCTGGCTTCGCTGTGGATGCTGCGCGGGCGCGCTCGTGCGGACCGAACCTGAACAGACTTCTCGTCACACCGAAGGATTTCGCATGATGACCCTGGAGGCGCTGCGCGCCACGCTGCCGGTCTACCCGATCGAGTTGCACAAGCCTGATATCCGCCGTTGGAAAGCCGGCACGCACGGCATTGATTACGTGCATACGTTCGACAGCGGGATGTCTGGCCCGCACGTGATGATCAACGCGCTCACGCATGGCAATGAGCTGTGTGGGGCGATTGCGGTAGATGCGCTGCTGACGGCCGGCGTGCGGCCGGCGCGTGGCCGCCTCACGCTGTCTTTCGCCAATGTGGAGGCGTACGAGCGTTTCGATATCAACGATCCGGATGCCACGCGCTTCATCGACGAAGACCTGAACCGCGTGTGGTCTGCCGACAAGCTCGACGGCCCCGGCAACACGCTGGAACTGCGTCGCGCGCGTGAGTTGCGCCCGGTGATCGACACGGTCGACTACCTGCTCGATATTCACTCGATGCACGAAAAGGCCGAACCGCTGATGCTGACTGGTCCGCATGCGAAAGGCGTCGCGTTGGGCCGGCAGGTCGGCGCGCCTTCGCACCTGATGATCGATGCCGGCCATGCCGCCGGCCGCCGTCTGCGCGATTACGGCGGCTTTGGCGATGCCGCCAGCCCGAAGAACGCGCTGCTCATCGAATGCGGCCAGCACTTTGAACGCGCGAGCCGCGATGTGGCGCTGGACGCGTGCGCGCGTTTCCTGGTAGCGCTCGGCACCGTCGACCCATCGACGGTATCGGATTGGCTGGGGATTGCGCCCGCGCTGGATGTGCGTTGCATTCGTGTGACGGATCCGGTGGTCGCCAAATCCACGGCCTTCCGTTTTGCGGACGACTATCGCGGTATGGAAACCGTTGAGCGCGCGGGCACCGTCATCGCCACCGATGGAGAACTGCAGATCATCACGCCGTACGATAACTGCGTGCTGCTGCAGCCGTCGCTGCGGCATCTGGCGCCCGGCGTCACCGTGGTCCGGCTGGGCAAGCCGGAAGGCACGGCTTAAGCGCCCAGCATGGCGCGCAACGTGCCGAGCACAACCTGCCGGCAGTTGCGCACCATCTTGTCTTCGGGATCGCGATAGCCTGTCAGAAGCCATGCTGCACCGACGTTGGTCAGGGCACCCACCAGCGCTAGGCCGATGATGCGTTGATCGGCGCGCAGCCCGGCATCGTCGTCATTGTGGGTGCCGGGCAGTTGGGCATTCGCCATGATTTGCTTGCCGAACTCCAGCAGGTTGCGCTGGTAGGTCGCGTCCGTTTCCGGGCTCACGCCCATTACTTCCAGCAGCAGCACGCGCGCCGCGCAAGGGTCACGCAAGAAGGCGAAAAACGCGTGCAGGCCGGCGTCGATACGAGCTTCCAGCGTGCCTTGCGCAGCGGCGGTGGCTTCTGACACCTGGGCGCGCAGGTCTTCGGCATGTTGCTGGTAGGTCGCGCGCAGCAGCGCTTCGGTGCTGTCGAATGCGGCGTAAAAGTACCGGTCATTGAGCCTCGCTTCCTGGCAGATCGCCCGCACGGTGGCCTTCCGAAAACCCACCGTGCCGAAGACGCGCGTGCCGGCGCGGATCAACGCATCCCGGCGTTCTGCAGCACGTGCTTCTGGCGCCACACCACCATACGGGCGGCCTTTCTTGGCGGGTGCGTCGGCCGTTTCAAGTGTTTTCTCCATTTCGCTATTTGACGTCAGGACGGCCAAAAATTAAAGTGGTGACGAATCGCACCACATTTAGTGCGAAATTTGCCACGCCTGCCCCCACGGCTGCAAACAGGAGACCGCATGGATACGACGATGGAGCGAAGCGCTAGCCCGGGCGCGCCCCGCAATCGGGCAACCGCACTCGATAGAGACCTCGATGTGCTCATCGTCGGCGCGGGCCTCTCGGGCATCGGCGCGGCGTATCACCTGCGCGAGCGCTGCCCGTCGGCACGCTTCGCCATCCTTGAAGGGCGCGAAACCATCGGTGGCACGTGGGATCTGTTCCGCTATCCCGGCATCCGATCCGACTCCGACATGTTCACGCTCGGCTACAGCTTCCGGCCGTGGCATAGCAGCAAAGCCATTTCCGACGGCCAGACGATCCTCGATTACATCCGCGACACCGCACGCGTGTTCGGCATCGACAAATCGATCCGCTTCCGCCACAAGGTGACGGGCGCGAGTTGGGATTCCACCGCGGCACGCTGGACCGTGCAAGCGCTGCGCAGCGATGGCGCCCGCGAGGAACCGGTGCAGTTCACCTGCAAGTTCCTCTATATGTGCAGCGGCTACTACGACTATGAGGAGGGTTACGCCCCGACGTGGCCTGAGATGGACACGTTCCAGGGCCGAATCGTCCATCCGCAGCATTGGCCGAACGATTTGTCGTATGCCGGCAAGCGTGTGGTGGTGATCGGCAGCGGCGCCACGGCCGTCACGCTTGTGCCCGCGATGGCCGGCAGCGCGCAGCACGTGACGATGCTGCAGCGCTCGCCTACGTACATCGTCTCGCGGCCCGAGCAAGATGCCGTGGCAAACACGTTGCGTCGCTGGCTGCCGTCGGGCCTGGCTCACCGGCTGGTGCGCACGAAGAACGTGCTGCTGACGATGTACTTCTACAGGCTCGCCCGCCGCAAGCCCAAGGCATTCAAAGACTTCATCATCCGCATGGCCGGTAAGCAGATCGGCCCCGGCTTCGACGTGCGCAAACACCTCACCCCGCGCTACAACCCGTGGGACCAGCGTCTGTGCCTCGTGCCGGATGGCGATCTGTTCAAGACGATCCGCGCGGGCAAGGCGTCGATTGCGACCGACGAAATCGCGCGCTTCACGCCGACCGGCCTGCAGCTCAAGGGCGGAGAGCATCTGGATGCCGACGTGATCGTCACGGCCACGGGGCTCAAGCTGAAGGTGCTGGGCGGGGCCGCCATCAGCGTCGACGGGCGCGCTGTGAACCTGGCAGAGACGGTGTCGTACAAGGGCATGATGTACAGCGGCGTACCGAACCTCGCGTCGTCGTTCGGCTATACGAATGCGTCGTGGACGTTGAAGGCAGAGTTGATCGCGCAGTACGTTTGCAGGCTGCTCAACCACATGCAGTCCAACGGGTTTGATACCTGCGTGCCGCGTCTGGACGACGAAGCCATGAGCCGCGAGCCCGCCGTCGATCTGACGTCCGGCTACATTCAGCGTGCCGCCGGCATCCTGCCCAAGCAGGGCGACAAGCAGCCGTGGAAGTCGTATCAGAACTACGCACGCGATCTGATGATGCTCAGGTTCGGCACACTCGCCGACAGCGCCATGCAGTTTGAACGCCGCGCCCAGCCGATCGGCGCGGCACAGCCCGCTTAACCGCCTGCCGCATCGGGGACACAATGACCAGCACCATTCTTGGCGTCATCGCATTTGCACTCCTGGCGCCTATTGCGTTCACTTTCTTTATCGCGCGCCGCGTCACAAAAGGGTTTCCGCCTGAAGGCAAGTTCATTGATGTCGGGGCAGACCGCGTGCATTACACCGATCGTGGCCAAGGCCCCGCCATCGTGTTCGTGCATGGCTTGTGCGGCAACCTGCGCAACTTTGCGTATCTGGATATAGATCGGCTGGCGCGCTCGCATCGCGTGATCGTGATCGATCGGCCGGGGGCAGGGCGGTCCGTGCGCGGGGCGGATTCGCCTGCCAACATCTACGCGCAGGCGCGCATGGTCGCGCAGTGCATCGAGAAGCTTGGACTCGACAAGCCCGTGCTGGTGGGGCATTCGCTTGGTGGGGCGATTTCACTGGCGGTGGGGTTGAACCATCCGCACGTCGTTCGCCGGCTCGCGTTGATCGCGCCTCTCACGCACGCTGAGAGCGCGCCGCCCGGCGCGTTCGGGGGCTTGGTGTTGCCGTCGCCGCTGGTGCGCAGGCTGGTGTCATGGACGCTTGCGATTCCCCTGTCGATCATCAATTCTCGCAAGGCGATCGCCGCGGTGTTCGCGCCTGAAACCATGCCGAGGGATTTCCCGTTCAAGGGCGGCGGCTTGCTGGGGCTGCGTCCGCACGTGTTCTATGCGGCATCGTCGGATCTCGTTTCTGCGCCGGAAGATCTGCCCGACATGGAACGCCGCTATGCCTCGATGACGGTGCCGGTTGACGTGTTGTACGGTCGCGGTGATCGCATCCTCAACGTCAAACGCCAGGGCGAAGCGCTCAAGCAGAAGCTCGACCGCGTGAATCTGCGCATCATTGACGGCGGCCATATGCTGCCCGTGACGCAGCCGGCGTTGACGACCGATTGGGTATTGGCGATTGCAGCTGCGGCGCCTGCGTACGCCGAGGCGCTTGCCTAACCTGGGCCCCTATGCGGGGCTAGGGACGCACGGAAGCAGCAGAAAAGCAAAAAGCCCTGCCGAAGCAGGGCTTTTTGGTATTTGGTGGCGAATCAGGGACTCGAACCCCGGACCTGCGGATTATGATTCCGTCGCTCTAACCGACTGAGCTAATTCGCCGAAGAAGCGGGATTCTACCGTCTTCGGCGAATATGTCAACCCCCTGTGTCAGTCGTTGCGATAAATATCCACATCCTTGGTTTCGCGCACGAACAGCACACCGATCACGAAGGTGATGGCCGCGATCCAGATCGGGTACCACAAACCGTGATAGATATTGCCGTTCTGGGCCACCAGGGCGAACGAGATGGTCGGCAGCAGGCCCCCGAACCAGCCGTTGCCGATGTGATACGGCAGCGACATCGACGAGTACCGGATGCGTGTCGGGAACATCTCCACCAGCATCGCCGCGATCGGGCCGTAGACCATGGTCACGTAGATCACCAGGATCACCAGGATCACCAGCACCATGATCGTGTTCATCTGGGCGGGATCGGCCTTGGCCGGATAGTTGGCTGCCTTGAGCGATTCGCTCACCTGCTTCTTGAAGTCGGCGATCTTGGCCTTGCTGTCGGCGTCGAAGTTCTGGCCGTCTGCCGTGCGCGTGGCGTTGAGCGAGGTGATCTGCTTACCCGCGATCGAGACCGAAGCGATCGTGCCGGCCGGGCCTTCCACCGTCTCGTAGCTGGCCGACGACTGCGCCAGCGTGCGCTTGGCGATGTCGCACGACGAGCGGAAGTCCACCTCGCGGGCGATCGGGCTGCCCTGGAATGAGCACTCCTTCGGGTCGACCGTGATGGTGATCTGCGCGGTCTGCTGGGCACGCTCCAGCGCCGGGTTGGCGTAGTGCGTGAGCGCCTTGAACAGCGGGAAGTAGGTCAGCACCGCCAGCAGGCAGCCGGCCATGATGATCTTCTTGCGGCCGATGCGGTCAGACAGCGACCCGAAGAACACGAAGAACGGCGTGCCGATGGCAAGCGCCACGGCAATCAGCACGTTGGCCGTGAAGGCGTCGACCTTCAGCACCTGCGTGAGGAAGAACAGCGCGTAGAACTGGCCCGTGTACCACACCACCGCCTGGCCGGCGGTCAGGCCGAGCAGCGCCAGGATCACGATCTTCAGGTTGCGCCATTGGCCGAAAGCTTCCGTCAGCGGGGCTTTGGAGGTCTTGCCCTCGGCCTTCATCTTCTGGAACGCGGGCGACTCGCTCATCGACAGACGGATGTACACCGACGTTGCCAGCAGCAGGATCGAAACCAGGAACGGGATGCGCCAGCCCCAGTCGTCGAACGCCTTGCCGGTCAGTTCACGCACGGCCAGGATGACGACCAGCGAGAGGAACAGGCCCAGCGTAGCCGTCGTCTGGATCCACGACGTGTAGGCACCGCGACGCCCGTGCGGCGCATGCTCGGCGACATACGTGGCAGCGCCACCGTACTCACCGCCCAGCGCCAGACCTTGCAGCATGCGCAGCGCGATCAGAATGACCGGTGCGGCAACGCCAATCGTGCCGTACGACGGAAGCAGACCGACGACGAATGTCGACGTACCCATGATGACGATGGTCACCAGGAACGTGTACTTGCGCCCGATCATGTCGCCCAGGCGGCCGAACACCAGCGCGCCGAACGGGCGCACCAGGAAGCCGGCGGCAAACGCCAGCAGTGCAAAGATGAAGCCCGCCGTGGGGTCCAGGCCCGAGAAGAACTGCTTGGCGATGATGGCCGCCAACGAGCCGTAGAGATAAAAGTCGTACCACTCGAACACCGTCCCCAGCGACGAAGCGAAGATGACCTTCTTCTCCTCCTTTGTCATGGGCGCGGGCTGTACACGCCCAGCGGGCGCGTTCGGTGCACTTTGCACGGTTGCCATGTTGTCTCCTGTTTTTTTCGTAGGTCGTCCCGCTGGGCACGGACATGACAACGCAAACGCTTTTCGCCCGCGGAAGTGTCAACGATTGTGGGAGCCGAAACTTACGGCGTTCTGACAGGCATGTGCTTTTCAATGCATGCGATCGGTGGCCGGGATTTCAAGAAAATCAAGCACTTGGACTCGCCTCGATCCTTCAGTGGGATGCGTGCGCTGCATCATCCGGGAGCCGCCTTGTGCCCGCAGTGCCAGCCGGTATGTGCGCCTCCTGCGAATGTGCATATGCACAAGATGCACGCGCGTTGCCACCGTCGTTTGGGGCGAAGGGACCCGGCCCGCGGCCCATTTGCCGCTGGACGTTGCGCACTGTTTCTTACGTTGTTTTGCGGCGCTAGGGAAAACCACTATCGCAGGAAACCGCCACCGGCGGCGTGAGTAAGAGTTCAGTCAGTTTCGCTATCCAGAATCGCCGCACACATTCCAAAAGCAAACCAGGAGACAGGCGATGCAGGATGGATTGGTAGGAAAAATCGAGGCGCATCCGAAATACGCGCAGCTCAAACAGCGGCGCAACAAGCTCGGAATCGTTCTGACAGTGCTGATGCTGGCTGTGTACTACGGCTACATCGCGCTGATCGCGTTCGATAAGGCGTTTCTCGCCAAGCCCGTGGGCACGGGCGTGATGAGCGTGGGCGTGCCCGTCGGTATGGCGGTCATCGTCTTCACGATCGTCATTACCGGCATCTACGTGCGCCGGGCCAACAGCGAATACGACCAACTGACGCAGGACATCTTGAAGGACGTCGCCAAATGAAGAAGATGCTTTCGATTCTGCTGGTGGCGCTGCTGGCCGCTGGCGCCTGCGGAGCGGCTCTGGCTGCCGGCGGCGATGTCGGACAGACCGCCAAGCAGGAAACCAACACCACGGCCATCGTGCTGTTTGCTGTGTTCGTGGCCGGCACGCTGTGGATCACGAAGTGGGCAGCCAAGCGTACGCGCTCCGCGGCAGATTTCTATACGGCGGGCGGTGGTATCACCGGTTTCCAGAATGGCCTGGCCATCTCGGGCGACTACATGTCGGCAGCGTCCTTCCTGGGCATTTCGGCGGCCGTGATGACCTCCGGCTACGATGGCCTGATCTATTCCATCGGTTTTCTGGTCGGCTGGCCGATCATCACGTTCCTGATGGCCGAGCGGCTGCGCAACCTCGGCAAGTTCACCTTTGCGGACGTGGCGGGCTACCGGTTTGAGCAAGGCCCCATCCGCAGCTTTGCCGCAGTTGGCACGCTGGTGGTGGTGGCGTTCTATCTGATCGCGCAGATGGTCGGTGCAGGCCAGCTCATCAAGCTGCTGTTCGGGCTGGATTACTGGATCGCGGTGGTCATCGTGGGCGCGTTGATGATGGTCTACGTGCTTTTTGGCGGTATGACCGCAACCACCTGGGTGCAGATCATCAAGGCGTGCATGCTGCTTGCCGGCGTGACCTTCATGGCGATCATGGTGATGGCGCAGTACGGCTTCAGCCTGGAAGCGCTGTTCGCCAAGGCCGTGCAGGTCAAGACGGCCATTGCAGCCAATGCCGGCAAATCGCCCGATGAGGCAGCCAAGATCGGTCTGTCTGTGATGGCGCCGGGCGGCTTCATCAAGGATCCGATCTCGGCCATCTCGTTCGGCATGGCGCTGATGTTTGGCACCGCTGGTCTGCCGCACATCCTGATGCGTTTCTTCACGGTGCCCGATGCCAAGGAAGCACGCAAATCGGTCTTCTGGGCAACCACCTGGATCGGCTACTTCTACATCCTGATCTTCATCATCGGCTTTGGTGCGATCACGCTGGTCTTGACGAACCCGGAACTGTCGGACGTGGCCAAGGGCGTCATCAAGGGCGGCGCGGGCACGGCCAACATGGCAGCCGTGCTGGTGGCCAAGACGGTCGGCGGCGATGTGTTCTACGGCTTCATTTCGGCCGTGGCATTTGCAACGATCCTTGCGGTGGTGGCGGGTCTCACGCTGTCGGGCGCTTCGGCGGTGTCGCATGATCTCTACGCCACGGTCTTCAAGCACGGCAAGGCCAACAGCGCAGATGAACTGAGGGTGTCGCGCATCACCACCCTGGTGCTCGGTGTGATCGCCGTGTTGCTCGGCATCGCTTTCGAGAAACAGAACATCGCGTTCATGGTGTCGCTGGCGTTTGCGGTGGCGGCGTCGGCCAACTTCCCGGTGTTGTTCCTCTCGATGCTGTGGAAGGGCTGCACCACGCGCGGTGCGGTCATTGGCGGGTTCCTGGGGCTGATCTCGTCGGTGGGTTTGACGATCGTTTCGCCGTCGGTGTGGGAAGCCACGCTCGGTTATCCGAAGGGCTCGGCGTGGTTCCCGTACACGTCGCCCGCGCTGTTCTCGATGACGATCGGCTTCGTGGGCGTGTGGCTGTTCTCGGTGCTGGACAGCAGTGTTCGCGCCAAGAACGAGAAGGCGTCGTTTGCCGCGCAGCAGGTTCGTTCGGAAACGGGTCTCGGTGCGGCTGGCGCATCGGGCCACTGATCGGCAATTCGCCACGCTGATGGGAGGCGGGTGACGCGATTGCATCGCCCGCCTTCAAGGCAACCATGCCCAGCGCTTTCAACTTCACCGTCTGGCCGTTCGACTGCCTCAACCAGGACGAGCAGCGCCTGGTGCGCGATGCCGTCGACATCGGCTACTACCCGCAAGGGCAAATCATCCTCGATACGGGTGCCGCACCGCTGCACCTGTTCTTGATCATCAAAGGCCGCGTCGCCCAGTACGACGGCGACGAGCTGATCGCTACCTATGGACCCGACGATTGCTTTGACGGCCGGGCGCTGGTGGCCGGCAAGGCGAGCAGCCGCTTCGTCGCGGCTCAAGAAGTCGTCGTCTATCAGGTTGCGCGCCAGGCGGTGCGTGACCTCATTGCGGCCAACGCCACCTTCGGTGCGCTGCTTTTTTCAGACCTCGGCAGCAAGCTGAGCGCCATTGCCCAGCGGCAAAGCATGGAGACGATGCAGTCGCTGGCCGTCTCGCGCGTGAGCGATGCCTTCATCCGGCCCGCCCATTTTGTGGATGCCGACACGGACGTGGTCTCCGTGGTCAAGCTGTTCCAGGCACACAACACTTCCAACGTGCTCGTGCGTGATGGCACCAGCAGCCCGCCGCGCATGGGCATCTTCACACGCAGTTCCTTGCAGCGCGCCGTCCTGCAAGGCACACCGCTGGATCGTCTGCCGGTAGGCCAGATGAGCCAGTTCTCCCTCATCACCGTGCCGGCCTCCGCGCAGATCGGCGATGCCCTGACACTGATGCTGCGCCATCGCGTTCACCGGCTCGTCGTCACGCAGGGAGACGACATTCTCGGTTTGCTCGAATCACTGGATGTGTTCAGCTTCCTGGCCAACCACTCGTATCTGCTGACGGTGCAGATCAACCTGGCCCAGGACTTGGACGCACTCGCGCAGGTGGCCGCGCAGATCACGCGGATGGTCGCGCTGCTCACCCGTGGCGGCTCGCGCATTGACCACGTTGCCAGCCTCGTGCGCGAAATCAACGCGCGGCTGTTTGAGCGGGCCTGGCAGATGATCGCCCCCCGGGAACTGGTGGAAAACAGTTGCCTGTTCGTCATGGGCAGCGAGGGGCGCGGCGAGCAACTGCTCAAGACCGATCAGGACAACGCGCTGGTGCTGCGCGATGGCTACGTGCCTCCCGCTGATCTGCAGCGCATCGTCACGCGCTTCTCCGATGCGCTGGCCGCGTTCGGCTATCCGCCTTGCCCGGGCGGCATCATGCTCAGCCGGCCCGAGTGGTGCATGAGCGCGAGCGACTTTGCGCGACGCATTCGCGAATGGCTGATCCTGCCGAGCCCCGAGGGCTTGATGCATCTGGCCATCTTTTTCGATGCGCATGCGGTGTGCGGCGATGCCGCCTTGCTCAAACAACTGCGGCGGACGCTGCTGGAACTGACGATCGACAATGACGCGGTACTTGGCCGCTTTGCCGCTGCCATTGAAGCCTTCAGTGCCGCGCCAGGTTGGCGGGATCGCCTGCTCGGGTTTGGCGATTCCGACCCAGTGCTCGACGTAAAGAAGGAGGGCATCTTCCCGATTGTCCACGGGGTGCGCAGCCTTGCGCTGGCCCACCGCATACTCGACGAGACCGGCACTGTGCCGCGCCTGGATGCATTGGTGCGCGCCGAGGCCCTCGACGCGCACATGGCTGCCGAGTTGAGCGAGAGCCTGCACTTCCTGATGACGCTGCGGCTCAAGGCCGGGCTGGCGGAAATCGATGCGCATCAACCGGTGTCGTGCGACGTGCACCTGTCGCGCCTGTCGTCGTTGGAGCGCGATCTGCTCAAGGATGCGCTGAGCACCGTCAAACGCTTCAAGGCGCTGCTGCGGCAGCGCTGGCGGACCGAGTGGATGTGAAGATGGACGGGCAGTCATGAACGGACGGCTCTCCGACTGGCTGCAGGCACTGCAAAGGCGGCGCCAGTTGCGCAGGTTGCGCGATCCGGCGTTTCGCTTCCTGTTCGAGGCCCCGCCCCCAGATGAGTGGGTCGCGCTCGATTGCGAGACCACAGGCCTGAACGTGCGCACCGACGAGATCATCTCCATCGGCGCCGTCCGTATCGTCGGCAATCGCATTCTGACCAGCCAGCGCCTGGAATTGCTGATCAGGCCGCGCGGGGAGATGCGCGCAGACAGCATCTGCGTGCATCGTCTGCGCAACCGCGACCTGGACAGCGGTGTATCGATCGAGCAGGCCGTTCATGCACTGCTGCACTTCATCGGCAGCCGGCCATTGGTGGGTTACTACCTTGAGTTCGACGTGGCAATGCTCAATCGGGTGGTGGCGCCCATGCTTGGCATCGGCTTGCCGCAGCCCAAGATTGAAGTCTCCGCCCTGTATTACGACTATCAGTTCCGGCAGCTGCCGCCGTATCGGCAACAGGGCGACCCCGATCTGGATCTGCGCTTCGCCACTGTCATGAAGGGATTGGACTTGCCGACCTGGGACGCGCACGACGCGCTTAACGACGCGGTGATGGCAGCGTTGGCGTTTGTGAAGCTGCGCCATCTGGGTGCAGCGTAACGTCCGGGTCAGATGGACGGCGGGTGGGATGACTTAGATGCCTCGCCTTGCGCCGTTTCGTCGTCTTGTGTGGCCGCATCCGCGGCGCGGTTGGTGCGCCACGCATAGAGGACTGTAATCAGCACATACACGATGGGCGCACCCTGCGCGCCGACCCAGTAGGCGAAGGTCCAGTCCGAGTTGAAGAAGTGCGTCGACAGGTCGCGCGCAAAGAACGCGACCACGAACGTCACCACAAACCACACCGCGAGCAGCGCCGCGATCCAGCGCATGTTGGTAATCCACCGGCGGCGCGCCGGGGTTCCGGGCGTAATGCTCATGCGTTGGTTTCCTCGCCCCGCGAGCAGAGGTGCAACGTAATGCGAAAGCGCGCCCCCGCCAGCCGCGGTGACGCCTGGTACACGTTGTCGAGCACCTCGATGTCGCCGCCATGCTGCTGCACGATCTCGCGCACGATGGCCAGGCCCAGCCCGCTGCCCTCGGCTTGTGTGCCGAGAATGCGGTAGAAGCGCTGCATCACGCGTTCGCGCTCGGCCACCGGGATGCCGGGGCCGGTGTCGTCCACGTCGATGAAGACAAACGGCTCGAATGGCGCCGTAGTCACGCGCACGGTGACATGTCCGCCGTCGGGCGTGTAGCGGATCGCGTTGTCGAGGAGGTTGTTGAGCATCTCGGCGAGCATCGTCGCATTGCCCGAAATCATGACCGGCGGCCCCGGCTCCTCAAAACCGAGGTCGATCTGCTTGGCCCACGCCTTGGGCAGCCAGTCGGCCACCACCTGGCGCGACAGCGCGCAGATATCCAGCGGCACCAGACCGTCGGTCGCGCCCATGTTCTCCATGCGTGCCAGCGAGAGCAACTGCTTGACGAGGTGCGCCGTGCGATCCGAACTGTCGGCGATATGCGCGAGCGTGCGGCGCAGTTCATCGGGCGATTGTTCGCGCTGGGCCAGCTCGGCCTGCATGCGCAGCCCGGCCAGCGGCGTCTTCATCTGATGCGCGGCATCCGCAATGAAGCGCTTCTGCGTATGCACCGATTGCTCCAGCCGCCCCAGCAGATCATTGAACGACGCCACCAGCGGCGTCAGTTCCTGGGGCGCGGCGCCTTCATCGATGGGGCTGGTGTCGCCCGGGTTGCGCGCGCGAATGCGTTCCTGAATCGCATTGAGCGGCGCCAGCCCGCGCGTGAGGCCGAACCACACCAGTATCACCGCCAACGGCAGGATCACGAACTGCGGCAGGATCACGCCCTTGATGATTTCGTTGGCGAGTTGCGCGCGCTTGTCGAGCGTCTCCGCCACCTGCACCAGCGCGGGCTTGCCGTCGGAGCCCGGCCGCTGCACGAAGGTATACGCAACACGAATCTCTGCGCCGTGGATGTGGTCGTCGCGCAGTTGCACGAGGCCACCGGCGTTGGCGTCTTCTTCGGGCGGCAGCGGGAGGTCGCGATCACCCGAGACAAACTCACCGTTGGTGCCGAGCACCTGGTAGTAGATATTGTCGGTTTCGTCCGCACGCAAAATCTCACGCGCCGAGATCGGCAGTTGCAGCGTCACGCGTCCATTCACCTCGCGCAACTGCTGGCTGAGCACGATCGCGCTCGATTCCAGCGCGCGGTCATATGGCGCATTCGCAATCGACTTGGCCACCAGGTACGTCACCGCAATGCTCATCGGCCACAGCAACAGCAGCGGCGCGAGCATCCAGTCGAGAATTTCGCCGAAGAGGGATCGGGCGACGGGCCGCGTGGCGTCGTCTTCGAGGTGGGGGAGGGTGTCGGCGAGGTCGCTGTCCTCGTCACGGCCATTGGGCCCGGGCGCCGCATCGCCGCGCTCGCGCAGCGACGCGCGATGCCGACGCCACGGCCAGGCCAGCCGGTCACCCATGGGCAGCTGTCGCGGTGGTGGTCGTTGGGGTGGCCATGCGTTCCAGGCAATAGCCCAGCCCGCGCACGGTCGCGATGCGGATGCCTTCCACCTCGATCTTCTTGCGCAGCCGGTGGATGTAGACCTCGATGGCGTTGTTGCTGACTTCCTCGCCCCAGCCGCAGAGGTGGTCGACCAACTGCTCTTTCGAGACCAGGCGGCCGACGCGCGCCAGCAGGATCTCCAGCAGCCCGATCTCACGCGCCGACAGTTCCACCACCTGGTCGTGGATATAGGCGATGCGCCCGACCTGGTCGAACGCCAGCGGCCCATGGCGCACGAGCGTGGCGCCCCCGCCGGTGCCGCGCCGCACCAGCGCACGCACGCGCGCTTCCAGTTCGGATAGCGCGAACGGCTTGGCCATGTAATCGTCGGCGCCCAGGTCCAGGCCCTTGACGCGTTCCTCCACACTGTCGGCGGCGGTCAGGATCAGCACCGGCAGCATGGCCCCGCGCGAGCGCAGGCGTTTGAGGACCTCCAGCCCCGACATGCGCGGCAGGCCCACGTCGAGAATCAGCAGATCATAGGTCTGTGCCGTCTGCGCGGACAGAGCCGCGTCGGCAGTCGCCCCATCGGAGGCTTGGTCGACGGCGTAACCCGCCTGGCGTAGCGAGCGTGTGAGCCCGTCAGCCAGCGTGGCGTCGTCTTCGGCAATCAGGATGCGCATGCGTGTCTCCCCGCGATGCCGGGCAAGATGTCTTGCCCATCCCGCCCGCTACATTGTTTTCGCGCGACATATGTTCTGGAGACTTGTCAAAACCACTGGTTTTTTATACAGTACTCCGAATTCGCGGTGCTGTAGTCTTGGCGGCGCTAAAGTCATGGAATGGGTCGCGTCGGGGCAATCAGCCAGCGGCCCGTTGTTGCAGGCAACCGCTGGAATCGCAAGCCCTTGCGGCCCATTTATACACCAATTTGCACGAAGGACGACCATGGAAGACGGTAAGAAGGCAGCCGCGATGAGCGCGGAAAAGCAGAAGGCGCTGGCTGCCGCGCTCGCGCAGATCGAAAAGCAGTTCGGCAAGGGCTCCATCATGAAGATGGGCGACGCCGAGGTCGAGCCGGTCCAGGTCGTGTCGACGGGTTCGCTGGGGCTGGACGTGGCGCTGGGCGTTGGCGGCCTGCCGCGCGGCCGCGTCATTGAAATCTACGGTCCGGAATCGTCGGGCAAGACCACGCTGACACTGCAAGTGGTTGCCGAGATGCAGAAGCTGGGCGGTACTTGCGCCTTCATCGACGCAGAACATGCGCTTGACGTCACTTATGCTGACAAGATTGGCGTCAGCGTGCCGGACTTGCTGATCTCCCAGCCGGACACGGGTGAACAGGCCCTGGAAATTGCCGATGCGCTGGTGCGCTCGGGCTCGGTCGACCTGATCGTCATCGACTCGGTGGCCGCGCTGGTGCCGAAGGCTGAAATTGAAGGCGAAATGGGCGACGCGTTGCCGGGCCTGCAGGCCCGTCTGATGAGCCAGGCGCTGCGCAAACTGACCGGCACCATCAAGAAGACCAATTGCATGGTCATCTTCATCAACCAGATCCGCATGAAGATCGGCGTGATGTTCGGCTCGCCGGAAACGACCACGGGTGGTAACGCGCTCAAGTTCTACGCTTCGGTGCGTCTGGACATCCGCCGCATCGGCTCGATCAAGAAGGGCGACGACGTGGTCGGCAACGAGACCAAGGTCAAGGTCGTCAAGAACAAGGTGGCGCCGCCGTTCCGCGAGGCCATCTTCGACATCCTGTATGGCCAGGGCGTGTCGCGCGAGGGCGAAATCATCGACCTCGGTGTGGAAGCCAAGATTGTTGAAAAGTCCGGCGCCTGGTACAGCTACGGCGGCGAGCGCATCGGCCAAGGCCGCGACAACTGCCGTGAATACCTGCGTGAGAACCCCGACCTTGCCCGCGACATCGAAAACAAGGTTCGCGAAGCACTGGGCGTGACGCCGATGGGCGCCATCGCAGTGGCCGAGGAAGTCGGAGAAGAGTAATTGGGTTGGCCGTCGACGCAGATCGACGGCTCTATCGAGCTTCATACGCCTGCCGTCCCCCAACGGTGGGCGTTTTCTTTTTGAGCCTGGAACCGTATGCCGTTGCCGCGCCCACCGTTATCGCTCAAGGCTCGTGCGCTGGGCTATCTGTCTCGGCGCGAGCACAGCCGCATCGAATTGCGCCGTAAGTTGGCTCCGCACGCCGCATCCGCCGAGGAGGTCGACGCGCTGCTGGATTGGCTGGAAGGCGAGAACTGGCTCTCCAACACACGGTTTGCCGAAAGCATGGTGCACCGCCGCGCAGGTCGCTACGGTACAGCGCGCTTGATGCAGGAGCTGAAAACGCATCAGCTGGGCGCAGAGACGCTGGGCGAGGTCAAGGCCCAACTGCAAAGCACGGAAGCGGCACGGGCGAAAGCCCTGTGGGAAAAGCGCTTCGGCCGCCCACCGGCCGACTTGGCCGAACGGGCCAAGCAGGTGCGATACATGATGGCGCGTGGATTCTCCAGGGCCGTGGTCTCGCGCATCATTGCAGGCACCGATGAACTGCTCGAAGATGGGGACGGGTCGGACTGAGTACTGTCGATCTTGCAACAATTCGTCCGGACAATTCATTTGTGTGCGGATCGCGTGAGTTGCACCTCTCGAGGTTGTTGCAACCACTTTCACACTGCATTGCAGCACGCGACCTGCCCGGTCGTGGCGACGTGTTAAAATCCAAGTCTTTGATATCGCCCTCAATTCTGGTTGCTGGGCGGTAGTGTTCGTGTGTGGCGGCTGATGCGCTTCTACATACGTCCTGCAGGCGATGCGCGAGATCCGCGTGCGCCGCCTCCATCGGTCCTATCGGTCTGTCTGGTCCATGCCTCTGTCTGCCCCCGTCCCGCGCGTCATGCGCCACCGCCGTGCCATCACGGTGGAGGCCTATTTGCGGGAAGACGGCTTGTGGGACATCGAAGCGCGCCTGACCGACACCAAACCACGCGACATCCCCCTGGCCAGCGGCGGCGTGCGCCCCGAGGGCCAGCCGCTGCATGACCTGTGGCTGCGCGTGACGATCGATACCCGCATGAACGTCGTGGATGCCGAAGCGTGTTCCGACTGGGTGCCGTACCCCACACATTGCGACACGATTGGCCCCGCCTACCGAAAGCTCATCGGCCTGAACCTGATGAAGGGATTTCGAAAGGCCTCGCGTGAGAGACTTGGCGGCGTGGCGGGTTGTACGCATCTGACCGAGCTGTGTGGCGTGCTGCCGACCGCCGCCATCCAGGCCTTCGCGGGCGACGTCTTCCCGGTGCGCGACAACTCGAACGACCTCCGGCCTGTCGAGCCCGGTGAAAAACCGCCTTATCAACTCCACGGCTGCCATGCCCTGCATCTTGAGGGCGAGGTGGTCCGCAAGCATTACCCGCGCTGGTTTGCATATCAGCCCGAAGCCAAGATCCAACCGCCACCCACCGAACTGTCGCCTGAGCCCTCGTCCTGAAGGGCACCGCGCTGTTCGCGTTTTCAATACTCATCACACTCACTCTGCCTAGCAAAGGAAACACGCATGAATATCCATGAGTACCAAGGCAAGGAAATCCTGCGCAAATACAATGTGCCGGTTCCGCGCGGCATTCCGGCCTTCTCGGTCGACGAGGCTATCAAGGCCGCAGAAACCCTGGGCGGCCCGGTGTGGGTCGTGAAGGCGCAGATTCATGCGGGCGGCCGTGGCAAGGGCGGCGGCGTGAAGGTGGCCAAGAGCATGGAGCAGGTCAAGGAATACGCCAGCAGCATCCTGGGCATGACGCTGGTGACGCACCAGACCGGTCCGGAAGGCAAGCTGGTCAAGCGTCTGCTGATCGAAGAAGGCGCGGACATCAAGAAGGAACTGTACGTGTCGCTGGTGGTGGACCGTGTGTCGCAGCAGGTCGCGCTGATGGCCTCGAGCGAAGGCGGCATGGACATCGAAGAAGTCGCAGAATCGCACCCGGAAAAAATCCACACGCTTCTGATCGATCCGCAAGCCGGCCTGCAAGACGCCCAGGCTGACGACATCGCCCGCAAGATCGGCGTGCCCGACGCGAGCGTGCCGCAAGCCCGTCAAGCCCTGCAGGGCCTGTACAAGGCATTCTGGGAAACCGACGCTTCGCAAGCTGAAATCAACCCGCTGATCCTGACCGGCGACGGCAAGGTCATCGCGCTGGACGCCAAGTTCAACTTCGATTCGAACGCGCTGTTCCGTCACCCGGAAATCGTTGCCTACCGCGATCTGGATGAAGAAGACCCGGCTGAAATCGAAGCCTCGAAGTTCGACCTGGCCTACATCTCGCTCGACGGCAACATCGGTTGCCTGGTGAACGGCGCCGGCCTGGCCATGGCCACGATGGACACCATCAAGCTGTTCGGTGGCGAGCCGGCCAACTTCCTCGATGTGGGCGGCGGTGCCACCACTGAGAAGGTGACCGAAGCCTTCAAGCTGATGCTGAAGAACCCGGACGTGAAGGCCATTCTGGTCAACATCTTCGGCGGCATCATGCGTTGCGACGTGATCGCCGAAGGCGTGATCGCGGCGGCGAAGGCTGTGTCGCTGTCGGTGCCGCTGGTCGTGCGCATGAAGGGCACCAACGAAGACCTCGGCAAGAAGATGCTGGCTGACTCGGGTCTGCCCATCATTGCCGCAGACACGATGGCAGAGGCCGCCGAGAAGGTCGTGGCCGCAGCCGCCGGCAAGTAAGCCGCCCGCTGACCCAACCATACGCGAACGCGAGTTGCGCCCGCTGCTGAGTACGTCGGCGCGGCTCGCTGCATAAAAGGATTACAGCATGTCGATTCTGATCAACAAAGATACCAAGGTCATCACCCAGGGGATCACCGGTAAGACCGGCCAGTTCCACACCCGCGGCTGCCGCGATTACGCCAACGGCAAGAACTGCTTCGTCGCAGGCGTGAACCCGAAGAAGGCCGGCGAAGACTTCGAAGGCATTCCCATCTACGCAACCGTCAAGGACGCCAAGGCACAGACCGGCGCGACCGTGTCGGTGATCTACGTGCCGCCCGCAGGCGCCGCTGACGCCATCTGGGAAGCTGTCGAAGCCGAACTGGACCTGGTGGTTTGCATCACCGAAGGCATCCCCGTGCGCGACATGATGATGGTCAAGGACAAGATGCGTAAGGCCGGCAGCAAGACGCTGCTGCTGGGCCCGAACTGCCCGGGCCTGATCACGCCGGACGAAATCAAGATCGGCATCATGCCGGGCCACATCCACCGCAAGGGCCGCATCGGCGTGGTGTCGCGCTCGGGCACGCTGACGTACGAAGCCGTGGGCCAGCTGACCGCGCTGGGCCTGGGCCAATCGTCGGCAGTCGGTATCGGCGGCGACCCGATCAACGGTCTGAAGCACATCGACGTGATGAAGATGTTCAACGACGATCCGGAAACGGACGCCGTGGTCATGATTGGTGAGATCGGCGGTCCGGACGAAGCCAACGCGGCTTACTGGATCAAGGACAACATGAAGAAGCCGGTGGTTGGCTTCATCGCTGGCGTGACCGCGCCTCCGGGCAAGCGCATGGGCCACGCCGGCGCGCTGATCTCGGGCGGTGCCGACACCGCGCAAGCGAAGCTGGACATCATGGAAGCCTGCGGCATCAAGACCACCAAGAACCCGTCGGAAATGGCACGTCTGCTCAAGGCGATGCTGTAATCGGCAAGGTTTGAGGTTATGCGAGAACGGGAGGCCTGGCCTCCCGTTTTTGTTTGGTCGCGACGCAGCATGCGATCCAGGCACGACATGTGTATAAGCAAACAAGATGCTGCAAGCGGGCTCACCGCAAGCCAACCCAAAGGACATCTACGAGAACACTATGGCGCTCACCTCAAGCGCATTCTGGTTCGCACTCGGCTCCATCATCCTGACCAACATCGTGCTGTCGGGCGACAACGCGGTCGTCATCGCGCTGGCCGCGCGCAACCTACCCAAGCGCCAGCAGAAACAGGCCATTTTCTGGGGCAGCGCCGGCGCGATTGTGCTGCGCGTCGTGCTGACCGTGCTGGCCGTCAAGCTGCTTGCGCTGCCGTATCTGAAAACGATTGGCGCGCTGCTGCTCGCCTACATCGGCGTGAAGCTGCTCACGGAAGCCGAAGATGAAGCCGCCGATCGCCATCAGCGTGCCGGCCTATGGCCCGCCATCCAGACAATCCTTATCGCCGACTTTGTGATGTCGCTCGATAACGTCGTCGCCGTGGCTGCCGCTGCGGAGAAAGGGCCGCCGGGCACGACGTTTCTGCTGCTGGTGCTGGGGCTTGGCTTCTCGGTGCCGTTGATCGTGTTCGGCAGCACGCTGCTGGTAGGGATCATGGCGCGCTTCCCGGTCATCATCACGCTCGGGGCGGCACTGCTTGGGTATCTGGCTGGCGACATGCTGGTCACCGATCCCGTTGATGCCGTGTGGTTTGAGCACGTGGTCCCGTATGCGGACGTGGTGGTGGGATGCGTTGGAGCGCTGTTGGTGGTGGGCGTAGGCCGCTGGCTCGGCCGGCGAACGTTGCGCCAGGTCTAGTCCGAAGGGTTCCCCCCGAAAGTAGGTGATGACGGGTTCTGTCGAGAATTCTGTCAAGAACGGTCAGATTTGGCCTCGAATTCCGGCCAAAGTGCGCCAGTTTTTGCGCGGATACACAATGTGTGCCATGGCATGGTCCCTGCAAGGTGGCCTCCCAACAACAAAATGCCTTTTGGGGAGAGGTCATGGGCTTCAAGTACAGCAAGGGAACAAGGCGTCGGGCGCGCGGCTTTACGCTGATCGAACTGATGATCGTAGTGGCGATTGTTGGGATTTTGGCGGCGTTGGCGATTCCGGCGTATCAGGACTATGCGATTCGGTCGCGGGTGACGGAGGGGCTGATCATTGCGGTGCAGGCGAAGGCGTTGGTAGTTGAAAACGCCGCAAACGCACAAAGCAGCCTGTCCTTGGGCGCTGCTTCGCTACCGGCCACACGCAATGTGGCCTCGTTAGATATTGATGGTAGCTCTGGAGAAATTTCCATCGGGTTCACCTCCAGCGTGGCCGGAGCCGGCAGCAACACGCTAATTCTCACGCCTTACTCGGGCACTGCGTCCTCTACATACGCGAATCTCAGTGCGGGGTCGGCTCCTCCTGCCGTCGTTATGTGGGTATGCTCGGCGAATGGCAAACAAATGCCACCGAACGTCAACCGCATCGGGACGCCAACTCTGGATGCTCGATATGCTCCGGCGGAGTGTAGATAGCGGCCCTTGCGCTCAGTCGAGGCCCTATGCGCCGTTTTCATGTAAGCTGCCGGCCACTGGTGACTTGGTGTCAGCTCCATAGAAATTGACGATCCACGTCATGGCATGTCAAAAACTGTCACTTCATGCCCAAGCAGTAGAGCGAATAGCGACAGTTTTGACACACAAGCTCACGGAATCGAGGTGGCACAGTCCCTGCTCTAATAGCCCTGCATCATCCTTAACCAAATTTTTCCGGGGGAAAATTCAATGAAATCGATGCGTCGTCTGAACAAGCGTGTCCAGAAGGGTTTCACGCTGATCGAACTGATGATCGTGGTCGCAATCGTCGGTATTCTGGCTGCAATCGCCATTCCGGCGTACCAGGACTACACGATCCGTTCGCGCGTGACGGAAGGCCTGTCGCTGGCTGCTGCAACCAAGGTGCTGGTGGCTGAAAATGCCGCCAACGGTATCGACGCTGCGACTGGCTTTACTCCTCCGGGCTCGACCAAGAACGTTTCCAGCCTCAACGTGGCCTCGGGTACCGGTGTGATTACTGTTACCTATAATTCGAATGCTGGCAGCGGTGACCTGACGATTACGCCTTACTACACGAGCGGTGCGACCGGCACGAATCTGTCGACGGGGGTCGTTCCTACTGCCCCGATTCAATGGCGTTGTGCCGCCGCTGGCGCGTCGGCTCCCTCGGGCGTCACCATTACGGCAGGGTCGTTGCTGGCTAAGTACGCTCCGGCAGAGTGCCGTTAAGTTACACTGCCTTGCATAGCAAGAGCGCCTTCGGGCGCTCTTTTTGTTTCAAGCGTTTCTTAGGCGTACTCACAGATGCGTCGATTTCCCATCCTGTTGTTGCCTGTCTGGCTTGCGTTAGGGGTGTGCTGGCTTATTCCTTTTCTGATCGCACCGCATACCTATCCTATTCCGACCTTTTATTCAGAATCTGCTGCCGCGATTTGTTGGATCGTTTTCGCGGTCGTGGTGCTGGGTAGGACGTGGAATCGAGCGGCCGGTTTGCCAAGCGCTGCTTTGGCGCCATTAGCGTTGGTCGTGGTGTTGATCGCGCAGTTGGCGATTGCGCCACCGCTGAATCCTTTCTTCTCCTTCGGGGCGATTGTCACCTTGCTGGCTGCTGCGGCCATTTGCGGATTGGGCCTGCGGTGCCGGGAAATGCCGGGCGTGCTGACTGCAATCGCGGCCGCGGTCATTGTTGGAGGCTTGCTGACCGTCGTTATCGAGCTACTGCAGCTATTCCGCGTGTCGAATTTACCCAGCGCCTTTTTCTCCATGGCGCCCACGGGCATTGCTCGGCGCATGTGGGGCAATTTGAATCAGCCCAATCACGTCGGAAGCTATTTGGCGTTCGGGTTGGCAGCGTGCCTTTTTCTCGCACAACGATATCGGAAATGGCTTCTGCCCTTGCTTGTCGTGACGCTGGTGCTGTTGCTTGGCATGGCACTCACGTTCTCTCGAATGACGTGGATACACGTCGCGGTTGTCGGGCTGCTCGCCGGCATACCGGTCGCGGCCGAACGCAGGGGGCGTCCGTGGACAACGAGGTTGTTCGTTCTGGCAACCCCGCTGGTGCTGCTTATGGTGGCGTATCAGGGATGGAACTGGTTGATTGCATTGGCCAACGGAATCTGGACCTTCGATTTGCCCGGGTCCATGGGTGAGCGTCTCCAAGAAGGCGCAGGGCTGCGTCCGTTGCTGTGGAATCATGCCTGGCATATCTTCCTGGCGCATCCGTGGTTGGGTGGTGGCTGGGGCGACTACGCCTGGAATCAGTACGTGCAAACCGATGCGCTCGGCCCAGTCGAGATGTCGTTGAATGCACACAACATCGTGCTGGATCTGCTTGCGAAAGTTGGTCTACTCGGGTTGTTGGCTGTACTCGCCCCACTCGTGTGGTGGGCATTCCACCTACGCGGTCGATTGCGATCTCCAGATACCGCGTTTCTGTGCGCCGCGGTTGCAGTCATGATTGTGCATTCCTTGCTGGAATACCCGCTCCACTACGTCTATTTTCTGTTTCCGTTTGCCTTTGCGGTGGGGTATCTGGATACCAAGGCGCTACGCTTTCCCTCTGGGGGCATTGCGTGGGTGCTCTCCAGCGTGATCGTGGTTTGTGGGGCCACCTTGGTCACGCGCTTATGGGTTGACTACCGCGTCGTCGAGCGGCTCTATTTCACCCAGGACGGCGTAGCCAAGGAGCTGGCTAGATACCAAGCTAGCGGCCAAATGTTGTTGGTGCCATATGCAACCCTGGTGATGGCAATGAACGCTTCGATCGACCGGGAAATGGCCCCTGTAATGGCGGCGCTGGAGCGGCAGGCCGTGCAGTTCTATCCTGGCCCGGCGACGGTTCAGCGCTATGCATTGACACTTGCATTGCAAGGAAGGAATGACGAAGCGATCATTCAAGTACGGCGTCTTCGCAATCAATACTGGACGAGCTATCCGTCGCAATCCACTGTGCTCACGCAAGCTTGTGCAAAGAAGGCAGACGATCTCAAAGTGTTTTGCCATCGCTTGAAATCCGAGAATCTACTCGTTGGAGTGGATTGATTCGGAAATATGGGGCTCAATTTTCTGATTTAAGCGTCCTCGCTGGGGCGCTTTTTTATTGTCCAATTCAATGCCCGAGTCTATGTGAAAATTGGTTGCGGGTCGTGAAATTGAGCCACTTTTTCGTTAGTCTTCTCCAGCTTCATTGGATTAAATTGGTTCATATTCAACTTTGGAGGAGAAGATGCAGATGCAGTCGAATCAAAAAGTCAGTGCGTCACGTCAGCAGGGCTTTACTCTCATCGAACTGATGATCGTTATAGCAATCGTAGGCATCCTGGCCGCAATTGCGGTTCCGGCGTATCAGGACTACACCATCCGCGCGAAGGTGACGGAAGGGCTAACAATCGCCGCACAAACCAAGACTCTAGTTGCGGAGAATGCCATTGCTGGGCGGAACGACTTATCCAAGGGGATGTCTACATTCTCGGTAACTAAAACCGTTTCGGATTTAGCGGTCGACAAAGAGACTGGTGAAATTGTTGTGACCTACGATTCAAAAATGGTGCCGACCGACAAGAGCAAACTTGTTCTGACGCCGTACTCGGCCAATGCAAACTTGCAGGCAGGGAGTGTTCCTGCCGGCGCAATTCAATGGGTCTGTGCTGCAAGTGGAAAGGCGCCTGACGAAGCTAGTGTTAAGCAGAATACTGAGCCGACTCTGGAAGCCAAATACGCTCCAGCAGAGTGCCGCTAATCCAGTTGGATAAGAAAAGAGCGTCTTAAGGGTGTTCTTTTCAGTCGAATTAGAGCTTGTTACGGAGTCACCCAATCCCCCGACTTCCCCCCATGCTTTTCCAATAGCCGCACATCCCCAATCACCATCCCCCGATCCACAGCCTTGCACATGTCGTAGATGGTGAGCAGCCCCACCTGCACCGCAGTCAACGCTTCCATTTCCACGCCGGTCTGCCCCCGCGTCTCGGCCCGAACCGTGCAGCGGACAGTGCTTGCCGCTTCATCCAAGGCAAATTCCACCCCCACCTTCGTCAGCGCCAACGGATGGCACAACGGAATCAAATCCGACGTCCGCTTGGAGCCTTGAATTGCCGCAACGCGCGCAATCCCCAGCACATCGCCTTTCTTGGCGTTGCCATCGCGCACCAGCGCAAACGTCTCGGGCAACATGCGGATCGTGCCGGTGGCGACGGCCACGCGGTGCGTGACGGCTTTGTCGCCGACGTCGACCATATGGGCTTGTCCAGCGGAATCGAAGTGGGTGAGTTGCGACATGAGTGACAGCGCGTTTTGCGGGGCAGGGTGCGAAGCGTTTTATGATAGCAAGCACCCGGCTTGCGGCGATGTGGCCGCGCTGATTCCGCTCTCCGTGCTTTCCGTATGACGCTTTCACTTTTTCGGCCGCGCGTCCGCAAACTGACGGCTGCTGTGTTGTTGTCGACGTGGCTGGCGCCCGTGCCGTTGCCCGTGCTGGCGCAGGTGGTGGCGTCCACGCCGGCGGCCTCGGTCAACCCGGGGTTGGGCTCTGCTGCGGCGGCGGATCAGGTGCAGAGCAACCTGAACCGTAGCGTGCAAATCGGCCGGCAGTCGCCGTATTTGCCGAAGGAGCCGACCGTCATTGACGCGCCGACGTACGAGTTGCCCGATATGGGCGATCCGTCGACGGCGTCGTTGTCGCCCGAGATGGAGCGCCGTCTGGGCGACCGTGTGATGCGCCAGATACGCCGCGATCCGGACTTTGTGCCCGATCCGCTGATCACCGACTACCTCAACGGCATCGGCTACAAGCTGATCGAAGCGGCGCGCCGTCAGCACGTGGCGGGCAGCACGTCGGCGTCGAGCTTTGAGCTGTTCGCCGTGCGGGATCCGGGCATCAACGCGTTTGCGCTGCCGGGCGGCTACATCGGCGTGAACACGGGGACGTTGGTCGCGACCGAGAGTGAATCGGAGCTGGCCTCGGTGCTCGGCCACGAAATCGGCCACGTGCTGCAACGGCACATTGCACGCGGCATCGATAAATCCGGTGAGTCAATGTGGATTGCGCTGGCGTCGATCCTGCTGGCGGGTCTTGCGGCCACCAAGAGCGGTGACGCCGCCCAGGCGCTGGCGATGGGTGGGCAGGCGGCGGCAGTGTCGAACCAGCTCGCCTTCTCGCGCGGCGCGGAGCGCGAGGCGGACCGCGTCGGTTTCACGCTGCTCACGGGCGCAGGCTACAACCCCGACGGCATGCCGGACTTCTTCCGACGCCTGCAGCGCGTGACGAACATTGCGGATACCGGCGTGATTCCCGGTTATGCGCGCACTCACCCGCTGACCGGCGAGCGCATCGCCGACATGGAAGACCGCGCGCGTAGCTTGCCGCATCCGCGCCAACCGCGCCGGCCAGAATTTGGTTTTGCGAAGGCGCGTGCGCGCGTGCTGCAGGAAACGTCGACGAGCGCCTATATCGACGTGCGAAATGCGATGCGCTCGCAGTTATCGTCGGCACCGGATGCGCCGGTCGAGAAGCGCGCGGCGCTCTGGTACGGCGTGGCCGTCGCCAACCAGATGGCCGGCCGGCTGGATGACGCTGAGCAGGCGCTGCAGGAGGCGCGACGCCTGTACGGCAACATTCCCGGCATCACATCCGGCAGCGTCGAGCTGGACGTAACGGCCATCGAACTGGCACGCGCTCGTAACCGCGCATCGGAGGCGTTGACGTTGGCGCGCGCAGCACTCACTGCGTATCCGCTGTCGCGCGCGGTGGGCATCACCTATGCGCAAACGCTGCTGTCGGCCGGCCGGGCCGATGACGCGATTCCGTATCTGAAAGACAAGACCCGCGAAGACACCGCCCAGCCAATCTGGTGGGACATGCTCGCTCGTGCCTATGCCGACAAGGGCAAGCGCGTTGAGCAGCATCGCGCGCTGGCGGAGAAATACGCACGGGATGGGGCGTGGGGCTCGGCGGTGGAGCAACTGAAGCTCGCCCGCGATGCGGGGGATGCAGATTTCTACACGCTATCCGAAGTCGACGCGCGCTTGCACCAGATGGAGCGGCAATACCGTGAAGAGAAGGCGGAAGACAAGGCGCTGCCGAAGTAGCGCGGGCTACTCCGCAGGCCTTGTCACGAAGCCATAGCGCTTTGCCACTTCTGCGCGCGCAATCGGCTCAATGTCGAATGTCCGGTCACCCAGTGTCAGCGTTCCCAGCGCCGCTCCGCACGCCTCTCCGTGCCAGTTGGCCAACGAGGAGAACGGCTCCAGGTCGTGATCGTGCAGCAGGGCGATGGTTTCCTCTGCTTCGTATCCGCCCACGCGGCCCGAGAGCAGCACGCTGCCGTGCTCGTCGACAAAACAGCCGCTCGGCGAGAAAGCAGCGCCCGTGGTTGTCGTAAATGCGGGCGGCGCGCCATCGGCTGACAGCCGTGCAACCCACGGCGTGTAATCGAGTTCAACAAACACCCGCTGCGGCCCGTTCTGGAAGAACCAGCGCCCGGCATCGTCATGCGCGTAGTTGCGCACGATGAAGTCGATGAGCGCCGCATGGCGAATTGGCTCGCCGGACAGTCTGTTGGCCTGCGCGTATTCGTTGCGCATGCGCCATTGGCCGCGCCGGTCCAGTGCCAGCCAGCCGAAGCAATTCGGCACGTTCGGCCACTTGGCCATGGCCTGGCGGACGATGTCATCCATCAGCGTCCTCCGCGTTGGCTTGGCGGCCCAGTACGTCATCGAAAAAGCGCAGGACGCGGGCGGGCATCCAATCCACGCGGCCAGTCTTGCCATGGCGCAGAAGGAAGCCGACATGGCCGCCGTGCAGCGGCTGGTCCAGCGTGATGTCGGGCGACACGTCGGCCGCGCCGGGCAGGTGTTGTCCGGGCAGGAACGGATCGTTGCGTGCGTTCAGCACCAACGCAGGCACACGCACCTCGCGCAGCACGGGTTTGGACGAAGCGCGCGTCCAGTAGTCGAGCACGTCGCGAAAACCGTGCAGCGGCGCGGTGACGAGGTTGTCGAATTGCCCCAGCGTGCGCGTGGCCATCATGGCGTCGCGGTCGTACAGGCCGGGATGCTGGTCGAGCTTCGCATTGGCCTTGGCTTTGAGCGTGCGCAGGAACATGCGCGTGTAGACCATGTTGAAGCCTTTGGACAATGCTGCGCCGCCAGCCCGCATATCCAGCGGCGCAGACACCGTCGCTGCCGCACTCACGTAGCGGGCATCGGTACCGTGCTCGCCCAGGTAGCGCAGCAGTGCATTGCCGCCCAGCGAGATGCCGACGACCAGCAACTTGCGGCCCTGCGGCTGGCAAACCGTCCGATACAGGCGTTCGAGGATCCACGCGATCTCGGCGCCATCGCCGCAGTGGTACATGCGCGGCGCGAGGTTCATCTCGCCCGAGCAGCCGCGGAAGTGTGGAATGACGCCCAGCCAGCGGCGGCCGCGCAGCGCGTCCATCAGCAGCCGCGCGTAATGGCTGCGCGAATCGCCTTCCAGGCCATGAAACATGACGACGAGCGGCGCGTTCGCGTCGGTCTCATGCGTGGTCCAGTCGAGGTCGATGAAGTCGTGGTCGGGCGTGTCCCAGCGCTCACGCCGATACGCAATGCGCGGAAAGCGCCACAGGCGCGCGGGCACGATCGTTTGCGCATTGCCGCCGATCAGCCACCACGGCGAGCGGAACGCGTGCGGCTCGAACGGCCCCGCAAGCAGGGCGCTCAGATTCAGTTCAAGAGGAGTGGCGTGGCGAGACGGGTGGGTCATCGAAAGAGACGGCGGCCACGCCGAGCGCGGCAGCTTAGTGCAGAGAGTGCGTGACGCTGGCGATGGAAGCGGCCACGCGTTCTTCGGCGGCCTGGCTGGAATGCACGTGGGCGATGCGCCAGCCTTCGTGGTTCTGCATCAGCACGTAGGTCGTGTGCACGTACAGATCGGCTTCGGTGGCGGTGGCCGAGAAGCGCAGCGCTTCCGTGGCTTCGAAGATGGATACGCCCAGCGACGAATGCACCTGCTGCGAGAGGCATTCGATCCAGACCGGATTCTTCTCGACCAGCGCATCGAGGCAGCCGCGCAGCTGCTCGTGGCCGTGCAGGCGCTGGCCGTCGGGCAGGATGAAGCTCACCGAATCTTCATCGAGCCACAGCTTGAGCGCGCCGTCGGCATCGCGGCGCTTGAGCGCATCGCGATAGGCTTCGAGGATGTCCTCGGCGGCTTCGAACAGGCGGGCAAATCGTGGCATGGCGGTGAACGTTAAGGAGAGCGTGTTACTGCGGCTGAAGCAGCCGGCGCAATTCATGAAACACCATCTCGGGGCCGATGTCGCGCAGGCAGCGCAAGTGGCCCAGCGGGCATTCGCGCGCGAAGCACGGGCTGCACTCCAGATGGAGCCACATGATACTCGCAGCGGGCGACAGCGGCGGCGTGTGGCGGGGGTCGCTGGAGCCGAACACGGCCACCTGCGGGCGTCCCAGGGCAGCCGTCACGTGCATCAAACCGGAGTCGTTGCAGATGGCGGCTTCGGCGCGGGCGAGCAGCTCGATGGCCTCGTCCAACGAGGTCTCGCCGCACAGGTTGCGCACGAACGGCGCACGCTCGACGATGGCATTTGCCATGTCGCGGTCCTTGCCCGAACCGAGCGCGACGATCTGCGCATACGGGAACGAGCGGCGCAGCATCTGCGCCAGCTCTGCGAAGTGCTCGGCTGGCCAGCGCTTGGCCGGGCCGTATTCCGCGCCGGGGCAGAACGCAATCAGCCGCGCGTTGCCCGGAATGCCGAACTTGGCGGACGTGGCGGCCACGCGCTGCACATCAACGTCCAGCTTCGGATCGGGCAGCGTGTCGGGCAGCTTGGCGTGGGGCTTAAAAGCCAGCGCCGCGTAGTGCTGCACCATCGGCGGACGCGCGTTCTTGGGCGGATTCGGGTAGCGCACGTTCAGCACGCCCAGGCGCGACTCGCCCTTGTAGCCGATGCGCAGCGGAATGCCGGCCAGCCATGGGATCAGCGCGCTCTTGAACGAGTTCGGCAGCACGTACGCTGCGTCAAAGGTTTCGCCCTTGAGCTGCTGGGCGAACATCGTGCGGCTGCCGAGCTGCAGCTTGCCATGGGCGAGCTCGGTGGGCAGCACGCGCGCGATCTCCGGCATGCGCGCGAGCACGGGAGCCACCCATTTCGGGGCAATCGCGTGGATCTGCGCGCGCGGGTGCCGCGCCTTGAGTTGCGCGAACAGCGGCTGCGCCATCAGCGCATCACCGATCCAGTTGGGGGCGACGACGAGGATCTTGCGCATCATCGAATCGCCAGACGGGTGCTGCGACCGGTGTCCTGCAGGTGAATCGGGCTCAATGGTGGCCCTTCAGTTCAACGCCGGGGGCCAGCTTGTAGACGGTGCCGCAGTACGGGCACTTGGCCTCGCCGGTGTCAGCGATGTCGAGAAACACGCGCGGGTGATAGTTCCAGGCCGGCGTCTTGGCGGTCGGGCAATGCAGCGGTAGGTCGTCTGCGCCGACTTCGATCGTGGGTGCGGTTTGCGTGGTCATGGTGAGTGAGGAGTGCCGGCGCGGTCTGAGCAGGTCAGCCACACCGTGATATGGGCCGCAGGTTCAAAAACCGACAAAGGCGAAATTGTAAGGGGTGGGCGCAGGCGCGCCAACGCCGATTGTTGCAGTGCGTGGCGCCCGGCACGAATCCCGGCATAGGGCGGGGCACGGGCGCATTGTCGTTAAGCGGATGCTTAACATCAAAAGTATAATCGTGTGTTTCCTACGAGCCACCCATGTCGCCCCCGACGTTCCTGCGCGCCCGCGCTGCCGGTTGCCCCTGTCCGGTTGATCAAAAAGAGTCTGATTCGCCACTTCTGGGGGCGCCATGGCGCTAGTTCGCTGGGCGGCTGCGTTGCAGCGCCGCTGGGAGGCCATCGATCCGGCCGAACGTGCGGGCTTCTTTGCCGGCGTGCGCGCCTATATGTCGTCGATGCCGCCGGTGCTGGCCTGGGGGCTGGTAACGGGCGTGGCGATGAGCAAGTCGGTGCTGACCATCCCGCAGGCCATCGGCATGACGATCTTCGTGTATGCCGGGTCGTCGCAGTTGGCGGTGCTGCCGCTACTGGCGGCGGGGTTGCCGATCTGGACGGCACTGCTGACGGCGTTCATCGTGAACGTGCGCTTCATCATCTTCAGCGCCGGGCTGATGCAGCATTTCGGGCACCTGCCGTTCATGCGGCGCGTGGTCCTGGGTGTGTTCAACGGCGATCTGCCGTTCGTGCTGTTCACCCAGCAGTACCCCTCGGCCGCGCCGCAGGCGGGCAAGGAGGGCTATTACTGGGGCATGGTCCTGCTGAGCTTCGTGGGCTGGCAGGTGTCGTCCATCCTGGGCATCGTCGCGGCGAGCCTGTTTCCTGACGCGTGGGGCTTGGCGCTGGCCGGGACGCTCGCGCTGATTCCGGTCATGGTGTCGACCATTCGTAGCCGTGCCACCCTCATGGCGGTGGCCGTGGCGGCGGTGCTGGCGCTGGTTGCCTTCAAGCTGCCGTATCGATTGAGCCTCGTGATTGCCGTGACCGGTGCCATGGCCGCCGGCCTTGCCGCCGACGAGGCTGCAGCGCGCCTGCAGTGGCAGCGCCGACGGGCCGCACAGGCGGCAGCTGACGAGGGCGAAGCATGAGCGCACTCGAAATCTGGCTGGTGATTGCCGGGATGACCGTGGTGACGATCGTCACACGTTCGCTGTTCCTGATCGTGGGCAACCGCATGACCCTGCCCGTGCGCATCCAGCACGCGCTGCGCTTTGCGCCGGCCGCGGCGCTCGTCGCCATCGTCCTGCCCGACCTGCTCTTGAATCACGGGCATTTTGACGCGAGCTGGACCAACCCGCGCCTGATGGCCGGCGTTGCCGCCACCGCGTTCTATGTGGCCACGCGGCGCATGCTCGGCATGATCTTCGTCGGCATGGGCGTCTTTACCGTGCTGCGTCTCTGGGGATGAACATGTCGGGCTCCAATCGCAACGGCGCAATCTTCGCGTTTCTGGCCTACACCATGTGGGGCCTGTTTCCGCTGTACTTCAAGCTGCTCAAGGCGGTGTCGCCGGTGGAGATTCTCTCGCACCGGGTGATCTGGTCATTGGCGGTGATGGTGATGATCCTGCTCGTGAAGCGGCACTGGGCATGGCTGTGGGCGCTGCGCACGCAACCGCGTGTCGTGGGGCGCTATGCGGCCAGCACGAGCCTGTTGGCCGCCAACTGGCTGACCTACATCTGGGCCGTCAACCACGACCACGTGATCGATGCCAGCCTGGGCTACTTCATCAACCCGCTGGTGGTGGTGATGCTGGCGCTGCTGGTGCTCGGCGAGCGGCTGCGGCCCGTGCAGTGGGTGTCGGTAGCCCTGGCGGCGGCAGGCGTGGCGTGGCTGACCTGGCAGGCCGGCACGCTGCCGTGGATTGCTCTGGCGCTGGCGTTTTCGTTTGGGTTCTACGGCTTGCTGCGCAAGACTTCGCCGCTGGGTGCGCTAGAGGGGCTGACGCTCGAGACGCTGCTGCTGTTTCCGCTGGCGCTGGCCTACCTCGGCTGGCTGGCTTCGCAGCATCAGAATGCCTTCCTGGCCGCATCGCCGGGCACGCAGTTGCTGCTGGCGCTGGCCGGCCCGCTGACGGCACTGCCTCTGCTGCTGTTTGGCGCCGGCGCGCGGCGTATTCCGCTGTCGCTGTTGGGTTTGCTGCAATACGTGAGCCCCACGCTGCAGCTGCTGCTGGGCGTTTGGCTCTACAACGAGCCGTTTGCGGGCCCAAAGGTGGCCGGCTATGTGCTGATCTGGGCAGGTCTTGCCGTGTATTCAGCCGAAGGCTGGATGCGGCTGCGCCGTCGCACGCCGCTGCCGGCGTAGCCCCACCGATCGGCCTCGGCAAGACGGTCGAGCCCGGCAGGTTCGGCCGAGAAACGCACGTTTTGACCAGTCGCATCGGGTAAAATCGTTGTTTTCCGCGATTTCTTCCGAAGCTGCCATGCCTCACGTCCTGCGTCTGTCCGATCTCATCTCCGAAGGAAAGCTTGCCGGTAAGCGCGTGTTCATCCGCGCCGACCTCAACGTGCCGCAAGACGATGCCGGCAACATCACCGAAGACACGCGCATCCGCGCTTCCGTGCCGGCCATCAAAGCCGCGCTGGACGCCGGTGCCGCTGTCATGGTCACCTCGCACCTGGGCCGTCCGACCGAGGGCGAATTCAAGCCCGAAGATTCGCTGGCACCGGTTGCTAAGCGCCTGTCCGAGCTGCTGGGCCGTGACGTGAAACTCGTCCAGAACTGGGTGGATGGCGTGGATGTCGCGCCCGGCCAGGTCGTGCTCCTGGAAAACTGCCGCGTGAACAAGGGCGAGAAGAAGAACAGCGACGAACTGGCCCAGAAGATGGCCAAGCTGTGCGACGTCTACGTCAACGACGCCTTCGGCACTGCCCACCGCGCGGAAGCCACCACCCACGGTATCGCCAAGTTCGCGCCCGTCGCCTGCGCCGGTCCGCTGCTGGCTGCCGAACTGGATGCGCTGGGCAAGGCGCTGGGCCAGCCGGCCCGCCCGCTGGTGGCCATCGTGGCCGGGTCGAAGGTGTCGACCAAGCTGACCATCCTGAAGTCGCTGGCCGACAAGGTGGACAACCTGATCGTCGGCGGCGGCATTGCCAACACGTTCATGCTGGCTGCCGGCCTGAAGATCGGCAAATCGCTGGCGGAAGCAGACTTGGTGGGCGATGCAAAGGCCATCATTGAGATGCTGGCTGCACGTGGCGCGTCTGTGCCCATCCCGGTCGACGTGGTGTGCGCCAAGGAATTCAGCGCCACCGCGGCCGCCACCGTCAAGGATGTGGCGGATGTGGCGGACGACGACATGATCCTCGACATCGGCCCGAAGACGGCCGCACAACTGGCCGAACAACTGAAGACCGCCGGCACCATCGTGTGGAACGGCCCGGTCGGCGTGTTCGAATTCGACCAGTTCGGTAACGGCACCAAGGTGCTGGCCGAGGCGATTGCTGCCTCGTCGGGTTTCTCGATTGCGGGCGGCGGCGACACGCTGGCTGCCATCGCCAAGTACAACATCGCCGACAAGGTGGGCTACATCTCCACCGGCGGCGGTGCGTTCCTCGAATTCCTGGAGGGCAAGACCCTGCCGGCCGTCGAAATCCTGGAACAACGCGCGCAGAACCAGGCCGCTGTCGCCTGAGCGCAAGCGCCGCCATCATCCCCACCACAACAACGAGACACCGCCGCCCATGACCCGCGCTACCAAGATCGTCGCAACGCTCGGCCCCGCGTCCAGCACGCAGGAAGTCCTGACCCGCATGATCGCCGCGGGGGTGGACGTGGTGCGGCTGAACTTCTCGCACGGCGCGGCGCAAGATCACATCGATCGTGCGCAACTCGTGCGTGAAGTGGCGCGCTCGGTGGGCCGCGAGGTGGCCATCATGGCCGACCTGCAAGGTCCGAAGATCCGCGTTGGCAAGTTCGAGAACGGCAAGATCACGCTCGAACCGGGCGATCGCTTCACGCTCGACGCCCGCTGCGAGCTGGGCAACCAGGAGCGCGTCGGCCTCGACTACAAGGAACTGCCGCGCGACGTTGGCCCGGGCGATCTGCTGCTGCTCAACGACGGCCTGATCGTGCTGCAAGTCGAGCGCGTGGTGGGTGAAGAGATCGAGACCATCGTCAAGATCGGCGGCGATCTGTCCAACAACAAGGGCATCAACCGCCAGGGCGGCGGGCTGTCGGCGCCGGCGCTGACCGCCAAGGACATGGACGACATCAAGACCGCGATGGCGCTGGGCGCCGATTACGTCGCGGTCAGCTTCCCGAAGAACGCGACCGACATGGAAATGGCGCGCCAGCTGGCCGCGGTGGCCGGCGCGCCGCACAACCACAAGACCCGCATGATCGCCAAGATCGAGCGCGCCGAGGCCATCCGCCCGGGCGTGCTCGAAGAGATCCTGGCTGCGTCCGACGGGATCATGGTCGCGCGTGGCGACTTGGCGGTGGAAGTCGGCAACGCTGCCGTGCCGGCGCTGCAGAAGCGCATGATCAAGCTGGCCCGCGAAAACAACAAGCTGGCCATCACCGCCACACAGATGATGGAATCGATGATCGTCAACCCGGTGCCGACGCGCGCCGAGGTGTCGGACGTCGCCAACGCCGTGCTGGATGGCACCGATGCGGTGATGTTGTCCGCGGAAACCGCTGCTGGCCGCTACCCGGTCGAGACCATCGAGGCCATGGCTGCCATTTGCGTGGAAGCCGAGAAGTCGCAATCCGTGCATCTGGACGCCGACTTCCTCGACCAGACCTTCAGCCGCATCGACCAGTCGATCGCCATGGGGGCGCTGTTCACGGCGCACCACTTGCAGGTCAAGGCGATTGCCGCGCTGACCGATTCCGGCGCCACGGCGCTCTGGATGAGCCGACACGGCATCAACATTCCCATTTATGCGATGACGCCCAACGTGGCCTCGCAGCGCAAGATGGCCCTGTACCGCAACGTGCAATCGCTGCCGCTGGCCAACAGCGCCGACCGCGACGAAGCGCTGCATCAGGCCGAAGAACTGCTGGTCGCGCGCGGTGTCGTGCAGCGCGGCGACTTCATCGTCCTGACCGTCGGCGAGCCGATGGGCCAGGCCGGCGGCACCAACACGCTCAAGATTGTTCGCGTCGGCATGCACTGACGCCCACGACGGAACGCCGTTTGCTACGTCGTTTAGATCGACCGGACGCGTTCCTGAGACCGAATACAGATCGATCCATAGGAGAAAACCATGCCACTCGTCTCGATGCGCCAACTGCTGGACCACGCCGCTGAAAACGGCTACGGCCTGCCGGCATTCAACGTGAACAACCTGGAGCAAGTCCAGGCTGTGATGGAAGCTGCCAAGGAAGCCGGCGCACCGGTCATCCTGCAGGCCAGCGCAGGCGCCCGCAAGTACGCCGGCGAATCGTTCATCAAGCACCTGATCCAGGCCGCTGTCGAGGCTTATCCGGAGATCCCGCTGGTCATGCACCAGGATCACGGCCAAAGCCCGGCCATCTGCCAGGGCGCCATCGACCTGGGCTTCGGCTCGGTCATGATGGATGGCTCGCTGCGCGAAGACGGCAAGACCCCGGCCGATTTTGACTACAACGTCGACGTCACCCGCCGCGTGGTCGAGATGGCCCACAAGGTTGGTGTGACCGTGGAAGGCGAACTCGGCTGCCTGGGCTCGCTTGAGACCGGAATGGCCGGTGAGGAAGATGGCCACGGCGCGGAAGGCAAGCTCGACCACTCGTCCCTGCTGACCGACCCGGAAGAGGCCGCCCAGTTCGTCAAGGCGACCCAACTGGACGCGCTGGCCATCGCCATCGGCACCAGCCACGGCGCCTACAAGTTCACGCGCAAGCCCACCGGCGACATCCTCGCCATCAGCCGCGTGAAGGAAATCCACGCGCGCATCCCGAACACCCACCTGGTGATGCACGGCTCGTCGAGCGTGCCGCAAGAACTGCTGGCCATCATCAACCAGTACGGCGGCAAGATGAAGGAAACCTACGGCGTGCCCGTCGAGGAAATCCAGGAAGCCATCAAGTACGGCGTGCGCAAGATCAACATCGACACCGACATCCGCCTGGCCATGACCGGCGCGGTGCGCAAGTTCCTGGCTGAAAACCCGGACAAGTTCGACGCCCGCGAATGGCTGAAGCCGGCGCGCGAAGCCGCCAAGCAGATCTGCAAGGCACGCTATATCCAGTTCGGCTGCGAAGGCCAGGCGGGCAAGATCAAGCCGATCGGCCTGTCGGTGATGGCGCAGAAGTACCAAAGCGGCGATCTCGCCCAAGTGGTGCAATAAGCATTCCGCGTCACATTTGGCAAACGGCTGGCACTGCGCCAGCCGTTTTGCATTGCATGGGCCACCCCATGGGCCACGTATAATGCTGGCCTTCCACGTTTTCTTATCTCCTCCCGGGTTCCGCCGTGTCCGCCACCCCTTCATCCTCCGCCCTTTACGAATCGTCGATCACCAGCCTGCCGTTGCTCGGCCGTGGCAAGGTGCGCGAGAACTACGCTGTCGGCGACGACAAGCTGCTGATGGTCACCACCGACCGCCTCTCGGCGTTTGACGTGATTCTCGGCCAGCCGATTCCGGACAAGGGTCGTGTGCTTGCGCAGATGTCGGACTTCTGGTTCAACAAGCTGCGCCACATCGTGCCGACGCACGAGACGGGCATCGCCCCGGAAACCGTGGTGGCCCCGAATGAAGTCGACCAGGTGCGCGGCCGCGCGATCGTGGTCAAGCGCCTGAAGCCGATCCTGGTGGAAGCCGTGGTGCGCGGCTACCTGGCCGGCAGCGGCTGGAAGGATTACCAAGCGACCGGCGCCGTCTGCGGCGTGCATCTGGCCCCAGGCCTGCAGAACGCGCAAAAGCTGCCCGAGCCGATCTTCACCCCCGCCGCCAAGGCGGAGATGGGCGAGCACGACGAGAACATCTCCTTCGATGAAGTCGAGCGCCGCATCGGCCCGGACCTCGCCGCGCAGATCCGCGACGTGAGCATCCGCCTGTACAAGGAAGCCTCCGACTTTGCCGCCACGCGCGGCATCATCATTGCCGACACCAAGTTCGAGTTTGGTCTGGACGAAAACGGCACGCTCACGCTGATGGACGAGGCGCTCACCGCAGACTCGTCGCGCTTCTGGCCGGCCGATTCGTACCAGGTCGGCACGAACCCGCCGTCGTTCGACAAGCAGTTCGTGCGCGATTGGCTCGAAGCCGTGCGCATTGATGGCAAGCCGTGGCCGAAGACTGCGCCGGCACCGCAATTGCCCGCCGACGTGATCGAAAAAACCGCCGACAAGTACCGCGAAGCGCTGACCCGCCTGACCGGCGAGTCCCTGCGTTAAACCGGAGCGATGACGATGACCGCACAGCAATCCGCTCCGCTCGTTGGCGTGGTGATGGGCTCCAGTTCCGACTGGGAAGTGATGCGCCACGCCGTCGACATGCTCACGCAGTTCGGCATTCCGTTCGAGGCGCAGGTCGTCTCGGCGCACCGCATGCCGGACGACATGTTCCGCTACGCCGAAGGCGCACGTGGTCGGGGTTTGCGCGCCATCATCGCCGGTGCTGGTGGGGCGGCGCATCTGCCGGGCATGATCGCCGCCAAGACGATCGTGCCGGTGTTCGGCGTGCCGGTGCCGTCCAAGTACCTGCGCGGCGAAGACTCGCTGCTCTCCATCGTGCAGATGCCCAAGGGCATTCCGGTGTCGACGTTCGCGATTGGCGAGGCCGGTGCGGCCAACGCAGCGCTGGCTGCCATCGCGACCATCGCCACCACCGACTCGGCCCTTGCCGACAAGCTCGAAGCCTTCCGCGCCCAGCAGACCGAAGTCGCGCGCGGCATGACGCTCCCCGTGCATGGCGCTTAAGTAACCTACGACCCGATTCATGGCCGACGACCTGAACCCGCGCCTGGCGCAAGCCCACACCGCGGAATCCCGCGCGCTGAACGTTCCCAACGCGATCCTGCCCGATGCCTGGCTTGGCATGCTCGGCGGTGGCCAGCTCGGCCGCATGTTCACGCACGCCGCACAGGCGATGGGCTATAAGGTTTGCGTGCTCGACCCGGACCCGAACAGCCCCGCTGGCACCATCGCCGAGCGCCATCTCTGCGCCGGCTACACCGATGAAGCCGCATTGGCCGAGATGGCCGCGCTGTGCCCGGCCGTCACCACCGAGTTCGAGAACGTGCCCGCGCAAGCGCTCGACAAGCTTGAGCAGCTCGGCGCGTTCGTTGCGCCGCGTGCCAACTGCGTATCGATCGCGCAGAACCGCATCGCCGAGAAGAAATTCTTCGCGCTGTGTGCCGCACGCACCGGCATCCACCCCGCACCGAGCTGGGTGATCGAGCACGAAGCCGATATCGAACAACTGCCTGCCGACCTGCTGCCCGGCATCCTGAAGATTGCCCGCATGGGCTACGACGGCAAGGGCCAGGCGCGTGTCTCAACGGTTGAAGAACTGCGCGCCGCCTGGGGCGCCATGCAGCACGTGCCGTGCGTGCTGGAGAAGATGCTGCCGTTGGCGTACGAGGTGTCGGTGCTGGCCGCCCGCGGCGCCGATGGCACGACCGCCACCTGGCCGCTCGCCGAGAACGAGCACCGTGACGGCATCCTGTTTTCAACGATCATGCCCTCGCGCAGCGTGTCGGACGACATTGCCACGCGCACCCGCGCCGCCGCGGCGATGGTCGCCGAAGAGATGGGCTACGTCGGCGTGCTTTGCATTGAATTCTTCGTGCTGCAGGACGGCTCGCTGGTCGCCAACGAGATGGCGCCGCGTCCGCACAATTCCGGCCACATCACCATGGACGTGTGCGAGACCAGCCAGTTCGAGCAGCAGGTGCGGGCCATGGCCCGGCTGCCGCTGGGCAGCACGCGCCAGCACTCGCCGGGCCGCATGCTCAACGTGCTTGGCGACGTGTGGTTCGAATACGGCCTGGAACGCACGCCTGCATGGCAGGAGGTCATGCGCCACAGCGGTACCAAGGTCCACCTGTACGGCAAGGCCGATGCGCGCCCGGGCCGCAAGATGGGCCACGTGAATTGCGTCGGCACCTCGCCGGAAGTGGTGGACGAAGCGTTCCGCCATGCCGCGCACGTGCTCGGTCTGCAGTCCGCCTAAAGACGAGTCGCCCATGCCGCATCGGACCAAAACGCCCTACACCATGCCTTCCGCTGAACGCCTTGATGAGGCCGCGCGCAGGCTGGAGGCCGGCGAGCTGGTCGCCTTCCCGACCGAGACCGTGTACGGACTCGGTGCCGATGCCGAAAATCCGCAGGCGATCGCCAAGATCTACGCAGCCAAGGGCCGGCCGTCCAGTCACCCCGTCATCGTGCACGTGGTGGATGGGGCCGACATTTCCTACTGGGCCGACGATGTGCCCGGCATCGCGCTGCAGCTCATCGAAGCCTTCTGGCCGGGGCCACTGACGCTGATCCTGAAACGTGCACCGCACATCCCGGCCGCCGTGGCAGGCGGGCAGGACAGCATCGGGCTGCGTTGCCCGTCGCACCCGGTGGCGCAGGCGTTGCTCTCGCGCTTCAAGCGTGGGCGCGGCGGTATTGCGGCGCCGTCGGCCAACAAGTTCGGTCAGGTCAGCCCGACCACCGCGCAGCACGTGCGGGATGAATTCGGCGATGCCGTGTTCGTGCTCGAAGGCGACGGCGTGGACGTGGGCATCGAGTCGACCATCATTGATCTTTCACGGCTGGACCAGGGCATTGGCCCCGTGCTGCTGCGCCCGGGCGCCATCACGCCTGAAGACATCGAGCGCGTGACTGGCGAAGTGCCTGCGCTACCGGATGCCGCTGCGCCGCGTGCTTCCGGCACGTTGAAGGCGCACTACGCGCCGCGCACGCCGTTGTATTTGGTGCCGGCGGCCGATGTGCCTGCGCGCTTGGCTGCACTGCCCGCTGACAAGCGCATCGTGTGGCTTGGTGCCCCCGTTGCACTGCGTGATGGTTGCGACCAGCGCGTCGCTCCCGCCACACCCGCCGCCTACGCCAACGCGCTCTATGCGCTGTTGCGCGAACTCGATCGCGGCGCTTACGACGCCATCTGGGTGGAAACCCTAGCCGATACGCCCGCCTGGGCCGCCGTCAACGACCGCCTGCGTCGCGCGGCCGCCGCGTTCGAGACGGACCTCTAATTCTTACGGGGCGCGCGTTCGCCGTGCGCCCGGCAACCTCGCTACACTTGGGCGTTGTGTCGTTCCGCGTGCTTCAAACGCGCACGGCGAGGTTACGCACCGCGGCACCACAGACCAAAAAAATTCCACACGGGAGACAGACATCATGAAGTTGCGTCAATGGATGGGCGTCGTCGCATCGGCGGCCCTGGCCTTGAGCCTGGCGGCTTGCGGCGGCGGTGAAAGCGATCAGAGCGGCAACCCCAACGTCGCCAAGGTGCAGCGCATGGTGGTATTCGGCGACAGCCTGAGCGACGCCGGCACCTACACGCCGGCAGCGGCTGCCGTGGGCGGCGGCAAGTTCACCACCAACCCTGGTCCGATCTGGGCGGAAACCGTGGCCGGACAACTTGGTGTGGCGCTCACGCCGGCCGTGATGGGTTACGCCACCTCGGTGCAGACCTGCCCGAAACCCGGTTGCTTCGACTACGCGCAAGGCGGCTCGCGCGTGACCGACCCGAATGGCATCGGTCACAACGGTGGCGCCGGGGCGCTCACGTATCCGGTCAAACAGCAACTCGCCAACTTCTACGCGGCCAGCAACAATACGTTCAACGGCAACAACGACGTGGTGTTCGTGTTCGGCGGCAACAACGACATCTTCTACTGGGCTGCCGCTGTCGCGACCCCCAACTCGGGTGTGACGCCCGCCATCGCGACCGCACAGGTGCAGCAGGCGGCGACCGATCTGGTCGGTTACATCAAGGACATGATCAGCAAGAACGCGACGCAGCTCTACGTGTTCAACCTGCCCGACAGCAGCCTGACGCCGCAGGGCGTGGCGGGCGGCGCGACAGGCCAGGCACTGCTGCATGCACTGGTGGGCGCGTTCAACACCACGCTGCAAACCGGTCTGGCCGGCACCAGCGCGCGCGTGATCGACTTCAACTCGCAGCTGACGGCCGTGATCCAGAACGGCGCGACGTTCGGGTTCAGCAACACGAGCGTGCCTGCGTGCGATGCGACCAAGATCAACGCGCTCGTGCCGGGCGCGGGCGGCAGCTCGCTGTTCTGCTCGGCCAACACGTTGGTGGCCACGGGGGCCGATACGTCCTACCTGTTCGCAGACGGCGTGCACCCCACCACGGGCGGCCATCGCCTGATTGCAAGCAATGTGCTGCAGCGCCTGCTTGCAGACAATCTGGTGCATTGACGCTGCGCATCGCGCTTAGCAAAACGCCCGCTTTACGCGGGCGTTTTTGTTTGCAGCGATGCCTGCGTTACTTTGCGTCGGCCGTCGGCAATGTCACCGCCAGGCGGGCTAGCGTGGCCTTGAGCACATCGTTTTGCGGCGAGATGGCGAGCCCCTGCTTGAAGCAATCGTGCGCTTCGTCTGCGCGACCCAGCTTCCACAGCACTTCGCCCTTGTGTGCGAGGCCTTCCGCGCGTGCTTCGCGTACCGCGTCATCGCTCGCTTCATAGTCGCCGTCGCGTTGCGTGAACACGGCGATGGAGCGGTCAAACCAGGTCAGCGCTTCGTCGTTCCGGCCGAGCCGGTACAGCGCCCAGCCCTTGCTGTCGAGGGCGAATGGGTCGTTCGGGTGCTGGGCCAGATACGCGTCGATCATTGACATGCCGCGCTCCACGCGCAGGCCCGCGTTAACGAGTTCATAGCCGTAGCTGTTGAGGCGGTCTTCCGGCACCGGCTGCAAGTCGAGGGCGAGGTCGATGCGCACGGCATCGCGTTCCGCAATCGCCAGCGACATCAGTTTGCGCGCGATGCGGCTCTGCAAGTCTTTGCTCAGTGTCGCCGCGTTGGCCGTGAGCGTGCCGAGGTACTGCGTGTAGAGATCGGGTGCGCCCGGCGCGTTGCCGCTGTCGGCAATCGCGCGCGCCTCGCCGGCACACCACGCGTTGTCGGCCCGGCTGAAGGCCAACGTGTTTTCAAGCTGCACGGTGCGCGACTCGCGCGATTGCACATAGGCGGTATACCCGCCGGCGTTGGAGCGGCCGCAGAACAGGTATTCGCCGACGACATCGACCAAATACGGGTGCCCCTCGATTGGCGCGCCGCCGAGCGAATCGACCAGGCGGAACGATTCGCCAAGCTCGCCATGGCCGACCACCGGATTGAGCACCCAGCGTGCCGCCGCATAACGCTTTGGCAACCGAACCTTGGCCGTGCGCCCGGCGCTGTCGGTCGTGCCGAAGATCACGCTGTCGGTTTCGCCCACCTGCGGCGGCTTGCCGGCGATGGTGTGGTCGGGCAGGAACAGGCGGTAGCGCGCGTTGGGCATTGCGCGCCCGGTCGCCGGGTCGACGAGCACGAACTGGTGGACCTGCGCGCCGTGCCCGAGGGTGGCATTCGGGGCGACCCAGTCACGCGCAGCGACTGGCAGGGCCGAGCAAAAAAATGCCGCGCCAAGCAGCGCGGCCGATAGACGGGAAAGCATGTTGTTGGGAGGGGGCTGGCGAAAAACTGAACCGCCCCATCATAGCCAAGCTGCCGTGCCCAGATGTTAAGAGTGCTTCATATGGGTGCATTGGCCAATTGCTGTACGGCAAACCGATACACCGCATCGACATCGTTCAGATCCAGCACGACTACGCCTTCAGGCGGTTGCACGGCGTCAGGCGAATCGGTGGCCACCGCCACCACGCCGCCAATCTCTGGCCACAGTGGCGCGCGGCCCAGTGAAGGGCGAAACACTTCGATTTTCGGGAAGGTGCTGCGCTTATAGCCTTCTACGATGACGAGGTCGGTGGCAGGCGAGAGCAGCGCCAGCACGTCGTCAAGTTCGGGTTCCACGGCGTTGGCGTATTCGCGCATCAGCACGAGGCGTTCACCGCCCACGAGCACGACTTCGGCGCTGCCGGCTTCGCGCATACGGTACGAATCCTTGCCCGGCGAATCGAGATCGAAGCCGTGATGCGTGTGCTTGATGGCCGCCACGCGCCGCCCGTCGCGCACGAAACGGACGATGAGCTGCTCGACGAGCGTGGTCTTGCCGCTGCCCGACGTGCCGGTGATGCCCAGTAGTGCCTTGCGTGAACTCATCGCGGCGCGCCCTGGTAAATCCATTGCAGCAGTGCGTCGTGGGCGGCTTGGCCGCCGCTGGCGTTCGGGTGGTTGATCATGCTGACCACCACGAAGCGCTCGCCGTTTTCACCTTCCACGTAGCCCGCGATGGCGCGCACGTCGTTGAGCGTGCCAGTCTTGATCTCGGCGTTGCCGGCCACCCCGGCACGTGTCAGGCGGTTGCGCATGGTGCCGTCCACGCCGACGACGGGCAGCGCATCGCGCAGCACGCCGCCGTTCGAGTTGGCATCAGCCTGCTGCAGCAGGCGCCCCATGTTGCGTGCGCTGATGCGCTCGATGCGCGACAGGCCCGAGCCGTTCTCCAGCACCAGTTCCGGCATCGTCAGGTTCTGTTTTGCAAGCCACTGGTTGATGACCTCGGTCGACTGCCGAACCGATGCGGGCTTGCGGCCGATTTCCGCGCCAATCGTCAGGAACAGCTGGCGCGCCATCACGTTGTTCGAATACTTGTCGATGTCGTGCACGACTTCCGACAACGGCGGGCCGTAGTGCGTGGCCAGCAGAACAGCCTGACGTGGCACCTTGCCTTCGCGCAGGCCCGGCGTGAAACGCGTCGTGCCGCCGGCTTGCTGCCACAGCGCCAGGAAGCCGCCCCAGATGAAGTCGGCATGCGTAAGCGCGGCGATATTGAAGACGCGTTCGCCGCACGCGGCGGCATAGCGGCCGTCGAAGCTGGCAAGCACATGGCCGTCGGTTTGCGTGGAGATGTTCGCGCCGGAGGTCGTCTTCCAGTCGCCGCAGCCGCCGCGCGTGGTGCGCAACTGGTTGTCGATCTGCAACTGCGCCAGCGGTGGCGATACATCGATGTTGACCGCGCCGTTACCGGCATCCGGCGACAGCGTGAACGTCAGCGTCTTGAACGAATACAGCAGCGCGTCGGGCGCAACGTTGTAGGCGCGCGCGCTGTCACCGTCCAGCGGCGGCGCATCCGACAGGCCGCCCTCGAAGTAGGTGCGATCGAGCACGATGTTGCCGGCCAGTTCGTCCACCCCGGCGCGGCGCACGTCGGTCACCAGCTTGACGAGTTCTTCGGGAATCAGCTTCGGATCGCCCTGGCCGCGCAGGTACAGGTTGCCGTTGAGCGTGCCGTTGACCGGCGGGTTGTCGGCATAGGCCCTGGTCTTCCAGCGAAAATCCGGGCCGAGCAGGTCCAGCCCTGCGAAGGTGGTCAGCAGCTTCATGGTCGACGCCGGGTTCATTCCGGTGTCGGCATTCCACTGCAGGATGGGCGTGGCGCTGCCGGTGCGGATCACGAACACGCTCACCGCATCCAGCGGGATGTGTGCGCGTGCAAAGGCCAGCGCCACGTTGGCAGGCAATCCGGCGGGGTTGTGCGCGGCTTGGCGAGCTTGTGCCGCGGTGGCGCGCGGCGCCGCGTGGGCCTTGGCCTTCTTGGCGTGGGCCAGCGGCGAGGCCGCAATGGTCAAGAGCAACGCGCAGGCAAGCGCACTGCGCGACAGATTCAGCAAACGGGTCGGACGAATTCGGGCCATCGGCGGGGGGCAGAGTGGGGCGCACAGGTGCGCCAAGTGCAGACTCAGGCATGTTAACGCAGCAACCCCGCACCTCGGCCGACAAGCAACGGGCCGTTCACCGCCTAATTCTTTCAGGAACGCCGATGTGTGGCGAGTCAGTCATTGGCGCCGATGCGCTTGCGCATATCGGCCGTGACCGATTGGCGCGTGCCGGCGTAGTCGGCCCACGGATCACCCTTGAGCTTGGCCAGCCGCTCCGGCAGCGTGCGCAGCGTCCACTGGGCAGACCCCTGCAGCCCCTCCAGTTCGTCATGGCGGATCGGCACCGACACCGGCAGCCCCGTCCGCGCGCGCACCGAATACGCCGCCACCGTGCTCGCGCCGCGGTTGTTGCGCAGATAGTCGATGAAGATTTTTCCCACGCGGTTCTGCGGGCCCATCTTGGCGACAAAGCGGTCAGGGAAAGTTGCGGCCATGTGCTGCACCACGGCTTGCGCGAAGGCTTTGAGCGTGTCCCAGCCGGCCGCCTCGCGGCGCGTGAGCGGCACCACCACGTGCATGCCGTTCCCGCCGCTGGTTTTCAGGAACGCCTTCAGGCCGAGTTCATCGAGCAGCGCGAGCGTAAGCTGCGTGGCCTCGATCACCCGTGCGAAGGGTAACGCCGGGTCCGGGTCGATATCGAAGACGATGCGGTCGGGCTGCTCGATGCGGTCGGCCAGCGCATTCCACGTGTGGAATTCCACCGTGCCCATCTGCACTGCACCGACCAGCGCTTCGGCCGAGTTGATGGCCAGCAGCGACGGATGGCCCGGGTCGAGCGACGGGTCCAGTTGCGTGATGCCCTGCAGCTTGAGCGCCGCGGAGTGCTTCTGGAAGAAGCGCTCGCCGTCGATGCCATCGGGCGCGCGCACCAGCGACGTCGGCCGGTTGTGCAGATGCGGCAGCATCCACTCGGCCACGCTCGCGTAATAGCGTGCGAGGTCAGCCTTGGTGGTGCCACTCGCTTTCTCGATCACGCGATCCGGATGCGTGACGTCCACATCGGCGATGCGTTCGGCACCGGGGCGCACCTTGCGTTCGGCAGCATTCACGGCGCGGGTCTCCTTGCGAGCGGCAGCGCTGGGCGGCTTGGCTTGTTCACGCACGATGTTGCGCGCAGGTTTGTCGTCGCGCAAACCTTGGAACACGGCTTGCCGCACGATGCCTTCGCGCGTCCATTCGGCAAAGGCGATTTCGGCCACGCGTTCCGGCTTGACCCATTGCACGTCGCGCGCGTCGCTGCCGGTAGGCGGGTTCGCAAAGGGCGGCGTGTCGACAGTCAGCCCCGTCAGTTCGTGATGCAAAGCGTGCAGGCTCGTCTCGTTGAAGCCGGTGCCAACGCGCCCCGCATAGCGCAGCTTGCCCGCGTCGTCATATACGCCGAGCAGCAGCGCGCCGAAGCCGCTGCGGCTGCCCTTGGGCGCGCTGTAGCCGCCGATCACGAATTCCTGCCGCTGCCCGCATTTGAGCTTGATCCATGCCGGGCTGCGGCCGGCGCGGTACGGCGCATCGGCCCGCTTGCCGATCACGCCTTCGAGCGACATGCTGCATGCGGAAGACAGCAAATCTTCGGGTGCCGCGTTGAACGTGCCTGAGAACAGCACCGCATCGCGGTCCAAGTCACCCGGCGCGGCATCGAGAATGCGTTGCAGCAGCGCCCGCCGCTCGCGCAACGGCACGCCGCGCAAATCCATGCCGTTGCAGAACGGGATGTCGAACAGGTAGTAGGCAATGTGTTCGGCATGCGCGGTTTCAAAGGCGTTCTGCAGCGCCTGGAAGTCGGGCACGCCGCGTTCGCCCATCACCACGACTTCGCCGTCGAGCCACGCCTCACGCAGGCCCAGCGCATGCAGCGTGCGCGCCTGGCGCGGCAGCTTGGCCGTCCAGTCGCGGCCGTTGCGGCTGAACAGGCGCACGGTGTTGCCGTCGATGCGCGCAAGGATGCGGTAGCCGTCGAATTTCACTTCGTAGTCCCACTCGCCGTGGGTGGGCGGCCCATCGACCAGCGTGGCGAGTTGGGGCTCCAGCGTTCTGGGCAACGTGGCGGGCACGGCACCGGCGGGTGGTTGCACTTGCGCCGGTTCGGAACGCTCCGTCCTGCCGTCACCGGCCTTGGCCTTTCCTTTGGCCCGGGGCTTTGCGCCGACGGTTTCCCCGGTGATCACGCTGGCGGGCAGTGCCTGCGTCACGTCGTAGTCTCTGGATGCGCGCACCTGATCGTCGCGTTCCTTGATCAGCAGCCACTGTTCTTTCGGATGCTTCCCCGTGCCGCGCAAATGCGTGCGCACCAGCGCCCATGCGCCGTGCAGCTTCTCGCCGTCGAGATCGAATTTGAGCTTGCCGTCGCGGTACGCCTTGCGCGGATCGCCATGCGGGCGCCAAGTGCCGCGGTCCCATACGATCACGTCGCCACCGCCGTATTGGCCTTCGGGGATGTGGCCTTCGAAATCCGCGTAGTCGAGCGGGTGGTCTTCAACATGCACGGCGAGACGCTTGTCGGCGGGGTCGAGGCTCGGGCCCTTGGGGACGGCCCAACTCTTGAGCGTACCGTCGAGTTCGAGCCGAAAGTCGTAATGCAGCCGAGTGGCGTCGTGCTTCTGGATCACGAAGTGCAGGGCGCCGTTTTCACGCTGCTCGTCGGCTTTGCGGCGTGCACCCGCGGGTTCTTGTGTCTGCGTGAAATCGCGCTTGCGGCGGTAGTCGGCGAGATGGCGTGGCATGGCGTCGGCTCCGTCTTGTTATGCGCGCTTGCGCGTGGCTGTCTTGCGCGCCGTCTTGGCGGCGGCCTTGCGCGGGGCACGCTTGCGCGGTGCGGGTTCGTCTTCCGCCTCGTCGTCTGACGCTCCGTTTCCCTTGCCGCGCTTGGCAAGGCTCTGCCGCAGCAGGTCGGTCAGGTCGATCACGTTGCCGGTGCGCGGTGCAGCTTGCTCGGCTTCCATCGGCTCGACCGACTCCGTGCGGCCTTCACGCACCTTGCGATCGACCAGCGCAAGGATGTCGTCGCGGAAGGTGTCGTGGTATTCGGCAGGGTCCCAGGTGCCGCTCATGTCGTCGATCAACTTTTCAGCCATCTCGATTTCCTTGGCCGTGAGTTTGGCGGCCTTCGCGCCTTCTTCCGGCACGTCGAGTTCGGACCAGTCGCGCACCTCGTTGGACCAGCGCAGCGTATGCAGCACGAGCACCGGCCCCATCGGGATCAGCGCGGCCAGATGCTGCTTGGTGTGCAGCACGACGTTGGCGACACCGATCTTCTGCGAGCGTGTGAGCGCCTCGCGCAGCAGTGCGTAGACCTTTTCGCCGCGCCGGTCGGGCGCCAGAAAGTAGGGCGTATCGAGATAGAGAAACGGAATCTCCGCCGCATCCACGAAGGTCAGCAAATCGACCGTTTGCGTCGAGACCGGGTTGGCGGCGCGGATGTCCTCGTCGGTGAGGATCACGTAGCGGTCTTTCTCGTAGGCGTAGCCACGCACGATCTGCTCGCGCGGCACCTCTTTGCCGGTGGTCTTGTTGATGCGCTTGTAGCCGACGCGGTCCATGGTGCGGCGGTCGAGCCAGTCGAAGTCGAGGTCGTCGCTGCGGGTGGCCGGATACAGCGCAACGGGAATGTGGACGAGGCCGAAGCTGACGGCGCCCTTCCAGATCACGCGAGGCATGGCGGGTCTCCCGATGCGGTGGATTCGAGCGTGGTGACGCAAACGGCATACCTGCCTGCCGCGGGGCCGCGTCATACGCTGATCAGCCGGGCGCGGTAGCATGGCGCCTTTGCGGCGCGACACGTTTGCGCCGTGCGTTTTTCTCAGCGGTCCTTCATGCCTTCCGAATACGTCCAATCTGCCGGCGCGTTGCGGCCTCGCCGGCTTCCCCTGTCGGCTCGCGCGGCGACGATGGCCCTCTTTTTCGCCAACGGTGCAACGTTTGCGACGTGGGGCGTTCACATTCCGACGGTGAAGGCGCGCTTCGGTCTGTCCGAGGCATCGCTGTCGCTGGCGATGTTCATGGTGGCCGCCGGTGCCATCGTCGCGATGAAGTTTGCGGGCAAGTGGGCGGCGCGCGTGGGCACGCGGCGCGCGAGTGTGCAGGGCGGCGTGGCATTTGGTGTCATGACCGGGCTGCTCATGCTGATGCCGAGTTACCCCGCGCTGCTGGCCGTGCTGCTGCTGTTCGGCATCACCAACGCCGGTTTCGACGTGGCCATCAACGCGCAGGCCGCCACAGTGGAGGCCAATCACCACAAGCCGATCATCTCGTCGCTGCACGGTATGTTCAGCCTCGGCGGCATGGTGGGTGCGGCGGTGGGCGGCGTGCTGCTGGAACTGGGCGTGCCGCCGGCCGTGCACTGCGGCGGCATGGCGCTCGTCACCATGGCGGCTGCCTTGTGTGCCGGACCGTTCATGCTGCCCGACCACGTGCATGCCGAAGGCGAACCCGCGCATCCGACCACGGGTCGCACGCTGTTCCTGCTCGGCGTGCTGGCCTTCCTGGGGCTGGTGGGCGAAGGCGCGATGTACGACTGGACGACCGTGTACATGCGCGAGATCGCCCAATCTCCGGAAGCTGTTGCCAGCGCGGGGTACGCAGCATTTTCGGGCGGGATGGCGCTCGCGCGTTTCGGTGGCGATTTCGCACGCGGGCGCTGGGGCAATATGCGCGTGCTTGGCGGCAGTGGCGTGCTGGCAACGGGCGGAATCCTGCTTGCTTTGCTGTGGCCCGCGCCGATTGCTGTCCTGACAGGTTTTGCGCTGATGGGCGTGGGCGCCGCCAACATGGTGCCGATCTTCTTCATCACCGCGTCGCGCCTGCCGGGCGTGCCGGCAGCCGAAGGCATTGCTGCCGTGGCGCGCTTTGCCTACGTGGGCTTGCTGATCGGCCCGGTCATCATCGGGCTGATTGCGCATCGCTCCGACCTGCGCTGGGGGCTGTCGGTGGTGGCGCTCACCATGGCGTTGATTGCGGTGATGGGCCCGAGTGCGATCCGCCAGCCGGAACGTCACTGATTCACCTACGGTTCAGCACGCAATTGCCCAAAAAATATGCAGTTTCTGTGCGTTGACTTTCCTGTGCGCTTGCCATAGCTTACGACGAGGAGAGGGGGTTTCCCGGCGCCGTCGCCAACATGCCAGTGCGCGTGACACCGGGATGCGTTCAAAACGAGGCTGCGCTTTCAGCCAGCCCAAACGACCCATAGGAAAGGAGCTTCAGATGCCGTACAAACGTCTTACCCTCGTGGCAGCGGTCGCTGCCGTAGCAGCCATCGGCACCGTAGCCCACGCGCAGACTGACCAGAAGAAGTTCGACCCGTACACCCAAGGCGCAAAGGTCGGCGACAAGTTCGATCCGTACCAGCAGGGTGCGAAGGCCGGCGACAAGTTCGACCCGTATTCGCAAGGCGCCAACAAGAACGACAGCACCGCCAGCGCGCTCAACCCCGGCGCCCAGCCGGCCAATGTCGAAAAGGGCAAGTACGACACGTACACCCAGGGCGCCAAGGCCGGTGAGAAGTTCGATCCGTATAGCCAGGGTGCGAAGGCCGGCGGCAAGTTTGACCCGTACAGCGAGGGCGCCAACAAGAAGGACGCGCCCAAGCAGTAAGCCCGTGCCGATCGGGTTCATGAAGACGCTGATGCATCGCCCGATGCATCGGCGTTTTTCTTTATGGAGCGCCGCCGTAGCCGTGGCCGCGATTGCACTGGCGTTGCCTGCGCAGGCAGCAGGGCTATGCTCCGCGCCGTGGGTGCACGACGGTAGCCGCGTGCGCCTGGACGGCAACGGCAAGACACCGATGATCGTGGAGTTCACCCTGCACGACGTCAATCGCGACATGCAGGACGGCTGCGAAATCGGCCTGCACATCTACGCCAAATCGGGCTTGGTGGCGCTCGGTGGCCGGCCCATCGAGACGGTGCAGGAGCACCAGTTGTTGGTGGACGAGGCTGGCGTGGTCACGCGCATTGTCAGCATCAACGGACGGGTGTTTGCGCAAAGCGAACATGCCGATCTGGTTGGCACCGTGAGCACTGCCATTTCCGGCATGTTCCTGTACGGTGCCGGCCTGGCGCCCGAAGCGCAGATGCTGCCGGGCGATACGTACGAATCCAGCTTCGATTTCGATGTGGTGTCGCCTCGGCTGGGGATCTCCGTCGGGCGCATGCAAGCCGAGCATGCCAAGGTGGAGGTGTCGGAGCGAGAGGTGGGGCCGCCGCAGCCGATGGACACTGTGGTCGGCCAGTTGCAGTGCCGGCCGATCCGCTACACGCGCACGGCGCGCCTCGGTGTGCTGCGGTTGGGCAATGAAACGCTCGAGCCCGACCCCACCGTTGCCCACATCACCGATTGGTACTGCCCTGAAGCGGCCGTGGTGATGCGCCAGGAGGTTGAGCAGCACGGCCAGACGCAGGTGATCGACGTGGTCGAACTCAAGCGCTGAGCGCGCTCTGCGCAGCGTCGAAGTCTTCGACGCTGCCATCAAACCGGTACACACGTGCCACGTTGAACGGCGCGTCGGGCGCCGCCTGCGAAAACAACGCGATGTGGTCGATGGGCATGGCGGCCGGCAGCACCACGCGCGATGCTTCCAATGCGCGGTAGCACGCGAGTTGCTCGGCATGGTCGAGCCGCCCGGTCAGCGTGATGTGGAACGTGAACGTCCCAAACACATACGGATAACCCCAACGCTCTAGATGGCGCTCCTGCGCATCCGACAGGCCTGCGCGACGGCGCCGCGCGAGTTCAGCAGGCGGCGGCGGTGCGCGGAAGGCATCGAACTCGGCGACGCACGCATCGGCGAACGCGTGGAGCGTGTCGCGCGCAGGGTCGCCATGACGCAGCCGCCAAGCGAGAAAGCCGCGCAGCGTCTGCAAGGCCGGCTCGATTGTGAAGGCGTGCTGCTGCTGCGCGAAGCGGCGCAGCGCAGCGTCCAGTTCGTCGACCGTGCGATCGCCTGCCAGGCGGAAAGGCGGTTTGAATGTGGCGTGTAGGCCGTACTGGCGCGGCGCTTCGGTCCAGCGGTCGAGCGTGGCGAGATCGATACCGGCCTCGCTGACAAACGCTTCGCGCTGATCTGCGGGGATGGCGGTGTTGGAGCGCGCACAGCGGCCCAGCCAGCGCGTGCCCAGGCCGTACCAGGGCTCGGGCGGCAGCAGGTAGAGCGCGTACCGCCAGGCTTCCGGTATCACTGACGGTAAAGGTGCCAGCGCTTGCTCCATGGCGCTGCTCAGCCGATCAGCGGCAACTGCCCGGCGGCATGGCGCAGTCGTCCGCCCACCACGGCCGCCACCACGCGCGGCAGCCCCGGGCGGCGGTCATCGACCACGATGGCATCGGCGCGCAGCCCTGTTGCGAGTGTGCCGCGATCCCTCAGCCCTGCGGCTTCGGCCGGGTTGGCCGCCACCAGCGCCCAGGCCTGGGCCAGCGGCACTACACCGCGCTCGGCCAGCTTGAACGGCGCGGCCAGCAGTGCGGGGTAGTAATAGTCGGAGGCCAGCACGGTGCCCAGGCCCGCGGCCACCATGGCGGTCGCGTCGGGTGCACCGTGATGGCTGCCGCCGCGCACGACGTTGGGCGCCCCGAAGACGATATGTCCACCATGCGCGCGCGCCGCCTGCGCAACATCGTCGGTCAACGGAAATTCGGTGACGGTGCAGCCGTGCGCGTGAAACGTGTTGCGCGTGGCAATGTCGGGTTCGTCGTGCGATGCCATGCAGATGCCGCGTTGCTGCGCTGCCCGCGCGAGCGTGCCGGTCACCTCGGCGAGCCGTGGGGTGTTGACTGCGGCGGCATTCAGACGGGCGAGGAACGTGTTGATGTCGCACTCGGCCCGATCGGCGTATTGTGCGAGCTTGCGCGCGTCGCCCAGCTTGTCGCGCATCCCGGGCAGGTGATCGTTGAACGACAGGAAGTGCACGCGGCCGGCGTCCATCCAGGCGAGCGCATCGGCAACCCCGTCTGCGTGGTGCAATTCGAAGCGCAGGTGCATCAGGTGCTGGGCCCCCAGATGCGGGCGCATGGCGTCAAGGGTGTCCAGCATGCGCAGCGCGTAGGGGCGGCCGCGCAAGCCGCCTTCCCAGGAATAGGTCACGCCGTGAAATTCGGTGGTGATGCCGCTGGCCAGCAATTGGCCGTCAACGTCGGCCAGGGCGGTTTCGTAGGGAAAGGCCACGCCGGGGCGCGGCATGACCGCGCGTTCGAAGGCATCGCCGTGCAGGTCGACGATGCCGGGCAGGACGAGCAGGTCGCCGCAGTCGATCATGCCGCGCGTCGGGTTGGCGTCACAGGCGGCAATCTGCCCATCGCGAAATTGCACGGCAGCTTCCGCCAGCCCTGCGGGTAGCAAGGTACGTCGCGAAATCAAGCCGGCCACGTGGCCGACGGAAGACGAAAACGATTGCATAAGGCCGAGGTGCGAAAAGTGCGCAGAGACGTCGTGCGGGCATTGTGCCGCAACTGGCGTGCCGCTTATCCGCACATCCGCCATTTGCCCCACCCTGAAGAGGGGAGGGCCAGCCAAACGCCTTAACTTTCCCGACACATTGGTCGATATCTTGAAAAACAACCCAGATATGGACGCCACCTCTGCTGAGCGGCCTGACCGTCCCGAACCGGATGTGATCGATCAGGACAGCCCCAGGCCCTTACCGCTCGCTGATGACCGTTACGAGGCGCTCGTCCGGCAAATGCCGGATGCGCTGTACATCGTGGCGGACGACATTATCGTTTTCGTCAACGAGGCGGGCGTTCGGCTGTTTGGCGCGCAAACGGCGCGCGACATCGTCGGCCACGAGCTGGACGAGTTCGTCCACGACAATTCGACCCACCTCGCCCGTCAGCGCCGGGAGTGGATGGTCACACACGGCGCAGGTTTGCCGCCCGTCGAGCAGACCTTGCTGCGCTGCGATGGCACGCCCGTGGAAGTCGAGGTGCTTTCCGCGCCGGTGCAGCTCGGCTGGCGCACCGCCATCCAGGTGGTGGCGCGCGACATCACGCAGCGCAAGCAGGCCGAACAGGCCCTGCGCGAATCCGAAGCCAACTACCGGGCACTGGCCGCCGAAACCGCACGCGCGAAGGAGTTGCTGCGCTGCGAAAAAACCGTGCTGGAACTCAGCTCGCGCAACGTACCGCTCCCGGATTTGCTGGCCGAGGTGTGCCGCCTGGTGGAGGCGCTGCTTGATGACGGCGCGATGTGTTCCGTCCTGCTCAGTGGTGACGGCGAGCACATCACGCAGGCCGTGGCACCGTCGCTGCCTTTCATCCTCTCGCAGTTGCTGGTTGGGATCGCGCTCGGCCCTTCAGTTGGTTCGTGCGGGACGGCCATGTTCCTGAACAAGACCGTGGTGGTGGAAGATATCGACGCCGACCCGCTCTGGGATGGCTACCGCGACATCGTTGCGCCGCTCGGTCTGCGCGCATGCTGGTCGACGCCCATTCGCGGCGACAACGCGCAGATGATCGGCGCGATGGGCATCTACTACGACACCCCGCGTGCGCCCACGCGCGACGCCATGGGGCTGCTCGACGGCATTACCGACATCATCGGCGTGGCCGTGCAGAAGGCGCATATCGCCCGCGATCTGCAAGAGAGCGAAGAACGCTACCGGCTGGCCGTCGACAACCTGACCGAAGGCATCGTCGTGCAGGCAGCCGACGGCACCATCCTCGCGTGCAACCCAAGCGCACGCCGGATTCTTCGGGCGGGCAACGTGTCGCCCGTCGGCACCAGCCATCTGACGCTGATGCGCCGTTCGTTGCGCGAAGACGGCAGCGAGATCCCGCTCAATGAACGCCCAACGCGCGTGGTGTTGGCCACCGGCAGGCCGCTGCTCGGCTTGACCGTCGGCCTGGAGCTGGTGGATGGCGACATTGTGTGGGTGCACGAAAACGTGCTGCCCATCGTGCGTCCCGGCGACGACGCCCCGTCGGCCGTGCTCATCTCGTTCAACGATATTGGCCCCGCGCGTGCGGCCCAGCAGCAGCTCACGTTCCTCGCGCAGCGTGATGCGCTCACCGGCTTGTACAACCGCGCTTATTTCTCGCAGCGCATGCAGGCCGTGATGGAGCAGGCGGCCAGTCAGCCCAACGAGACGCGCCAGGTCGCTGTGCTGTTCCTGGATCTGGATGGCTTCAAGAAGGTGAATGACACGGCTGGCCACGAAGCCGGTGACCACCTGCTGCGCATCGTCGCGCAACGCCTGTCGGCCTGCGTGCGCCAGAGCGATACGCTGGCGCGCCTGGGCGGCGATGAATTCGTCGTGCTGCTGGATAACGTGCGCTCGTTGGGCGAGGCGGAGCGTCTGGCCAAGCGCATCGTCCATTCCATCGCGCAGCCGTTTTCGACGAGCGGCACGGAGTATTACCTGGGCGCATCCATCGGCATTGCGGTGTACCCGGAACACGGCAACGATGCCGCCACGCTGCTGCGCTGTGCGGATGCCGCCATGTACAACGCCAAGCAGAACGGCCGCAACCAGCATCGCGTGTACACCGCGCGCTTGTCGCAGCGTGCGCAGCGCCGCTTCCAGCTGGAATACCACCTGCGCCGCGCGCTGACAGCGGGCGAGCTGTCGCTGCGCTTCCAGCCCATCGTCGATGCCACGTCGATGGACATCGTCGGCGCTGAAGTGCTGCTGCGCTGGCACAGCACGGAACTGGGCGAGGTGTCGCCCGCCGAGTTCATCCCCGTGGCGGAAGACGCCGGCCTCATCGGCGACATCGGCGAATGGGTGCTGGCGCAGGCGTGCCGTCAGGCCGCGCATTGGCGCGCCACCTGCATGCCCGAATTCTTTGTCGCCGTGAATTTGTCGCCGCGCCAGTTTGGCGAGGGGCTGGTGCCGACCATCTCGCGCTGCCTGACCGAGGCCGGCTTGCCCGCCAGCGCGCTGGAAATGGAGATCACCGAAGGCTTGCTCATGCGCGACACCGCCGCCGTGATGCCGATGCTCGACGCGCTCACGGCGCTGGGCATTCGCATCTCGATCGATGATTTCGGCACGGGGTATTCGTCGCTGTCGTATCTGCAGCGCTTCCCGATCGACAACCTGAAAGTGGATCGCTCGTTCGTCTCGGGCATTCCGCGCCACCGCGATTCGGTGGTGATCTCGCGCGCCGTGGTCGCGATGGCTGCGTCGCTGGACATGACCGTTACGGCGGAAGGTGTCGAGACGCTGGAGCAGGCCGAGTTCCTGCAAGCCGCCGGGTGCGACAAGTTGCAAGGCTTCCTGTTCGGCCCCCCCATGACGGCCGCCGCCTACGAGGCCCGGCTGCGCCGCGATCGCTCGGCACAGGCTTAGTGCTGCGCAAGGCGCATGTAATGCCCGCGTAAGCCGGTGCGGGTAGCGTCGCTCAAGCGCGCACCGCTCGCGCCGATACTCCCCGTAGAGGGTTTGCTTCGCCATCAGCGCGAGCGCACAAACAACAACGACATCTGGAGACAACCGCACGTGAAGCCATTCGTCTGGGGCCGCGGCCCGAAAGCCTCTCCCGACCTTGTAGCCCGCATTGCCGAAGAGGCCGGCCGCGTCGGCATGGGCATCTGCGAGGTCTCCGGCAACGTGGAAGACGTGGCCGTGCGGCTGCGCCGGCAGGCCGACGTGTTCGACCAGTTGCGCAACGCAGCCGATGTCACCATGCGCGGCAACCACGACATCGCCGTGGCCGCGCGGCATGCGCGCGAAGTCGCATCGCATGCCAGCGAGGAGGTCAGCGGCTCACGCGCAACGGTCGATGCATCGCTGCGCGACATTCGCGAGCTGGCCGTTGGCGTGGCGAGCATGGAGCAGCAGATTGCGGCACTGCGTGAAGCGCTGGTCCAGGTGGCGCAGGCGGCCGAGCAGATTTCGCAGATTGCCAAGCAGACCAATCTGCTGGCGATCAACGCGGCCATTGAAGCTGCACGCGCCGGCGAATCGGGCCGCAGCTTTGCCGTGGTGGCGGGCGCGGTGAAGCAGCTCGCAGGGCAGACCGCCGAAGCGACGCAGCGTATCGAAACCACCTTGGCGGATTTGTCCGGCCAGACCGACAAGCTGATCGGCGACAGCAGTGCCAACGTGGCGCGCGCCCAGCGCGTGGATGCCGGCACGCAGGCGATTGGCGCGGTGATCGGCGTGGCGGGCGAAGCCATCGCGCGCTTCGACGTCGAGGCGACGAGCATTGCCGAATCCACCGCCGCCATTGAAGGCGAATGCGCGTCGCTCGCGCGTGAGGTGGATGCGATGGCCGAGGGCGTGAAGCAATCGAGCCACAACATCGACAACGCGCAGCAGCAGCTCTCGGGTTTGCTGGGCGCGTCGGAAACGTTGATCCGGTTGACGGCTTCAACCGGTGTGCAGAGTGCCGATACGCCGTTCATCGAAGCGGTGCAAGCGGCGGCCGGCAAGATCAGCGCGCTGTTTGAATCGGCGCTTGCGCGGGGTGATATCACCGAGGGCGATCTGTTCGACCGCACCTATGCGCCGGTCCCGAATACCGACCCGCCGCAGCACATGACGCGGTTTACGGCGTTCACCGATCGTGTGCTGCCGGCGGTGCAGGAGCCTTTGCTCCAGTTGGATCCGCGCGTGGTGTTTTGTGCGGCGGTCGATACCAATGGCTATCTGCCGACGCACAACCTGAAGTTCTCGCAGCCGCAGGGCAGCGACCCGGCCTGGAACGCTGCCAACAGCCGTAACCGCCGGCTGTTTACCGATCGCACGGGGCTGGGGGCGGCGCGCAATACCGAGGCATTCTTGTTGCAGACGTATCGTCGCGATATGGGGAACGGGACGTTTGCGATGATGAAGGATGTGTCGGCGCCGATTTACGTCAAGGGCCGGCACTGGGGTGGCGTGCGGATGGGTTACAAGGTGGCCGGTTAAGGTCCGTAACGCCGTCGGTGGGGTTCCGAACTTCTCTGATGGGGTTCGGAACCGCATTCGTGAGGTTCAGAACTGCATGTGTTGGGTTCGGATCTTGGGGCCTTGGCGTTTGGAACGCCATGAATGGGGTTGGGGACCGCTTTGGGCGAGTTCGGAACCTCATCGGTGAGGTTCGGGACTGCGTTGATGGGGTTCGGAACGTCGAGGGGTGGGGTTTGGGACCTCGCTGGTGGGGTTTGGAACCTTGCTGGCGGGGTTTTTGGTGTTGATGGTGCATCCCTTGTTTCGTCCCCTGCCGGGGCCGACTTACTTTCTTTGTCTTGCCAAAGAAAGGTAAGCAAAGAAAGGCGCGCCCGAGATGGCGACTTCCCCTTGAATTTATGTCGCAGGGAGGGGAAGGAGGCAAACTCGCTGCGCTCAGACAGTTCCCCGTCTTGTTTCCGCCCGCTTACGAAAATTCAAGGCGCCATCTAGGGCAGGGTACGGCCAAACCGTCGCGGCGCGGGGGTGGGCGCCACGATGGTTCGTCTACGTGCTTAGTGTTTGCGGGTGCCTAGAATGACCAGGACGGCGGCGCCCAGCTCCAGCGCGGCTACGAAGTAGAGGCCGGCGGAGAGGTGGCCTGTGCTGGTCTTCAGCCAGCCGATCATGTACGGCGCGACGAAGCCTGCAAGGTTGCCGATGGAGTTGATGAGGGCGATGCCGCCTGCGGCTGCGGTGCCTGCCAGGAACACGGCCGGGATGGACCAGAACACCGGGAACGCGGCGAGGATGCCGATGGCGGCGACGGTGAGCGAGATCAGCGCAAGCGCCGGCGAGCCGAGCAGTGCGCCTGTTGCGACCAGGCCGGCGGCTGCGATGACGGCTGCAATGGCGCAGTGCATGCGGCGCTCGCCGGTGCGGTCGGAATGCGCGCCGTTCCAGACCATCGCAATCGTGCCGGCGATGAACGGAATGGCCGAGATCAACCCGATGTGGAAATTGCCCTGCACGCCCAGCTCTTTGATGATCGACGGCGTCCAGAAGGCGATGGTGGCGTTGCCGCTGACCACGCAGAAATAGATGGCAGCGCAGATCCACACGCGGGCGTTGGCCAGTGCGGCGCCAAACGAGGCGTGCTTGGCGGGGTCGCGGTTCTCCACTTCAACGGCGCGCACGACGGCGTCTTGCTCGGCGGCAGAGAGCCACTTGGCCTGACGCGGCGTTTCGGGCAGCCACGCCAGCACGGCAAAGCCGGCCAGCACGGACGGAATGCCCTCCAGCAGGAACAGCCATTGCCAGTTGGCGAGGTGGCCGACGCCTTCCATGCGGCTCATGATGAAGCCGGCGACCGGGCCGCCGACCACCCCGGCAATCGCAAACGACGTCATGAACAGGCCGTTGATGCGCGCACGGTGTGCGGAGGGAAACCAGTACGTCAGGTACAGCACCACGCCCGGGAAGAAGCCCGCTTCAAAGATGCCCAGCAGAAAGCGCATCACGTAGAACGAGGTCGGCGTCTTCACGTAGATCATCGCCATCGAGGCCAGGCCCCACAGGATGGTGATGCGCGCGAGCGTCTTGCGTGCGCCGATCTTTTCGAGCAGCAGGTTGCTCGGCACTTCAAACAGGAAGTAGCCGATGAAGAAGATGCCGGCGCCCAGGCCGTATACCGCTTCGCTGAACTGCAGATCCTGCAGCATCGACAGCTTGGCGAAGCCGACATTGACGCGGTCGATCCAGGCGAGGATGAACAGCACCACCAGGAACGGCACCAGCCGGTACGCAATGCGGCGGTAAGTCACATCCAGCTCGGTGCTGGGGAGTGGGCGGCTGGCCGGGTCCGTCGGGGTGGCCGGTATGGCTTGGGTTTGCGACATGGTTTCCTCCAATAGCGTGTGAGGGCGCCGGCGTCCCGTGTGCTGCTGTGCTTTACGAAACGCAGGCATGAGTTGGGCCCGGCGCGTCTGCTGCGCGCCTTTTTTTGGCTTGGCTTGGGGAACCGCCCGCGTGGCCCGGACGCAGGCGGCGAATGTTCTGGCTAGTCGATCAACGCAGGGCAGCCTCCACCGCCCGGCCGACGCGCAGGATGCGCGCGTCGTCGTTGGCGAGACCGCAGAGCGACAAGCCGACCGGCAGTTCACCGGCAGCGTGTACCGGCAGCGTCAGCGCGCAGCCGTCCAGGAAATTGATCACGCTCGGATTGCGCAGCGCGAGGGCGTTGACGCGGAAGAACGCTGCGTCGTCAGCCTCAAGCGGTGCGACCTCGGGCGGCACGATGGCCACCGTCGGCATCAGCCATGCATCGAAGTTGCCCAGGCGCTTGCGTGCGGCGGCAATCATGCGCACGCGTGCGTTGATCACGTCGATATAGGCGGCTGCGCTCATCTGTTCGCCACGGCGGATGCGCGTGGCGACGCGCGGGTCGTACTGCGCTTCGGCACGCGCGAGCAGCGAGCGATGCCATGCCCAGGACTCCGCCGCCGAGAAGCCGCCGCCGCTGTTGATTTCCGGCAGTTGCAGCAGCTCGGGAAACTCGAAACGCACGATGTGTGCACCGGCACGTTCGAGCCGTTCAACGGCGCGGTTGAATGCGACGGCGACCGTGTTGTCGAGGTCTGCGCCTACAAAGTCCTGCGTGATGCCAAAACGCAATCCGGCCAGCGGCACTGCGGTGGTATCGCATGCGTCGTTGCCGGACTCGCCGCTCAACACGGCATCGACAATGGCACAGCAATCGACCGAGTTGGCGAGCGGGCCGCCGGAATCGAGCGACGTGGACAGTGGCACCGCGCCCGTCATCGGCACACGGCGCGCGGTGGGCTTGAAGCCCGTCAGATTGCAGAACGCAGACGGAATGCGGATCGAGCCGCCGGTGTCGGTGCCCAGTGCCGCCACGGCCATGCCGCCCGCAACGGTGACGGCACCGCCCGAGGTGGAACCGCCCGCCGCGCGCGCGCCGTCTGCCGGTGTGCGCGGCGTGCCGTAGTGCGGATTCAAGCCCAGACCCGAGAACGCAAATTCGCTCATGTTGGTGCGGCCGAGCAGCACGGCTCCGGCTGAACGCAGGCGTGCCACGGCAGCCGCATCGGCAGTGGCGCGCGGCTGGTCGGCCAGGGCGCGCGAGCCGGCTGCAGTCACCTGGCCGGCCACGTCAAACAGATCCTTGATCGACACCGGCAACCCCGCCAGCAGCGAAGGCACGTTGCCCGCTGCACGCGCGGCATCGGCGGCGCGCGCCATGGCCAGCGCGGCTTGCACGTCGATGCTCACGTAGGCGGCACCGCCGGCGGCGCGATGCGATTCGGCGCGCTGCAGCGCGGCTTCGGTCAGCGCGACGCTGGTGGTGCGGCCGGCGGCCAGGTCAGCGGCCAGCGAGCGGATCATCTTCGGACGGGGCGTCATCATGCAGTGGTCTCCGTTGGGTGGGGCGCGTCAGCCTTCAACAGGCAGCGTGTCGACAGCATAGCGATGGCGCAGCTCGGTGCCCGACACGGGGTCGATCAGGGCCATGTCGAAGGCCTCGCCAAAACCGAGTTCGCCGATGATGGGTTGCGTGCCGCAGAACATGGCGGTGCCCACCGGCAGCGTGTCGTTGCCGGTGTAGCGGCGGATAAGGTCGCGCGGGTCGAGCATGCGCGTGACGCCGCCTTCCTGGTACAGCGCGGTCTGGCCGTCGCGGGTGCGCCAGGTCTTCATCTGCAGGCTGTCCCAATGGTCGGCCAGCGCTTCGAAGCGCCACACGTCGCGGCTCACGGGCTTGGCGCACATCTGCTTGGAGACCGTCACACCATAGGCTTCGACCTTGCGGTCGGTGTGGTCCGAGCCAATGCCGACCAGCAGGCCCATCGGCGTGGAATACAGCACGAACTCGGCTTCGCCGGACGAATCGGCGCCGGGAATCTCCACGGCGGCGTCGGTGGTCAGCAGCGAGGCCGACACGCGGTAGAAGCACGGCACGCGCGCCGGACGCGCCACGCCGATCGCTTCAAGCTCGGCGATGTGGTGTTCAACGGCCTGCGCATCGCGGCCTGTCCAGCCGGCAATGACAAGGTGGTCCACGGTCACGTCGATGGGGCCGTGGCCGATCAGGTTCAGGTGCAGCATGGTCATGCGGAATCCGGAAGAAGCGGGAAAAGCGAACGGGGGAAATCGGAATCGGATCAGAGCGTGCGGATGATCGTGCGGCGGAACTCGTCGATGTGCTCGCGAATGGCTTCGCGCGCCGCGGGCACGTCGCGGCGCTCCAGCGCGTCGAGCACGGCGAGGTGCTCGTCGTAGACGTTCTGCAGGTGTTGCGGCTCTGACAGCGAGAGGAACCAGAAGCGCGCCTGCTTCTCGTGCAGGCCACGCAGCAGTTCGGCCAGAACGCGGTTGCGCGAGGCAGCGGAAATGGCGAGGTGGAACTTGAGGTCCAGCGCGGCCAGCGCGGCAATGTCGCGGTGCTCGATCAGCGCGGGCGATGCATCGACGATGGCGCGCATGGCTTCGAAATCGGCCGGATGGGCGCGCTCGGCGGCCAGCGTCACGCACAGGATCTCGTTGGTGGCGCGCACCTCGATCATGTCGAGTACGTCGTTGAGCGACAGCGGCGTCACCAGCACGCCCTTGCGCGGCAGGATCTGCACCAGCCCCTCCACCTCCAGCCGATGCAGCGCCTGGTGGATGGGCGTGCGGCCCAGTCCCAGAATCGTGCCGAGCTGCGCTTCGTTGAGTGGCTCGCCGGGGCGGAATTCGCACGCCATGATGCGGCGCTTGATCTCGTTGTAGGCGAGTTCACGCATGGCGGCGCCCTTGGGCGCGTGCGCGGCAGGTTCAACGGCAAACGGTGCAGACGCGGGCGAGGGTGTGGAAGCACCCGAAACCAGCTTGATGGGACGCGACATTGGGGCGGCCTCGAATCTCGTAAAAGTCGAGTGATGGTATTGTGATATCTCACAGAGCGTCAAGCGGTCAACGCGCCGCATTCAGCCGCCTTCGTCTAGGTATTTGCCCTGATATGTCGCCCGCAGGATGCCGTTGCGATTCGTTATAGACTGCAACAAATTTCAGGGAGACAGCCATGAAGATCGCCATCATCGGGGCGGGCATCGGCGGCCTGACGCTCGCGTTGATGGCCGAGCGCCAAGGTTTCGAAGTCGAAGTGTGGGAGGCCGTGCAGACGCTGCGGCCGCTGGGTGTGGGCATCAACCTGCTGCCGCACGCCGCGCGCCAGTTGTGCGAACTGGGGCTGGAAGACACGCTGAGCGCGCTGGCGATTCGTACCTCCGCGCTGGCCTATTACAACCGGTTCGGCCAGCCGATCTGGCACGAGCCGCGCGGGCTGGCCGCCGGGTACGACTGGCCGCAGTTCTCCATTCACCGTGGCGAATTCCAGATGGCCCTGGCCGACGCTGTGGTTGAGCGGCTCGGTGCGGATTGCATCCGCCTGGGTCACAGCTTCGAGGCAGTCCAATCGACGGGCGAGAAGGGCGGCCCCGTGCGATTTACGCTGCGTGATCGCACCAACGACACCGTTGTCGAATCCTCGGCCGACGTGCTGGTCGGCGCCGATGGCATCCACTCGGCTGTGCGCCGGCACTTCTACCCGACGGGCGATGCGCCGCGCTTTGCGGGCCGCATGCTGTGGCGCGCCGTCACCGAGGCCGAGCCGTATCTCGATGGCCGGACCATGTTCATGGCGGGCCACCAGGACCAGAAGTTCGTCGCCTATCCGATTTCAGAACCGCTACGCCAGCAGGGTCGCTCGCGCATCAACTGGATTGCCGAGCTGCGCGTGCCCGACGAGGCGCCGCCGCGCAGCGACTGGAACCGCGAGGTCGACCGCGCGATCTTCCGCAGCGCCTTCGCCGATTGGAAATGGAGCTGGATCGACATTCCGGCTTTGATCGACGGCGCACAGGCTGTGTACGAATTCCCGCTCGTCGACAAAGACCCGCTGCCGCGCTGGACCTTCGGCCGCGTCACGCTGCTGGGCGATGCGGCACACCCGATGTATCCGATCGGCTCGAACGGCAGCGCGCAGGCGATTCTGGATGCGCGCGCGCTGGTCGATTGCCTGCTCGCCTCGCGCGACACCGGCGTTGCCCTGCGCGAGTACGAGGCAGATCGCCTGCCGCGCACGGCTGGCATCGTGCTGCGCAATCGCCTCAACGGGCCGGAGCAGGTCATGCAGCTCGCACATGAACGCGCGCCCCGAGGCTTTGCGCGCATCGATGACGTGATCCCGCGCCCGGAACTGGAAGGGATTGCGATGCGCTACAAAAAGCTGGCCGGATTCGATCCGCAATCGCTGCGCGATCAACCCCCCATGCCCGGCCGCGCCTGAAACAGCCGTACGTTCACACGCCAAAAACCAAAAGAGGAGAGGGGCCCCATGACCATCCGCCGCACCATCTGCGCCGCTGCTGCGCTGTTGCTCGCCACCGCTGCCCATGCCGACATCGTCGTTGGTGTGAGCCTGTCGACGACAGGTCCGTCGGCGTCGCTCGGCATCACGCAGAAGAATTCGCTGGCGTTCTATCCGGACACCATCGCCGGGGAAAAGCTGCGCCTCGTGGTGGTGGATGACGCTTCCGACCCGAGCACCGGCACGCGCCTGGCGCGCAAGCTGGTGACGGAAGACCATGTCGACATCATCGTTGGCTCGTCGGCGGTGGCACCGTCGATTGCGATTGCCGAAGTCGCCACTGAATCGCACACGCCGCAACTGGCGTTGGCGCCGGTCGAGCTGAAACCGGGCAAGGGCGACTGGACCTATCGTCTTGCGCAGCCGATCTCGCTGATGGCCGAGGCGATTGCCGCGCGCATGGCGGCGTCTGGTATCAAGAACGTCGGCTTCATCGGCTTTGCCGATGCGTACGGCGAGAGCTGGCTCAAGGACTTCACCGCCGCTGCCACGCCGCGCGGCATCAAGATCGTCGACGTGGAGCGCTATGCCCGCGCAGATACCAGCGTGACGGGGCAGGTCGCCAAGCTGGTCAGCATCAAGCCCGACGGGATCCTCGTGGCCGGTGCGGGCACGGGCGCCGCGTTGCCGCACACCGCGTTGCGCGAGCGCGGCTATGCAGGCCCGATCTACCAGACGCACGGCGCGGCCACGAAAGACTTGATCCGCATCGGCGGCAAGGCGGTTGATGGGGCCATCCTGCCGGCGGGCCCAGTGATCGTGGCTGAGCAGTTGCCCGACAGCCACCCCAGCAAGAAGACCGCGCTCGAATATGTGACGCGCTATGAGAAGGCCAACGGCCCCGACACGCGCACGCAGTTCGGTGCCCATACGTGGGATGCACTGCAGGTGCTCCAGCGCATCGTGCCGGTGGCGCTCAAGAAGGCCAAGCCGGGCACGCCCGAATTCCGCCAGGCGCTGAAGAACGCGCTGGAATCGGAGCATGACATCATCGTTTCGCACGGCGTGCTCAACTACACGGCCACGGATCACTTCGGCTTTGACGCACGCGGCCGCGTGCTGCTGACCATCGACCACGGCAAGTGGAAGTTGTTGAACTGAAACGCACACGCGTGCATGGCCGGCGGGCGCATCGCCGACGATAATCGAGGGGTCTTTCACCATCGACACCGCCATGCCGCGCACGCCCAAAGCAGACGACCTGTATCCCGCCGTGGCCCCTTCGGGGCACTTCAATCCGCATCTGGCGGACGTGGAGTATGGCGCGCTCGATGGGTTGGTCGGCTATGCCGTGCGGCGGGCGCAGCTACACATCTACGAAGATTTCGTGCGCTCGCTGCACGCGTGGAACATCACGCCGCCGCGCTTTTCGGCGATGACGGTGATCGCGCATAACCCGAACCTCAAGCTGACCGAACTGGCCAATATCCTGGGCGTGGCGCGCTCCGGGGCGGTGCTGCTGGTCGATACGCTGGAAGACATGGGCATGGTCGAGCGCCAGCCCGCGCCCAAGGACAAGCGCGCCTTCCGGCTCGTGCTGACCGCCAAGGGCGCGACCACCCTCGACGACATCACCCGGGCCGTCACCGCACACGACGCCCGCGTAACGGCGCATCTTTCCAAGGATGAACGGCACACGCTGCTGGCGCTCCTCAACAAGCTGGCCTCGGGGCCGGATTCCGCTTCCTGATCTGCAGCCGGTGCGTGCAAATGACAAGCGGCCCGAAAGTGGGCCGCTTTGCTTTGGTGCGAGGTGCGAGGTGCGAGCGCTTCAGCGCTTGTTGGCGTCGATGGCCTTCTGCCAGAGGTCTTTGTCCGGCGGATACAGCGAGTCGAAATACTCGCGCAGCGCGCAGATTTCCTGGACGATTTCGAACGGAAATCCCTGGCGGCCGCCTCGATCGTCAATCTGCAGGCTGTTCAGGTAGCGCCGGCAGCCGATGAAATCGGCCCACTTGGCGGCGATTGTGTTGATGATGCGCGGAAACTTTCGGCCGAGTTCGATCGGCCGCACCTCGTCGGGCAGGGACGCGAGCCACCGGATGGCGTCGCGGTTGAGCGCGAAGTCATCGGCGTTCTGCTGCTTGCGTTGGGAGGTGGGATCTTGAGTCATGTCGGATGCGCATCCTTGAAGTCTAGTGTACCCCTCCCGCGCCGGGCTGCCAGCCCGACAGGCGAGGGTCTTGACGCATCACCTGTTTGATTCGACCGCCGCCACAGCCAGTGTCCCGCCGTTTGCTTGCCAAGGCTGCGGTATGCCGCGCGCCGCCGAATCCACATTTGCCTCAAGTTTTGCTCAGGCTTGCCGATAAGCCAAGCGCGGTTTGGCGCGCTGATGGACCAGAGCATCCACCAGCGTAAAGCGCCTAGACTGCGAAACACGAGCCAGTGTCGGCTGGCACGCCGCTCCCCTAATTCAATCAAAAAACCGGACTTCGAGCCGAGGTAGGCAGGGTATGAAGCGAATCGATGCGAGCCAATTGCGGGTCGGCATGTTTGTAATGAAGCTGGGTGGGTCCTGGCTCAAGCATCCGTTCTGGCGTGCGCAATTCCAGTTGTCGCACCAGGGCCAGATTGACGACATCCGCCGCGCGGGTATCACCGAGATCTGGATCGACCCCGAGCGCGGCGAAGACGTCATGGTAGAGACGCTGATGCCCGTGCCGGCGCCGGCGCCCGCGCCCGAGCCGCTCACGCGAGAGACCCTGGCCGCGCGGCCACCGATCACGCCAACGTCGCTCAAGGAAGAGTGGAAGCACGCCCAGCAGCTGATGCAAAACGGCAAGGCGACGCTGGGGCACATGTTTTCCGAAGCCCGGATGGGGCGCGCACTGGAAACCGAAAAGGCGCTGCTGCTGGTGGACGACGTGTCGAACTCCCTGGCACGCAATTCCTACGCGCTGATTGCCCTCGCGCGCCTGAAGAACAAGGACGACTACACCTACCTGCATTCGTTTGCCGTTTGCGCACTGATGGTGGCGCTGGCCAAGACGCTGGGCTTGCCTGAAGACGAGATCCGTGAATGCGGACTGGGCGGGCTGGTGCACGACATCGGCAAATCGGCCATGCCGCGCACGCTGCTCGACAAGAGCACGGCGCTGACCAAGGACGAACTGGCGCTGCTGCAGACCCACGCCGTGGGCGGCCATCACCTGCTGCAGGGCACCGGCCAGTTCAGCGAGATTGCGCGCGAGATCTGCCTGCACCATCACGAGCGCATCGACGGCAGCGGCTATCCTGACGCCCAGAAGGCCGAGGGCATCAGCCTGTGGGCCAAGATGGGCGCCATCTGCGATGTGTACGACACGCTTACGTCAAGCAGCCCGTACCACCATGCATGGTCGCCGGCGCAGGCATTGAAATACATGATGGCGCGCACCGATACGCAGTTCGATCGCACCGTGTTCCAGGCCTTCACGCGCAGCGTAGGCATCTACCCGGTGGGCACGCTGGTGAAGCTGCGCACCAACCGGTTGGGCGTGGTGGTCCACCAGAACGAGGCGTCTGCGCTCAAGCCGGATGTGGTGGTGTTCTATTCGGGTAACACCAAGACGCGCGTGCGCCCCGAGCGCATCAGCCTGGGCAAGTCCGACGACTCCATCGTCACCGTGGAAGATGCCACCACGTGGGGTTTGTCGGACGAGGAAGTCTCCGACATGTGCCTGGTCTGAGCCGCGGGCGGCCAGGGTCAGACGTTCTCCACGGGTGGCTCATTCTGCTCGGCAGGATTCGGGCGGGTATCGCGTGGCACCAGCGGGTCGCCAGGCTTGCGCTTGGCGGGCTCGGGCTGGGCTTTCGGATTGGCGGGCTGCGTCGAATCGGTTTCTGAACGATCTGGCTGGGTGGGCATCGCGGTCTCCTGATTTGCGGATGCCTCTCTTCCAGCATGTCGCGCGCCTGGCAAGTCCCCACGTTTCATGTGTATTTTTCTTAACACGGACTTCAACAAACTTCATGGCACACCCCTCTAAAGTGGGGTACGTTTGAGTCGTTGGTTTTTACATTGCTGAACAATCGCCACACATTTAGAGCGACGTCGGCAATCCGCAAACAAACGATTCAGTCTTCCGGGGGGTGACATGAACGTTTCCAATCTGCTGCATGCGGCGTCGAACTGGGTCGTCCAGTCGCGCGCTTTCAATGTCACGCAATCGGTGGCGCACCACCGCACGCCCAGCGATGCGTTGGCGCACTGGAAACTCGATATCTGGCACAAGAGCGTGCCGTTCCTGTTCGAGGGCGGCCTTGCCGAGCCCGCGCACCAACTGTTTCCCAAGCATCTGGCGCATGCCGAATGGGTGGACGAGCTGCACCACCATCTGAGCCAGCTCGTGGGCGTGCGCCGGGAGCATTGCAAGATCGACATTCGGGCGGTGACGGGGCTTGCGCAGTCGCCGTGCTCGGTGCATTCGTTTCCGAGCATGCTGGTGTTTGCGCATCAGCATTGCCGCCGCATTCCGCACAGCACCGATGCCGACTTTGCCGCCAACCGGCGCCACGTATTCCGCTACGCAGATCAGGCCAACGTGTTTCGCGCCTACGACTTTGCCGGCGGCGAGCTGTTCTACATGAATGAGTGGGGCGCGCACCATTTCGCTGCGCTGGCACTGCAGGCTCGCACGCAGAACCGTGAGCTGCTGGTCGATGCCGAGGTGCGCCACGCGCGTTCTGCGCTGGGGTTGCGTCGGCTGCTTGACGGCTTCTACGTGATCGGCGCGCGGCGGCAAGGGCAGCAGCGCTACGGCACGCGTTTGTCGGAAGCGCTGGCCAGCCACCAGGTGCCGCATCGCTGGATGCATGGCCGCCGCGAGGCCGAAGGCTTTGAGCTGTGCTTCCTGCCCAAGTCGGATCGCTTTGCCAATTGCGTGGGCGAACAGCTCGTGCGCGACGGCTGGTTCGACTACGGCGCCTGGCTGGCCAGCCTGCACGATGCCACCGAGGTAGGCGCCCCGGCGCAGCGTGCCGAGGCCGCTCGCAAGACGCGCCCGAACTGGAAGCGCGTGCAGGTGCCGAGCCTGGGCGTGCCGACGGGTCTCATGCCGGGCTTCGCGCACACGCGTTTGTAATACTGGGGCGCTACGCTCGCGGACTGTTCTGCCCCTCCACCTGACGGATTGCTGAATCAGGCGGCTGGTGTCAGAATTCGCAACTTAGTTGCATTGAGGCGCGCGATGTCGAGTGACATCGTGCGCCTGCATCTGCGCCCAACCTTGCGTTCCTTCCGCTCCTCCTTCCTCCACCTGCGTTGGCTGGCTTGCCTGCTGGCGGTGTTCCTGCTGTTTGGTCAGCAGGGCGCGCTGCGGCATGCGCTCTCGCATTGGAGTGAACTGAGCGAAGGGACTGCTCTCCAGTTCAACGCTGCCGCCACGGCCAAGCCGGCCGGCGCCGAGCGCAACCAGCCCGCGCAGGAGCACGCCGCGTGCTTGCAGTGCGCAGCCTATGCTGCGCTGGCGGCTGCCTTGCCGATGCTGGTGGCGCTGCGCCTGGCGCATACGCGGCGCTGGCACTTTCCGCGCATCGGCTTTCATGCGGGCGCGCCGGTCTTTCCGGTGGCCGTCTGCTCGCGGGATCCTCCATTCCGCCTTTGATTCCTGCCTTGCCCCTCGGCCCGCGCGTTGTGTTGACGCATGCGCCGGCCGCTGCTTAACGCATCCGCTCGATTCAAAGGTCTTTCATGATTCCGTTCCAGCCCCGCAAGCTGGTGATGGCGCTTGCCGCCGTCCTGCCGTCCGTCGCCTCGGTTTCCGCACTGGCTCAGCAAGCGACGCCGCCGGCGTCCACGTCCGCTACGCCCGCCACGACGGCACCTGCTGCACAGCCGAAACCGGCCGCCACCAATGTGCGCGACCTCAGCGAAACCCGCGTCACCGCCAAGCGCCTGGACGCCGCACGCAATGCGCTGTCGCCGGATACCGGCAGCTCCGTCTACAAGTTCGACACCGATGACATTGCCCGCCTGCCGCTGGGCGATGCCACGCCGCTCAACCAGGTGCTGCTGCAGGCGCCGGGCGTGGTGCAGGATTCCTACGGGCAACTGCACGTGCGCGGAGACCACTCCAATCTGCAGTACCGCATCAATGGCGTGATCGTCCCCGAGCCGATCAGTGGTTTCGGGCAGATGCTCGACACGCGCTTCGCCAACCAGATCAATGTGCTGACCGGCGCGCTGCCTGCACAGTACGGCTACCGCACTGCCGGCATTGTCGACATCACCACCAAAGGTGCGTCCACCGACGAGGATGGAGAGCCGAAGGCATTTGGCGGCGAGATCGGCACGGTGCTGGGCAGCAATGCCACGCACGAGGTCAATGCGCAGATCCAGGGCACCAAAGACCGCTTCAGCTACTACCTCTCAGGCGTGTTTGCCGAGAACAACCTCGGCATTGAAAACCCCACGGGCAACCGCAACGCCACGCACGATCACACCACGCAAAACAAGTCGTTCGGCATGCTGTCGTATCTGCTTGATAACGACAGCCGCGTGAGCTTCATGTTCGGCACGTCGAACGGCCGTTTCCAGATTCCGACGCGCCCGGGCCTGACGCCGCAATTCACGCTCGATGGCGCGGTGCCGCCGGCGTCGGAAGCGCTCAACGCCAATCAGCGTGAGAAGACCGACTTCCAGATCCTGACGTATCAGCAGAAAGTGTCGCCCAAGCTGGACTACCAGGTGTCGGTGTTCCGCCGTGCAAGCCGCATCGATTACATGCCCGATCCGATCGGTGATCTCGTCTACAACGGCGTGGCCGCCGACATCACGCGCCGCAACGAGGCCTACGGCGTGCAGGGTGACGCGAGCTACAAGCTCACCGACAAGCACACGCTGCGTGCCGGCGTATTCGTGCAGCGCGAGCGCTACGTGGCCGACAACACCGCCAGCGTGTTTGCCGCCGACAGCACCGGTGCGCAGACCAGCACCACGCCATTCACCATCGTCGACAACCACAGCGGCAGCGGCACCACCATGGGCGTCTACCTGCAAGACGAGTGGAAGCCCACCGACAAGCTCACCGTCAACTACGGCGCACGCTACGACCGCGTCAACACCATCGTCAGCGAGCAGCAACTGAGCCCGCGCCTGGGCCTGACGTATGACCTGACGCCGCGCACCCGCGTGCATGCCGGTTACGCGCGCTACTTCACGCCGCCGCCCACGGAGAAGTTCGATACCACGTCGGTGCAGGCCTTTGCCGGCACGACCAACGCGTTGCCATCGGACGCCAACACGGCCGTCAAGTCGGAGCGTTCGAACTACTTTGATCTGGGAGTTTCGCACCAGCTCACGCCGCATCTGACGCTGGGTCTGGATGCGTATTACCGCGACGTGCGCCATCTGCAGGATGAAGGTCAGTTCGGCAACGCGCTGCTGTACTCGGCATTCAACTACGAGCGCGGCCGGATCTACGGGCTGGAAGGCAGCGCGAACTATCGCAACGGCAACTTCGGGGCGTATCTGAATCTGGCCGTGTCGCGCGCGCAGGGCAAGGGCATCGAGACCGGCCAGTTCAACTTCGGTGCCGACGAGCTGGCCTATATCAACAGCCATTGGGTCAACCTCGATCACGACCAGCGCCTGACCGCGTCGGCAGGCGTGTCGTATCGGTATTCCGGCACGACGTATACGAGCGACGTGCTGTTCGGTACGGGTTTGCGCAATGGCTTTGCCAATACCGAGCACCTGCCGGCCTACTGGCAGATGAACCTGGGCGCTGCCCGCGATTTCAACCTACCGACGCTGGGCAAGTTCAAGACGCGCCTGACCGTGCTGAACATCTTCGACCGCAGCTATCAACTGCGCGACGGCACGGGCATCGGCGTGGGTGCGCCGCAGTTTGCGCCGCGCCGTACGTTCCTGCTGTCGGTCAGCAAGCCGTTCTAAGCAAATCGGGCCAGCACATGTGGCTGGCCCGATGCTGTATCGATTACTTCGTCATCACATCGGCGGGATCATCCCGTCCTTGCCGACCAGTACGCGCTGCGCGACCAGCGTGCCTTGCGCATCGGCGCGCACGAACATGACAACGTGCGCGCCGGCTTTCAGGTCATCGCGCCGACCCGGCTCGAAGGTGACGATCGGCACTTGCGGCGGCACCACGATGCGCTGCTCCCCATCCTTGTATTTGACCGACAGCGTGCGGCCTTGGGCCCCGGTAACGGCGCCCGCCTGTTCGACCGTGCCGTTGGTCATGCTGCTGTTCGGGCCCATGTCGTAGGGGCGATGGCCGTCCCCGGTGCCACGCATGGCTTCCGGAAACACGTGGACTTCAAGCGCACGCAACGTGCCGTCGGGCTCTTTGACCGCCGCCGTACCGATATAGCTGCCGGCGCGAATGGCCGACGGCTCGATCGGCGCAACCTGCGTGACGTTGATGTCCACCGGCAGTGTCACGGTGGCCTTGTTGCCGGAGGCGTCGGTCACATCGACAGCGGTGCTGTGCACGGCGTTGATGGTGGCGCGTACTCGGGTGGGCGCAGCGGTACTTTGCGCGGAGGCGGCCCACGGGAAGAGTGCTGTCACGACGGTGACAACTGCAGCGGTACGGGCTGAGAGACGTAGTCGGTTCATTTGGCAGTGGCGTGAAGTTGGCTCAAGGGGAGCGGGGTGGGCCAGCGCAACTCGCATGTGCTGCGGGGCGGCCCGCCAGTCTAGACCGGACCGCGCCCACGTGCAGGCACGGTCCCCGTTCCGTCCGATACGGCTCAGCCACGATGCTGGCCAGGCACGCGCTTGCCTTTGTACGTCGGGCGGCTTCGGCGCATGTTGTCGGACCAATCTGTTCCGCCCTCGGTGGGCGAGTGCACCGGCACATCCCGGCTGCCCGGCTGCGGGTCGATCGGCGCTTCGTCCAGGTCGACGGCGTCCGGTGCATCGGCATCGTCGTTTTCACCGGCCAAGCCAGTGGCGTGCTCGAAGTTCTCGTCGTCGATCGGTGTGTCGACGTCGGGGTGATGGATGTCGTGTATGGCGTCGGGCATCAGGTCGCCGCCTTCGCGTATGACGGGCTCATGCCCGGCGGCGCGGCGCTCGCCGGTGCCGGTGGAGTCTGTGTCGCTGTCGAGGTTGACGTCCCCCAGGTCCGCGCCGGCCGTGCGGTTGGCTGCATTGCCGTGCGGGTGCACGGCGGGATCCTCGTCAAAGCGATCTTCAACGTCGCTGCCCAGGCCCGGGCCGCCTACCACGTCGCTGCCCGAGTCCGAACTGTCGGAGGGGCCGAGTGCGTCGGTTCCGTGACCTTTGCCGGTCTGTGCAGGTGCTTCGCCGGTGCGATACAGGTTGCTGGTTGCCATGTGGTTTCTCCATGCGTGCTTGTGCGCCAATGCGCGACACAGTGAGCGCAGCAAGGTGGATACCTGGGGCAGGGGCGCTGCACGCGTACATCTCGCACTGTTACGGCGGCACGCGGGTTGCGACGCGGTTGGGTACGGGCGAGCCGTCCGTGAACCGAACCAGGAGGCTGACGATGAAGCAACACGCACAGCAACCGCACAAACCCGCTGCCCACGCGGCGGAAAATGCGGGGGAACGCAAGAGCGAGAGCAAGAAGGGCGAGCGCGGCGATCAGGCACAGCAAGGACGGGGTGCCGCCAAGGACCGCGCTGATTCCGACCGCGCCGAGCGCACTTCTATGCAGCACGGCACAGACCCATCGGCAAAACGTCCGATGCAGGCGCCCGCCGAGGATGGCCGTGCCGCCGCGCAAGAAGGGCAATTGCCGCAGAATCAGCAACGTCTGGGGCAGCACCAGAACAGTCGGAAGCAGCCATGAGCGCCACCAAGAAGCCTCATGGCGATGACAAAGCCAAGGCGCCTTCGGGTGACGCCGCCAGGCCCGTCGTGCCGGCCATCCCAAGTGAAAGCGGCGTAGGCGAAGAAGATCCGGGCGACTTCGAGAACGCGTCGATCCATTCGGACGACGGGAAACGCCCCGGCGCCTCGCCGGCCAAGCCAGACGGGCGGCGGTAACAGCTCACCTCGTCATTTCAGCCGCGCGACGTCCTGCGCGGCTGAACTACGTTAGCCAACCAACGCCACATTGCAGACCAGGCCGGGCGCTGTGTGCGGGCGGTAGCGGCGACGATGCGCACGTGCGCGCCGATGCGGCTGTCGGCATGCAGGTGCCACCACCCGGACGTTTCCACAACGTGCGCGTGGCCGGCGCCGAGCGTGTACCGCGCTGCTGCAATCGAGCGTGATGGTGGCTCCAGGTGCAAGCAGCCTTCCAATGCCACAAGCACGGTTCCAGCGGGTAGCCAGCGCAGGCCGGCTTCTCCGGGGCAAAGCGCCAGCCATTCGGGTTCGGAAGCGGGTGCCGTTGCAGTCATGTCGATCTCCTGAACATGGCTCAAGCGTAGGGACGCGACCCAAAGCTCAACAGACACAGAAACCGGCAATGTGCGGGGCAACAGGCGTGCCCCTGTGACAATCTGTTGCGGTACAGTTTGACGTTGTCTGTATCTGTTGCGGTGGCGGCCGTGCCGGCATGATGTGTCGGATCCCTCTCCTTGCCGCCTGTCGCCGTCCGCTCGCCGCCCCTCGCCGCCATGTCCGTCACCGAGTTGACTTCCCCGCCCGCGCAGCCGCTGTACCGGACACTTGCCGATCATTACCTTGGTGCGATCCGCAGCGGGGTGTTGGCGCCGGGCGAGCGCATGCCGTCGGTGCGCATGCTGATGCGCACGCACGCGGTGAGTCTGTCGACCGCGCTGCAGGTGTGCCGGCATCTGGAGACGGAAGGCTGGCTGGAAGCGCGCGAGCGCTCCGGCTACTTCGTGCGCCAGCCGCGCCGCGCCTTGCTGGCCCCCGTCAAGGAACCCGAAGTTTCGACGCCGGATCCCGCCGCCTACGTGGGTGTGCATGCGCGCGTGTCGGCCATCGTGGCGCGCGGGCAGCAGGCTGCTGTGCACGTCGACCTCTCCGGCGCAAGTGGAGCGGCTGCGCTGTACCCGGCGGCAGCGCTCAACCGGATTGCGTCCCAGGTGCTGCGGCGGTATCCGTTGCTGCTGACGCAGGCCGTCATCCCGAACGGTCATCCCGAATTACAGACCGCCGTGGCGCGCCGGGCGCTCGACATGGGCGTGCAGGTCGCGCCGGACGACGTGATCGTCACCCACGGCTGTATCGAGGCGGTGAACCTGGCATTGCGCGCGGTGGCCCAGCCGGGCGATACGGTGGCCGTGGAATCACCGACTTACTACGGGCTGCTGCAGGTGCTGGAAAGCCTGGGCATGCGCGCGGTGGAAATTCCTACCAGCCCACGCACCGGCATGTCGCTTGAAGCGCTCGAGATGGCCGTGCAGGCCTACGGCAACATCCGCGCCGTGGTGGTGGTGCCCAACTTGCAGAACCCGCTCGGCAGCATCATGCCGGACGCGGCCAAGCGCCGGATGGCCGCCTTTTGCGACGCCAACCGCATCGCGCTCATTGAAGACGATACCTACAGCGCGCTAGGCGACAGCCCCACGCCGCTGAAGGCCCTCAAGGCGTGGGACCGCACGGGCAGCGTCATCTACTGCGCGTCGTTGAGCAAGGTGCTGGCACCCGGGCTGCGCCTGGGCTGGATGGCGGCCGGCCGCTGGCAGGGGCGCGTGCAGATGCTGAAGTTTGCGCAGTCGCGGCCGAACGATTCGTGGTCGCAGGTGCTGGCGGGGCGCTTTATCGCCTCGGGTGCGTACGACCGTCACCTGCGCACGCTGCGCCAGACGTTGCGTGAGCAGCGCGAGCGCATGGCCGAGTCGATTGCGGGATGCTTTCCCGCCGGCACGCGGTTGTCGGTCCCGTCAGGCGGATTGGCGATGTGGGTGGAGTTGCCCGCGAACGTGTCGTCGATGGAACTGTTCGATGCGGCGCTGGCACAGGGAATCCGCATTGCGCCGGGGACGATGTTCTCGAACCTGAACCGCTTCGATCATTTTTTCCGCATCTGCTTCGGGCTGGCGCCTTCGGCCAACCTTGAAGCTGCGCTTGCCACGCTCGGCCGGCTCACGCAGGAACTGGCCGAGCGCTGACGTATCGCCTTACCGGCACCACGCCGGCACAGCGGAAGGTGTTTCCAGACTCTGCACACTCTGCGCAATCTGTTGCGACCACTGCTGCACGAGCCGTTGCGTGGATGACACCACCGCGTCTACGCCCGCATTCGCATCCGCACCTGCAGGTTGCCCATTCACGGGCAGCGCAAGCGTCGTCTGGCAGGTCAGGGCGGCGGTGCTCGCGCCTTGGGTGGCCGCATCGCGTGATACGCGCCAGGTCACCAGCGCCGTCACGCCTTGTCCGGGCCGCGCGTCATAGCTGCGCATTTCAGCGCCGATGCGGTAGAGGGGCACGCCCGCCGGTGCAGCAGCGCCTCCCACGTCCACCGCAGACAGCGTTGTCGCCAGGTCCGCAGACAGCGCATCGCGCAGTTCCGAACCGAACGGCGCGGCCCAGCGCTGCTGCTCAAGCGCCACCACTTCGCTGTCGGACGTACGCAGCACGATCTGCGGCTTGTCCAGCCGATCGGGCACTCGCACGCCCGAGAGGCGGAAGGCGCGCTGGAAACGGCCGGTGTCCGAGGCTTCGGGGCGCACCGACAGCGTATGCAACGTCGGCTCGGGCGAAGCGCACGCGCCAACCAGCAACGCCACGGCGGCGGCGCTGGCCAGGCGAAGGGAAGAAGACAGCATCGTCGTTTGCATCGGCATCATTGCGCGTCCTTTGCCTTGCCGCGGATCAGCGCTTCCGGGTGGCGGTCCAGATAGTCGGTCAGCACGCGCACGGACGCGGCGGCCTTGGCCACCTGTTCCAGCGTGTCGCGCGCATTGCGTTGCAGCGGGGCATCGTCGGAGAAGACCTGACGCGCAGAATCGAGCGTGCGGCGCGCCTCGGCCAGCGTTTCCTTCATCTGCGGGGCGAGATCGCTGTTGACGGTCTTGGCCAGTTGCTCGGTTTGCTTGAGCGTGGCGTCGAGCGTCGTCAGCGTGCGGTGCACGTCCTGCCCGATCTGCTCGAACGGCACTTTGTTGAGCTTTTTAGCGATGCCGGCAATCTGTTCTTCGATGTCGTCGGTCGGGTTGTCGGCGGTCGGGAACACATAGGCGCCGTCGCGCTCACGCATGCCGAAACGCGGCGGGGTCTTGTCGCGATCGGCCGCGTCGATGAAGTCGAGGTTCACGAACTGCTGGCCCGTCAGCAGGCTCGCGCTCTTCAACTGCGCGCGCATGCCGTTCTTCACCAGCACGTCGAACTGCGTGCGGACGTCTTCGGCGGCGTGCTGCGGATTGTCGTCGCGGATGTCCATGCCGAAGCGCGTGGGATACAGCGTGGCCGTCACGGGCAGCACGAACTCGTGGCGCTTTTTGCTGTAGTGGATGCCGATCGACTTGATCTCGCCCACGTTGATGCCCTTGAATTCCACCGGCGCACCCACGTTGAGCCCGCGCAGCGAGCGGTGGAAGTACATCACCACGGTCTGCGACAGGTGTTCGGGGTCCTTCAGTGCCATGGTCTCGTTGCGCACGAGCGGGAACTCGGCGTCGGAGGCAGCGGGCGCGTGATCGGCTTCTTCAGGCGTCTGGAAAGCGATGCCGCCCAGCGCCACGGTCAGCAGCGATTGCGTATCGACCTTCAGGCCGCTGGCGTCGAGCTTGAGGTCGATGCCGCTGGCGTTCCAGAACCGCGTGCCGCGTGCCACAAACTTGTCGAACGGCGCGTTGACGAAGATGTGCAACGTCACGCCCTTGCCGTCGGTGTCGATGTCATAGGCCGTGACCTGGCCCACGCGCACGCGGCGGAAATACACCGGCGCGCCGATATCGAGCGAGCCCAGGTCGGGCGCATGCAGCGTGAACTGTTTGCCGGGCGCATCCGCGGAAATGGCCGGCGGCGTGTCGAGGCCCTTGAAGGTGGATTTCTTCTCCTGCGAGCGGCCGCCGTCCACGCCGATGTACGCGCCGGAGAGCAGTGTGCCGAGGCCGGAAATGCTGCCGGCCGCCACGCGCGGGCGCACCACCCAGAAGCGTGTGTCCGATGCGGCAAACGCCTTGCCATCATGCGTCAGTTCGATCAGTACCACGGCGCCAGACCGGTCCTCCGTGAGGCCCACCGCCTTGACCACGCCGATATCGACGCTTTTGTATTTCACGCGGGTCTTGCCGGCTTCGATGCCCTCTGCCGAGCTGAAGGTGACGGTCACCTGCGCGCCGCGCGCCAGGATCACGCGCGCCATGAGCGTGGCGCCCACCAACAGCGCCACGATCGGCACCAGCCAGATCAGCGAGGGCAGCCAGCGCTTGCGCTTCGTGCGGCGCGGCGCGGGGATGTTTTCGTTATCGACGGGGTCGGTCATACATCGGTCTCTTCAGGATCGGGCTCGTCGATGACGTCCCAGATCAGGCGGGGATCAAAACAGCGGGCGGCGAACATGGTCAGCACCACCACGGCGGCAAACGGGCCGACACCAGGGCCGGGCTTGATGATGGCCAGCGTCGACAGATGTACGAGTCCCGCCAGCAGTGTCACCACAAACACATCGAGCATCGACCACCGGCCGATGATCTCGACCAGCGCATACAGGCGCGTGCGCAGTCGCGGGTTCCAGCGCCAGCGCTGCTGCACCGACAGGCAAAGCACCGCCAGGATCCCGAGCTTGGCCAGCGGCACCAGGAAGCTTGCAATGAACACGATGATGGCCAGGTGCCACGAACCCGACGTCCATAGATAGACGATCCCGCTCATGATGGTGTCCTGCTGCGTGCCGAGCAGGGTGTCGGTAATCATCACGGGCAGCAGGTTGGCGGGCAGGTACATGGCGGCCGCCGCAATCAGCAGCGCCCAGCATCGCGCCAGGCTGTCGGGCTTGCGCACGTGCAGGGGCGACATGCAGCGCGGGCAGACCGGCGCCGCGGCGGTCTCGTCAGGTGCGTCTTCGTGGGTAAGCACCGCTTGCGTGGCGGCCTCCGATTCGGGCATGCGCGCCAGCAGGCCGCAGTGCTCGCATGTCGCCAGGCCATGTGCGGCGGCGCGCAGCGGGCGGGCTTGTTGCGCCGGCTGTGCGGAGGCAGACGTCGTGGCGCTGCTCATGGGCGGTCCTCGCCGGGGCGGGCCGCGGCATCCGCGCCGGTGGGCGCGTCGACGTGTGAGCCCGGCGGCAGCGTGAGGCCGATCTCGCGCCAGAACGGTCGCAGGTCGATCGACAACGCCACCGTCAGGAACACGGTGAGCGCGGCAAACGCCCACAAGCCCGCATCGGCTTCCAGCGACACCATGCGCGCGACTTTGATGAGCGCCACCACCACGCCCAGCATGAATATCTCGACCATCGCCCACGGGCGGATCAGCGCTGCCGCGCGCAGCACCAGCGCTGCGGCCGGATGCTGGCGCCCACGCCATCGTGCAATGAGCAGTGGGGCAAGCACCGACATGTACATCAGCGGGAAGAACACCGTGGTGAGCGCCACCAGCACGGCGGCGAACAGCATGTCGTAGTCGTACAGCGCCACGATGGCGCCCCACAGCGTGGTGGCGTGCCGGTTGCCGCCACCGTTCATCTCGGCAATCGGAAAGATGTTGGCGACGATGTAGACGATCAGGCCCGTCAACACCAGCGGCAGCAGTACCGAGAGCCGCTCGCTCTGGTTGCGGTACAGCTTGACGCCGCAGCGTGTGCAATGTGCCTCTTCATCCAGCGCAATGACCTCGTGGCGATGCAGGGTGTCGCAGTGCTCGCACGCGATCCAGGCATCGGGATCGCCGGGCAGCGGCTGTGCGACCGGGGCGGCCTTGGCGTTGGGGGCGTCGCCCGCTGCGCGCCAGGACTGCGGCAGCGGGAAGGGGAATTTCACGTTAACAGCTCCATCGTCGGGCTGAAGGCGCGGTGGCGGCGTTGCAGATGCAAGCACTGGAGCACGGACAGCCGGGCAGGCGATTATACATACACGATTGAATGTATAGCTGAGTGCGGACCTCCGCATTTTGACGCACGGTCACAAGCAAATATCCCGCCAATCCGCACGATCGACATGACATGGCGTGACGGCGGAACGGGCCTTGCTCCCGTGGAAGGGGCACGTTCTCAACCTCAAAGGAGCAATTCATGACGTATCTCCGTGCCTCTTCTTTAATCGTCGCACTGGCGCTGGCGGGCGGTACCGCCGCAGCGTATGCCCAGACGGGGGCAACCCAATCCAATAGCACGGCTGGCGGCAGCAGCATGTCTCCAGCGGGTGGCACCGGCACCGGCGCAACTGCGACGGGCACGGGGGGTGCCGCCGCCGACAGCAATTCCGCCAACAGCGGCCGGGACGCCACCCGCAACCGCAACGCCACCGGTAAGCAAGGGCACTCCGGCAATATGCGCTCGCGCTCGAGCGGCGGTTACGGCGGGAGTGCCAATGATGCGACCGGCAGCGCGACCGGTGGCGGCTCGGGTGGAATGGGCGTAGGAGCCCCAGGTAACGGCGGGTCGATGGGCGCGCCCGGCGGCGGTAGTGGCGGTGGGGCTGCTGGCCCGGGCGGCGGCAGTGGCGGTGCGGGTACCGGAGGCGCCGGCGGAGCGGCGGGCGGCAGTGCCGGTGGTGGCAGCCGCTAGCCCAGCCGCGCGCTTACCTGCGGCTAGCGCAGTTGTGCTGCGTGATGCAGCAGGTGGTCTTCGATGAAGCTCTCGATGAAGTAGTAGCCGTGGTCGTATCCCGGGTGGCGGCGCAGTCGCAGCGGTTGCCCGGCTGCAGCACACGCCGCGGCAAAGTCATCGGGGTACAACTGCTCGGCGAGAAATTTGTCGGCCTCGCCTTGATCGATCAGGATGCCGCCGGGGAACGGGCACGATGCCTGCCGCATCAACTGCGTGGCGTCGTGGGCTGCCCAGGCGGCGCGATCGTCCCCGAGATATCCGGTGAACGCCTTGATGCCCCACGGGCACACGGACGGATGCGCGATGGGCGCAAACGCAGAGACGGAAGCGAAGCGCTCCCGGTGGCGCAAGGCCAGCGTCAACGCGCCATGGCCGCCCATCGAATGCCCAAAGATGCCGATGCGTCCCGGTGCCACCGGAAAGGCCACGCGCGCGATGTGGTGCAGCTCGTCGGCAATGTAGCTTTCCATGCGGTAGTGCTGGCGCCACGGTGCCTGCGTGGCGTCGAGGTAGAAGCCGGCGGCGATGCCGAAATCCCAGCTATCGGTTTCGCCGGGGATGTTTGCATCGCGCGGGCTGGTGTCAGGCGCGATGAGGATGAGGCCTTCACGTGCCGCCACGCGCTGCGCGCCGGCCTTGATGGCGAACGTCTCCTCCGTACACGTCAGGCCTGCCAGATAGAAGAGTGCCGGGCAGCGCGTGCCTGCCAGGGTCTGCGGGGGCAGGTAGACCGAGAAGCGCATCGGCAGCCCGATTGCCGTCGAGGCATGCCGATAGAAGCGCTGCACGCCGCCAAAGCAGGCGTGCTCCGAAAGGAGTTCAAGTTCCGGTACCGGGATCGTCATCGCGTGGCTCCATCCTCAAGGTTCAATACAGCACGACCGAACGGATCGACTCGCCGCGCTTCATCAGCTCGAAGCCTTCGTTGATGCGCTCCAGCGGCAGCCTGTGCGTGATGAGGTCGTCGATGTTGAGCTTGCCTTCCATGTACCAGTCGACGATCTTCGGCACGTCGGTGCGGCCACGTGCGCCGCCGAAGGCCGAGCCTTTCCATTCGCGGCCGGTGACGAGCTGGAACGGGCGCGTGCTGATCTCCGCGCCGGCCTCGGCCACGCCGATGATGATCGACTGGCCCCAGCCCTTGTGGCAGCACTCCAGCGCCTGACGCATGACCTTCGTGTTGCCGATGCACTCGAACGAGTAATCCGCGCCGCCATCAGTCAGCTGAATGATGTGGTCGACCACGTTCTCCACATCGTTCGGGTTGATGAAGTGCGTCATGCCGAATTTGCGTGCCATCGCCTCGCGCGCGGGGTTCAGGTCCACGCCGATGATCTTGTCGGCGCCGACCATCTTCGCGCCCTGGATCACGTTCAGCCCGATGCCGCCCAGGCCGAACACCACCACGTTGGCGCCGGGTTCCACCTTGGCTGTGTACACCACCGCGCCCACGCCCGTGGTCACGCCGCAGCCGATGTAGCAGACCTTGTCGAACGGGGCGTCGGGCCGGATCTTCGCCAGCGCAATTTCCGGCACGACGATGTGATTGGCAAACGTTGACGTGCCCATATAGTGGAACAGCGGCTTGCCATCAAGCGAGAAGCGCGACGTGCCGTCCGGCATCAGGCCCTTGCCCTGCGTGGCGCGAATCGCCTGGCACAGGTTGGTCTTGCGCGAGAGGCAGAACTTGCACTGGCGGCATTCCGGCGTGTAAAGCGGAATCACGTGATCGCCCGCTTTCAACGACGTCACGCCGGCGCCCACCTCCAGCACGACACCCGCGCCTTCATGGCCGAGGATCGCCGGGAAGATGCCTTCCGGGTCAGCGCCCGAGAGCGTGTAGTAATCGGTATGGCAGATGCCCGTCGCCTTGATCTCGACCAGCACCTCGCCGGCACGCGGTCCTTGCAAGTCCACCTCTTCGACAGTGAGCGGAGCACCGGCTTTCCAGGCGATAGCGGCTTTGGTTTTCATGCGCATTCCTTTTTTTGAAGTGGGGCCTGCCCGACGTGGGCAGCGTAGGGAGGGCGATTGTAGAACGTTGCCTGCTCCGGCAACGTGATAGCAGAGTCATGTCACGCAGATCAGACTTCAGATTTCCTTATGACGGCCGTTTCTTGTGCGACGGCATGGCCGACAGGGTCGTGTGCCGCATGCCTTACATGGTGGAATCCCTGCCATGGGCCTCGTAGTAGGAAACCATACCGTGCTTGCATCCATCCGTACCCGCATTTTGCTGACTTGTGTTGCCATCGTGGTCGGCGCATTGACCTTCGCTGGCGGCCTCAACTATCTCGTCACGCGTTCGTACAACGACGAGTCCATCCGCCAGAACCTGCAGTCCGTCGCACGCGGCCACATCGCCGGTATCGACGACTGGGTAGCGTCCAAGACGCAGATGATGGTGTCGCTGCAGGACGTGGCAGTGTCTGCTGATCCGATTCCGGTTTTCAAGGCCGTGCATAAGGCCGGCGGCTTCATCAACGTCTATGTCGGCTACCCCGACAAGTCGTACAAGTTCTCCAACCCTGAAGGCATTCCGCCCACGTATGACCCGACCGCGCGCCCCTGGTACAAGCAGGCGGTGGAGGCCGGCAAGCCCGTGGTGACGCCGCCGTACGTGAGCGCCAGCACTGGCCAACTCGTCGTGACTTTCGCGGTGCCTATCCTGGAAGGCAGCACGCTCAAGGGCGTGATTGGCGGTGACGTGGCGATGGACAGCGTGATCGCCAACGTCAAGGCCATTCACCCGACACCGGCCAGCTTCGGCTTCCTGGTCAATGCGGCCGGCAAGATCGTCGCGCACCCGAATGACAAGCTCACGCTCAAGCCGGCAACCGATCTGTCGGCAGGGCTGAACGAAGCCACGCTGGCATCGCTGGCGCAGGCGGAGAAGCCCGTGGAAGTCACGGTGGATGGCGCGTCCAAGCTGCTCTACCGCCAGGGCGTGAAGGGCACCGACTGGGGCCTGGTGGTGGCGCTGGACAAATCGGATGCCACGGCCGGCATGCGCTCGCTGGTGATGACGTCGATCGGCGCGCTGGTGGGTGTGGCCATTGTTGCCGCCCTCATCGTCGGTGCGATGACGGCACGTGCGTTCCGCCGCCTGTCGATGATCCGCGATGCCATGGACGACATCGGCTCGGGCAGCGGTGACCTTACCAAGCGTCTGCCGTCCGATGGCGAAGACGAAGTCGCGCAGATCGCCCGCTCGTTCAATACGTTTGCCGACAAGCTCACGGCGGTGATGCAGCAGATCCGCCTGGGCAGCGATTCGGTGCGCTCGGCCGCGCAAGAAATTGCTGCCGGCAACGCAGATCTCTCGCAGCGCACGGAAGAGCAGGCCAGCTCGCTGGAAGAAACCGCATCGAGCATGGAAGAACTGACGAGCATCGTGAAGCAGAACGCCGATAACGCGCGTCAAGCCAGCCAGCTTGCCGTGACGGCGTCGGACGTTGCCACGCGCGGCGGCAACGTGGTCGGCCAGGTTGTTCAGACCATGGGCGGCATCAACGAGAGCAGCAAGAAGATCGCCGACATCATCGGCGTGATCGAAAGCATTGCGTTCCAGACCAACATCCTGGCACTGAATGCCGCGGTGGAAGCCGCACGTGCCGGCGAGCAGGGCCGCGGCTTTGCCGTGGTGGCCAGCGAAGTGCGCAGCCTGGCACAGCGCTCGGCCGGCGCTGCGAAGGAAATCAAAGCGCTGATCCACGACTCGGTGGATCGTGTGAGCAACGGCACGGCGCTGGTTGATCAGGCCGGGGTGACGATGGCGGAGATCGTCGATGCGGTGAAGCGCGTGACCGACATCATGGGCGAGATTTCGTCAGCGTCGGAAGAGCAGAGCAGCGGCATCGAGCAGGTCAATCAGGCCGTCAACCAGATGGACCAGGTGACGCAGCAGAACGCGGCTCTGGTCGAGCAGGCCGCGGCCGCTGCGGAATCGCTGGAGGAACAGGCCCACAACCTCAACGAGGCCGTGGGGCAGTTCCGCCTGTCGCACTGAACCGGGCTCAGGCCTGGGGAGCGGCTGCGCCGGCGGCCGCTTTGGCCTGGTCCTGTTCTTCCGCCAGAGCGAGGTCTGCTGCCCGGGCTCGCTTGACCCCAGGCCGTGCCAGGACGCGGTCGATATACGCGCGCACCACGGGCGTTTCGGGCATCAGCTTGAACATCGTGATCCAGTCCAGTGCGGCGCCCCAGAGCACGTCTGCCGCCGTGAAGCGCTCGCCGAGGAAGTAGGGCCCTTTGGCCAACTGGGCGTTGATCGCGGCAATGACCGTATCGAAGTCGCCATAGGGTGAGGTCGAATACGCGGCAGGCGGGCGGCCCATTGAATGGTCGACGACAGCGGGCTCGAAGCACGAACCGTAGAACGCCATCCAGCGCAGATATGCGCCGCGCAGCGGGTCGCCCACCGCGGGCGACAGCCCGGCTTCCGGATACAGCTCTGCCGCATAGAGATACACCGCCACCTGCTCGGTGACGACCACATCGCCGTGACGCAGCGTCGGCACCTTGCCTAGTGGGTTCATCGCGAGAAACTCCGGCGTCTTGTGCTGGCCCGTGGTCAGGTCGAAGGCGTGTACCTCGTAGTCGGCACCGAGTTCTTCGAGCAGCATGCGCGTGCCCCGCGAGCGGCTGCGCGGCGAGTGGTAAAGGATCAGGTGGCGGTCTTGGGGCATCGTCGGCTCCGTATGCGATGGAAACGGGTGAGGAAAGACTGTCACTGTAGGCGCGGGGCATGCCTGCGTCTTGGAAAAATCCGCTGCGGCGGTGCATCATCGCGGCATTGTCTTCGCCCCCCGCCGCTTCCATGACCGATCTACGTGACGTTGCCGCCAAGCCAAAGGGTGTGGTCGATCCGCTGGCATTTCGCCAGCGCTTCCGCCTGAACCGTTACGAGCCGAGTGCTGCGTTGGCCGGGGTGCTCGAGCACCACTGGATTGTCGAATGGGACTTGCGCGGCCAGCCGCCCTATACGCAGCGCACGCTGCCGTATCCGTGCGTCAACCTGGTGTTCGACCGTCGGCAGACCGCTGTCTTTGGCGTGGTGTCGGGCGCGTTCGAAACCACATTGGCTGAGACGGGCCGCGTGATCGGCCTGCGCTTTCGGCCAGGTGCGTTTCGCGCGTTCTTCGGCAAGCCGGTGCGTTTGCTGACCGACAAGACCGTGCCGGTTTCCGATGTGCTCGGCATTGGCGATGCGCAGGCAGAAGAGATTGTGCTTGGTGCACGGGACGACGCCGGCATGGTGTCTGCCGCCGAAAGGCTGCTGCTACGCGTGCTGCCGCCGCCCGATCCGCAGGTTGAGCGTATCCACAGCATCTTGCAGTCGCTTCATCAGGACGCACGCCTGACCCAGGTGCGCGACCTTGCCGAGCGCGCCGGCATAAGCGAACGCACGCTCCAGCAATTGTTCTCGGAGTATGTTGGCGTGACGCCCAAGTGGGTGATCCGCCGATACCGCTTGCATGAAGCGGCTGACCAGCTTGCCAACGGCGCGGACGTGGATCTGGCTGAGCTTGCGCACGGGCTCGGTTACTTTGACCAGGCCCACTTCACGCGTGACTTCCGCCGCCTTGTCGGTAAGGCGCCCGCGGAGTATCGGCGCGCCAATCAGGCCTAGCGCGCCCGGCGCATCAATCCGCCGCGAGCGCCACGTCTGGCGACGCAGGCGGGCGGTCCGTCATGACGCAGTTGCGCCCCGCCAGTTTGGCGGCATACAGCAATCGGTCTGCACGCCGCAGCAGTGGCTCCAGTTCGGGGCCATCGGCCGCAGGTGCTGCCGCTACGCCAAAGCTGGCCGTCATGCGGCAGGGCAGATCGGTGCCGGTGGGCACCGTCACCTCGGCAATGCGATGGCAGAGGTGATCGGCCACCGCGCGCGCCTGCGCGAGGTTATCTGCCCACACCATCACCGCGAATTCTTCGCCGCCGATGCGCGCCACCATGTCGGCGGACGGGCCCTCGGCGCGGCACAGGCTTGCAACGGTGCGCAGCGCTTCGTCGCCCACGGCATGGCCGTACGTATCGTTGATGCGCTTGAAGTGGTCGATGTCGAACATGATGAGCGCAATGAGCCGCGCTTCCGGCTGCGGCGATTTGCACATCGCGCTGGCACGGTCTTCAAAGGCGCGGCGGTTGAGCAGATGCGTGAGCGGGTCGGTCTCGGCCATGCGCGCAAGTTCCCGCATCAGGTGCGCGCGCTCCAGTTCCAGCCGGCGGCGCTCGATGCTGTTGATGCGCAGCACGCGGATCGCCTCGAACATCGCGCGGATCTCGCGTCGCGCGAAGCCGGTCGGGATGTGCACGCTCAAGTTGCCGCGCGCAATCCCGTCGATCAGCCGCGTGGCATTGACAAACGGCCCCACCACATTGCGGCGGAACGAAATCGTCATCCATGCCAGGGCGCCCAGCACCGACACCACGGCGGCCGCCGAGCCGATAAGCACCAGCAGCATCGCGCGCCGATGTTCGCGGATGTCGTCAACCGCCAGGCCCAGCACGATGTCGCGGAAATCCGTGATGGCGCGCATGGTGGGCACGTAGCGCTCGGCAAATGCGGCAGGGGTGATATCGACGCCGCCGGGCTGGCTGGCCTTCTCACGCACGGTGGCCACGTAGCGCAGCCCGTCGCCGAAGTATTGCGCGCCGAGCGTGGTGACGGCGTGCTGGTTCAATGCCGCCTGCGCGCCCACGCGGGTCTCGATCATGCTGCGCAGCTGGTCAATGCGGCCTTGCGTGCGTTCGATGGCAAGCTGCTCTTCAAATGTGAGCATGCGGTGCATGGCCAGCGCACCGGTAAAGCGCGAACCGAGCTGGCCCGCGTATTCACGCAAATCGGCCGACAGCCGCGCCAGCGTCAGGCAATTGAGCACGTCAGGATCGCCGCGCGTGATGTTGGCCGTGCGTGCGTTGACGATGGGCAGGAATTCCGGGATCACCGCGATCATGCGGTTCACGCCGTCGGCCAGGTCGCTGCTGCTGCGCGAGCGCAAGGGCAGGGCGGTCAGCCGGTCGATGTTGGCGCGGGCCGCGGCCAAGTGCGTTTGGGCGCGGCCTGCTGCCTTGATGTCGGCTTCGCAGCCTGGGCAATGTTCCGGACCCAACGCGTCGAGTAACTCGGCGATGTGTTTGTCGCTGGCGGCGCGCATGTGTTGCAGGGCCGCGATGCGCTCGGCCGGTACCGGCAAGTCTTCGCCCAGCACGCCGTTGGTCGGGCCGCGTTCGGCTGAAACCTTCTCCATGGCCAGCAGTGTCATGCGCAGCGCCTGGACGCTGCGGGCTGCATTGTCGGCGCGGCCGTACGCCAGCCACGCGTAGCCCAGCAGCCAGCACGATAACGACAACACGGGAACGAGGACGATGGCGACGCTGGCGCCAAAGCGCCTGTCCATCGACGTTTCAGAAGACATGAACGGAGTGGTTGAGCGTCTTGGCGGGCGGTTGGGCAGAGCCGGGAGGCTGTTGCGAACGGGTGGCACAGGTGCCCGCGCTCATTGCCGCGCGCAGTGCACATCTCTGGCTAACGGCAGCATCGGGGGCTTCTTTACGCTGCCATTCAACCCGCGCCGCGGGAGCGGACTGCAAACAAATGCAAAAGGATTCTTACGAGATGTTCAGGCCAGAGCGCAGAAAAAGGAGCTGGGCGGTCAGGCCGTAACGCTGGCAAGGCACGAGATGAGTGCAAGCTGAGAACGCCGCGTATCTCGTGCCTTGGGGGGAGGATCGATGGATTCGGGCGGGCCGATTACTTGACTGCCACCTCCGAGTGCACGACTTCCGGCGCCTTGGCGAAGAACGGCCCTACCAGCTTGCGCCATTCCTGGAAGTCGTCGGACTCGCGAAAATCGACCATATGGTCTTCCACGGTGTTCCAGCGCACGAGCAGCACGTAGCTGGTGTCGCGCTCGACGATGTGGTGCAACTCGGCGCCGTGGCAGCCCTTGGCGCGGGCAAATAGCGGCAGGGCTTGCTGGACGGCGGCTTCAAACTCGCGCTGCTTGCCGGCGAGAATTTCGATGTGGGCCATTTCGAATACCACGTTGTGCTCCGTTCGGTTGGATGGGTGAGGAGACTATAGCTGGCAATGCCCGTTGCCATAGCCCGGCCGGCTTCGGGGTTGTTCAACCGTGGGCGCCAGCCTTCGGCGGGCTTCGTAAGCCTGTCTGCACCGCCGGCCGCCCCTATGACAACCGCGGTTGCGCGGGCATACTCGGATTTCATTGCTTGGCCTGGATCCTGCTCAGGCCTTTTAGACGTCACCTTCAAGCGAAAGCAACCCATGGATAGCGGAAACGACCACCAGAAATTTTTCTACCTCTTGCTGTTCGTCGTCACGCTCGGGCTCTGCTGGATCCTCTCGCCGTTCTTTGGCGCGGTGTTCTGGGGTGTCATCCTCGCGATCCTGTTCCAGCCCGTGCAGCGCGCGCTGGTCGCCCGGATGGGCAAGCGGCGCAATCTCGCTGCGCTCACCACGCTCGCCCTCATCATCCTGATCGTGATCCTGCCCGTGATCTTTGTGACGGCGACCATCGTGCAGGAAATCGGTGTTGCCTATCAGGAGATTCAGAGCGCGCAGCCGAATTATTCCCGGTACCTTTCCGAAGCGGTTCATGCGCTGCCCACATGGGTGCAGCAACTGCTTGCCAAAGCCGGCCTGACCAACATCCCAGGCATCCAGAAAAAGCTGGCCGACGGCGCTGCGCAGATCAGCCAGTTTGCCGCCACGCAGGCGCTCAGCATCGGGCAGAACACGTTCCAGTTCGTGGTCGGCTTTGGCGTGATGCTGTACATGGTGTTCTTCCTGCTGCGCGATGGCGCCGAGATCGGCCGCCGTGTGCGCCGCGCGCTGCCGATGGATGAAGAGCACAAGCGCCTGCTGCTGAGCAAATTCACCACCGTCGTGCGCGCCACCGTGAAGGGCAACATTGCCGTTGCGCTGGTGCAGGGCGCACTTGGCGGGCTCATCTTCTGGTTCCTCGGCATTGACGGCGTGGTGCTGTGGGGCGCGTTGATGGCATTCCTGTCGCTGCTGCCCGCGATTGGCGCGAGCCTCGTGTGGATTCCGGTCGCGGTCTACTTCCTGATGGTGGGCGCGATCTGGAAATGCGTGATCCTCGTTGCGTTCTGCGGCGGCGTGATCGGCCTTGTCGACAACTTGCTGCGCCCGCTGCTGGTCGGCAAGGACACCAAGATGCCCGACTGGGTCGTGCTGATCTCCACCCTGGGCGGAATGGAGCTGTTCGGCATCACCGGCTTCGTGATCGGGCCGCTGGTCGCCGCACTCTTCATGGCCAGCTGGGACATCTTTGCGCGCGGGCAGAACGATTGATGCCTCGGCCGAGCGGGCGCTTCATCGCGCTTATATCCGCTCGAAGCGCAGACCGGCATGGCGGGTCAGGCGCTCGATGAAACGCTCATCAAACATCGTGGCCGGCGTCCAGAAGCCGCCCGGGCGCCCGGTCTTGGTGCCGTCTTTTACGTGGTCCAGCGCGAGGCTGGCGGCGGCCTGCCCCAGCATCTTGCCGGTCGAGCCATAGCCGGGGTCGCGATCCCCGGTCACCTTCACGCGCAATGTGTTTCCTTGATCGGTGCGGCCAAAGAGGCGCAGGTCGTAGCGGCCGGCCAGTTGCGCTGCAGGCGTGGGGCCTTCGCCGGGTTTGGGCAACAGAATGCGCTCCATCACGATGCGCACGGGCTTGACGACAATGCCCAGCATGAAGGCGCCCAGGCCCGCCACCACCGCCACGGCCCTCAAACGGCTGCTCAGGCCGGACCCCGTCATCACCGCTTCGTCGTAGATGAATGGGTTGCCATAGGCGTTGCCGGACAGGGCGTTGGAGCGGTGCACCACGCGCTCGTTGATGGCCGCCATGACGAAGGGCGCAATCCACACATCGAAATCGGCATCGAATGCCGCGCCCCGGACTGAGCGCTGGCGTGCCGTGAAGCCGTGGCCCTTGGGGCATAGGGAGTAAGGGTCGGCCAGTTCCCTGCGCAAATCGGGGTCGGCAGCGGCTTCTTGCACGACGTTGATCAGGCTGGCCACCGTGCCGCCAGATGCGCCGCCCTTGAGTGTCTTGACCCGCAACTTCACCTGCGTGGCGGGCGTACCCCATTCCCGCATGGCTTGTTGCTGCAGGAAGTAGACGCCCATGTCCGATGGCACCGAGTCGAAGCCACAGCAATGCACGATGCGTGCTCCCGATTGCTGTGCCGTCGCTTCATATTTGTCGATCATGCGCCTGATCCATTGGGTCTCGCCGGTGAGGTCGCAGTAGTCCGTACCGCTTTCGGCGCAGACCTTGATCAACGGCTCGCCGTATAACGCGTAAGGGCCCACCGTGGACACCACTACCCGCGTTTGCGCGCACAGGACGCGCAATTGGGCTTCGTTGGCAGCATCCGCCACGATGATCGGAACCGACTCTCCTGCTGCACCCAGTGAACGTTTGACCTCCAGGAGCTTTGCTTCGGATCGTCCGGCAATGGCCCAGCGCAGCGTTTCCGCATCGCCCGAGAAATGTTCAGCCAGATATCGGGTCAGGATCTGGCCGACAAAGCTGGTGGCGCCAAAGACGACCACGTCGTAGTCCGGAGCGAGCATGGAGTCTTCCTTTTGCTGTGGGCGGATGAGGGCGCTGGGCTGCGCCACTTCGATCGTTGAGCGGCAAGCACATAGTGGGGGCGCCGAGCCCGCCCGGCAACTGGCTGCGCGGGTATCACCGCTCCAGGTTGACGCGCGTCGCTCGGTGCTGCACCGGTGAATTTGCCGGACTTCAGCACCTGAAAGGCCGTTTCACATTGCGGAATTTGCCCCGAAATTCTTCGTTACCGCCGTCCCGTTTGCTGAAAACACGTTCCGCATCGCAAAATTTGTTTGCTATCTCTTTGAAAAATAAAGAGAAACTAAGTCTTATGTCTTATATAAGACCTTGCTGCGACGCGTCAAAGCCGACCTACAATAAATCCACGCTGCTCGCTTCGAACTCCGTAGCTGCACACGCAACCGATTCTTCTCAAACGCGCTTTATTTCCAGGAAATTGACATGGCCCAGTATCAAGACGACATCAAGGCAGTTGCCGGTGTGAAAGAAACCTACGGCAGCGCATGGAACGCGATCAACCCCGAGTACGCTGCGCGCATGCGTGCCCAGAACAAGTTCAAGACGGGTCTGGACATCGCCAAGTACACCGCCAAGATCATGCGCGCCGACATGGCCGCCTACGATGCTGATCCGGCCAAGTACACGCAGTCCCTGGGTTGCTGGCACGGCTTCATCGGCCAGCAGAAGATGATTTCCATCAAGAAGCACTTCAAGAGCACCGAACGCCGCTACCTGTACCTGTCGGGCTGGATGGTCGCCGCACTGCGCTCGGAGTTCGGCCCGCTGCCGGACCAATCGATGCACGAGAAGACTTCTGTCAGCGCGCTGATCCGCGAGCTGTATACGTTCCTGCGCCAGGCCGACGCCCGTGAACTGGGTGGCCTGTTCCGCGAACTGGACGCCGCCAAGGACGCAGCCGCCAAGGCCGCCATCCAGGAAAAGATCGACAACCACGTCACGCACGTGGTGCCCATCATTGCCGACATCGACGCCGGTTTCGGTAACGCAGAAGCCACCTACCTGCTGGCCAAGCAGTTCATCGAAGCGGGTGCCTGCTGCATCCAGATCGAAAACCAGGTGTCGGACGAGAAGCAGTGCGGCCACCAGGACGGCAAGGTCACTGTGCCGCATGAAGACTTCCTGGCCAAGATCCGCGCGATCCGTTACGCGTTCCTGGAACTGGGCGTGGACGACGGCATCATCGTCGCCCGTACCGACTCGCTGGGCGCCGGCCTGACCAAGCAGATCGCCGTGACGAACACGCCGGGCGACCTGGGCGACCAATACAACGCGTTCCTCGACTGCGAAGAACTGTCGGCCGACCAACTGGGCAACGGTGACGTCGTCATCAAGCGCGACGGCAAGCTGCTGCGTCCGAAGCGCCTGCCGAGCAACCTGTTCCAGTTCCGCGCCGGCACGGGCGAAGCACGTTGCGTGCTGGATTGCATCACCTCGCTGCAAAACGGCGCCGACCTGCTGTGGATCGAAACCGAAAAACCGCACATCGGCCAGATCGGCGGCATGGTCAAGGAAATCCGCAAGGTCATCCCGAACGCCAAGCTGGTGTACAACAACAGCCCGTCGTTCAACTGGACGCTGAACTTCCGTCAGCAGGTGTATGACGCCATGAAGGAAGCCGGCAAGGACGTCTCGGCCTACGAGCGCGGCCAACTGATGAGCGCCGAGTACGACGACAGCGAACTGGCGAAGCTCGCCGACGAGAAGATCCGCACGTTCCAGGCTGATGCATCGCGCGAAGCCGGCATCTTCCACCACCTGATCACGCTGCCGACGTACCACACCGCCGCGCTGTCGACCGACAACCTGGCCAAGGAATACTTCGGCGACCAGGGCATGCTCGGTTACGTGGCTGGCGTGCAGCGCAAGGAAATCCGCCAAGGCATCGCCTGCGTCAAGCACCAGAACATGTCGGGCTCGGACATCGGCGACGACCACAAGGAATACTTCAGCGGCGAAGCAGCGCTGAAGGCTGCGGGTAAGGACAACACGATGAACCAGTTCCACTGATTCATTGATCGACTGATCCGGTCATACCCCAAGCAAAACGCCAACCCATTCCGGGTTGGCGTTTTTTTATTTTGCAGTTCCGACGCAGTGAATTGCTTGAGCCCGTCTTGCAGCAGTGCGGCCCCCCAGTTGCGCGGCGAAAACGTGGCGACGCAGGCCAGAAACGATTGATAACCAAAGCACATCAATCCTTCCGAAAATTGCACTTCTCGTTTGTCGGTCTCCCGGTGAATATTGCCAAAACGACAAAGCGCCGTTCGACGGCGTATTCTTTTTTGGCTTCCAGGAGACACCTCGATGCACCCCCAGTCCAGCCTTTCGACCGGGCAATCAAAGGCCGCCGCGGTCTTCCGCGTCACTGCCGGGAATTTCCTGGAGCAGTTCGACTTCTTCCTGTTTGGCTTCTACGCCACGCAGATCGCCAACGTCTTCTTCCCCGCCCAGAGTGAGTTCGCCTCGCTGATGATGACCTTCGCCGTTTTTGGCGCCGGCTTCCTCATGCGGCCGCTGGGCGCCGTCGTGCTCGGTGCGTACATTGACGATGTCGGTCGCCGAAAGGGCTTGATCGTCACACTGTCCATCATGGCAAGCGGGACCGTGCTGATCGCGTTCGTTCCCGGCTACGCCACGATCGGCCTCCTGGCGCCTGCGCTCGTGTTGCTCGGGCGCCTCCTGCAGGGCTTCTCGGCGGGTGCCGAGTTGGGCGGCGTATCGGTGTATCTGGCCGAGATGGCCACGCCGGGCCGCAAGGGTTTCTTCACGAGCTGGCAGTCGGCCAGCCAGCAGGTCGCAATCGTCGTGGCGGCAGGCCTGGGGTTTGTGCTCAACCAATGGCTGAGCGCACCGGCCATCGCCGCATGGGGATGGCGCGTGCCGTTCTTCGTCGGTTGCATGATCGTGCCGTTCATCTTTGTGCTGCGCCGTAATCTTGAAGAAACGCAGGAGTTCAAGGCACGCAAGCATCGCCCGAGCATGAAAGACGTATTCAGCACGCTGGCGCAAAACTGGGGTGTCGTCATCGCCGGCATGATGCTCGTCGCCATGACCACCACGAGCTTCTACCTCATTACCGTCTATGCGCCGACGTTCGGCAAAACGGTCTTGCACCTGAGCACGGCCGACAGCCTGCTCGTCACGCTGTGTGTGGGGGTGTCGAATTTCGTGTGGCTGCCGATTGGGGGTGTGCTCTCCGACAGGATCGGCCGCCGCCCGCTGCTCATCAGCATGACGGTGCTGACCATCGCCACCGCCTATCCGGCGCTCTCGTTCCTCGCGCATGCGCCGAGCTTCATGAACATGCTGCTCGTGTTGCTGTGGCTGTCGTTCATGTACGGCATCTACAACGGTGCGATGGTCGTTGCGCTCACGGAAGTGATGCCCGTGGAGGTGCGCGTTGCGGGTTTCTCCCTGGCCTATAGCCTCGCAACAGCAGTGTTTGGCGGTTTTACCCCCGCCATCTCGACAGCCATCATCCACATGACGGGCGACAAGGCCGCCCCCGGCTACTGGATGAGTTTTGCCGCCGTGTGCGCGCTCCTGGCGACGTTGACGCTGTATCGCCGTCGCGCGGTAGCGCTGGCTCCGGCCCACTGACGCAGAGCGCGTTCCGCATATTCACAAACACGTACGACCTGGCATGACCATCACCATGAAGACTCTGTTTCTGAAACTGTGCGCAGCCGCGCTCGTCGCAACCTCCGCAGTTGCGGCCCACGTGCAGGCGGCCGAGCTGCACGTCATGAGCTCCGGTGGCTTTACCGCCGCCTACAAGGTGCTCGGGCCGAAATTTGCATCGCAGACGGGCAACACGCTCAACACCGCGCTTGGGCCCTCGATGGGCAAGTCGCCCGAAGCCATTCCGAACCGGCTTGCGCGCGGTGAGCCTGCCGACGCCGTCATCATGGTCGGCTACGCGCTCGACGATCTGATCAAGCAGGGCAAGATCATCCCGGACTCACGCGTGGAACTGGCCGACTCGCGCATCGGCATGGTCGTGCGCGAAGGCGCGGCCAAGCCCGACATCAGCTCCCCCGAGGGGCTCAAGCAAGTGCTGCTGCATGCCAAGTCGATTGCCTACTCGGACAGCGCAAGCGGCGTCTATATCGAGCGCGAGCTGTTCAAGAAGCTCGGCATTGAAGATCAGGTCAAGGCGAAGGCGAAGATGATCCCGCGCATTCCGGTGGCGTCAGTGGTGGCCACCGGCGACTATGAAATCGGCTTTCAGCAAGTGAGCGAGTTGCTGCCGGTGCAGGGCGCAACCTTTGTCGGCAAGATTCCGGAGTCGCTGCAGTCGGTCACGCGCTTTGCCGCGGGCATCCCCGTTGGCGCGCAGCATCCAAAGGAAGCCAAGGCGCTTCTCGACTATCTTGCTTCGCCCGGTGTGCAGGTAGATGTGAAATCGACTGGTCTCGATTCGGTACTTGCCCATTGAGGCACCGCGTCCGCGTGGCACGTCAAGCGGCGCTGGCTATGCATTGCTTGCTGTCACGCCGCCACGCTTCGCTTCAATGATCATCCGGTGAAACGCCTCGGCGGCCGGTGTGAGCGCCCGGCCGCGCCGCTTCACAATCCCCACGCGCCGGTTCACCACCGGCTCCACCAGCGGCACGCTCGTGAGAATCGGGTGGTCGCGCCCCGGCATGGCCATCGATGGCACCGCGGCAACGCCAAGCCCCGCTTCAACCAACCCCAGCATGGTGGTGACGTGCCGCGTCTCGCACACGCTGGGCGCTCGCGGCGCCACCGCTGACAGCGCCTGGTCCAGCAACAGGCGGTTGCCTGACGTCTTGTCCACTGACACGTATTCGTGCGTGTAAAGCTCGTTCCACGTCACGCGCTTCTTTCGGGCGAGCGGATGATCGCGTCGGCACGCTGCAACAAACCGCTCCTGCAGCAGCATCTTGAATTCGATCTCGGGCTCCTGGCTGCCCATGAAGCTCACGCCAAAATCTGCCTCGCCGCTGATGACGGCGCCGAGCACTTCGTTCGCGCTTGCATCCAGCAGCTTGACCCTGATGCGCGGAAAGCGGCGGTGGTAGGTCGCAATCAGGTTCGGCAGAAAGTAGTAGGCCACCGACGGCACGCATGCGATGGTCACGTGCCCGAGGCGGCTCGATGAAACGTCGCGGATGCCGAGCAGGGCGACGTCCAGATCGTCGAGCAATTGTTCGGCACTGCGGGCAAACACGCGCCCGACGGTGGTGAGCGTGACGCTGCGCGTGGTGCGTTCGAACAAGGGCACACCCAGCGCGCTCTCGAGCTTGTCGATCCGACGGCTCAACGCGGGCTGGGAAATGCTGATCGCCTCGGCGGCCTTTCGGAAGTTGCCCAACTCCACCACCGCCCGAAAGGCTTGCAAGTCCGTCAAATCGAAATTGATGCCCACCGGCTTGCCTCCACATCGCAGATGCGCAGCATTTTGCGCGATTTATCACCGGGTGACACGGGGCGGACAAGGACGGAAGCGATGCGGCGGTCACGGTGATGCGCCCATTTGCGCAAGAGACCGTGCCCGAATGTTGGCCGGCATGCGACCCGGCGCTTTATCAAAAAAGCTCATCAAATCTGCCAATGCATTGAAATGTGCTGACGCTTCGTGTCACATGTCGCACCAAACCGCATCACCCCTCTTTCGTAGGGGGTGTGGCACGGTTCGTGCAATCTTGCGCGCGGTTTGACGACAACAAGAAAGTCGGGAGGGTGTGTGAGCAACAAGCAGGTACCCCGGGGTACCGCTGTTGGAAGAGGCTTGCCCCACGGGCAGCATGGTGAAAATTTCGCGCCGACACTTCGACGTTCGACGGCCTTGTCGATGATCTCCGCATCTATCGCGACGCGCTCAGCGCTGCCCAGATTGCGTCACTCATGGCGAGTTGATTGCCACGGGCCCGATGGGGCCCAGCAATCAGATGCACCTTTTCTTTCAAGGATTTTTTGATGACCGTGTTTTCTCAACGATGGATTGCCGTCGCAGCGATTGCGTTTGCGCTAGCGGGCTGTGGTGGCGGATCCGATAGCACGCAGGCCAGCAGCACGACCGGCACGGGCAGTGGCACAGGGGCGCAAGGCGGTACCAGCGGTGGCACCAGTGGAGGGAGCACCGGCGGCCAGACCGGCGGAAATGGCGGTGGAACCACCGGCGGCAGTACATCGACCCAGTCGGCCAGCGCGGCCCTCGTCCAGAAATTGGGCAAGCCTTCGCGCGTGCTTGTCGGCCTCGGTTCGGGCCAGTCGATTTCGGATATGCAAAGCCAGGGCATTCGGCCGGACATCATCGATGTCTACCTCGTGGGTGCGGGGCCTGGCTCGTGGCCCTACTGGAACAGCCCCGACGGCGCCTACATCACGTACAGCGCGCAGGCCGCCCAGGCCTATGGCGCAACGCCGATGTTCACCTTCTATCAGATGGCGCAGAACGGTGACGGCAACCTCAGCGGCATCACCGATGCGACGTTCATGAACACGTACTGGAGCCAGGCGCGATTGATGTATCAACGCATCGCCGCCCTGAACGCGCCCGTGCTGGTCAACCTGGAGCCCGATTTCTGGGGCTACGTGTGGGCGCAAGCACCGAGCCATGACCCCACGCAGATGCCCGCGGTGGTGAACAGCCAGCCCGAATGCAGCAGCCTGCCCAACACCGCCGCCGGCATCGGGCAGTGCCTGGTGCAGATGGCGCGCCAGATCGCACCCAAGGCGCTGATCGGATTCCCGCCCGCGTTCTGGTCGGGATCGCCGACTGCGGTGGCGGGGGAAATGCGTGCTGCGGCCGCGCACCAGGCCGACTTCATCGTCGCGCAGACCAGCGACCGCGACGCCGGCTGCCTGGAAGTTGCCGCGGTGGCTGAATGCACGGGCCGCAGCGGCACGTTCTACTGGGACGAGGCCAACATCAACACGCCGAATTTCCACCAGTCGCAAAGCAGCTACCTGGACTATCGGACCGCATTGGGCAATGGGCTGCCGATTCTCTGGTGGCAGACGCCGCTGGGTGTGGCGTCCAGCACGCCGGGTGGCACCAACCAGCACTATCGTGATAACCGCGTCGATTACATGCTGCGCAACACGCAGGAATACGGCGACGGCCATACCTTCGCCATCGTCTTCGGCTCGGGCGGTACGTACCAGACGACGATCAACACCGACGGTGGCCAGTTCGCGCGCCTGCTCGGTCTGTATCTGGGCGGGGGCGGGGCCACGCTGCAATAACCGGGCTAGGCAACCGTCGCACAGTCAACGCGGTTGCGGCCTTTGCGCTTGGCCTCGTAGAGCGCATCGTCCGCAGCCTTGGTCAATGCGTCCGGCGACGCGAAGCTCGCGCGCCGCGCCGTAGCGCAACCGATGCTCACCGTGAAGGGGGCCAAGCCTGTGTTGCCGGTGCCGGCGCGGGTTCCTTCCACTTCGGCACGGATCGCTTCGGCGATTTGCCTGGCGCCGGCTGCGTCCGTATCGGGCAACAACACCACGAACTCTTCACCGCCGTATCGGGCCGCGAGGTCGCCGCGCCGTCGCGCATGCTTGGAAATGCAGTGGGCGAGGACCTGGAGCGCGGAGTCGCCCTGGGCATGCCCGTGCTCGTCGTTGTAGCGTTTGAAGTGATCGGCATCGACAAACAGCACGGATAGGCGACTGTCATTGCGCTGCAGGCGGTCCCATTCGTTCTCCAGTGCGACATCCAGTGCGCGCCTGTTCTTCAGCCCGGTCAGCGGGTCGGTTTGCGTCAGCTCGCGCAGATGGCTTTCGGCCATCACGCGCCCACGCAGTGCAAAAGCCAGCAGCCATACGCCCGCGCAGAAGGCGAGGCTGACCGACAGCGACGACAACCCGACGATCCACGACAACCGTTGCCAGGGTGCAAGTGCATCGCTCATTGCCGGGGCCACCACGGCGATGAAGGGTGTGCCCGGCACACGTTGGAATGTATAGAGGCGCAGCACGCCGTCGCTGGCAGACCGTGCTACGTAGAAGCCGGACTCCTGGTTCACCATGCGCGGGAATGTCAGCGATTTGCTGAAATTGAGCGCGCGGGCTGCGCCGGGAGGCGGATTTCTCGCCACCAGCGTTCCGTCGGTGCGGACAATGGCCGTGATGCCACGCGGCCCGACATCGAGCTTCCCAAGAAGCTGCTTGAAGTAATCGAGGTCGATTGCCACCAGCGCGGTGCCCGCGAACGTCCCATCGGCTCGGTTCATCCTTCGGCTCAGGGCAATGGCCTCCACGCCTGCGCGTGAGCGCGCCTTATAGACGGCGGAGATGTAGAGGCCAAGGTTTGCGTGGTCGCGATGGACGATGAAGTAATCCCGATCGCTGAAATCCCAGTGGTGCGTCGAGGAGCAGCAACCGTCAACGAGCCGGCCCTTGTCGTCGGTCACGCCCATGCCGGTGACATATCGGGCGGAAGCCGTCTGGCTGAAAAGCAGGTCGTGCTGTACCTCTGGATCGAGTTGCCGGATGCCGGGCTTGTTGAGCGCGGCAATCAGCATCAGCAGAGACTGATCCGCCGATTCAACGGTGCGCGAGATGTGGCTTGCCAGAACGGCGGCGACATTCCGCGAGGTTTCGTTAGCGTGCTCGATGGCCGTTTCGCGGTTGGCCCACAGTGTCAGCGCACTGATTGCCAGGACAATCAACGTCAGCAGCGTTCCCAGCGCACCAACGATAAAAGGATGGTGGCCTGCCGATGTGGCCAGCCGTCGGGCAAGGGGGCGAAGGGGCATGTCGTGGTCTTGGGCGCAACGACCGGCCGCATGTCTGCCTCTTCGACAAGGCAGACCGCGGTCGGTCTGGGGCGCGCGCGCGGCACGCCGTCACCGCTGGTAATCGGCACAAGACAGAAGAACTGCAGTCCGGCGAGCCGCTTTTATTGCGGGCCTTTCCTATTCGGCCGAGATGCCGCCAAGCCTGTAGGTGGCTCAACCGGCGATCTCGGTGGCGAAGTCACGAGACGAGCTCGACATCGCCGGCCTGCGGGACCATGCCATCGCTTACGTCGCTCTGAATCGCCCCGCTGCCAGTAGACACCTGTGAGCCTCAAACTAGAGGTTAGACAGGAGTTGCGATGAGTGCGCAGAGATACACCGAAGAATTCAAGGTCGAGGCGGTCAATCAGGTCTTGGACAGAG
>NZ_JBRFVG010000008.1:0-243711 GCF_052950655.1 Ralstonia sp. VS2407
ACCTGCTCACTACGCGTGACATCTGCCTCGACGGCAAACGCCTGCTCACCGATGGCCTTCGCCACCGTACAGGCCCCAACGTAGTCGCGGTCAGCCACGACAACCCGCGCGCCTTCCTTGGCGAACAGCTCCGCCGTGGCCGCGCCGATACCTGCTCCAGCGCCTGTGATCAGCGCTACTTTTCCTTCCAGTCGCATTTTTTTCTCTTTCCTTCAAATATCGTTACGGAGGCGCCGAAGAATGGCGTCCTCAATGCTCAATGCAGCCAACCAAGATGTCCGGGGGTTATCCGGGAGCGGGTTGTTCTCGAGCCGGATGTGAAGACTTCCAAAGGCGCCGATCGCCTCGACCTCGTGCACGTTCTTGTTGACGCGCGGATCCGCCAGAAGCGTCACTGTTGTTGCATCGAATCCGACTCCGGCCAAAGCCACTGCGGCCGTAACATTGGCGTTTTTGGGATAGCGCGCCGCAGACTCAGCAGCCGTGCCTTCGAAGATCGTTGTCGGTTCTGAAATGGAGCTCAAGTCGAACTCACTTTCCGCCGGCGAACCAATCCACGCCTTCGGCGGCTTGCGACCTATGTAGCGAACGCTCTCTAGGCCCGCTGCACGTGCAGCGCTGATTGCATCAAGGCCCCCAATGGCGCCCGAGACAAGGGTCAGCTTTGACTTGCCAGCAATTTGCGCATCGTGCAGCTTCTCCCGAACGGCCGGATATGACATAGCGCCGAGCGACGCGACGATAGCGTCTACGCCATTGCGCAAGCATTCGGTGACCACGCACTCGACCGCGTCGTGCCCGGCGCATTCAACGACAACAGTCGGCTGCCACGCTAGCAATGACTTCGTATCGCGGAAGACGTCACTGTCGAGTTCGTAGTTGACCGACGCCATGTCAGCATGCGGATCCAAGCCGGCGATTGCTATGTTGGCGTAGGGACCTGAGCGAAGAGAGCTGATAACACGGCGGCCCATTGCACCCAGACCAATCAGCGCGATGCGCTCAGTCGGTGGTGTGTACAACGGCGGGTCTTCCGCTGCTGCAGGATCAAAAGGTGTTTTTGCTACGGTCTTGTTCATTTGAGCCCCAAAAACATACTGACGAGCTTGCAAAAGGACTCAGGTACGACCTGCGGAAAAAAATGACCGCCGGCGATGTCTACCAAAAGTGAGTCAGCGATTCGAGCCGCCAGGTCACGGCTGTGGTGGAACGGGACAATGAAGTCGTCTTTTGCACCCATCACCAGGGTTGGGGCATCGATTTGTCCCAAATCATCTGCGCGGTTGTACTCGAGAAGCATGTTTAGACGCTTCACGACAGTCGGTGTGTCGGCCGGTCCGCCATCCTTGAAATTAGGAGGAAGGGGGCCCGCCAAGTGGCTGCTGTACCACTCGCTGTCATAGCCGCCCAGCAGGGAAAGCGCTGCGTAAGCGCCTGGCCCCACCTTTTCTAGCAGGAAGCGCCGGAACGCAAATAGATCCCGGAAGCGAGCATCGGGTTGTGCCCAACCTCCACTTAAAACGAGTCGATTGACGCGAGATCTATAGTCAAGGGCCAGTGTCTGCCCAACGACGCTTCCAGTTGAGTGACCTACGATATGAGCCGAGCTGACGTGCAGCGTATCCAGCAACTCGATAACGGACGCTGCGATGTTGGGAATGGTCTGCACATCGCTCGGCGCACTCCGGCCCAAGCCTGGATGATCAAACGTGACGACACGAGCCGATGTAGCAAGCAGTGGGATGACAGGGGCCCAGAAGCTGCCGAGCCCCCCGAGTCCCGAGATCAGGACAATCGTGGGGCCGGCGCCGGCCACGTCATAATGAACGCGCGACATGGGAGTGTTCAGACTTGCTTCGATCCGCTTTGTGCGAAGACCGTGCGAGCCTCAATTTCCGCCACGTTTTCCGGCCGGTCGAAGGGCTCGGGAGCCTTTTCGCCAGGCGTACGTGGACGACCGATGTCTCGGAAAAAATCTTCCAGACCCGAGGGCATAAAGAACCATGCCCAGTGCAGATCAGTGTCGCCGTCGTTGATGAAGGTATGCGTGCGCAGCTTTCCAAGAAATAGCGTCGTGCCTCCTTCGAGGCGATACTCGACGCCATCGAGTAGTGCTTTCCCGCTGCCCGAGATGAAGTGCAGGACTTCCTCGTTCGCGTCGTGCGAGTGCTTACGCACGACGCCGCCCGGCGGCAGTGTCTGGGTGCCCATGGAGAACCGGATGTCCATCGGCACCAGGTGTGGTGCTACGTGCACCGAAGCGTGGCCGTTGGCTGGCTTCGGTTGCCAGTAGCTTTCCTCGCCACTGGGGCGCACGACCATATATTTCCCCCCTTGGCGGGCGGCTTCTTCCGCTTCGTTAGTTTGCTGTTGAGCTTGTTCCGTCATTTGTCGCTCCAAAAAGTCGGACCTTCATTTCAGAGAATGTTCCGACACTAGTAATCGTTTACATATGCTGAGGCAATGAGCTCAGCTGAGTCGAGTTGCTGTCCGTGTGGACAGGCATGAGGAAAGATTCTTTTGTGTAGGAAAGGATGGTAGTGAAGTTGTTTAGGAATGTAAAGGATTTCATTTTTCGAGGTTTGCCACTATGATCTGGATCAAGGGGCGGCAGGTCTTGCATGTAAACGAGCCTGTCCTGGCCCTAGGGTTCACCCGGATATGACCGTCCAATGCGCTTGCGGCGGCACATCTCGAGATTTCTGAAAAAAGCTGAAAAACTGAGCAATTGGGAGGAACGACATGCCTCAGGCGTTTGCCACTCGCGTAGAGCACGATCTGCTGGGAGACCTAGCTGTGCCCGCCGACGCTTACTACGGCGTCCATACCGTGCGTGCGATGAATAATTTCGCAATCAGCGAGACATCAATCTCGCGCTATCCGCAACTGATCCGGGCGCTGGCCGAGATTAAGGCGGCTGCCGCAATGGCAAATTCGGATTTGGGATTGCTCAGTAGGCAGAAGGCGGAGTGGATCTCGGCGGCGTGCAGACAACTGCAGGGCGGCGCGCTTCTCGACCAGTTCCCTCTTGACGTGATTCAAGGGGGGGCGGGTACCTCCACGAACATGAATGCGAATGAAGTGATCGCAAATCTTGCTCTTGAGATCGCCGGCCACGCGAAAGGTGAATATCGGTATCTGCATCCGAATGAGGATGTCAACATGAGCCAAAGCACCAATGATGTGTACCCGACGGCCATCAAGGTGGCGCTGCAGCGTCTGATTGAAGACTTGGTTGGCAGCATGGCTGACCTCCGGCGCGCATTCGACCGCAAGGCGACGGAGTTCGCCGATGTGTTGAAGATGGGGCGCACCCAGCTGCAAGATGCCGTGCCTATGACGCTGGGCCAGGAGTTTCGATCCTATGCAGTCATGCTGGCGGAGGACGAGGCCAGGCTGACGGAGGCAGGCGCCCTGTTGCGCGAAATCAATCTCGGCGCGACGGCAATCGGGACAGGTATCAATGCCCACCCCGATTACGCCGCGGCCGTGGTGCATCACCTGAATGACATCACCGGTCTGAACTTTGTCACAGCGTCTAACTTGATTGAGGCGACCCAAGACGTTGGGGCGTTCGTTCAACTGTCGGGCGTGCTTAAGCGCGTCGCAGTGAAGTTGTCCAAGGTCTGCAACGACCTGCGGTTGTTGTCATCGGGACCGCGTGCTGGCCTCGGCGAGATTAACCTACCGCCCATGCAGGCCGGATCCAGCATCATGCCGGGCAAAGTGAATCCGGTGATCCCCGAAGTGATGAATCAAATTGCGTTCGAAGTGATTGGGAACGACGTGACCATCACGTTCGCCGCTGAGGGGGGGCAGCTTCAACTGAATGCGTTTGAGCCGATCATTGCGCACAGTCTTTTCAAGAGCTTGCTGCATATGAGTGCTGGCTGTCGTGTCCTAACGGAAAAGTGTGTGGAGGGCATTACAGCAAACCGCGATCACCTTCTCGAGGGAGTGAAGCACTCGATTGGGATCGTGACTGCACTGAACCCTTACATCGGCTATGCGAACGCGACTGAGGTTGCGCGTGCCGCGCTGGAGTCTGGCCGGGGTGTAGCCGACATCGTCATAGAGCGGGGCCTGATGAGCGAGGCCGCCTTGCTGGAAGTGTTGCGACCCGAAGTTTTGACAGAGCCGTCTTCGCAACCCAGAACGTTAGGGCCAGTTTTCAAACAACAGTGAGTTATTTGAACTTCGTGACTAAGGCCGCCTGAAGGTCACCATGGCCCCAACATCATCGGCCCCGGATGAATGGCGCATTGCTCCAGCGCCGCTCCGAGGGCGCAGACCGTTACTGAGGGGCGGCCATATCTCTATTGTTTCGATGGCAACGGCAATTGCTTTTCACCTCTGCAGGAGCTTACGTGGCTAGCGGACCAGTGCCTGTGCGTTCTAATCCTCCTCCTCGAGATGGGTGGGTGACAATCGCTGAGACGCGTGAGGGCAAATTTGACGGCTATGTTTCGCTACCTGAGAGAGGATGGGGACCGGGCCTCATCCTGCTCCAAGAGATTTGGGGTGTGAACGACCATATCAAGGCAATTGCGGATGACTATGCTGCTGAGGGATACGTCGTGCTGGCGCCCGACATATATTGGCGGGACGGACTTCACACGGCGCTGTCTTACGATCCAGAGGGCACTGCAATCGCCCGGAAACAGCACGGACGATTGGACTTTGACAAAGCAAGCGATGACCTGGCTAAGTGCGCGAGCTTCCTAGTCGGCTCTTCCATAGTGATTGGCGGAATTGCTTCGCTAGGGTTCTGCCTAGGCGGCAGGCTTTCTTTTCTTGCTTCGCATGTTGATGGCATTTCTGCGTCCGTTTCGTATTACGGCAGTGGCTTGGGAGGCAATCCCGAGATGCTGCAGCGGTCGCGCGCCCCGATGTTGTTCCATTTCGCAGAAAACGACCACCTCATCCCACTAAGTGAGTTGGGTTCCTGGATCCCACAGCTTGCTCGCGGTGGTTCGATGGGCCTCTATATCTACAAGGGGCTTCGCCATGGCTTTAACTGTCCTTTCAGAGACAGCTATGCGGCCACGGAGGCTGGCTTAGCTAGAAGTCGGACGCTTACCTATCTTCGGCAGCATATCGGATAGGGTTGTCCACGATTATCACTAAAGCATCCATGAACGTCGGAATCTCGTGTAACGCGCTGGGCTACAGCGGTGGCAGCGAACGCTATGCTATGGACCTGGTGCGCGGTTTTCACGAGCGCGCCATCCGTCCTGTGTTCTTCGCCAAGATGGTGGACAAGGCGCTGCCGGAGTACGGGCAGGTCAAGGCCGTCGCACTGCCCACGCGCAAGCTGCCGGGCAAGTTCAATGACCATGCATTCGGTTGGCTCGTGCGCCATCTGGCCAAGCGCGAGCATGTCGATCTGATGATCGGCTGCAACAGAACCGGAGCGTCGGACATTGCCATCTGCGGCGGCACGCACATCGGCTATCTCAAGAGCTTTCCGAAAACGCCTGCCTTCTGGGATCGCCAGCAGATCGAACTGGAGCGCCGCGACTACGTGCGTTCGCACGTGATCGTTGCTCATTCGAAGCTGATGGCGCAGGAGGTGATCAACTACTACGACATCCCCGAGGCCAAGGTGAAGACTGTGTACCCGCCGGTCAGCGACACCAAATTCTCGCCAGTGGCTGAGGCTGAACGCCAGCGATTGCGCGACGAGCTCGGCTTCGCCAAGAATCGCATCACATTCGTCTTTCCTTCGTCGAGTCACAAGCGCAAGGGCTATCCGCTGCTAGAGGCGTTTTTCTCGAAGACGGATTTGCCTGTGCAGCTGGCGGTGATCGGGCGACCGGTGTCGTCGTCCTCGCCCAACATCCGCTACCTGGGATACCGCAAGGACATCGAGAACGTCTACCGCGCGGCGGATTACACGATTCTCGCCTCGCATTACGAAGCGTTTGGGTTGATTGGGGTGGAATCAGTATTGTGCGGGACGCCCGCCGTGCTGGCGAGCAACATCGCCTGCACCGAGGTCATTTCCGGCGACGGCGCGCCCACATTCGACGTGAACGATCCCGCCACGCTGGCTCAAACGATCCATGCCGCAGTGGCCCGTGCGCAAGCAGGTCATGGGCGTTTGTCGAACCCGAATGACCATCTGCGCTACGACCCTGGTATCGCAGCACACATTGATGCGTTGCTCGCACTCGCCCCTGGCGGGTGACTTCCAACGGGACCTAGAAATACAGCACGCGAGCGCTACAACGAAGCTCCGCCACACATCACGATCTGCTGACCGGTGATGGCGCCGCCGTATTCGCCCGCCAGGAACGTCGCCATGGCGGCTACTTCTTCGGGCGCGATGAACCGGCCAATGGGCGGCATGCGCGGCGGTGTGTGCGCGCGTGCAGGGTCGCGCAGGAACGGTGTATCCGTCGCGCCCGGTGCGATCACGTTGACGGTGATGCCGCGCGGTGCCAGCTCCGCTGCCCACGAGCGCGCCATGCCCACGAGCGCCGCCTTGGTGGCTGCGTACTGGCTGCGCGTCGGAGCACCGTTGGCCGTGCGGCTGCCGATCAAGAGAATGCGGCCGCCAGCTGGCATGCGCGGCACAAGTTTGTCTGCGAGGAAGGCCGCGGCATCAACATGCACGCGCCACATCGCTGCACCATCCGCGGCGGAAAGCTCGCCCAATGGCGCTGTGCGCATGAAGCCGGCGGCATGCACGAGTGCGTCGACCGCGCCCAAGCGGTCACATACCTTGCTTAACTGCTCGAAGTCGGTCACATCCACGTGTGCGATTTCCAAGCCCTCGACCGGCTCGGCAGGGGCCGTTCGACACAGGCCCGTCACGCGCCAGCCGTCGGCCAGCAGACGCACTGCGATGGCACGGCCAATGCCAGACGAGGCTCCCGTCACCAAAGCATGGCGGGCGGTAGTGGCTTGCGGTGCGGGGTGGGTTGGCATGCTTATTCCAGCGGGGCGATTTCCACGTCGACTTCATCGCGCTCGTGGAACGGTTCCAGTTGATCGGACGCGGCACCGTTGTCGGTGATAAGCGTCCAGGGTCGTTCGATGGGCGTCCAATGCTGCTGGCTGGCGCGACCGAGCTTGTCCGCCGTGGCCAGCACGAACACCTGCGCCGACTGGCGGAGCACGCATTCCTTCAGATACGCCTGATCGGCCGACGCTTCACACAGGCCGTTGGTGGCGACCACGCCATCGGCGCTCAGGAAGGCCTTGTCAACGCTCACGCGGCTGAGCGACAACTGCGCCAGCGGTCCGAGCGTGCTCATGCTCGAGGGGCGCACGTCCCCGCCGATGAGCGTGACGGGGATGCTGCTGGCCGCCAGCGAGGTCACCACCATGAGGTTGTTCGTGACCACGTGCACGCGCTTGCCGGACAGGTGCCGTGCCAGCGCGGCGGTGGTCGTGCCGCCATCGAGGAAGACGGCGTCGCCGTCGGTGATGTGCGCCTGCGCCAGCCGGGCAATCGCTTCCTTCTGCCTGCGTGCGCTGATGCGTCGCTCTTCCAGGGGGGCTTCAGGCTCGTGCGAGCCGACGGCCGCCGCACCGCCATACGTGCGGAGGATGCGGTGATCGGAAGCGAGCGCGCGCAGGTCGCGGCGTACGGTGGCTTCCGACATGCCGAAGTGCTCGCACAGCGTTGCGACGTCGTTCATGCCGCCCAGCACGGCCTTCAACATGGCCTCGCGGCGCTTCGTAACTTTCATGTCTGCAATATCCAACCAACCCGAGATGGGGGCTCACTGTAGCAAATCGCCCGCGCGCCCCTTGCGCGGGTCAGCCGCGTACCCAGGCTTCGTCCACCGTCACGTACTTGATGCGCTGGCGGAAGTAGGTGAAGGCGATATGCAGCGCGCCATCTGCGCCTTGCACGATGGAGGGGTACGAATACTCGCGGTTGCGTTGTTCGGCGGAGTTGTTGGTCATGCAGTAGCCGTCGCCAATCTCGAGGTTGCGGCGGCGGCGCCAGGTTTGCCCGCCGTCTTCCGAGATGGCCAGCGACAGCGGTGAGCGTGGCGCGCCCCAGAATGCAGTGCCCCGCGTGGATGCCTGCTGGTCGCGCAGCTCGCCGTGGTCTTCTGCGTCTTCAATGTCGTCGTACAGCGAGGTGCGGCGGCCGGTGCTGTGCGAGGCATCGCTCTCGTTGTAGACCAGCGCCAGGTGCCCGTTGCGCAGCGCCACGAACTGGATCGACGAATTGTTGTTCGGTAGCGTTGTCGGCTGCGGTGCGCTCCAGGTGCGTCCATCTTGCGAGCGGCTGGCGTAGACAAAGTCCGCCCAGCGGCTGCGGTAGAGCGCGAGCAGGCTGCCGTCGGCCAGCGTCTGCACGTTCATGTGCACGCAGCCGATGCTGTCGGGCACGTCGTAGCGGCTCCAGTTGCGGCCCTGGTCTGCGGAGACCATGACGGCGCTGATGTCGTCGTTGCCCACCCAGCGTTCGCCGGGCTGCGTGCGGCACAGGAACACGGGGCAGGCCCACGCGCCGTCGGGCAGCACGACGATCGGCTGGCGCACGAAGGTGCCGGCCTGATCGAACAGGGTTTCGATGGGGCCCCAGCTCTGGCCGCCATCTTTGGAGATGCGCCGGCGCACGATGGCCGTGTTCTGGTGGCCGGAAAGCTGGGCGGTGTAGATCAGCCAGAGGTCGCCCGTGGGCGTGGTGAACAGCACCGGGTTCTGCTCCGATCGTGTGGAGTCTTCCGATAGCTTGATCGCAGGCTGCCATTCGGTGGTGCCAGCGGCCAGTCGCGACAGATAGATCGACACATCGGGAATGCCCTCCTGTGTGCCGCCAAACCAGACGCACAGCAGGTCGCCGTTGGGCAGCGCATGCAGGTTGGCGGCGTGGTTCTGCACGCAGGGCGTGGGCATGAAGGCTTCGCGGCGCTCGGCGTCGGTGTAGGCGGCGCGCACGCTGGCGTCGAAGGCGGCGTAGGCCGGAAGGGTTGCAGTCATGTCGTGTCTCAATTCAATGCTCGGTGTCTGGGGGATCAATGCGCCGCGTTATGGGGCTTAATGCTGGCGACCGGTGCGCTCGCTTGCGCGGGCGCCGTGGTGCGAAAGAACAGCTTCTCCAACACCAGCACCACGGCCGGCGTGGCGAGCGCGATGTACATGTTGTCGATGCCGAACGGGTTACCCAGCAGGTACCAGATGGTGGTCGTGACAGCGGCCAGGATCAGGCCCAGGACCACGCCACGGCGGCTATTGAAGAACGGCAGGTAGATGCCGATGAGCGCCACGACCGAAACAGACAGCCGCAGGGCCCGGGTGAAGAACGAGAGTGCCAGGATCTGCGGCACGAACAGCACGAACACCAGCGGCAGTACACCCACCGCCAGCGAAATCCAGCGCGTGGCGCGCAGTTCCTGCTCGGGCGTGGGGCGATAGCGCGGCACATAGAAGTCGGCCACGATGAGCGAGGCAATCGCCAGCGCCACCGTGCAAACACTCACGAAGATCGATGCCACCAGCGACGTCGTTACCACACCGGCCAGCAGGGGGTGCATGTGCTGCAGGAACACCGGCAGCGCGTAAAGGCTCTTGATGCCCGGGAACAGGTACTTGGCAGCCACCCCGATGAAGCCCAGCGCAATCGAGATCGGCACGCACAGCACCGCGGCCATCACCGAAGCCGAACGCGCGGATTCCGGGCTCTTGGTGGACGAGATGGCCTGCACGATGAACTGCGTGGAGAAGATCGCCCCGGCCGAGCCGATGATCCACGCGCCGATGGTGCCACCTGAGAGCGCGCCCTTCCACGTGAAGTAGTGCTCGGGCATGGTCTGCACCATGGGCGCGATGCCGCCCGAGAGCTTCCACGCCACGGCGACGATGATGCCGATGCCCACCACCTTGACCGCGCTGTGCACGATGGTCAGGTAGGCCACGCTCTTGAGCCCGCCCCACACGAAGTAGATCGTGCTGATGATTGCCGTGATGAGCGCCGCCGTCGGCAGGTTGATGTGCATGACGGTGGAGATGGCCGCTGCGCCGCTCACGTAGTTGCCCACGTTCACCAGCAGCAGCGAGTAGATCATGATGGCCGACACCACCAGCTTGGCCGCGTTGCCGTATTTCTTGGCAATGAAGCCCGAGATGGTGAACTGGCCCGATGCGTACAGCCGCTTGGCCATGAACAGGCCGAAGAACAGGAAGCCGATCGACGCGGAGATCACCGACCACGATGCGGCAATGCCCACGCTGAACGCTTCTTGCGACGTGCCCACCGTCGACTTCGCACCGATGTACTCCGACATCAGCAGCACCGCCACCACCACGGCCGGCATCGAGCGCCCGGCCACCATGAACTGTTCGGAATTGCGGCTGCGCAGCCGGATACTGGCCACGCTGGTCACCACGATATAGACCACGACCATGGCGATGATCATGGTGGTGTCCCAAGTCGAAAACGAAGTCATCTTTGTCTCCTGATTTTGAGCGGATGGCTCTGGCCAGCCCAGCGTGTCTCCGTCGGGTCTGGCCGTGCGCGGGGGCGCGCTACATCGATTCTTGCTGCGTGAGTACGGCGGCGTCAGGCCGCGCGCACGGCTTGCGGGTCGTCGTGCCGGGTGGCGAGTTCGCAGGCCTGGCGGAAGGCTTCGAGCATGCTGCGTTCATCGGCGATGCCCTTGCCGGCAATGTCAAAGGCCGTGCCGTGGTCAACCGAGGTGCGGATCACCGGCAGGCCCACGGTGACGTTCACACCGGCCTCCAGCCCCATCACCTTGACCGGACCGTGGCCCTGATCGTGGTACATCGCCACCACCACATCGAAGTCGCCACGGCCGGCGCGGAAGAACAGCGTATCGGCCGGCAACGGACCTTCCACGCGCCAACCGCGCGCCTGCAGCAGCTGCACGGCCGGGATGATCTTTTCCTCTTCCTCGCCTTGGCCGAACAGGCCGTTCTCACCCGCATGCGGGTTGATGCCGCATACGCCGATGCGCGGGTTGTCGATGCCGGCGCGCACCAGCGTGGCGTGCGCACGTTCAATGGTGCGCTGAACCAGGCCCGGCTCGATGCGGCGGATGGCATCGAGCAGGCCGATATGCGTCGTCACGTGGATCACGCGCAGGTTGGGTGCCACCAGCATCATCGAGACCTCGTCGATGCCGGTCAGGTGCGCCAGCATTTCGGTGTGGCCCGGGAAGATGTGGCCGCCGGCGTGCAGCGCCTCCTTGTTCAACGGCGCGGTGCAGATGGCGTCCAGCTCACCGGCGGAAGTCAGTTCGACGGTCCGGGCGATGTATTGATACGCCGCATCGCCGGCAATGGGCGAGAGCTTGCCGTAGGGCAGGTCGGCGGGGATCAGGCCGAGGTCGATGCAGTCCACCACGCCGTAGCGGAAGGCGGCATCGGCGGGGCGTTCAATCGAGCGCACTTCCAGCGAGACACCTGCGCGTCGGGCGGCATCGCGCAGGCGAGCGGTGTCACCGATCACCAGTGGCCGGCATTGCTCATACACCGCGCGGTGCGTGAGCGCCTTCATGATGATCTCGGGGCCGACACCGGCGGCATCGCCCATGGTGATGCCGATGACAGGACGATAGGTCATTGCGTGAGTTCCTTTGGGTGGGGTGCCGGCTGCGGTTTCGATCAACCGTCGCCAGGCGGCATGCAGGGAGCTGGGTGTGCCGAAGCCACCCGCCTTGGTGACGACCGGCAGCACGCGGCCGACGCCAGTGAGTCGGGCATGCAGCAGCGGCATGCCGGATTCGATCTCATCGCTCAGGTGCAGCGCATCGATGCCGGCGGTCGACAGCACGGCGCGCGCGGTCTCGCCGCCGGTGGCGATGAGGCCGCCGGCATGCGGCAGCGCGGGCGCCAGCAACGTGGCGAGGCGGCGGCAGAAGTGCAGGCCGTCGGCGCTGTTGCCGCGTTTGGTCTGGCTGAGCGTGACCAGCACGTCGCGGCCTTCGCACAGCGCATCGATGACGGTCTGGGTGATGTCCGCCTGCGGTGTGTCGAGCGTTTCCACGGGCAGCTCCAGCGACAGCAGGCGGGCACCGGCAGCGGCCTTCAATTCCGACGCCTGTGCGTGGGACACGCTGGACATGCTGCCCACCACCGTCAGCACCGGCCCGGCGATTGCGGTTGCCGCATCGCCTTCGACAGCGGCGTTGGCGCTGCCGAGCCCCGCCGCGCGAATCAGCGCGGGCGCCAGACCGGCGGAGCCGACCCAGAACACATGCGCCAGCCGTACGGAGGCCTCGGCGATGTGCGCGAGGTCGTCATCGGTCTGGGCATCGCACACCACGGCTTGCACGCCGTCTGCTTGCAGTGCGGCCAGGCGACCGGCCAGCGCGGCGGCACCGGCGCGGATGTCGCCAAGCGTCAGCACAGCGGTCTGCAGGCCCTGGCGCATCAGCATGTCTCGCAGATCGGCACGGCCGCCGATGCTTTCGTTGCGCCACACCTCGGTGTCTTCCACAGGCACGCCGTGCAGCCACTGGCGGCCGTCGCGGGTGGTGCGTCCGGCCGCAGGAAACGCGGGCGCGACGATGGCCAGACCTGCCAGCGGTGCGAGTGCGGCCACCTCGGCGGCGACGTTGCCGCGCAGTGTCGAGTCGATCTTCTTGTAGAGCCGCGTGGCGGGGCCGGCCAGCGCGTGCCATGCCGCCACCTGCCTGGCCGCCGCGTCGAGGGCGTTGGCGCGCCGCGTGTCGGTGTCCAGTGCCAGGACGTCGGCGCCGGTCGGTTGCCTGACATCGGCGCGCAGCATGACCGCGCTGCGCAGTCCGGCGCGTACGCCGGCTACCGCGCAGTCGGCGGCACCCGACAGATCGTCAGCCAGGATCAGCAGCTTCGGCGCGGATTTGGCGGTGGTATTCACGGCAGCAGGCGCTGGTAGATGGCCTTGATGTCCGCATGGCTCAGCGGCTTGGGGTTGTTGCCCAGCAGGCGCTTGACCTTGGACGCGGCTTCGGCCAGCGCGTCCAGGTGCGATTCGGACACCCCGAACTGGCGCAGGTCTTGCGGGATCTGCACGACTTCAGTCCACTCGGTCAGGCGTTCGATGAGGGCATCGGCGGCAGTCTCGTCGTCAACATCATGGCGGCTGATGTCAAGTGCGCGCGCCACGTTGGCCAGGCGCGCGACGATGGCGTCCTTGTTGAAGGCCATCACGTGCGGCAGCAGCATCGCGTTGGCCACGCCGTGCGTCACGCCGAACATGCCACCCAGCGGGTAAGCCAGCGCATGCACGGCTGCAGTGCCGGCAGCAGTGAGTGCCAGGCCGCCGTACATCGAGCCCAGCATCATCGCCTCGCGCGCCTTGACCGATCGGCCGTTCTGATACGCCTCGACAATGTTCGCGCCGATGAGCCGCATCGACTCCATCGCAAACATGTCGCTCACCGGATTGGCCTTGGTCGAGATATACGACTCCAGCGAATGCACGAACGCGTCGATGCCCGTGGCGGCGGTGATCGGCTTGGGCAGGTCGAAGGTCAGCTCCGCATCCAGAATCACCACTTGCGGCAGCAGGTGCCGACTGACGATGCCCACCTTCAGCTCTTCATCCGGCAGCGTGACGATGGCATTGGGTGTGACTTCCGAGCCGGTGCCTGCGGTGGTCGGCACCAGCACGAGCGGGATGCCCGGGCGCTTGATCAAGTCAATGCCGAGCCATTCGCGCAGCGGCTGGTCGTTGGTCAGGCGCACGGCAAACAGCTTGGCTGCATCGAGCACGCTGCCGCCACCGATCGACAGGATGGCGTCGGGTGCGAACGGCGCGATCTGCTCGCGGAAGACGGTCTCGACGTTTTCAATGGTCGGCTCGGGCTCGACGCCGCGCACAATGCGCGCTTCCACATCACGTGCGGCGAGCGCTTCCACCACGCGGCCGATCACACCGTTCTGCTCCATCACCGGTTGCGTGATGAGCGCGATGCGTTTGACGGGGACGTCCAGCAGCGCGAGCTTCTCGGGCAGCAGCGCCAGGCTGCCGGCGCCGTGGACGATGTGCTTGACGGTCTGGAAGTGATAGGTCTGGGACATGATGTTTGGTGGTGGGGGCGCGGGCAACGAGGCTCAGGCAACGTTCAGCGCAGCGCGGTAGATGGTGAGGGCTTCGGCCAGGCGTTCACGGGTCTTGGCGTCGAGCGGCTTGGCTGGGGAACGCGCCGGGCCGGCGGGCATGCCGAGCATCTCGGCGGCGGTCTTGAGCACGACGGGCATGGTGCCGAGCGCAAAGGCATCACGCAGCGCACGCAGTGATTCCTGTGCGGCGCGCGCGGCCGGAACGTTGCCGGCCTGGAATTGATTCCAGATCGACATCACCACGTGCGGCACGGCGTTGGTGGTAGCGGCCACGGCGCCGTCGCCGCCGGCAATCAGCGTCCACAGGATCATCGAATCGGTGCCCGTGAACACGGCAAAGTCGTCGCGGCGCAGGTTGATCAGCTGCAGCAGGCGGTCGAAATCGCCGCCGCTGTCCTTGATGGCCCGGATGTTCGGGATGTCCGCCAGCCGGCGCACGGTGTCGATGGTCAGGGTCACGCCAGCTTTGGCCGGAATCGTGTACAGCAGGATCGGCAGCGACGTAGCGCGCGCGATCTGCTCGTAATGTGCAATCAGTTCTGGCTGCGTGGCGCCGTTGAAGTACGGCGTGATGACGGATACGGCATCCACACCCACGTCTTGCATCTTGTGATTGAGCGCGACCACGTCACGCGTGGCATAGGCGCCCGTGCCGGCTACCACGGGCACGCGACCGCGCGCCTGATCGACGGTAATGCGGGCAATGCGCAGCTTCTCTTCTTCGCTGAGTGCGATGAACTCGCCATTGGTGCCAAGCACGAAGAGCCCGTGGACGCCTGCATCGATCAGCCGGTCGACCAGCACGCGCAGTCCGTTTTCATCCACGTCTTCGGTCGGGGTCATCGGGGTGATCAGGGCGGGGATGATCCCTTTGAACGACGCGGTCATGTTGCACATCCTTGTGTGGTGGGCCGATGGCCCGTGGGTCAGCATCCTGGATGACCGAGGCGCGCATGTGTGGCGGCTGCATCGATCGGTTCAGTCATTGTAATTTATAAAATGATCGAATCGATCAATGTTTACCCTGGTGTTATCCGATCGATCGAGGGTTGCGCGCAATGGCGATACGAAGCAATTCTGTGCCGAATGGCTGTTGATAGGGGTATGTCAATTGAAAGTGATTTTTAAACCACTCTGATAGAGAGGCTTCGCTTTTTGATCGATTCGATCCAAAGTCGCGTTGGAATGTATCTTAAGCGCGGGGCAAAATGGCCGGCAGATACGGGCGGCTGACGTTCGGTCAGGCTTTGCCGATGCACTGGCGCTCTAGTTTGGCTTCTCGCAGTGGGATGGCGTGTCCGCCTCATCGCCGGCTTGACGTTACGCAGTTCCCCTACAGCCGTGGGCACGAGTATCCCTGTGCTCATGCTGCGGTGCGGCAAAGTTCGGCATAGCGGCGCCAAGCTATGCACTTGGTGATTGTTGATTAATTTCGGATACACCCCGCCCAGCAAGGCTTTCCGGACAATTGCCACAGCCCATATCCCAAACTAATCGAACGCTGTATCCGGAACTAATCGACCGCTTCAGCCCGGCGCTTCCGGCCGGCACAACTTGTCCACAGTAGCGCGCACACTGCTTGCAGAACCCATCGCAAGCGCTTGACGCACAAGGGTTTGTTGCACGATGTAACAGCCCCTGTCGATGTGGATAACTTGCGCTGCACGCACACGTTTTACGTGATCTGCACGTTTGCACAAACCCGTCAAGCCCTTTTGTGACTTGGGTCTTCGCCGTTTGGGCAGGTTATGCACAGAACATGTGGATAAGTCTGTGGGAAACATCATCCGACCCGCGTGGTGACGGGTTTTGATCGGCGCTGCTCGCGAATGTGGCAAGGGCTTGTCGGAAGACGCCGGTCTGCACATTGCAACGATTGATTACAACTTGAAACAGCATATTGAGCGCCCGTTGGCCAGACTTCCGATACGCGATGGCTTGATCGCGACCGACGCATTCAAGGAGAAGAACATGGTTCGGGTACTGACGATTCTGCTGGCCGGTGCCACGCTGCTGACTGCAACCGGCTGTGCCGACATGACGGCACGTCAACGCAATACCGCCATTGGCGCGGGTGTGGGCGGGTTGGCCGGCGCTGCGCTGATTGGCGGCCCCGGTGCTACGCTGGGCGGCGCCGCGCTGGGCGGCCTGGTGGGCAACGTATCGACGCGTTGATTTCGGTTCGACCCGGGCGTCGACCTGAAAAGAAACGGACCCGAGGCTAAACCTTTGGTCCGTTTTTTTATGCCTGCGCGCGGCTTCGGGTGCGCAGCAACTCTTCCAGTGCAGACACTTCAAGGGGCCGCCCAAACAGGAAGCCCTGCACCTCGTCGCATGCATGCGCGGACAAGAACGCCGATTGCTCGGGGGTTTCCACACCTTCGGCCGTGACCGTCATGTTCAGCGCGCGGGCCATTGCGATGATGGTCTTGGTGAGTGCCACGCAGTCGGCCACCCCAGGTACGCCGCTGATGAACGATCGATCGATCTTGATGTTGTGGATCGGCAAGCTGCGCAGATACGACAGCGACGAGAACCCGATGCCGAAATCATCGAGCGAGATGCGCACGCCCCGCGCGGCCAGGCTCATCAGCAGACGCTGTGTCGATTGCCTGTCGGCCAGCAGCACGCTTTCGGTCAATTCAAGCTCCAGCCGGCCCGGCGCCATGCCCGAGGCCTTGAGTGCCTCGTCTACGTCGCGCTCGATCACGCCGGCATCGCACTGCCGTGCGGACACGTTGACCGCCATGCGACCCGTGAAGCCGAACTTTCGCGCCCATGCCTCGCCTTGCGCGCAGGCCTGCATGAGCGCCCAGCGGCCGAGCTCGAGGATGTAGCCCGACTCCTCCGCCACGTCGATGAACTCGCTGGGTGACACCGCGCCCAACTCGGGGTCCGACCACCGCATCAGCGCCTCAACCGCCACCAGTTCACCCGAGTCGAGTGCGTACTTGGGTTGATACACCAGCCGCACCTGACCACGCCCCAGGGCACGCCGCATGCGCTCGTTGAGCGTGAAGCGGCGCAGCATCTGGGTTTCCAGCGTGCGCGAATACCGGGTGATGCGGTTACGGCCGTTTTCCTTGGCGCGGTACATGGCGGCTTCAGCGTGACTGACCAGCGTGGCCGCGTCACCGCCGTCTTCGGGGTAGGCCGCCACGCCAATGCTGGCGGACAGATGCACCTCGCGCTCGCCGCCGGTGAAGGGGCGGGCCAGCGCGTCGAGCACCTGTTGGGCGAGTGTGTCGGCGGCCTTCGGGTCATCGATGGCCACGCAGAACTGATCGCCCCCCAATCGTGCCAGCAACGCGCGTTGGCCCGCCTGACTGCGGATGCGCTGCGCCGCCATGTTGAGCACCTGGTTGCCCACGTGGTGCCCCATCGCCTCGTTCACGGTCTTGAAGTGGTCCAGCCCGATATACAGCAGTGCGGATTCCCCGGTCGACGGCAGTGCCAGCCGCGCATCGAGCCGCTCGATGAATGCCGCGCGATTGGGCAGGCCGGTAAGCGAATCCTTGGTCTCCAGCAGGCGCAACTGCTCGTAGGCGGAACGCTCGGCCGTGATGTCGGTAAAGATGAGCAGCACCGCGTGCGGTGACGCGCTGTCCGGCGAGAACATCGGCAGCACCGACTCACGCAGCCACACGATCTGCCCATTGCCGGCCGGCACACCCACGACGACGTTGCTGATCGCGCGTCCCGTGCGGGCCGCCAGTGTGGACGGCCATGCCGCGCGGGGCAGGATGGCGCCGTCTTCGCCCAGCATCATGTCGTTCAGTGCCACACGCGGGCGGCCTTTCCATGACGCGCCCGACATGCGAAGGATCTCGGCCGCGCTGCGGTTGTACGACAGCACGCGGCCATCGGTGGACAGCGTCAGCACGCCCTCGCTCAGATGGTTGACGACCAGCCGGTACTGGTCGCGCAACTCGCGGGACTGGCGATATTCATTCTCCAGGCGCAGCAGCTTGACCAACGCGGCGATGTAGCGGCCGCACACTGCGCGCAACGTTGCGTCGTCGGTCGGGTTGGCCGTGGGGAAGAAGAGGCAGAGCAGATCATCGGCGACGGCCATGCCGCCATGCTGGGCCGGGATGCGGCATAGCCATGTCGGCTGCGCGGTCTCCAGCACGCGCACGAGCGCATCGCGCACAGCCGTGGGCGCATTGGTTTCGCGAATCAGCTCGATGGGCGCCAGCTCATTGAGCAGCGGCGCGATGCGGGCGAGTTCGATATCGAATTCACCGTGCGCTGTGGGAGGCTGGTGCGCTGCACGATCGTCGCGCAACGCCAGCTTCGCACGCGCGCGCTGCGTGCCATAGAGCCGTGCGCGCCCGGAGACGACACGCACCACTACGCACAGCGTCGAGGGCAACGCTGCCTCCAGCGCCCGCAACGCAGCATGCAGCCGCTCGCCCAGCGACGCGGAGGACGGCAGCGTGGAAAGCAGATGATCGAGATGCTCGTGCGGCAGCGCTGCGCCAATCGCTTCGGCGCTGAGCACGCGTTCGCCGGCCTTGCCGGGCAGTTGCGCATCGAGCGGCAGCGGCAATCCGTGCACCACCACCTGCTGTGCCGGCAGCCCGTCAAAGCGGGTTGGCGTGACCGTCAGTCGAACGCTGACCACCTCGTTGGAGTCGCCTGCGCAAAGGGCGGAGACAAGTTGCGCTGCCGACGTGGCCCCAGCATCGGGCGGGCTTGCATCGGTGTCGCCTCCGGCATGGGTCTCGAGCCACGCAGGCACGTCCTGGAAGAAGCGCGAAAAGGGCTCGCCGAGCAGTTGGTCGGACGAAAGCGCCCGCACCATGCAAACGCCGGCTGCATTGGCAAAGACGATGCGGCCTTCGAGCACCACATAGAGCGGAACCGGAAGGCTTTGCGCCGACAACGGGTAGGAAATTTCGTCTGGCATCCCACGCTCCAACCTGAGGTATTGCCCAATATCTCACTCAGCATGGACCTCGGGCGACGCTGGCCACGAGAACGCCGGCTACTGGAAGCCGGGGGCAATGCTCTTCATCATGCGCAAAAGTCGTGCGCGGCGCAAAGTCTAGTTTGTGGTCGATACAACACATTCTGAGCGCGCTTTGTCGACCTCGCTGTGGCTCTTTTGGGTTACGGGTTTCAAAACGGTTTGCTGCGGCTCGGTCGGGGGTGCCGGTTCTATTTCGGTATCCGCGCCATTCCCATGTTCTGGCGCGGCGAAATGCTGATCGATCCAGCGATGCGTCAGTGCTCCCCCGATTGCACACATCAAAACGGATGTTCCCATTGTCAGGATGAAGTAAGCGCTGATTCGTTCGGCTGAACGTTCGGGAAAGAAAAACGTCGCGGCGACAAACAGGGAGCCGACCAGCGCGCCAAAGACCAAAAGCAGATAGTAAAAACGACGTGGCAAGAGCGAATTCATCGTTGTCTCATCCAACTGCAACCTGGAAGGTGGTGCTTTGAATCGTTTTACGGCCACGCCAAATGGGCATGCCTTGGCGAGCGCCATCGCGGTGCAATGGCACACCTGGACGGCGACTTGCATATGAATTGATATTGCGTTTGCTGTACTGCTGCGATGCTGCGGATTGCCGCTTGCGGCAAAAGCCGGAATTGCGGGACCCGGCGGCGCTTGCTATGGTGGTGGCACTGAAATGCAGCGCGATACCAGTTTGTGGCCTTGCATGATCGCGTACGCTAATCCGATACGTCAATCCGACTTTCCGGTTGAAACTGAGCATCCGGTGTGTCGCGAGTTGATTCCCGGCTTAGCGGCGCGGTTTGAAGGGGCAGGATCAAAAACGTTGAAATTTGATTTCAGTTATGAATACAATTGATCTAATATCTGATCCACACCAGACTTCACACCAGAATTTATTGGGAGCGCATATGGCGACATACAAGGAATTGATTGCACAAAAGGCCAAACTGGAAGAGCAGATCGAAACTGCGCGTGCCAAGGAGCTGGAAGCGGTGATCCAGCAAGTGCGCCAGACGGTTGCCGAATATGGCCTGACGGCTGAAGACCTGGGCCTGGCTCAGCGTCGCGGCCGCCGTGCCGGTGCGAAGGCGCCGGTGCCGGCCAAGTATCGTGACCCGAAGACGGGCGCAACGTGGTCCGGCCGCGGCCGTGCTCCGGCCTGGATCGGCAAGAACCGCGATAAATTCCTGATCGCCTGATCTGCCAGGCCCTGCCTGGCGCGCACGCAAGCGCGCAATGCAAATGGCCCACCTGTCCGGTGGGCCATTTGCATTGCTGCGCCCGATGATCGTTCCTGTATAACGACGGCATGACGCCACGCCTGCCCAAATACCTCGAACTGGCCGACCGCATTCGGCTCGACATCCTGCACGGAACGCTGCCGGCGGGCAGCATCGCGCCCAGCGAGAACGAAGTCGCCCAGCGCTATGGCGTCTCGCGCTTGACGGCGCGCCGCACGCTGAATGAGCTGGCGGCTCGAGGGCTGCTCAGGCGCTCGCGGGGGCAGCGCAGCGTGGTGCTCGATCGAGTGGGGCCGCATCGGCCGGTGCTGTATGCGCCGGGCCAGTCAGATGCGGCGCTCGAATACGTGCCGGGCGCGGTCTATACGGTCAGTGCTTTTCGACTGGAGGCGGCCGACGAGATCGTGGCCGCCGCGCTCGACCTGGCGGCGGGCGCGCAGGTGGCGTTTGTCGAGCGGCGCGCCCAGGTAGACGGGCAGCCCATCATGCTGCTGCGCACGTGGCTGACGACGCGGCTGGCGGCGATGCTGGAGGCGCGCGACTTTGAAGATCGCCTGTTCGTGCAGGTCTTCCAGCGCGCCAACCTGACTATCGCGCGCTCGCGCGAGGCGCCGCTTGCCTGTGTGGCCGATGCACACCAGGCCGCCCAGCTCGGCGTGCAAGCGGGTGTGCCGCTCGTGCGCGTGCGCCGCATCGGCTACAGCGTGGCCGACGTGCCGATCTCCCTCACGTACTGCGATTTTTCCCCCGAGCGCTACACACGCGAAGTCGACATCCGCGTGCTCCAAAACGACTGAAAGCGCACTGCGCCAGACCGGTGCAGAAACGGCGCCACACACCCCGCGATGGGGACTTGTCCGCCTAAAGTATTCAAGCTAGTCTGCGCCCCTTCCCCAGAAAACGTATTTATTTGTGAAGCGACGCTTTGCCGACAACGTATTGGCACGGCAGTTGCATTCACGGCCCCATCTCAGCGGCGGCGGGTTGAGCCACCCGCCGCCTCAACGCTGATTCAGTCGATTCAACACACCGGAACCACAAGAGGGAGAAATCAACAATGCAACTCAAGCGACGTTTTTCGCTGGCCGCACTGGCAGCCGCGGCGGCCCTGACTGCAGGCGCGGCGCAGGCCCAATCGTCTGTGACGCTGTATGGCCAGGTGGATGCCTGGGCGGGCGCCACCAAGAACCTGGGCCAGGACCGCGCCTGGGGTGTCAACTCGGGCGGCATGTCGACGTCGTACTGGGGCATGAAGGGCAGCGAAGACCTGGGCAACGGCCTGAAGGCCATCTTCACGCTGGAAGCGTTCTTCCGCCCCGACACGGGCAAGTCCGGCCGCTTTGATGGCGACCACTTCTTCGCACGTAATTCGTTTGTCGGTCTGCAGTCGAACAGCTGGGGCTCGATCAAGCTCGGCCGTAACACCCCGCCGTACTTCGTTTCGACGATCCTGTTTAACCCGTTCATCGATTCGTACACGTTCTCGCCGATGGTGTTCCACACCTACCTCGGCAACGGCCGTACGGGCGCCGCAGGTATCTCGGGCCTGGTGGGCGATTCGGGCTGGGACAACTCGATCATGTACTCCACGCCGGACATGGGCGGCCTGACAGCCAACCTGATCTACGGCGCGGGCGAGCAAGCCGGCCACAACGGTCAGAACAAGTGGGGCGGCAGCCTGCTGTACTTCCGTGGCAACTTTGCAGCCACGGCGGCGTTCCAGCAGGTGCGCTACGACGGCGCGCCTGGCGACCTGAACAGCCTGGTGGCTGGCTTTGCGCGCCAGACGGCGGGGCAGTTGGGTGCCACGTACGACTTTGGCGTGGTCAAACTGTACGGCCAATACCAATACATCAAGAACACGATCAGTACCGGCGACGCCAAGAGCAACGGCGGTCAGCTGGGCGTGTCGATTCCGGTGGGCCCGGGCGCCGTGCTGGCATCGTATGCCTACACGAAGACCTCGGGTGCGGCTGACGTGAAGCGCAACACGTGGGCGGTGGGCTACGACTATTCGCTGTCCAAGCGCACCGATGTGTATGCGGCTTACTTCCGCGACAAGGTGTCGGATCTCTCGACGGCTGACACCTTCGGTGTAGGCATCCGCGCAAAGTTCTAAGCCTTCGCGTTCTGCTTTTCCTTGTCACCGCCCGCGTCTCGACAGCGTGGGCGGGCATTTTCAACGGCGTCCGGATTCCGGGCGCCGTTTTTTGTTATGCGCAAAAGCCGAAATGGCGGCGGTGTCAGCCGGTGCGCGCCAGGCGCAACGGCGGCGATAGCGGCGCCGGGGCCTCGGCTCCAATGTTCGGCTGATTCAGCAGCATGGCGCCGCGCTGCGTGGCCACGAACACAGCCTCGGTACGGCTGCGCACTTCCAGCCGGCGATACAGCGCGTTGATATGCGCCTTGGTTGTCGCCTCGGAAATACTCAGCATGCGGCTGATGGTTTTGACCGGATGCCCGCGCGAGAGCAAGACGAGAATTTCATATTGACGCTGCGTCAGGCCGAGTAACGCGCCATCGTCATTACCGTTGGCCGAACCTGACCCAATCGCTTCAGGCCGTGTCAGCACGATCGACGCCGGCACATAACGGCCGCCCGCGAGCACCAATTCCAATGCCGCTGCAATCAATTTGCCGGAATAGCTTTTCAGCAGATAGGCCGACACATTCAATTGCATCAGCGTGCGCACGTGCGCAGCGGAATCGGTTTCGCCCAGTACGGCGACATGTCGGGGATGCGGCTGTTGCAGCAGCCGGGAGAGCGCTGGCAGATCGTCGATGCCAGGCAAGGGCAGGCCGATCAGGGCCAGTTCGGCGTCCGCATGCGCCGCGAGGTTTTCAAAGAGAGCTTCGTCCGGCTCGACGCTGACCACTTCGGTGATGGCCGGCAAGGATTGCAACACATGGGTCGCGCCGGCACGCACCAAAGGGTGTGCCTCCACTACGATTGATTTCACTGCGCCGCCTGTCTGGTTATGGTTTGTTTGCCCATTTCCGGAATCAGCTCGTTGCCGCGTCTATTTGGACCAGCCGGTCGAAAATCAACACGGGCGTGCGTGTGGAAATGCTTCTGACGTGCGGTCTCGGTATATTTCCCCGTTCAACCGGCAGTCACCGCAGTGCGGTGCCACCGGGCCGAAACCTTGGCACGCCATTCAGGCGCAAATCCTTCCGGTTTTTCTTGTTTATGTCGCCAGGCGCGGAGGATTAACCCCGCCAAAATCGCAGAATAAATCCCCAGCATGCTTGTTGCACCCATCAATGGGATGTAAACCTTTTTGTTTACCCCGATCGGTGGTGTGCTAGACCCCTCTATACATAGCAGGATCAGGCAGCAGCAGCTAGCCCCACTTCACGCCCATTGACGTAAGCGTAAAGCGGGGCTTTTGTACCCAAAAAACGTGTTGTGGTGGCTTATTGCGCGACGACCGAGAAGCGTGGCATCGACAGCGGTTGTTTGCCGTCGCGGCCGTAGGGTGTACCGCCGCCGTTGTTGGCAGCATGCAGGACAGACAGCGCGTTCTGCGTGGCACGCAGGCGCAGGTCGATCAGGGTGCCGTTGTCGATGTTGCGCTGGCGCAGCAGGCGGGCCAGGGCCAGGTTCTCGTCGAACAGGCGGCTGGCAGTCTCATCGGTGCGCAGGTATTTGACCAGCCCGTACGGATCGGCGCCGCCGTGCTGGGCCCACCAAAGGCGGCGGTCCCGGTCGGCTTCGCCCAGCGCGGCGAGCTGTTTCTGCTTGGTCTGGGTGATGCGCTCGAGTTCGACCATGTCGCCATCGCGCAACGCCTGCGCTTCGGCATCCAGGGTGAGGGTGGCTGCGCGCAGCAGTTCCTGCTCGTCGGCAAGGGTGCGGATCAGCAGTGTGTTGTCCATGGTGACTACCTCAGGCTCAGGCTTGGAAGCTTGGGCAGCCGCCGGCTGGCACACCGCCCCGCCGCGATCGGTCGAGAGTCGGAAACCCTCGGACCGGCGGCGTCAGAAAATACAGGGGACGGACGACGGGAAACCCCCGTCAGACCTTCTTGGAGCGCGTGGAGAGCAGCGATTGCGCGTCGGAAAGCGCCGCATCGGCGATCTTGCCGGCGTCCATCTTGAGCGTGCCGTTCTGGATGGCACTGCGGATCTGCTCGACGCGTGCGGCGTCGAAGTCGCCGCTGCCCACTTGGCGCGAGACTTGTTGGACCGACAGCGACGGTGCATCGCCGGTGTGGCGCGTGGTGCCCGAAGCCGTCGTAGCGGCCGGGGACGAACCGGTCGCGCGCGTCGACCCGGACGCAGCGTCCTTGGTCGGCGCAACGGCCGGCGTGTTGTTCACGATATGGTTGATTTTCACGGGTGTCTCCGAAGAGCGCGTTCATCCTATCACCCATATCGGCCAACCCCGGCCCAAACTTTAGCGGCAGGTATCGATCAAGCATCACAGTCGAAAAGTGATCTGCCGTTATCAATCTGATCTTAGAACTGGATTGCCACGACGCCGGCAGACTGCGCGATGCCGGAGACGACATTGCCGTTGGCCGTGCGCACCTGCGCCACCTGCCCCACGGCGGCCTGGTTCAAGGCTCGGCCGTCGCTGCTGACCTGGAAGCCGCCGCCCTCGGCGATGAGCTTGACGGTCTGGCCGGCTTGCACGGCAATTGGCAGGCGCAGGCTTTCGGCGCGCAGCGGCTGATTGGTGGCCACGCTCGTGAGCAGTACACGCCCCACCACATCGGCCGGCTGTTGCACGACCGAGGCCGGCAGCATCGACAGGTCGCCCGTGCGGGCTTCCAGATCGCCCATATCGAGCGTCTTGCCCGGCGAGAGCTGGTGCGAGGCGACGTAATACGTCCCCGTAATCTGAATCGTGGCCGGTACCCAAGCCGCCCAGGCGTGCGGCGAGCGGCAGCGCACGCCCACTTGTATACGGCCGCGCAGGCGGTTGGCCGCCGGCAGCATCAGGTCGATCTGGTCGCAGGGCTGGTTGGCCACGCGGGCATCTACCGGGCCGACCTCGACCGACGCACGTGGCGCTCCCGTCTCATTTGTGCCGCCCAGGATGTCCAGTTGCGACTGCAGTTGCTGCTGAATCTGCATCTGAATGGCGTTCGGCCCCTGGATGGTGGTGGGCTGCATGGGCTGCTGTACGGCTTGGGCCGGCGGATACCCGACGCGCACCATGCCCTGTGCGTGCGCCAGGATCGGGTGCACGACGCTGGCCAGCAGGCCCAGCGCCAGGATCAACAGCAGCTTGCGCTGGCGCCCAGCCAGCGGCGTGGCCGTGGCGGCAGGTTGGGTCGGGTGGTGCGCGCTGCGTGCAAACCGCGTGGACATGGAGAGCCCCTTCATCAAAAGTCCGGTGAAGTTTAGCCACGCGTGCGCGAGCGCCAAATGCGGAAATGTCGGCCAATCCCCCCCTTATTCGGACGAATGGTCTTGCACACCCGCCCCTAGACTTTGCAACGTGGTGAAGTCCCTGGCGTTGTGCGGTTCCTGGCCGTACAGCCTGCCCCGGGGGAGGGTTTCCCGGCCAATCTCTGGATTCGCAGACAGGTCTTTTCCACTGAGGTTGCATGACGGCAACTCAGCATGACAAGCGGTTCAGCGGTTTTGGAGACGGCATCGGCGGTTTTGAAGGGGCCGCTGATGCCGAGTTCTCCAGCCGAAGGGAACGCGCAACACACAAACGCAAGACAGAACGCAACCCCGGCGGGTGGCAGCAATCACCAGGACGCCACACGCAAGGAATGACAGACATGGTCGACAAGCTGGATCAGTTGTTCGGTTTTCAGGAGCAGGCGCTGCACTTGCGCTCGCAGCGTCACCAGATCCTGGCCTCGAACATCGCCAACGCCGATACGCCCAACTACAAGGCGCGCGACTTCGATTTTCAGTCGGCGCTGCAGAAGGCGGTCGGCCAGCAAAGCGGAAACAGCCTGCCGATGACGGCAACGGCTTCAGGCCACCTGACGGTGGATGGCGCACCGGCCGGCGATGTGTCGCTGATGCAGGCGTCGCTGTCGCAGCAAACCAAGGCGCTGCAGGGTGAAGTGCAGTACCGCACGTCGCAGCAGCCGTCCATCGACGGCAACACGGTGGACATGGATGGCGAGCGCATGCGCTTTGCCGATAACACTGTGCGCTACGAGGCCGATCTGAGCATCGTGACGCAGAAGATCAAGTCGATGCTGGCGGCCATTCAGAACAGCTAGCGCGCGATGTAGCAACAGCAGCAAGAGCATCAAGAGCAGCAGACAGGCATTAAGACGACCGCGCAGCAGTCACGCGCGGCGAAAGAGGGGCGGGAACTGTGTGGCGCTCCGGGCCGGCAAAGATTGGTCCGGAGCAAGCCGCCATACAGAACAACCGGATCGGTCCGGCAGCCATGCCGGCAACAGTATTTGAAGACATCGGAATCAACATGTCGCTATTCAAGGTGATGGATGTAGCTGGCAGCGCGCTCACCGCGCAGTCCAAGCGCATGAACGTGGTCGCCTCCAACCTGGCCAACGCCGAAAGCGTGACGGGCCCGGACGGCAAGGCGTACCGCGCCAAGCAGGTGGTGTTCTCGCCCGTGCAGGAGTCTGACGACTACGCCACGGGCGTGTCGGTCGACCGCGTGGTCGAAGACACCGTCACCCCCATGAAGCGCATGCACCAGCCGGGCAACCCGCTGGCCGATGCCGACGGCTACGTGACCATGCCGAACGTCGATGTGGTGGACGAAATGGTCAACATGATTTCTGCGTCGCGCTCGTACCAGGCCAACGTGGAAGTCGCCAACACCACCAAGACGATGGCCTCCAAGGCTCTGACCCTGGGCCAGTAAGCGGCACATTCCTAGCGAGACACGAACATGACCGTCAGCTCAACCAGCAGCACCACCGGCACATCGAGCACGACCTCCGGCAACCAGCTTGCCATCACCAGCGGCACCGATCTGCAGAACACGTTCATGCAGTTGCTGGTCGCGCAGTTGCAGAACCAGGATCCGCTCAACCCGATGGACAACTCGCAGATGACCTCGCAGCTTGCGCAGATCAACACTGTGAACGGTATCCAGCAACTGAACACCACCATGTCGAGCATGGCGACGCAGAGCGCGGCCACGCAGGCTTCGTCACTGATCGGCCGTACCGTGCAGGTGCCGTCGTCCAACCTGACGCTGGCTTCCGGCACGGCCAACTTCGGCATCTCGGTACCCAACGGCGCCGACGATGTGGTCGTGACCATCAAGGATGCCAACGGCAACACCGTGCGTTCGGTCGATCTGGGCCAGATGTCCGCCGGCAGCGGCAACTACACCTGGAACGGCAAGAACGACAGCGGCACCACGGTGGCCGACGGCTCTTACTCCATCTCGGTTTCTGCCACGCTTGGCGGCAAGATCACAACGGCCAACGCCACCGGCGCCGACAAGGTAACGGGCGTGACCATCACCAACGGAACGACGCAGCTGCAACTGGCCTCGGGCAACACGGCCAAGCTGTCGGACGTCACCACCATTCAGTAACGGGTCGAACCCGCTTTTTTATCTACGGGAGAACATTATGGGATTCCAGCAAGGCCTCAGCGGTCTCGACGCCGCCTCTGCAAACCTAGACGTGATCGGCAGCAACGTGGCAAACGCCAACACTGTCGGCTACAAGAAATCGACCGCCGAGTTTGGCGACGTGTACGCACGCTCGCTGGTGGGTGCGTCCGACAACCAGATCGGCCAGGGCGTGAGCGTGACCAAGGTGTCGCAGTCGTTCACGCAGGGCAACGTGACCAACACCGGCAACCCGCTGGACATCGCCATCAACGGCACGGGCTTCTACCGCATGGTCGACCCGTCCAGCGGCCAGGTGTCGTACACGCGTAACGGCCAGTTCCAGACCGACAAGAACGGCTTCATCATCTCGGCCACCGGCCAGAACCTGACCGGCTACGGCGTGGATTCCACCGGCAAGGTCAACACCGCCGTGCTGACCAACCTGAAGATTCCCGTCAACGACCTGGCGCCGCTGGCCACCACCAACACGGCGTTCGGCGTGAACCTGGACGCCGCCGCCACGGCGCCGACCACCACGCCGTTCTCGCCCACCAACTCGGCCACGTTCAACCACTCCGTTTCGGAACAGGTGTACGACGGCACGGGCACGGCCCACATGCTGACCAATTACTACGTGCGCACCGCTTCGGGCTGGGATGTGTACTCGCAAGTTGACGGCAACAACCCGACCGGCGGCAACCCGGTGACGTCGCTCACGTTCAACAGCAGCGGCCAGCTCACCTCGACGCCAAGCAAGATCGCCACGGCCTTCCCCGGGATGAGCATCGCGAGCATGGATTTCACGGGCACCACGCAGTACGGCGGCGGCTACAACGACACCGCTCCGGGCGTGACCCAAGACGGTTACGCCACCGGCCGCCTGGCCAGCTACTCGGTCGGTACCGATGGCACTGTCACCGCGCGCTACTCCAACGGCCGCACGGCAACGCTGGGCCAGGTCGCCATGGCCAATTTCAAGGCACCGGAAGGCCTGCAGAACATCGGTGGCAACCAGTGGGTGGAAACGTCCAACTCGGGCGCCCCCAACCTGGGTACGCCGGGCATGGGTTCGTTCGGCCTGCTGCAGTCGTCGGCGGTGGAGCAATCCAACGTGGACCTGTCTGCCGAGCTGGTCAACATGATCATTGCCCAGCGCTCGTATCAGGCCAACGCGCAGACCATCAAGACGCAGGACACCATCCTGCAGACCCTGGTGACGATGTAATCGTCGTTGCCCGAAGCTGACTGACCGCACACCAAGGACACTCGCATGGACCGCTCGATCTACGTGTCGATGACTGGCGTAAAGCACCTGTTCGACCAACAGGCTGCCAGCGCCAACAACCTCGCCAACGCCAGCACTACCGGCTTCAAGGCGCAGATCGATGCGTTCCATACGGTGGGTGTGCAAGGCGATGGCTCGCCCACGCGCAGCTACGTGATGGCCTCGGCCATCGGGACGGACCTCGCGCCCGGCCCGATCGAGACCACCGGCCGCAGCCTGGACGTGGCCATCGACGGGCAAGGCTTCTTTGCCGTGCAGACGCCTGATGGCAGCGAGGCTTACACCCGCGCCGGTACGTTCCAGCTCGGTCCTGACGGCACGATCCAGACGCTCTCCGGCCAGCCCGTGCTGGGTGATGGCGGCCCGATCACGCTGCCGCCCGATACCACGGTGCAGTTTGCCAAGGACGGTACGGTCAACGCGATCAGCGCCGACAGCCGTACGCCGCCCGTGTCGCTGGGCCGCCTGAAGCTGGTGAGCATCGACCCGTCGAACATCGACCGCGGCGCCGACGGCTTGTTCCGCCAGCGCGACGGCCAGGACGCCGACGTGGATGAAAAAGTTCGTGTGACCGGCGGGGCGCTGGAAGGCAGCAACGTCAACCTGACCGACTCGCTGGTCAACATGATCGAAATCTCGCGCCAACTGGAAATGCAGATGAAGTCGCTGCACACGAGCGACACGAACGCCCAGTCGGCCAATGAACTGCTGCGCCACGCCTGAACGGCCGGCGCATTGAATTGAATCAACCAAGGACTCGAACATGATTCGCTCCCTGTGGATTTCCAAGACCGGGATGGACGCCCAGCAATCGCAGCTGGATGTCATCTCGAACAACCTGGCGAACGTCAACACGACGGGCTTCAAGCGCTCGCGCGCCGTGTTCGAAGACTTGCTGTACCAGAACGTGCGCGAGCCGGGTGCGCAGTCGTCGCAACAGACCACGCTGCCTTCGGGCATGCAGATCGGTACCGGTACGCGCATCGTCGCCACCGAGCGTCTGCACACGCAGGGCAACCTGCAGCAGACCGGCAACTCGACCGACGTGGCCATCAACGGCAACGGCTTCTTCCAGGTGCAGATGCCCGACGGCACGCTGGCCTACACGCGTGACGGCAGCTTCCAGATCAACGCGCAGGGCCAGCTTGTGACCTCGAGCGGTTACCCGGTCCAGCCGGCCGTGACGGTGCCGCAGAACGCCACCAGCCTGACCATCGGCAAGGACGGCGTCGTGACGGTCACCACGCCGGGCACGGTCAACAACACGCAGGTGGGCACGTTCCAACTGGCCAACTTCATCAACCCGGCCGGCCTGCGCAGCATGGGCGAAAACCTGTACGCCGAAACCGAAGCGTCGGGCACGGCCAACCTGGCCAACCCGGGCTCGAACGGCGTGGGCGCGCTCAATCAGAACTACGTTGAAACGTCCAACGTGAACGTGGTGGAAGAAATGGTCAACATGATCCAGACGCAGCGTGCGTACGAGATCAACAGCAAGTCGGTCCAGACGTCGGACCAGATGCTGGAGAAGCTGTCTCAGCTTTGAGCTGACGGCGCAGTTTTTGAGGATGTAGTGCGATGCATACCCCCCCGGTTTACTCGCTCCAGAATGGCAAGCACAGCGGCCGCGCTGTGCCGGCTGCTCGAGTCGTTCGATTGGCCGTGCTTGGCACGGCCGCCTTGCTCGCTACGGCGTGCGGCATGCTGCCGCCGCCGGCCCCGATCGTGCAGGGTCCGACAACCGCGCGCCCACCGATGCCGGTGATGGCGCCGCGCCAGAACGGGGCGATCTACCAGGAAGTGGCATCGGGCAGCGGTGGTTTCCGCGGCATGTTCGAAGACCGCCGCGCACACATGGTGGGTGACACGATCACCATCGTGATCACCGAGAACACGGCGGCCAGCAAGCAGACCTCCGGCAGCGTCAACCGCACGGGCAGCATGAGCGCTTCGGTGCCGACCTTCGCCGGCATGAACGCGGGCGTGCTCTCTCTGCTGGGTGTGTCGGCCAGCGACGCCAACAAGTTCGACAGCAAGGGCGCCAACGGTGCACAGAACAACTTCACGGCCACGATTACGGTGACGGTGGTGGAAGTGCTGGGCAACGGCAACCTGGTGGTGAGCGGCGAGAAGCAGATGGCCGTGGGCCAGGGCACCGAGTCGATCAAGTTCTCCGGCGTGGTCAACCCGACCACCGTCAACAATCAAAACACCGTGTTGTCCACCCAGGTGGCGGACGCACGCATGGAATACCGCGGCACGGGCTACGTGGCCGAGTCGCAGCAGATGGGCTGGCTGTCGCGGTTCTTCCTGACCGTGTCACCGTTCTGAGGGATCTGCCATGACTTTGCATCGCATCATCGGCGCGGCCCTGGTGGCACTGAGCGCAATTTCGGCGGTTGTTCCGAGCACGGCACACGCTGACCGCATCAAGGATCTGACCACCGTTGCCGGCGTGCGCGACAACGCGCTGATCGGCTACGGCCTGGTCGTGGGCCTGGACGGTAGCGGCGACCAGACCACGCAAACCCCGTTCACGGTCCAGAGCTTCAACAACATGCTCACGCAGTTCGGCATCAATGTGCCGGCCGGCGCGAGCATCCAGCTCAAGAACACCGCCGCCGTGGTGGTGACGGCCACGCTGCCCGCCTTTGTGCGGCCGGGCCAGACCATCGACGTGACGGTATCGTCCATCGGTAACGCCAAGAGCCTGCGTGGCGGCACGCTGCTGCTCACGCCCCTCAAGGGCGTGGACGGCCAGCTCTACGCATTGGCACAGGGCAACGTGGTGATTGGCGGCGCAGGCGCATCGGCCAACGGCAGCAAGGTGCAGATCAACCAGCTTGGCGCCGGCCGCATCGCCAATGGCGCCACGGTGGAGCGCGCCGTGCAGGCCACGGTGGGCGAGGCCGGCAGCATCCAGCTCGATACCGGCACGACGGATTTCGGCACCGTGCAGAACATCGTTACCGCCATCAACAAGCAGTTCGGCACGGATACGGCGCAAGCCGCGGACGGCCGCACGATCAACGTGCGGGCACCGGCCCTGGCGTCGGACCGCGTCGGCTTCCTGGCCAAGCTGCAGAACATTGACGTGACGCCGGCGTTGGCCGCCGCGCGTGTGGTGATCAACGCCCGTACGGGCTCGGTGGTGATGAACCAGCTCGTCAAGCTCGAGCCCTGCGCGGTGGCGCATGGCAGCCTGTCGGTCACCATCAGCACCGACCCGGTCGTGAGCCAGCCGGCGCCGTTCTCGCAAGGGCAGACGGTGGCGGCGGCGCGCTCGAGCATCGAGGTCAAGCAGCAAGGGGGCAGCCTCATCAGCGTGAAGGGCGGTACCAACCTTGCGGACGTGGTTAAGGCCATCAACGCGATCGGTGCCAACCCGCAAGACCTGATCTCGATCCTGCAGGCGATGAAGGCGGCCAACGCGCTGCGCGCCGATCTGGAAATCATCTGACGCTGGGGAGGCCACGATGAACCAAACCGACCTCACCAGCCGCCTGGCGCTCGATTCCAAGGGTTTCGAGTCGCTCAAGCAAACGGCGCGTACCGATCCGACCGGCGCCGCCAAGACCGTCGCCAAGCAGTTCGACGCGATCTTCGTGAACATGATGCTCAAGCAGATGCGCGATGCATCGCCGCAGAACGGGCCGCTCGATTCGTCGTCGACCAAGATGTACACGTCGATGCTCGATCAGCAGCTTTCGCAGACCATGGCCTCGCGCGGCGTGGGCGTTGCAGACCAGCTTCTGAAGCAGATGCTGCGTCAGGCCACGCATGTGAACCCGGATGCAGGCGGCAAGGTGAACACCGCCCTGTCGAACACAACGGCCACCAATACCGCGCTGCCGGGTGCTGCTGGTGCCGCCGGTGCCACGAGCGATGCCGCCAAGGCCATCGCGCGTTCGTCGCTCAACAGCATGGCGGCCGCCGTGGCGCCGGGCACGGAAGACGACGGCTCGGGCATCAGCACCGTGCCGCGCCCCGGCCTGGAAGAACGCGTGCAACGTGCACTGGCCGCCCTGCGCAAGCAGGCAGATGCGCAGGCACAGACCCCGAGCGCACCGCCCGAGGTTGACCTGTCGACGGTGGCGTCCGAGCCGCGCGGCGAGCGCATGACCAGCTTCTATAACAAGCTGATCGGCCACGCATCGCAGGCCGCGCAGGAAACCGGCATTCCGGCCAACTTCATGATCGGGCATGCGGCGCTGGAGTCCGGCTGGGGCCGTCGCGAGATCAAGGCACGCGACGGCACGAATACGCACAACCTGTTCGGCATCAAGGCCGGCAGCTCGTGGGCCGGCAAGACTGCCACGGTGACCACCACCGAATACATCGGCGGCGTCGCCCACAAGGTGCAGGAGAAGTTCCGCGCGTACAGCTCGTACGCCGAGGCCTTCAAGGACTACGCCAACCTGCTGGCCAACAACCCGCGCTACAGCAACGTCGTGGCAGCCGGCAACGGCAACGATGCGGCGTCGTTCGCCAAGGGGCTGCAGCGCGCCGGCTACGCCACCGACCCGAACTACGCCCACAAGATCATGGCGGTGCTCAAGCAGATCGTTTGAGTGATTTAAAAAGCATATTTTGGCGACGACGGCCGGCTCAAGTTTCCGCTTGTCCGGCCGATGTTGTTTCTAGAGCTTATTTCGGCGGCTTCGTGCTGCCCGCACCGAGACAACTATGAGCAGCTCCCTTCTGAATATTGGCGCGTCGGGCCTGCGGGTGGCCGATATCAACCTGCAGGTGACCGGCAACAACATCGCCAACGCCAGCACGCCCGGTTATTCGCGCCAGGAAGCCGTGCAGACGGAAAACATTCCGCTGTACGCCGGCGTGGGCTATCTCGGCCAGGGCGCCAACGTCACGACCGTCAAGCGCATCTATGACCAGTTTCTGACCGCGCAGGTGCAAAGCGGCCAGGCCTCGACCAGTGCGGCCGACCAGCTCAACAGCCTGGTGTCGGGCCTGAGCAAGTACATGTCGGACAGCAACAGCGGCCTGACTTCGTCGCTCACCAGCTTCTTCAATGCCGCCGATGGCCTGGCCTCCAAGCCGTCGGACACCACCGCGCGCCAGGTTTTCCTGAACGCTGCGGCCGGCCTGCAAAGCCGCTTCAATTCGATTGCCGGCCAGCTGAGTTCGCTCAACAGCCAGGTCAATACGCAGGTGCAGACGCAGATCAGCTCCGTCAATGGCACCGCGCAGCAGATCGCCTCGTTGAATGACCAGATTTCCAAGGCCGAAGCGTCGACCGGCCAGCCGGCCAATGATTTGCGTGATCAGCGCGACCAGCTTGTCCAGACGCTCAATCAGTCGATCAAGGCCAGCGTGGTGCAGACCGGCGACGGCCAGTTCAACATCTACGTGGGCAACGGCCAGGCGCTGGTGCAGGGCAACCAGAGCTACCAGCTGACGGCGGTGCCGTCGCAGTACGACCCGACGCAACTGTCGGTGGGCTACAAGAGCCCCGGCGGTACGGTCAACATCGACGACAGCCAGCTCGGCGGCGGTGCGCTGGGCGGCCTGATGGACTTCCGCAACAACACGCTCATTCCGGCGCAGAACAGCCTGGGCCGCCTGGCCACGGCCGTGACGGCCGACGTGAATGCGCAGAACAAGCTGGGCATGGACGCCAACGGCAAAATGGGCACGGACCTCTTCTCCGTGGCCAGCCCCAGCGTCGCGCCCAGCACGAACAACACCGGCAGCGGCACGCTCACGGCCAGCATCACCAACGCCAATGCGGGGCAGGGCTACGACTACCAGGTCAAGTATCAGGGCGGCGCCTACACCGTTTCGCACTATCCGGACGGCTCCGGGTCCGTGACGGTGTCGAGCTGGCCGACCACGATCGACGGCGTCACGCTGAACCTGTCGGGCACGATGAACAGCGGTGACTCCTTCCTGGTGCGCCCGACCGCCAACGCGGCCGCCACCATGCAGACGCTCACCACCGACTACCACAACGTGGCGGCGGCCTCGCCCGTGGTGCTCAACCAGGGCAGCAACAACACGGGCAGCGCCGCGGTGTCGTCGTTGGGCGTGGACAGCACGTATGCCGGCTCGCCGCTCACGTCGCCGATCAACCTGACGTACAGCTCGGCCGTCGGCGGCTCGCTGTCGGGGTTCCCGGGCAGTGTCACTGTCACGGTGGGTGGTACGTCGACCACGTACACGGGCGGTACGGCGCCGTACACGCAGGGCGCGACGTACGCTTTCAACGGCGTGCAGATGACGCTTTCGGGCTCGCCCGGCAACGGCGACACGTTCACCATTTCGGCCAACACCGCCAACAGCACCGACAACGGCAACGCCAGCGCGCTGGCCAAGCTGCGCAACAGCAACCTGCTGGACGGCGGCACGACGTCGATCGGCTCGGCGTGGAACAACCTCGTCACTCAGGTGGGTGTGCAGGCCAACCGCGCCAGCACCAACCTGACCTCGCAGAAGGCGCTGCTGGCCAGCTCCACGCAACAGCAGCAGTCGGTGTCGGGGGTGAATCTCGATGACGAGGCGATGAACCTGATGAAGTACCAGCAGGCCTACCAGGCCTCCGCCAAGGTGATGCAGACGGCCAATTCGCTGTTCGACAGCCTCCTGTCGATTGCCGGCGGCTGATCGGGGCAACTGAAGAAAACGCCCCGCCTGCCGATAACGTCCTAAAGCCCTTCGTCCGGACCGATCATGCGAGTCAGTACCGCCCAATTCTTTGCAGCGTCTTCCGCTTCGATGCAGAACACGCAATCGAACCTGCTCACGCTGCAGCAGCAGATTGCGAGCGGCATCGCGCTCAACAGCGCGGGCGACAACCCCAGCGCGTTCGGCCAGATGGCGCAACTGCAGCAAACGCAGGACGCCAACGATCAGTACCAAGCCAATCGCGACACCACCGACGCGCGTCTGACCAGCGTGTCTTCGGCGCTCACCAACCTGGTGACCACGCTGCAGCAAGGCAAACAGACATTGGTGGGGGCCAACACCTCGCTGATGACGGATTCGCAGCGCATTGGCGTGCTGGCGCAGGTCAAGCAGCAGTACCAGCAGCTGCTGTCGACGGCCAACCAGCGCGATGCGTCAGGCGTGGCCCTGTTTGGCGGTGCCAACGGCACGGCTGATCCTTTCACCAGCACCAGCGGTTCCGTGCAGTACGTTGGCAGTGGTCAGCCGCCCACGGTGCAGGTATCCCAGAACATCTCGATGCCGAATTCGGTGTCGGGCGATTCGGTGTTCGTGCGCATCCCCAACTCGGATACGTCCAACCCGAACACCAACCAGAGCATCTTCAAGACGTACGAGAACCTGATCACGGCGCTGTCGACCCCGATCAACGCCGCCACCCAGGCCACCGACGTCGCGAACCTGCAAAAGGCCGTGCAGACGGCGCAGGGCAATCTGGACAACGCTTATCAGGTCGCCCTGCAAGCGCAGGTGACGGTGGGCACGCAGCAAGCGCAGATCACAACGCTCAACAGCAGCGGCTCGAACTACGGCGAGCAGTTGAAGGAGCAGATCTCGAAGCTGCAATCGGTGGATTACACCACCGCCATCTCGCAGTTCTCTCAGCAGCAGGTGTCGCTGCAGGCCGCGCAGAAGACGTTCACGGCCATGCAGGGCATGTCGCTGTTCCAGTACATCAATCCTTGATGCGGCGCGGGCAGACGGTGGGGTGGCGCGGCGTATCATGTCGGCTCACCTACCGTCAGGACTGGTCATGCCCATCCAGTATCTTCGCCGCCTGACCAGCCCGGAACGCTCAGAGGACGCCAATCGGCGCCTCGGTCAGTCGCTGGCCTTCGTGGCGGGCGCCGCCAACGCAGGCGGATTCCTCGCCGTCAAGCAATACACCTCGCACATGTCTGGCATCGTCTCGACGATGGCCGACGCGCTCGTGCTGGGCGATATCGTCCTCGTGCTCGCCGGATTCGCTTCGCTGCTGGCATTCCTTTGTGGTGCCGCCTGCACGGCGGTGCTCGTCAACTGGGGCCGCCGGCGCAGCACGCAGAGCGAATTCGCGTTGCCGCTCATGCTCGAAGCCGCGCTGCTGTTGCTGTTCGGCTTGATGGGCACATCGCTGGGGCAATACCGGGTCGTGTTCGTGCCGGCCACCGTGGCGCTGCTGTGCTTCCTGATGGGGCTGCAGAACGCCATCATCACCAAGATTTCGAAAGCCGAGATCCGTACCACGCACGTGACCGGCCTGGCCACCGACATCGGCATCGAAGTCGGCAAGGCGCTCTACTGGAACCACGGGCACCGCAACCTGCCGGCCGTCGTGGCCAATCGGCCCAAGCTGCGACTGCTGGCGTCGTTGCTGGGGATGTTCTTCGTGGGCGGCGTGGCAGGCGCGTTGGGCTTCAAGTATCTGGGTTATGCCGCCACGATTCCGCTGGCGTCCATCCTGATGCTGCTGGCCGTTGTGCCGGTGGTGGATGATTTGTTGGCGCGCAGGCGGTAAGCGGGCCAGGGCTGCATCGGCCCGCGCGCGGCGCCTCCGTCAGGTCATTTCCCGCCGGCATACCTCGTGCAGCGTATTCAGACGCCGCTCTGGATTGACCACAAACGGATTCGTTTCGTCCCAGGCGTAGCCCGCCAGGATGGCGCTGATCATGCGGCGGATGCCCGGCGAATGGCGCGGGTGGAAAATGATGTCCTGTAACTCGCCCGAGTACCACCGATCAACGAAAGCGCGGAACGTATCGACGCCTTTGCGCAGCGGCTTGTCGTAATCGGCAAGCCAATCGACGGTTTCGCCGTTGAGTTGGCGTACGAGGACGCGCGTCGCCAGGTCCGCCGAGCGCAATGCAATCGTTACGCCTGACGAGAACACCGGGTCCAGGAACTCGCCAGCATTGCCCAGCAACGCATAGCCCGGCCCGTAGAGACGCTCCACGTTGGCGGCGTAGCCCCCAATCTGGCGCACGGGCATGAGAAACGGCGCATCGCCGATCAGCGCTGCGATATTGGGTTCGGCCCGGATCAGTTTGCGCAAGGTCGCTTCGCGCTCTGCCTCCGGCACATCGAGGAAGCTCGCTTCGGCTACGCAGCCGACTGAAGAGCGACCGTTGGCCAGCGGAATCATCCAATACCAGACATCGCGCCGCTCCGGGTGAACGGCGATGCAGATCTTGTCGCGATCGGTGCTGCCGGCAGGCAAGGCGTCACGCACGTGCGTGAAGAGCGCTGCACGCGTTGGCATGCGGGTCGGCGCTTCAAGATTCAGCAGGCGTGGTAACACGCGGCCAAAGCCGCTTGCGTCCAGTACGAAGCGGGCATGAACGGCGTAAGCGACCCCGGCTTCGTCTTCCACTTCCAGCACAGGTGCGTCGCCAGGATGCATGGAGCGTACGGTGTGGCCAAAGCGAACCTCCGCGCCCTGCTCGGCCGCACACCGGATCAGCGTCTGGTCAAACACCGCGCGTTCGACCTGATACGTCGTGCCCCAGCCCGCTGAATGCTTGTCTCGGAAATCGAAGGAGGCGTGCTTGTCCTGATGTACGAAATACGCCCCGTTCTTGTACTGGAATCCTGCTTCCACAACGGCCTGCAGCATGCCTGCCGCTTCAAGGTAGGCCATGCTTTGAGGCAGCAAGCTTTCTCCAATGGAGAAGCGCGGGAATTGCTGGCGTTCGAGCACCAGCACGTTGTGGCCCGCCTTTCGCAGCAAGGCCGCAGCAACAGCACCGGAGGGGCCGGCGCCGATGATGGCGACGTCGACGTGTGTTGCTTCAGCGGTCATCAGATCATGCCTCCGTTTACGCCGATCACTTGTCGCGTCACATACGACGCTGCATCCGACATCAGGAAGGCGACCACGGAAGCCACCTCTGCGGGTTGGCCGACACGTTGCATCGGCACGGCTTGCAGGGCTTGGTCGATGTGTTCCATGTGGGCCAGCATGTCGGTTTCAATCAGGCCTGGTGCCACACAGTTGACGGTGATCTTGCGCGACGCCAGTTCGACGGCCAGCGCCTTGGTTGCGCCGATCAGCCCGGCCTTGGCAGCGCTGTAGTTCACCTGCCCGCGATTGCCCATCACCCCAGAGACAGATGCGATGGTGACGATGCGCCCTCCCTTGCGTGCACGCACCATCGGCATGGTGAGCGGATGGACGACGTTGTAGAAGCCATCCAGGCCGGTCTCGAGAACGATGTCCCAGTCTTCGTCGGTCAGGGCAGGGAAGGCGGCGTCGCGGGTGACGCCGGCACACAGGACGATGCCGTAGTAGGCGCCGTGGGCTTCCACGTCGGCGTCAAGCTCGGTGCGGCATGCGGCGCGGTCGCGCACGTCGAATTGCAACACGCGAGCGCTGCCGTTTTTGGCTTGGATGTCGGCAACGATGGCTTCGGCCTCGGCACGGCCGCTGCGGCAATGCACGGACACGTCAAACCCGTCGGAGGCCAATTGGTAGGCGATGGCGCGGCCAATGCCGCGGCTGGCACCCGTCACAAGAACGCGGCGGCTCATGTGGTGAGACTCCCTTGAAGATCGGTCGGCGGAATACCGCGATCATCGCACGCGCGGCAGGTATTGCTGCTGGCGCGCGGTGCCTATCGAGGCAGCGTACTGAACTCGCTGAACGCCCGCCCACCCAAGTCCAGCGCATCCATCACAGACCGCTCCACCACCGGCGCCAGCGACGTCATCATCACCATGACGAGCATCAGCCCCACCACCAGCGTGGCGGCGATGCCGACCGCAAACGGGTTGAGCGCCTGTGCCGTGCGCGAGAGCACGGCAAAGCCAAGGTTGACGATCATCATGATCGCGATGATGGGCAGGGCGATGCGCAGGGCCAGCGCAAAGACGATCGTGCCGCCGCCGGCCAGCGTTTGCCAGCCCGGGTTGCCCAGCGGCGCCGCCGAGACGGGCAGGGCGGTAAAGCTGTCGAACAGGGCGTGCAGCAGTACGAGATGGCCGTCGCCGGCAATGAACGCCGTGACGGCCGTGAGGCTGAGGAAGCGGCCAAGCAGCATGCTGCTCTCGGTTTGCGTCGGGTCGAGCAGGGACGCAAAGCCCAGGCCCATCTGCACCGACATCACCTCGCCGGCACCGCTGATGGCCGAGAATACGAGCTGCACGCAAAAGCCCAGCGCCAGCCCGATCAACACCTGCACCAGCGTGATCCACAGCCCTTCGTACGAGCCCACCGACACGCCTGCGGGCACCGGCAGCATGGGCGCCAGCGCCACCGTGATGACCACGCCGAATGCCACCTTGATCGACGTCGGGATCTCGGTATTGGCAAACGGGGGCGCAATGGCGATGAACGCGAGCACGCGCACCAGCGGCCACCAGTACATGGCGATCCAGCCGTTGAGCTGCGTGGCGGTGAATTGGATCATCGGTGTCGGTGCCCTGCGCGCTACGTCGCGTTAGTTGACGTAGTTGGGGATATTGGTCAGCACGCCGCGCGTGTAGTCGACGATCACGGCGACGATCCACGGGCCAGCGAGCACCATCGTGGCAGCCACGGCCAGCAGCTTGGGGATGAACGACAGCGTCTGCTCGTTGAGCTGCGTGGCGGCCTGGAACACGGCCACCAGCAGACCGACGACGAGCGACACCAGCAACATCGGCGCGCCCACCATCATGGCGACCTGCATGGCCTGACGGGCCATGTCCAGAACGTATTCGGGTGTCATGTCGGTTTCCTATCGGCGCTTATTGCACAAAGCTCTGCGCCAGCGAGCCCAGCAGCAGGTGCCAGCCATCCACCAGCACGAACAGCATGATCTTGAACGGAAGCGAGAAGATCGACGGCGTGACCATCATCATCCCCATCGACATCAGCACGGCCGCCACCACGATGTCGATTACCAGGAACGGAATGAAGATGGCAAACCCGATCTGGAACGCGCTTTTCAGCTCGCTCGTGACGAAGGCCGGGATGAGCGCACGCATGGGCGTTTGCTCGGGCGAGGCAATGGCCGGCATGTTGCCCATCTTGACGAACAGGGCGAGGTCCGGCTCGCGCGTCTGCTTGAGCATGAACTGGCGCAGCGGCGTGGCGGCGGTGTCCATGGCCTGCTCGACGGTGATCTTGTTGTCACGCAGCGGCACGTAGGCGTCGGTGTAGACCTTGTCGAGCACCGGCGACATGACGAAGAACGTGAGGAACAGCGCCAGCCCGATCAGCACCTGGTTGGGCGGCGTGGTTTGTGTGCCTAGCGCATGGCGCAGCAGCGACAGCACGATGATGATGCGCGTGAAGCTGCTCATCATCAGGATGATGGCCGGCAGAAACCCGAGCGACGTCAGGAAGACCAGCGTCTGGACGGGCAGCGAATAGCTTTGGCCGCCGGCGGTGCCCGTGAGCAGCGGCAGACCGGGTTGCGACTGGGCGAACACGGCGGGCGCGGCGCCCAGCAGCGCCAGGGCAATCAGGCAGCGGAAGAAGGTGCGCGCGTTCATTCCGACTTTCCCGTCAGGTGACGCTTGAGCTGGATGGACAGCGCGTCGGCAAAGCGGGGCGGCTTGCCGGAGCCGGAAGTGCCGTCGCCGGACGGGTCGTCCGGCGTGGAAGCGACTTCGGCAGGGCGCGGCAGCGTGTGGAGCGTCTGCACGTGCTGCTGCGTGACGCCCAGCACGAGCCATGTGCCTTCCACATCGACGACGACGACCTTCTCGCGGGCGCCCAGCATTTGCTGTGCGACCACGGTGATCACCTGACTGCGGCGCCGGCCTAAACCGCCGGGGCCCATGCCCGCGCGCTGCTGCAGACGGCGCAGCAGCCAGCCGGCCGCCACGATCATCGCCAACACTACAAACAGCCCGCCTAGGGTGCGGGCCCAATCAACTGCATGGTTCATTTCAACACCTTGCCCGGGGGGAGCACTGGTTGCTGTCAGGGTGCCGATGGACGGCGCGCGTGTATGGCTTATCGGTTCAACTTACGGATCCGCTCCGACGGCGTAATGATGTCGGTGAGGCGGATACCGAACTTCTCGTTGACCACCACCACTTCACCTTGGGCGATCAAGTAGCCGTTGACAAGTACATCCATCGGTTCACCGGCCAGTGCGTCGAGTTCCACCACTGAACCTTGCGCAAGCTGCAGCAGGTTCTTGATGGGCACCTTGGTGCGGCCCAGCTCCACCGTCAACTGCACGGGGATGTCCAGGATCATGTCGATGTCATTGCGCTGGGCACCGCCCAGGCCGTCGGCCGTCAGGGGCTTGAACACCGGGCTGGATTCGGCGGCGGCGGGCGCGGCGGCTGGCGGGTTTGCCGCAGCACGCTGCGCGGCTTCCAGGGCCATGGCCTCTTCCATCGTCATCTCGACATCGATGTCGTCGGCGTTGGCTTCGGGGTTCATGGTCGGTTCAGTTGTCATCGTCAGACTCCGTGGCAGCGTCGCTGCCGCTCATATTCAGCATGCGGTTGACCCGCAGCGCGTATTGGCCGTTGAACGTGCCGTAGTTGCATTCCATGACGGGCACGCCGTCTACCTTGGCGGTCACGCTGTCATCCAGCTCCAGCGGAATGACGTCGCCCACCTTCATGTTCAGGATGTCGGATACCTGCACCTTGGCCGTGGCGAGGTCGGCAATCAGCTCCACCTCGGCGGTCTGCACCTGTTGCGACAGCAGCCGCAGCCAGCGCTTGTCCACTTCCAGCGCTTCGCCCTGGATGGCCGATGTGAGCCGGTCGCGGATCGGCTCGATCATCGTGTAGGGCATGCAGATGTGCACGTCGCCGCCGTTGTTGCCCAGCTCGATGCTGAAGCTGGTGGTGACCACCACTTCATTGGGCGTGGCCACGTTGGCGAACTCGGTGTGCATTTCCATGCGCAGGAATTCGAAATCGATCGGGTAGACCGGCTGCCACGCCTTGGCGTAGTGCTCGAACACGAGCTGCAGCATGCGCTGGATGATGCGCTGCTCCACATCGGTAAAGTCCCGGCCTTCCACGCGCATGTGGAAGCGGCCGTCGCCACCGAACAGGTTGTCGACCACCAGGAAGATCAGGTTGGGGTCGAATACGAACAGCGCCGTGCCGCGCAGCGGCTTGACGTGCACAAGGTTGAGCGAGGTCGGCACCACCAGGTTGCGGATGAACTCGCTGTACTTCTGCACCTTCACCGGCCCGACGGAGATTTCCGCGTTGCGCCGCATGAAGTTGAACAGCCCGATGCGCCAGTTGCGCGCGAACCGCTCGTTGATGATTTCCAGCGTGGGCATGCGCCCACGGACGATGCGCTCCTGCGAGCCCAGGTTGTACGAGCGTATGCCCGAGGGATCGGCGGCTTCGACGGGGTCGTCGTCCGCGTCATCGGACACGCCTTTCAGGAGCGCGTCGATTTCCTCCTGGGAAAGAAACTCTTCCTTGAGCATGTCACTGAATCACAAAGTTGGTGAACAAGACGTCTGCCACGGGCGATTCCTTGCCGACAGCCTTGAAGACGTGTTCGCATAGTTCAACGATTTCCTTGGCCAGCTTGACCTTGCCGTCCGCCGGATACAGCTCGGTAGGGGTCTTGCTGGCCAGGAGCATCAGGACCTTGCTGCGCAGCTCGGGCGTATAGGTCTTGATCTCTTCTTCGGCATGCTTGTCGAAGCTCTTGAACGTGATGCCGATCTGCAGGTAACGGTCGTTGCCTTCTTCGGGCTGCAGGTTGACGGTCAGGGTTTCCATGGCCACGAACACCGGCTCTTTGGGCTTGGGCGGTGCGGCGGGGCCGGATGCGGCGTGATTGCCGCCTCCGAGGAAGAACCAGGCGGCACCGCCGCCCATGCCGACGAGCAAGAGCACGATCAGGATGATCAGCAGCAGCTTGGTGGAGCCGCCCTTTGCTGGGGCGGGGGCGGTAGTGGCGGCAGCGGCTTCGGCCATGGGGATCACTCGGGGACTAAGGGGGGGTGGGCTTTCCCGGCTCGCGTCGCGCAACACACCGTAAAAAACAACGCACGGCACAGAGTCGGGTTCTCGGATGGCATTCTTCCCCACCTCTGTCCAGCTCATTCCAGCAAGAAACGCGGTCAATCCTGCTTATCTCGGGCGTTTGCGACGTGCGGTGCAAAGCCGTACGATTTTATAAGTGACTCAGAGTGCACTTTATGTGGGGGGTTACGTTGCCCCGGGCGCCTGACCGGTACCCCTGTTCGCCTCTTGCACCGCAAAAGTGACGTTGGTCCGAAAGATTTGCCCGCGCTTGCCGTTGTAAGGAAAGAACAGGCCGGCATGGTCCGGCCCTGCATACCTGCATTGTTTTGCCGGAAGCCGCCTTGAATTCCTTGCCCTTTTCCACCCGTATTGACCTGGCGCTTGTCGATGCCGATGGCTTGCCGGCCGACTGTCCTGCGCGCGGCGAGCCGCCGGGCTTCTGCCCGAAGCTGGATCTGCTGTCGATGGTCAACGCGCTGACAGAGGGCATCCTCGTGTGTGGGTCGGACCGCCGCGTCACCTACGCCAATCCGAGCGCCGCGCGGCTGCTGGGTTTGCCGGTGGAGGCCCTGGTGGGGCGTTTGCTGCCCACGGTCGTCAATGCCGCGGTGGACGAGTTTGACGCGTCCATCCACGAGGCCGACTGGCCCGATCAAGAGGTGATCGCCGAAGGGCAGCCGCAGCTGAACCAGATTTTCGGGATGCACTGCGTGGATGGCCGCACGGTGTGGGTTTCGAGCAACTGGACGCCGCTGTATGCCGATGGCGGTCATTCGATGACGGCCTCTCCGCGGGCTTCGGAGGTCGGTGCAACGCCATATTCGGTGCTGGTGTCGCTGGTCGACATCACGCAGATCCGCGAAGCGCAGCAGCGCATCCGGCATCTGGCCACGCACGACACGCTGACGGGGTTGCTGAACCGCTCCGCGCTGGAAGATCGCCTGGAGCACGCTTTGGCGATTGCCCGCCGTAACCGCTCGCGCGTCTCGGTCATGTTCCTCGACCTCGATCGTTTCAAGAACGTCAACGACACGCTGGGCCACCAGTTTGGCGACATGCTGTTGCGCGAAGTGGCGGCCCGCCTGCAGGCCTGCGCGCGCGAAGCCGACACCGTGGCGCGCCTGGGCGGTGACGAATTTGTCGTCATGCTTGAAGCGCTTGATGGCCTGGGCACGCGGCGCGTGGCCGAACGCATTCTCTCGGCCATCAGCGCGCCGTTCCATATCGAGGGGCAGGAGCTGTACCTGGGTGTGTCGATCGGGATTGCCGTGGCGCCGCACGACGGCGACGACCCAAACACGCTGCTGCGCAAGGCCGATGCCGCCATGTACCTGGCAAAGGAGCGCGGCCGCAACAACTTCCAAACCTTTACGAGCGACCTGGACGATCGCGTCTCGCGCCGCTTCCGCATTGAATCGGGCCTGCGGCGTGCGAGCGACCGCAACGAGTTCTACGCCGACTACCAGCCGCGCGTGGATGTGCGCAGCGGCCGCATCGTCGGCGTGGAAGCGCTCATCCGCTGGAATTCGGCCGATTTCGGCCGCATGATGCCCGGCCAGTTCATTCAGGACGCCGAAGAAACCGGCCTGATTGTCGAGATCGACCGCTGGATTCTGCGCGCCGCCTGCGATCAGCTTGCACGCTGGCGCCGCATCGGGCTGCCGGACTTGCGCATGTCGATCAACCTCTCGGGCCAGGCATTCAGCTCGGGGCAGTTGAGTGCGATGGTGCGTGGTGCGCTATCGACCAGCGGCTTGCCTGGTAACGCGGTGGAACTGGAGATGACCGAAGGCATTCTGATTCGCGACGATCCGTCATTGCATGCGCTGCTGACCGAGCTGCGCGCGATGGGCGTATCGCTGGCGCTGGACGATTTCGGTACCGGATATTCATCGCTGTCGTACCTGCACCGCTTCCCGATCGATACGTTGAAGATCGACCGTTCGTTCGTGCAAGACCTGCCGCACGTGGCCGAACGCGCGGCCATCACGCGGGCCATCATCATGATGGCGCAGGCCATGGGCATGAAGACCGTGGCCGAAGGCGTGGAGACCACCGGCCAGCTTGAATTCCTGCGGGAAGTCGGCTGCGACGAGTTCCAGGGCTATCTGCTCACGCGGCCACTGGAGCCGACGGCGGTGCAGGATCTCGTGCGCGAGAACGCGCGCCGCTACGGCGAGCGTGTTCCCCGGTTTCTATAAATATCGAGTCCATTCAGCGTGCCCCGGAAGGCGTAGCGAGCGCCCCGAGGTTGGCGTGAGAAGCGCAGCCGTACACGTGTACGGCGAGCATCGCAAGGCCAAGATCGGGGTGCGCAGTAGCTTTACGGGGCACCCTAGAGTTGGAGGCCGTTGCTGACTACGTACATGGTCAGCTCGGCGTTGTTGCGCAGCTTCATTTTCGAGAGCACGCGCCCCCGGTACACGCTGACCGTCTTGACGCTGATCTGCAGTGCCTCGGCAATCTCGCCCAGCGTGCGGCCGGAGCCCAGCATGCGCAGGGTCTGGAATTCGCGGTCGGAGAGGATGTCGTGGCGGGGCTTGTCCCAGTCGACGTTCAGGTTGTCCGCCAGGACTTCCACAAGGTCCGACGGCAGGTATTTTTTGCCCTTCGAGATGGCGTTGACGGCCGCCAGCAACTGCGGCTGGCTGGCGTCCATCGGCAGATAGCCGGCGGCGCCCGCCTTGAGCGCCCGCACGGCAAGCAGCGCTTCGGGGTGGCGGCCCAGTGCCAGCACGGCCAAGCGAGCATGCTGCTGGCGCACGGTCTTGATGGTCTGGAATTCGTCCCCGGTGGCCGATTCCACCGAGAAAAGCATGACGTCCCACTCGCGCTGGGCGAGCAGGTCGTTATTGGCATCGCGCAGGTCCGGCACAGCCTCGATCTGCCGGGCCAGGCGCGAATCCTTGAGGATCTGGCGCAGGCCGACACGGGCGATATCGTGCGGTTCGACGATCAGGACATTGAGCATGGTGGGTGTTGCGGGTCAAACGCGGGCTCGCTTCGAGCTCTTCTTTCCACCGGCAGGCTGTTGGGCCGAACTGGCGGGCTTGCAACTCCCCATCTGTGCACTGTGTGGCGCTCTATATAGAGAAGGATGCTGGCGCCTATGGACTGGTCGATCGAGTATAGCCGAGGGCCTGCAGGCCAAGAAGCAGGCTCACCGCCTCTTTTGGAGGGGTGCCTAAAGTCAGGCGCCCGCAAGCCCAAACCGCCGCCGACGCACAAATTTGTCAAGGCGACCCTAAACTTTCCTCAGAGGCCACCGATAACCTGAGTACAACGCAGACCTGATCCCCTTCAAGTTGCAGGTCACGTTGCCCGGCCTAGCCGGAATTAGCAAACACGGGCAACAAACCATCGGGAAACTTAGGAGCCGTCATGTCCCTCAGCCTCAATACCAACATCTCGTCCCTGCAAACGCAGCAAGCTCTGTCGCAATCGCAGTCCGCTCTGCAAACGTCGCTGCAACGTCTGTCGACCGGCCTGCGCGTGAACAGCGCCAAGGACGATGCCGCCGCTTACGCTGTGTCGTCGAGCCTGACCACCACGCTGAACTCGCAAACCCAAGGTATCCAGAACGCCAACAACGCTCAGTCGTACCTGCAAACGGCTGACTCGTACCTGGGCCAGGTTGAAAACAACCTGCAGCGTATGCGCCAACTGGCTGTGGAAGCCAACAACGGCGGTCTGTCGACCACCGACCAGGCCAACCTGGACAAGGAATACCAACAGCTGGCCACCGCCAACAAGAACATCGAAACGAACGCCAACTACAACGGCGCCAAGCTGTTCGATGGTTCGGTGACTTCGACCACGTTCCAGTACGGCCAAAGCGCATCGACCGACGTCGCCACCGTCACCAACGCCAACCTGGCCAGCTTCGGTACGCTGTCGAGCACGAGCGTGACCTCGACTGCCAACGCAACGGCAGCTCAGGCGGCCATCGATACCGATCTGGCCAACCTGAAGTCGGCACGTGCCAGCCTGGGTGCACAGCAAAGCGGTCTGAGCTCGACCATCAACACGCTGACCTCGTCGAACACCGCCCTGTCGGCTGCCAAGTCGGCCATGATCGATACCGACTATGCGTCGGAAACGTCGAACATGACCCGCCAGAACATCCTGCAGCAAGCGGGTACGGCGATGCTGGCGCAAGCCAACTCGGCACCGAACAGCATCCTGAGCCTGCTGAAGGGTTAATCAGTAAGTTGGATGCAGCCTCGCCGCCTCGCGGTTGGGCCAAGGGCCGGCGCTCCTCGGGGCGCCGGCCTTTTTTCTTTTGTCGGATACCCCACTTTTTCGTGGGTGGCGCCTGCATAACCTGCCCTAAAGAAGCTGCGGCCAGTGCCGTTGTGTAGAGAGACTTCCGCCGGCGCAGATGCTTATCGGACCCGATCATGGCGACTACCACTACCACCTCCTCAACCAGCAGCTACGTTCCGCCGATCTCCATTCCCGGTATCGGGACGAGCATCGATGTCAATTCGCTGGTGTCCAGCCTCATGAAGGTGGAAAGCCAGCCGCTGACGCAACTGCAGACACAGCAAAGCTCGTACCAGACGCAGCTGTCGGCCGTTGGTTCGCTCAAGAGTGCGCTATCGACCTTCCAGACCGCGTTGTCAAACCTGACGAGCGCGTCGAACTACAGCGCGATGAAGGCCAGCGGCTACGACACGTCGATGCTGAGTGCGTCGGTGACGGGCTCGGCGCCTGCAGGTTCCTACGCGGTCAATGTCACGCAGCTTGCGCAATCGCAGGTGCTCGCGGCGCAGGGGCAGACCTCCACCACGACGGCCATCGGCAGCGGCGCATCGACCACGATTTCGTTCTCGTTCGGCTCGGTGTCGGGCGGTTCGTTTTCCGGTGGCAAGTACACCGGTTCGACGTTCACGCAGAACGGCAATCTGGCGGGTGGCTCGATCACGATCGATTCTTCCAACAACACGCTGGCGGGCATCCGTGACGCGATCAACTCGGCCAACCTGGGTGTGTCGGCCAGCATCGTGAACGACGGCAGCGGCAGCCCGTACCGTCTGGTGCTGACGTCGACTGCGGGCGGCTCCAGCTCGGAGATGAAGATTTCGGTGTCGGGCGACTCGACGCTGCAATCGCTGCTCTCGCAAGACCCAGCTGGCACGCAGAACATGACCGAGGTGACCACGGGCCAGAACGCCCTGGCCACCATCAACGGCATTGCCGTGCAGAGCCCGACCAACACGTTGTCGAACGTGGTGGACGGTACGTCCTTCACGCTCTCCAAGACGGGCAGCACCAACGTGACGGTGGGCAACGACCCGACCGCCACCACCACCGCCGTCACCAACTTCGTGAACGGCTACAACGCGCTGCGCACGCAACTGAATTCGCTCACCAAGATCGACACCGCCAACAGCGCCAACAACGGCCCGCTGGCGGGCGATGTGAGCACCAAGACGCTCATCAACCAGATTACCGACGTGCTGGGCCAGGCGGTCGGCAACGGCAATTACCAGTCGCTGGGCAGCGTGGGTGTGACGATGAATTCCGACGGCACGCTGTCGGTTGACAACACCAAGCTGTCGGCAGCGGTTGCAAAGTCGCCCAGCCAGGTGGCGGGCTTGTTTGCCGGTACCGGCACGGCCACCGATTCGCTCGTCAGCGTGCCGACGTTTTCGGATTCCACGCAGGCCGGCACCTACGCCGTCAACGTGACGCAGTTGGCCACGCAGGGCACGCTCACGGGTTCTGCCGCCGCCAACACGACCATCACGGCGGGTGTGAATGACACGCTCGCGTTCAACATCAGCGGCATGTCCGTCAACGTGACGTTGGCGGCCGGCAGCTACACCGCAGCGACCCTGGCTGCGCAGATCCAGAGCCAGATCAACGCATCGACCACGCTGCAGAGCGCCAAGGTCACTGCGTCGGTGTCGGCTGACGCCAGCGGCGTGCTGAGCGTGACCGATAGCCAGTTCGGCTCGGTGTCGGCGGTGTCGGTATCAGGCGCGGGGGCTTCATCGCTCTTCGGCGCGAGCCCGACGGCCACCAACGGTCTGGATGTGCAGGGCACCATCAACGGCGTTGCTGCCACCAGTTCGGGGCAGAACCTGTATGGGGTCAGCGGTTCGGCCACCGACGGCTTGACGGTGCAGGTGGCCGGCGGCCCGCTGGGCGCCCGTGGCACGGTCACGGTGCAGCGCGGTTACGCCGCCCAGCTCAATACGGTGATGACGAGCCTGCTGTCGTCCAGCGGCATGGTGCAGAACGAGACGGACGCGATCAACAGTTCGCTCACTTCGCTTGCCAGCCAGATCACCGCCATGCAGACGCGGCTGGATAACAAGCAGGCGCTGTACTACACGCAGTTCAACGCGTTGTCGGCAGCGGTGGCGAGCATGACGAACACCAGTAATTACCTGACGACGCAGCTCGCGGCCATTGCGAAGCAAACTTCGAGCAGCAACTAAGCCAGGTTCAGGTTTAGAGCACAACCCAAAACAAAACAGACTACAGCGAGGACCTTTTCCATGTACGCTGCACGCCGTGCCATCGGTGCCTATGCGCAAGTCGGCATCGAGACGTCCGTGGTAGACGCCAATCCGCACCGCCTCATCGCCATGCTGTTCGAAGGCGCGCGCGCCGCCATCAACCTGGCCGGCGCCGCCATCCAGCGCGGCGACGTGCTGGCCAAGGTGCGGGCGTTCGACAAGGCCATCTCGATCATCGGCCAGGGCCTGCAGGCCAGCCTCGATCACCAGCGCGGCGGCGACATCGCTGTGCAACTGAACACGCTGTACGACTACATGCTGCGCCGCCTGCTGGTGGCCAACGGCAACAACGATCTGACAATCCTCGCAGAGGTGGACGCCTTGCTGGTCCCGCTGCAGGATGCGTGGCTCGCCATCGGCCAGACCGGCCAACCGGCTGCCGCCGCGGCGAACAGCCATCTGAGCGTTGTGAGCTGATTGCCGGTCGTTTGTAGGAACGCGACCTTTGACTGAATTCGGCCCAACTGGAGCCAATATGCACCGCAACATCCCGATCAAGGACAGCGAAAGTCTGTTCACCTGCTACGAAGCCATCGCACGCCTGACCGCCGAAATGGTCAGCGCGGCCGAAGTGGGTAACTGGGAAGTCGTCAGTACGCTGGAACGCGAGAGCGCCGCCTATGTGGATGCGCTGCGCCGTTCCGAGCCGCATCCGCAGCTCTCGCGTGCAGACGTGGAGCGCAAGCGCACGCTGCTCGTGCGCATTCTGGAAGATGACGCCCGCGTGCGCGCCATGGTGTATCCGCGCCTGGACCGCCTGCAAAAGCGCATCGACACGGCGCGCCGCGCCACCACCGCAAGCAACGCTTACGGCAGCATGGCGCGTTATTGAGACGAAGCGTTCTGCAGCTGTTTTGACAGCGTCAGATAGTGCTCGGACTTGCGTGCGAGCGCGTGACTCTGCATCTGGTACACGATCGCCAGTTGCTGGGCAGCGAGGAAGCTGCCCCGGCCGACGACGCTGCCGTCCATCTCCGGTTGATCGCCGATCTCAAGGCAACGGTTGAAGACCTGCTCTGCCAACGGTAGCCACCGGGCGCCTGCCTCATCAGGCTGCTTGGCCGCCGCATCCAGCAACACCAATCCCAGCGCAAAGCACAGATCAGGAAAGTCCGGCCACGTCTGGATGGCGACATCGCCTTGCGCGAGCGCCTCTTCAACGCGGTCGGCCTTGCCGAGGCTGTACACATAGCGCAGCGCGAGGTTGCGGCGGTAGGGCGCGTCAGGCGGCGCCAGGCTGAAGGCGCGTGCGTAGTACGTTGCGGCCTTTGCGTAGTCTTCATGGTGCAGCTCGGTTTCCTTGCCGAGCTGATACAGCACGTATGGGTCGTCCGGCCGGTGCGCGAGTTCATCGAGCAGCAGTTGCGTATTGCGCTCGCCTTTCTTCTGCATCTTGGCTGCGGTATAGCCGTCGTGGCGGACCACGATCGGCACGCGCGCCGCTGGCAATGACGACACCGGCTGCTCGTGAATGCGCCCCGTATAGTGCACGCCACGCGGCAGCACGCGCGGGATCCACGCAATCAGTTGGCTGGCGGCTTCGGCCGCATCCGTATCGTTCTTGACGCACACCACGCCCACGGACGGCTCTCGGCCGCTGAGTGTGCGCAGGTGCTCGCCGCCACTCTCCAGCCATTCGTCAGCGTCGAGGACGAGATTCCAGTCGGCATTGGCAGCCTGCAGAGCGGTGTTGCGCGCGGCCGAGAAATCGTTCGTCCAGGCCATGTGGCTGACGAGCGCGCCGCACGACTGGGCAATGGCTACGGTGTCGTCGGTCGAGCCCGTATCCAGCACCACCATGCGATCGACAAACGGCTTGGCGCTGAGCAGGCAGCGCGCAATGCTGGCGGCTTCATTGCGGGCGATGACAACCAGCGCCACATCGGCGGAAGCGGACGGTGCGCTCATTCGCGGTCGTCCGCCGTAGCCAGTGCGTCGAGCAGCTTGCGCAGCACGTTGCGCGTGGCGCCAATCTCGTCCAATTCCAGCGGAATCTTGCAAACCAGCGCTTCGGGCACTTTGGCCGCCCGCTCGCGCAGTGCGCGGCCGGCGTCGGTCAATTCGATGACGACGCGGCGCTGATCCTCGGGATCGCGCGTGCGGGTGACGAGGCCTTGTTCTTCCAGGCGCTTGAGCAACGGGGTCAGCGTGCCCGTATCGAGGTACAGCGTGCGGCCGAGGTCACCTACGGCGCACGGCGCCTGCTGCCAGCACGCCAGCATCACGAGGTATTGCGGATAGGTCAGGCCCAGCTCATCCAGCAGCGGCCGGTAGAGGCGCGTCAGCAGATGGCCGGCGGCATACAAAGGAAAGCAGAGCTGCTGATCGAGCGCCAGCACGTCGTTCACGGAAAACTCCCGGGGGGACGGTCTGGCGCCCGAGCGGCGAGTGCCGCATCGGCCCTGAAAAGGCTAAGCGAGGCTCAGCGCGTGACCGTGTTCAATTGGACGTCAATATTGCCACGGACGGCATGCGAATAGGGGCATACACCATGTGCGGCAGCCACAAGCGCCTCCGCCGTCGCCTGGTCAACGCCGCTCAGGGTGGCCGCCAGCGACACCGTCAACGCAAACCCGCCGTCTTCGCGCGGGCCGATGCCGACCGTGGCCGTGACCGATGTCGACGCCAGCTTGATCTGCTTGGCACGTGCAACATGCAGCACTGCGTTTTCAAAGCAGGCGGCATAACCGGCGGCAAACAGTTGCTCAGGGTTGGTGGCGGCACCGCCGGCGCCGCCGAGTTCGCGCGGCAGCGACAGGGGCAGGTCAAGCGTGCCGTCGGCGCTGCGAACATGGCCGGCACGGCCGCCTTCAGCGGTGACTTGCGTCTGGTAAAGCGTCTTCATGGTCGGGTCCTCTTGCTGGGAAACCCGGTCGGCGACATGTCGGCCGGGAGATCGATGTCAGAAATCGATGATGCAATTATATTGTGTGCAATATAAATCGCAAGGGCGACCGCAAACCCTTTTCCCGAACGTGGAAAAAGGGGGAGGGGAGAGTGATCTTAGATCGACATGCTCATGATGCTTTGATAGGCCGAGACCAGCTTGTTGCGCACCTGTACGGCCGTCTGCATGTCGATGTTGGCCTTCTGCAGCGAGAGCATCACGTCGTGCAGGTCGACGTCGTTGTTGCCCATTTCAAAGCTGCGGGAAATGGATTCGGCCTTCTGCTGTGAAGCGTCGACGCGGTCCAGCGACGACTTCAGCACGGAGCCGAAGTCGACGCTGGGTTTGCCGGTTTCGCCGCTGGCTGTGCTGCCGCCGACAGTGGACGGCGCCAGCACGCTGTTCATCAGCGAGACCACGGAATGGGCGTTGGAGAGATCCATGTGGGTGTGACCAGTGACTCAGGGGAATTTGGCGAGCGTTTCGAGTTCCGACACGAAACGGACTTCGCGGCCGGCAGGCACCGCAATGTCCATCGGGATCGGCGTGACGACGATGGTGTGATGCGGAATGGCGTCATCGTCGTCGAGCACCAGGAACTCCGTGTCGGCAAAGCCGTGCGCGTGGTGGAAGACCTGCAGCGGCGCGCGGCGCAGCGTGGCGTACTTGGGCGGCTCGGGCTTGAACGGGTCGAGCTTGGTCACGTATTCGAACGCCGCGTTGACACGGTACAGGTCATACGGTGCGGGCAGATCGGACACTTCACCCAGCGCGCGGACGCGGTTCGCGATGTAGTAGTTGTCGATCCAGTTGCCGCCTTCATGCGTGCGCAGGCGCAGCGCAACCTTCATGCGTGCCAGCACGAACTGGTTGATGGCGTTCAGCCATTCGGGGCGCTCGGCGGCCGGCAGCGTGTGCGAGAACTTGCCGAACAGATATTCGAGACCACCGCGATAGCGGTCCCACGCGTGTTTCACTTCTTCGTTGCCGGCCTGGGCGCGGGTCTCGTCGGCAAAGTAGCGCGAGACCGAACGATAGAACGGCGTCTTGCTGAAGTACACCGCGCTGGAGCCGAGCATTTCGGCCGCGTGCACGAAGGCGTAGAACGCAGGTTCCGGCGCGCTGAAGTAGATGCGGTCCATCACCTCGCGGCGCGCCAGGTAGATCTCCGGAAAGAGGTGGTGCGACAACACCAGTGCCAGCAGCTTGGCGTAGTCGTGCTGCTCGATCAGGTAGTTGTCGTCCTGGCGATAGAACGCGGTGACGTCCTGCCGCGTCGGCAAGTCGTGAATGAACCACGGCGCAAAGATGACATCCACGCCCGGGTTGCGCTCGAAGATGTCGATGTTGTTGTTGATTTCGGCCAGGATCGGGAGGTCGTCATCGGCGTGGTAGAGCACGTACTTGCCCTGCGCGCTGCGATAGAGCTGGTTCAGGTTTTCTGCCGAGCCGAGGTTCGACGGGCGGCGGAAATACCGGATGTTCAGCTTGTCCTGGTAGCGGCCCACGACCTCTTCGGTGGCGTCGGTCGAGCAGTTGTCGCCGATCAGCAATTCGTAGCTGAACTTCAGCTCGCCGATCTGCGAGACGAGTTCTGCAAGCAGATTCTCGAGATAGCGGGCGCGGTTGTAGGTCGGGATGCAGACGCTCAGCGCAACCTGCTGGATGACCGCGTCGTGCTTCACGGGCGCGATGTCCTGCAGCGCTTCGGTTTGGATTGCTTCGATCTCACTCATTGGATGAACTCGCGCCAGTTGAGGGTCTGAGGGCACATGTACTGCTTGCCGGCCGGGCCGTGGTTGGCAATCAGGTCCAGGCTGCTGACAAAGGGGGTGAATGCGCCATGCAACTGCGGATACGGCCGCATGGCGTAGTTCATGTATTCGACGGTGACGCCTTGCTGCTCGAACTCGGCGTGGGCCAGGTAGTTCCTGGCGCCGTGTCCGGTGATGTAGGTGTCGCCTTGCAGCTTCTTCACGATGGCGAGTACGCGGTCGCTGTTGCGGCCGGGAATGTCCAGCTCAGGCGAATCGACAAACTTGCTGTCCAGGTCGATGCCCAGGTAGCGGCACACCGCGCGCATGGACGCCAGTGCCAGCGCGCCCATGTTGGCGTAGTCGGCCTCGTACACGGAGCGGACGAGCGCCAACATCTCGCTTGCATGCGGCGCGGCCTCGTAGGCCTGCTCCAGCATGCGCAAATGCTGCGCACGCCAGTCGACATTGGCAGCGGGTTTGACTTCATCAATGCGCGCACCGAGGTGGAACTTCTCCAGCGGCACCGTCATCCATCGCGTACCGGCCGGCTCCTTGATCTGCACCCGGTTGGTGAAGCTGCCCTTGGAGAACTGCACGTCGGCGTAATTGACGAGCACGTCGGCCAGCATGATCTGCTCGAGCAGACCCACCCAAGGGAACAGCATCGGTTGTGTGATGACGACCTTCATGACGACAGCATCCGTTCCATCAGGACAACGTCATGCCAACGGTTGTCTTGCAGGTAGTGGCCGGCCAACGTGCCGATGGTGCGGAAGTCGAGCTTCTCGTACAGCGCGATGGCGCGTGTGTTTTCAGCCAGCACTTCCAGCGTGATCTTGCGCAGGCACAGCGTTTCGCTGGCGTAGGCAAACGCGGCTTCGCACGCGGCACGCCCATGGCCCTTGCCTTGCGCAGACGACGCCAGGCAGATGCCCAGCGAAGCGTGTCGGTTGACCGCATCGATGTGGTTCAACTGCAGGTAGCCCAGGACGCTGTCATCCGCCTGGCTGGCAATGACAAAGAGCACCAGGTCGCTCTGCTTCGATTTCGCGATCAGCCAGTCGCGCACGCTCGCGGCGGAGTTGGGTCGCGGGCGCGTCATGAGCTGCAACTGCGTCGGCACATCGTTGCGCAGCGGCAGCAGTTGGGCGATGTCGCTCTCGCGCCATTCCCGAAGAACGAGTGAACCGCGCGCGATCATGGCTGGAAGCGGAAATAGCGGAAGCGGTTCGGATACGCGGCTTCCACGGTGTGCCGCACTTCATCGGCAATGACCGGGTTCACGGCCAGGTACACCACTTCAACTTCGTCAGGAATGCTGTCGAGCGCCACCACCGGCTTGCCGGCCAGGGACGACCCTTGCAGGTACGGGTTCTGATCGACAAACGCGCGCAGGGCATGCGGCTGTTGCAGATTGCTGGCGGTGTAGGCGCCGTAGAAACCCGCGCCGTAAATGACGGCGGGCGCGCTGCCATGCTGCGTTTCAAAGTCCGTCAGGTGGCTGGAGGCTTGCTGCCAGAAGTTGGCCAGCTTGTTGGCTGCGCTCTGCGTGTCGGCCAATGCTTGTGCGTCCAGCACCGGCGCGACTTTGCTGTCGCCAGGCCGGCGCGCGGCGGTCACGACGAACGCGCCACGGTGGCTGTGCGCATCGGCCTCGAGCAGATCAAACCCGTGGTTGGCAAGCAGCGTCTGCAGCGACGTGTGCGTGAAATGGTTGACGTGATCCGCCACCAGAAAGTCCACCGAGTTGGTGAACGTGTTTGGCACGATGGCGTACAGGCGGCCGCCGTCGCGCAGCAGGCTGTGAATGTTGCGCAGCGCGGTCGTCAGGTCGGGGATGTGTTCGAGCGAGAAGAACGAGCTGACGACATCGAACGAACGCTGCCATGCCGGCGGGATCGTGTACGTGGCCCATTGTTCGGGGCTCAGGAATTTTTCCCAGAAACCGACGTAGCGGTCGCTGATATCGAACAGGTGGACGTTTACGTCGGGGCGCTGCTGTTTCAGCAGGCGCATGGTGGCGCTTTTTGCGCAGCCGAAGTCGACCACCCGAGCGCCTTCCGGCAGGGCCAGCTTGCGTTGGAACGTGGCGACCTGGTGGTCGGCACGGAAGATCTTCTGGCCGTTCTCAACCGCGTAGATCTGGTCTTCTTCCTCGCTGCCCACGAGGATGTCGTACTCGGTGTCGTAGAAGCTGCCGTTGTCACACAGCTCGGCGGTCTGGATATGGCCGCACGCGGCACAGCAGAAGACTTCCAGCGTGCCGTCCATGGCACGGCGCAGCGAAGACAGCGAGCTTTGCGGCGCAGCGCGGTAAATCGGTTCGGCCAGCGGTTGCTGGCAGACATTGCAGGGCAGTGCACCTTGGGTCATGGTCAGGCTTCCACGGAGAGTTCTGGGTGGACGGTACGGAAGTCGACGCCGTTGGCGTACGAGCCCTTCCAGCCGTGCGAGCGCCCGGTCGGCTCGCAGAAATTGAAGTAGCGGAACTGCATCGACCAGCGCGATCGCTGGCTCGTGTTGTGGCCCGAGGCATGCAGCACCAGGAAGTCGACCATCACCAGATCGCCGGGCTTGGTGAGCGGCTGCACGTGCGGATAGCGCGCGAGATAGCTCGCCTCGTCCTTGATCAGCAATGCGTAGGCGCCTTGCTTGCCAGCGTTGTCCGGGTCGGCGCTGAAGACGGGCAGCGGTCCTTCGACGTGCGAGCCCGGGCAGAACTCCACGGGCCCGATCTCGGGCGTGATTTCGACGAGCGGGCTCCAGAACACCACGCCGTCCAGGCTGCGCAACTGGGCCGGATACTCCTGATGCCAGTTGGCGCGAAATTTCTCTTCGCGCGGGTTGTCGATGCGGATGCCGGAGCCGGCGTGCGCAATGCCCGGCAGCGCGCCGGGGCGCACGCTCCGTACGAGCTGCTCATGGCGCTCGTCGCCCAGCAGGCGGACAAACGCGGGGATCTGCTTCACGGCGTCGTACACCTCGGCGCCGTATTTGCGATTGGCCTTGATGACGGCCTGATAACCGTCGTCGAACCGCTCCGGCGCAAACGGCGCGCGCTCGATGTCGAGACTGTATTTGTCGATCACCAGACCGATGATGTCGTAGATGGCGCGCTGAATCGGCTCCACCTGCGACGGCGCGTAGAAGTCGCGCAGGATCAGCAGGCCGTCGCGCTGGAAGGTCTCGACCTGATCGGGGCTCAGGATGCCAGGCATGTCAGCGTCTCCTGATGGGCCTTCACGAGATCGAGCACCACGTTGCATACCGTCTCGATGTTCTCGCTCGACATATCGTGATACGAGGGCAGGTTGATGGCGCGCTCGGCAATCGCGTAGCTGTGGGGTGCGTTGTGGCGCCCGGTGGCCTCGGAGGTGCCGAACAGCTCCGTCTGGCTTAGCGGATAGAAGAACACGCGGGCATCGATGCCGCAGCGCGAGAACGCGGCCAGCAGCCCGTCGCGCGTAATGCCCAGCGCTTCGTCAAACACGACGGTGGGCATCCAGTAGCTGTTGAGCGTGCCGGGTGCCTCGGGGTTGAGCGCCAAGCCGGCAACGCCGCCAAGGTGCGCCTGATATTCGGCAAAGATCTCGCGCTTGCGCGCAACCAGCGCGTCGATACGCTCAAGCTGTGCGCAGCCGATGGCGGCCTGCACGTTGGAAATGCGGTACTTGAAGCCGATGAAGTCGGACCAGAACTGCTTGCCGCCCGGCACGCGGCCATGGTTGTTCAGCGTCATCACGCGGTCGTACAGCGCACGGTCGTTGGTGACGAACATGCCGCCTTCGCCCGTCGTCATGGTCTTGGTGCCATGGAACGAGAACGTGCCGAAGATGCCTTGCGCACCCGTTGCATGCCCGTGCCAGCGCGAGCCCACAGCCTCGGCGGCGTCTTCGATGACGGGTATGCCGTGGCGCTTGCCGATGTCGAGCAGGCGGTCCATCTCGCACAGGTTGCCATAGAGGTGCGTGGCGATGATCGCCTTCGTGCGCGGCGTGATGGCCGCTTCCACGAGCGCCGGGTCCAGGCACCACGTGTCCGGCAGGATGTCGACAAACACGGGCGTTGCGCCCACGTAGGTGATGGGCGACGCCGTGGCGATCCAGTTCGTGTCGGCCAGGATCACCTCATCGCCGGCACCGATGCCGAGCGCGGCCAGGCCCATGTGCATGGCACCGGTGCAGCTTGAGGTCGCAATGGCGTACTGCGTGCCGACAAACTCGGCAAACTGCTTTTCGAAGCGGTTGATGTAGGCGTAGCACTGGTCGCCCCAGCCGTTGCGTGCGGCGTCGGTGGCGTATTCGACTTCCAGCTCGGTGATCGACGGCTTGGAGTACAGAATTTTCTGGGTCATGGCTGTTCCTGCAGTTCAGGATTCTGGGCACGCAACGTGATGCCCGCAAACGCGTCGGTCAGCGGCGGATGGTTGCGGTCCCGGTCGGAGCATTCGGTAATGTCGAGCGGCCAGTCAATGCCCAGGCGGCTGTCGGTCGGGTTAAGGCCGTCTTCAGCGGCTTGCGCGTACGGCGTCGAGGTCAGATACAGCAGCTCGCAATCGTCTTCCAGCGCCTGGAAGCCGTGGGCAAAGCCGCGCGGCACCAGCAGGCTGTTGTGGCGTTCGGCGGATAACTCCACCGCATGCCATTGCAGGAACGTTGGTGAGCCAGCACGCAGGTCAACGGCCACGTCGAACACGCGACCGCGCACGCAACTCACCAGCTTGATCTCGGCATGTGGCGGGTATTGAAAATGCAGCCCACGCACGGTGCCGCGCTTGGCGGAATACGAGTGATTGATTTGCGCGATCGGGCTGTCAAAGCCGGCGGCGGCAAGTTCATCTGCGCAGAAGAAGCGCGTGAAGTAACCGCGATGGTCACCGATGACCTTGCGGCTGATTTCAACCACGCCGTCCAGCGGTGTCGGTTGGATGCTGAAGCGGCTCATGCGGCGCTCCTGGGTGTGGCAGCAGATGCGGCAGCGGTGAAGCGGTCGATCTGTTGGTCGCACAGCGCGCGCGCATCCGCGGTTTTTTCATGCAGATGCCGGTACCACGCGGCGGTTTGTTCCAGCGCGGTCTCGAACGGCCACGCCGTCTGCCAGCCTAGTTGCTGGCGTGCCCGGCTGGCGTCGAGATGCAGCATGCCGGCCTCGTGCTTGCCGGTGGCGGCATTGGCGTCCAGTTGCCAGATCAGTGCGGGCCAATGTTGCTGCAAGCCTTGCAAGACCTGTTCGACCGTGCGCGTGGCGGCGCTGTCTGGGCCGAAGTTCCAGGCGGTTGCGCACGCGGCGTCGCCGGCCAACAGCCGTTGCGCGAGCACCAGGTACCCATGCAGGCAATCCAGAACGTGCTGCCACGGCCGCGTGGCGTGCGGTGAGCGGATCACCAGCGGCGTACCGGCACGCATCGCGCGCTCGGCGTCGGGGATGAGCCGGTCTTCCGACCAGTCGCCGCCGCCGATGACATTGCCAGCGCGGCCGGTGGCCAGCAACGGGCCGTTGGCGAAGAAGGCGCGCCGGTAGCTTGCGGCCACGAGTTCGGCGCAGGCCTTGGATGCGCTGTACGGATCATGGCCGCCGAGTGCATCTGTCTCGCGGTAGCCCCAGGCCCACTCGCGGTTGTCGTAGCACTTGTCGGTGGTGGCGACCACGATGGCGGACAGGTTCGTGCAGCCGCGCGCGGCCTCCAGCACGTTCACGGTGCCCATTACGTTGGTGGCGTAGGTGCCGACTGGGTCGTTGTACGACGCGCGCACCAGCGGTTGCGCGGCCAGGTGAAAGACGACGTCGGGTCGCGCCGCGGTCATGGCGGCACGCAAGGCATCCGCGTCACGGATATCGCCGAGCGTATGGCCGGCCAAGGCGGATTCCACCTCGGCCAGCGTAAAGAGATTCGGGTGCGTTTCGGGCGCCAGGCTGTAGCCGGTCACATCGGCGCCAAGCTGGCGCAGCCACAGTGCCAGCCAGCTACCCTTGAAGCCGGTGTGCCCGGTCAGGAAGACGCGCTTGCCGGCCCACGCACGCGGGTCGAGCGTCACCACTTTTTCCACGGTGCACTCCCCGTTTGCCAAAGGGCTTCCAGACTGTTCTTGTCGCGCAGCGTGTCCATCGGCTGCCAGAAACCGTGGTGCTCGAACGTGTTCAGTTCGCCCATTTCGGCCAGGCGTGCCATTGGCGCGCCTTCCCACGGGGTGTCTTCGCTCGCGATGTATTCAATGACGGACGGATTGAGCACGAAGAAGCCGCCGTTGATCCAACTGCCGCCGTCGCCGGGCGGCTTTTCGGTAAAGCCGGTCACGCGGGCGCCGTCGCGCTGGAGCATGCCGTAGCGGCCCGGCGGCTGCACGGCCGTCACGGTCGCCATCTTGCCGTGTTCGCGGTGGAAGGCGATCTTGCTCGTGATGTCGATGTCGGACACGCCGTCGCCGTAGGTGAAGCAGAACGGCTCGTTCGGGTCCAGGTAGGCGGCCACGCGCTTGAGGCGCCCGCCGGTCTGCGATTGCTCGCCCGTGTCGACCAGCGTGACGCGCCAGGGCTCGGCATGGCGCTCGTGCACGGTCACTTCGTTCTTCGACATATCGAACGTCACGTCCGACATGTGCAGGAAGTAGTTGGCGAAGTACTCCTTGATGACGTAGCCCTTGTAGCCGAGGCAGATGATGAAGTCGTTGATGCCGTGGGCGGCATAGATCTTCATGATGTGCCACAGGATCGGGCGGCCACCAATTTCGATCATCGGCTTGGGCCGCAGGTGCGATTCCTCGCTGATGCGTGTGCCGAGGCCCCCGGCCAGGATCACTGTCTTCATGATTGCGTACTCATGCGGCGGCGACTGCGCTGCGTTCCTGCATCTGCCGCGCGAGGTCGGAATATTGGTTCGACTTGATGGCCAGTGTGTCGGCCAGGGCGCGGTAGGTCAGCGCCAGGTACTTTGCGGCGGCAAAGCTGCCGCGCCCGAACACGGCAGCGTCCAGCTTGGGCTGCTCGCCAATCTCCAGGCACTTCAGGAAGGCGTTCTCCGCCATCGGCAGCCATTGCTTTTCGGCCTCGGCGGGGTGCTTGGCGGCGGCTTCAAACATCAGGTGGCCGAGCAGGTAGAAGTAGTCGGGCGAGCCCGACCATTCGTCCATCCACTCGCCGGCCAGGGTGATGGCCTCGTCGAGTTGTCCGGTCTGGCTCAGGCACGCCAGCAGGCAGATACACAGGTCGTGCCGATAGGGCGACTGCTTGGGTGCCGTCGCCACGGCGCGGCGGTAATACTCGGCGGCCTGGGCTGCATCGCCCTGGTTGATCTGGAAATCCTTGCCGAGCTGGTAAAGCACGTACGGATCGTCCGGACGCGCGGCCAGCTCCAGCTGCAGCAGGGTGTGGTTGCGCCCGCGCTTCTTGTCGAGCTTGACGTCTAGGTAGCCGTCGTGGCCAATCACCAGCGGCAGGCGAACCCGTTGCAGGTCGGCATCGGGTTGCTCGTGGATGCGGCCCTTGTAGCGCACGCCGCGCGGCAGCAGGCGCGCAATCCAGCTGTTGGATTGCTCCACCTTGCCCGAGACTTCAAACCCGCTGCGGATGCACACCACGCCCAGCAACGGGCCGAAGGTGCAGGCGTCGCGCAGCTCGTCCGTGCCGGCCTCGATCCATTCGTCGGCGTCCAGCACGAGGTTCCAGTCCGCATTGGCGGCGGCCAGCGCGGCGTTGCGGGCGGCGGAAAAGTCATCCACCCACGTGAAATGGTGCACCTGCGCGCCGCACGCCTTGGCAATCGCCACGGTGTCGTCGGTCGAGCCGGTGTCCAGCACGATCATGCGGTCGACGTGCGGCTTGGCGCTCATCAGGCAGCGCTCGATGCACGCGGCCTCGTCGCGGGCGATGACAACCAGCGCAAGAGTGCTCTTGGCGAGCTTGGCGCGGTGTTTGGCGTGTTTGGACATGCGGCGCGAAAAAAGAAAGCGTGAAAAGTGACGTCAGATCGACATGCTCATGATGCTCTGGTACGCCGAGACAAACTTGTTGCGCACCTGCACCGCGGTCTGCATGTCGATGTTGGCCTTTTGCAGCGAGAGCATCACGTCGTGCAGGTCGACGTCGTTGTTGCCCATTTCGAAGCTGCGCGAGATGGATTCGGCCTTCTGCTGCGATGCATCGACCCGGTCCAGCGACGACTTGAGCACCGCGCCGAAGTCGACGCTGACCTTGGCGTCATCGCCCGAACCGACGCCCGCCCCAATGCCACCCACCGTCTTCGACGGCGCCAGCACGCTGTTCATCAGCGAAACCACTGAATTGGCGTTCGTAATATCCATGTGAAGACAACTCCTCTTTGCTTGTATTGCTTGCGGCGCCGCCGTTTAGCTGCCTGGGCCGGCTTTCTGGGGTGTTTCCCGTCCCGGCCGGTTGGTCGCTATGGCGCCACGGTGATGCAAAGGTAGCCGCCAGGCCGCCGTTCCCAAGCGCCCAAAAGAACGGGAAAAGGCCCTCTTCTTGCCGATTTGCTTGCGCGCCCACTGCCGATAATGGCAACCACGGAGCCATGCCCAGACATTGGGTGAGCGCTCAAGCAACGTAGTCAGTCAGGAGATTTGGGATGCCAACGACAGCCGATTCGGTTGCTGTCGCCGACACGCTCGGTACGGTGGATATGCCGGCGGTGGGCCAGGGCGCGATGACGCGCCAGAAAGCGGGAGGTGCAGGTGCGCTGGGCGCCCTGGGCCCGCTCGGCCGTCTGTCGCCGCGCCTGCTGATGATGATCGGCGGTGCCGCTCTGGTGGCCGTCATTGCCGCCGCGATGCTGTGGAGCCGCGCTCCGGACTATCGCGTCCTGTACAGCAATGTGTCCGACAGCGATGGCGGGGCGATCATCGCTGCGCTGCAACAAATGAACGTGCCGTACCGCTTTGCCGAAGGCGGCACCGCCATCATGGTGCCCGAGGCGAGCGTGCATGAAGCCCGTCTGAAGCTTGCTTCGCAAGGCCTGCCCAAGGGCGGCCAGGCCGGCTTCGAGCTGATGGAGAACCAGAAATTCGGCACCAGCCAGTTTGCCGAACAAGTCAATTACCAGCGCGCCCTGGAAGGCGAGCTGGCCCGCACCATCCAGGCCATGCAGGAGGTGCAATCCGCCCGCGTGCATCTGGCCATGACCAAGCCGTCGGTGTTCGTGCGCGAACAGGCCAAGCCCAGCGCCTCGGTGCTGCTCAAGCTGTATCCGGGCCGCATGATCGACCGCTCGCAGGTGCAGGCGATTGGCCACCTGGTGTCGAGCAGCGTGCCGAACCTGCCGCTGGCCAATGTGACGGTGGTCGACCAGTCCGGCCGCCTGCTGTCGTCGTCGTTCCAGGACACCGCCTCGGGCCTCGACCCGACGCAGCTGAGCTACGTGCGCGATGTCGAGCAGGGCTATATCAAGCGCATCGAAGCCATCCTTGGCCCCGTGGTGGGCGAAGACAACGTGCGCGCGCAGGTGACGGCCGACGTCGATCTGGACAACACCGAGCAGATGGCCGAGACCTACCGTCCCAACCAGGACCCGGCCAACGCCGCCGTGCGCAGCACGCACACCGCAGAAGCCACGCAGAACAAGGCCGACGCCCAGGGTGGCGTGCCCGGCGCGCTGTCCAACCAACCGCCGACCGCGCCGCGCATGCTGCCGACCGCACCGGCGCCGGCCTCGGCGTCGCAACCGGCTGCAACGGGCCCGAACGGCCAACCGCAACAAGCAGCGGCTGCCAACACGAGCGGCACCGCAACCAGCGGCAATTCGTCGAGCACCCGCGATACGACGACCAACTACGAAGTCGACAAGACCGTGCGCCGCACCCGCGCCGCAGTGGGCACCGTGCGCCGCCTGTCGGTGGCCGTGGTCGTCAACTACCGTGGCGACGGCAAGACCTGGAAGCCGTTGTCGGAAGCCGAGATGGCCAACCTCAACGCGCTGGTCAAGGATGCCGTGGGCTTTGACGCCAAGCGCGGCGACTCCGTGAACGTGGTCAACAGCCAGTTCTCGGGCACGCTGCCGATGGCCAAGGACGACCTGCCGCTGTGGAAGCAGCCGGAGATGATCCAGTACGCCATCCAGGCCGCCAAGTATCTGGCGCTGGCGATCGGCTTCCTCATCCTGGTGTTTGCGGTGATCCGTCCGGCGATCCGCTCGATGGGCAAGAAGGACGACGCGGCCACGCCCACCTTCGTCGGCCGCGAAGGCGAAGATCCGAACGCGCCGATCATCACCGGTGCCGCGGCTTCGGCCGGGCCGGAGCTGGAAGGCCCCGGGGCTGCCGGCGCCAATTCCGAAGAGCTGCCGGACGCGCTGCCGCAACTCAAGAACAACGACTTCGAGAAGAAGCTCGAGACCATGCGCCGCGTGGCGCAGAGCAACCCGCGCGCCGTCGCGGCCGTCATCAAACAATGGGTGAGTAACGAATGAGCGCCGAAGGACTCCAACGCAGCGCCATCCTCATGATGTCGCTGGGCGAAAGCGAAGCCGCCGAAGTGCTCAAGCACCTGGGCCCGCGCGAAGTGCAGAAGCTGGGCGCGACCATGGCCGCGCTGAAGAACGTCTCGCGCGAGCGTGTGCTCGACGCCTTTGACGCGTTCTTTGTGGAAGCCGAAGACCTGCCGCTGGACGTGGATTCGAACGAGTACATCCGCACCGTCTTCCGCAAGGCACTGGGCGATGACCGCGCCGCCAACATCATCGACCGCATCCTGTCGGGCGGTGACACCAGCGGCATCGAAGGCCTGAAGTGGATGGATGCATCGTCGGTGGCGGAACTGATCCGCAACGAGCACCCGCAGATCATCGCCACGATCCTGGTCCACCTGGACCGCGATCAGGCTTCGGAGATCCTGACCTATTTCACCGAGCGCCTGCGCAACGACACCATCCTGCGTATCGCCACGCTCGACGGCATTCAGCCCAGCGCCCTGCGCGAGCTGAACGACGTGCTGACCAAGCTGCTGCAAGGCAACGACCACCGCAAGAAGAACGCGATGGGCGGCGTGCTCACGGCAGCGGAAATCCTCAACCTGGTGCCGAGCGCCGTGGAAAGCTCCGTCATCGAAGGCGTGCGCTCGCGCGATCCGGAACTGGCCGACGCCATCGTCGAGAAGATGTTCGTGTTCGACAACCTGATCGATCTGGATGGCCGTGCGCTGCAGACGCTGCTGCGCGAGATCAGCCAGGACGTTCTGGTGGTGGCCCTCAAGGGCGCCAAGCAGGAGTTTCGCGACAAGGTGTTCGCCAACATGTCGCAGCGTGCCGGCACGATGCTCAAGGAAGAGCTGGAAGTGCTGGGGCCCGTCAAGGTGTCGGAAGTCGAAGCGCAGCAGAAGGAAATCCTGGTCGTTGCGCGCCGCCTGGCCGACGAAGGCGAGATCACCATCGGCCGCAAGGCGGAGGACGCCTATGTCTGACCGCGCTGGCCGCTTTGCTTTGATGGGGCGCTGAGATGCCGCGTCCGCCGATCATCCCGCGCGACACGCTGCTCGAATACCAGGCGTGGGAGCCGACCGACTTCCGGCGTCAGGCCGCAGAGGCTGCTGCTGCAGCCGCGCCGCCGCCTCCGCCGCCTGAGCCCGAAGAGCCGCCCATTTCCGAAGAGGAATGGCAGGCCGCGCTGGACGCCGAGCTTGCCACCGCCCGCGACGAAGGCCGCCGCGATGGTTTCGCGCAAGGCTTTCAGGATGGCTTTGAGCAAGGCCGCCGCCAGGGCGAGGAAGATTCCAAGCACATCGCCACGCTCATGCAGTCCGTGCGCGAGGCGATCGACCAACTGAACGGCAGTGTTGCCGAAGAGCTGGTGGATCTGGCGCTGCAACTGGCGCAGCAGTTTCTGCGCGGCGCGCTGCATGCGCAGCCCGAACGCATCCTGCCGATGATTCGCGAAGTACTGGGCGATGCGCCGACCGCACCGGCACCGGCCATGCTGCGCGTGCACGCCGATGATGCCGAATTGATCCGTCAGACGCTGGGCACCGAGCTGGCCGCGGCCGGCTGGACGCTCATCGTCGATGCCGCCATCGAGCGCGGCGGCTGCCGTGTGCAGACCCGCTTTGGCGAAACCGATGCCACGCTGCAAACCCGCTGGGCCGAACTGACCCGCGCGCTGGGCCGCGATACCGCATGGCTTGCCAGCGAACGCTCTGAAGCCGAACGCGTGGCGGGAGGAGCACTCCATGTCGCCTGAGACCGTGCAGCCCGCCGCCAACAACCCGAACGTGCGCGTTTGGCAAACCCACCTGCAGCAGACCGCGCAGCGCGCGCGTCTGGCGCGGCCGGTGGTGACGTGCGGCAAGCTCACGCGCGTGGCCGGCTTGGTCATGGAAGCCGTTGGCCTGAAGCTGCCGGTGGGCAGCGCCTGCCGCGTAGAACTCCCGCACGGCCGCCACGTGCTGGCCGAAGTGGTGGGCTTTGCCGAAGAGCGTGCCTTCCTGATGCCGCAAACGGATCTGGTGGGCGTGGTGCCCGGCGCGCGCGTGTTCCCGCTGGAGCCGCAACGCCTGCCGGTGTCGAGCGAAGACGGCGCCGACCCGACGATTTCGCACAGCAAGTTCTTGCCCGTGGGCCCGCGCCTGCTGGGCCGTGTGGTGGACGCCAACGGCGAGCCGCTCGATGGCAAGGGGCCGCTGGGCGCGCACGAAGACCTGGCCTGGGGCACGTTGAACCCCGCACCCCTGAACCCGCTCAAGCGCAAGCCGATCGAGCATGTGCTGGACGTGGGCGTGCGTGCCATCAATGGTCTGCTGACTGTTGGCCAAGGCCAGCGTCTGGGCCTGTTTGCCGGCTCCGGCGTGGGCAAGAGCGTGCTGCTGGGCATGATGGCCCGCTACACGCAGGCCGACGTGGTGGTGGTGGGCCTGATCGGCGAGCGCGGCCGCGAAGTAAAGGAATTCATCGACGAGATTCTTGGCGACGAAGGCTTGGCACGTTCGGCCGTGGTGGCTGCGCCTGCCGACACCTCGCCGCTGATGCGCCTGCAGGGTGCCGCTTACGCCCACACCATTGCCGAATACTTCCGCGACCGCGGCTGCAACGTGCTGCTGATCGTCGATTCGCTCACGCGTTATGCGATGGCGCAGCGCGAGATCGCCCTGGCCATCGGCGAGCCGCCGGCCACCAAGGGCTATCCGCCCTCGGCGTTTGCCAAGCTGCCCGCGCTGGTTGAGCGTGCCGGCAACGGCATGGTGGATGCCAACGGCCGCGGCGGCTCCATCACCGCGTTCTACACGGTGCTGGCCGAAGGCGATGACCAGCAGGACCCGATTGCCGATGCGGCGCGCGCCATTCTGGACGGCCACTTCGTGCTCTCGCGCAAGCTGGCGGAGCAGGGCCACTACCCGGCCATCGATATCGAACAGTCGATCAGCCGCGTGATGTCGGCCATCGTGCCGCGCGAGCAGCTCGACACGGCGCGCCGCTTCAAGCAGCTCTACGCCCGCTATCAGCGCAACCGCGACCTGATTGCCGTAGGCGCCTACGCACGTGGCAGCGACCCGGTGACCGACCAGGCCATCGCGCGCTACCCCGACATGGAAGCATTCCTGCAGCAAGGCATGTTCGAGAACGAAAGCCGCGAGCACACGCTGCAGAAGATGCAGGGAGTGCTGGCGTGATGTGCCCGCTTGACACTGTGAAGCCGCAAGCGTTGCGCAAACCGGAGGCTAAAGCTGCCGGGTTTGCGTCCGATGGGTTGATGTAACGGGAAGCTGGAGGGTCGACCGATGACCACCATGAACAAGCCGTTCCGCCTCGAAACCGTGCTGGAACTGGCCCAGAAGGACACCGAGAAAGCCACGCAGGAAGTCGGCCGCCTGATGAACACGCGCGAGGCTGCCACGCAAAAGCTGGCGCTGCTGTCCGACTACCGCAACAACTACCACCAGCAGATGCTGAGCAGCGCCGAAGGCGGCATGGACGTGACGCGCCTGCGCAACTACGCGGCTTTTATCGACCGCCTGGGCAATGCCGTGCACCAGCAGAAGGGCACCATCAATGCGCTGGAGCAGCAGCTCGCAATGAGCCGTGCCAACTGGCTGGAAAAGCAGCGCCGCGAACAGTCGTTCGACATCCTGCGCCAGCGCCACATTGAAGAGCAGCGCCTGGACGAAGAACGCCGAGCCCAGCGCGACAACGACGAACACGCCGCCAAGGTGATCCGCATGCGTGCGGCGCAGGGCGGCAATTGAAGACGAACGCGAACACGCAGTCGCAAGATGGAGTCAACGTGGGCTTGAGTGCCACCCCCAATACCGCCGCCAAGGACCTGGGCGCCATGCTGTCGGCCGGCAATACTGCCGCCGCTGACAAGACGCAGGCCTCCTCGTCGGGCACTGATACCTTCGGCAACCTGTTGTCCGACCGCCTGGCTCAGGACGCCGCGCGCCGTCGCGCCGATGCGCAATCCGCCGCTGACGATGCCAGCCGCCGTGCCGATATCGCCCGCAAGGATGTCGCACGCACCGGCGCCGCGCGCAACGATCAGGATGCGAAACCGGCCGATGCCAATACGCCGGCGCAGGCCATCACCACGCCGGCCAGCAGCACCGCCGATACGGCCAACGCCAAGCCGGCGCAGCCTGCCAACGCCAAGGATCTCGATACCGCTGCGCAACAGGCGGTGGTCGATCCGGCTGCACAACTGGCTGCGCAGATCGAGGCCGCTCGCCAGGCTGCGCAGCAGGCCGCTGCCGCGCAACAGCCGCTTGCCCAGCCCGCAGGCCAATCGAATACCAGCGCCGATGCCGACGCGACGACGCAGGTTGCTGGCAAATCGTCCACAAATGACGCCGCCGCACTGGCCGCCGCAACTGCGGCTGCCAACGGGGCGCAGGGCGCCGCAGATCCGGCCGCGACGGCACAGGTCGGCCAAGCCGGACTGCCTGCCGCCAAGGACGCCAAAGCCAACGCCGCAAACACGCCGACGCCGCCTGCCACCGCACTGCCTGACAGCGGCACGCTGGCCCAGGCCATGGCCCGCACGCGCGCCGTTGCCGACAACACGCCGGCCACCGTGCGCCAACTCGGCAGCACGTCGCCTGCAAAAGGCGCCGATGTCGACCGGGGCCTGCCGCGTCGCAGCGATTTGAGCGCACACAACGCCATCGCGCAAACGCCTGCCGCCGCCGTGACCGATGCCACCAGCCACGCCAGCAATGGCGGTAACACGGGCAATTCGGATAACGCCGGCACGCAAGCCAATGCGCAGGGCAACGGTGCGCAGGTCCAGGGCGTGCTGTCGCGCGCCAATGGCGACGCGGGCATGGCCGCACCGACCTTTGCGGTGGGCGGCGCCAACGCAGGCGCGGCGGCAGGGGCATCGATCACGCCACAGCAAGTGCACACGCTGCCCACCTTTGGCGATGCCGCATGGCCGCAAAGCATGGCCAGCCAGCTTGCCTTCATGCAGGTACATCGCCAATCGTCAGCCGAGCTGCAGTTGAACCCGGCCGAGCTGGGGGGCATGCACGTCAAGCTGGAGGTGGACAACGGCGCCGTCAACGCGAGCTTTGTCTGCCAGCACCAAGCCGTGGCCGAACTCGTGCAGGACGCCATGCCGCGCCTGCGCGACGCCATGCAGCAAGGCGGGATGCAGCTTGCGCAAACGTCTGTCAGCACGGGCGACTTCAGCCAGCAGCAGAGTGCATCGCAAGGCTCGTCCGCGCAAAACCAAGGTGGCGGTTCAGGCAACGGTGGCAGCGGCAGCCGGTATGGCAGCAGCGGCTCGCAAGACCGCGCCGATACGCTGCCGGTGGCGCCGCGCCGGGTTTCCAGCCACGAAGGCGTGATCGATACATTCGCCTGACGATTGCGGACGGCGCCTAAAGTTTGAGGTCAGCCGGCCGTTAGTACGCACGAGTGCCATGCAAAAATGGCCAGCCGCAAGGCAACGAAAGAAGGACGGGAAATAACAATGCGAGCACGCCGCGCACAGGTTTGGCGCGGCAGCGTTGCAAATGAATAACAAGGGGGTCAAGTCCGACTGGCGAAGAAGGGATCAAACGGGGATCATTTCGCCACATCCGTCTTCGGGCGGATGCACACGGACCGATGCGGGGTGTCCGAGCCGGGGGGCTGGCGCACCGCATGTTTGCCGTACTTACGGGAGAGCGCACCGCGAGGTGCGCTTTTTGTTTTTGTGCGCCAGCGGGAAAGCCTCAGGCGCCCGCTTCCGCCGTTGCCAATGTGGCGGGCGTGACCGACACCACGTGCTCCACACCATAGCCGCGCGCCACCCATGCATCGATCCCGCCATGCAGCGGACGCACGCGCTTGAAGCCGCGCCCCATCAGCGTGCGCGCCAGCATCACGGCAGACGCCTCGTTGGGGCAGGCGCAGTAGATGATGATCTCGCGGTCGGGGCCATCGATCTCGATCGCGCGGTGGCTGGCGGACATGTCGTACAGCATTGCCCCCGGAATGCGCTGCGGCTGCTGCATGCGCGAGCTGTCGGCGCGCACGTCGATGATGACGGGTGCAGCGCCCGATTCGATCAGTGCGTGCAGCTCATCGGGCGAGATGCGCGCCATCTCCAGCATCTTGCGAAAGCGCCAACGCTGCAGCCAACGTGCAGCCACATACACCGCCGCCAGCAACGCGATCAGCAGTATGGCGCGCGTGCCGAGCTGGTCGAGCTGGCGCAGCGCCTGGTCGATGCTGTCATGCGCCACGCGGCCCAGCATCAGCCAGAGCGTTGCCCAAACTGCCGAGCCCACCAGGTTGTACAGCGCAAACGTGCTGAACGGCGTGCGCATCGTTCCCAGTAGCGCAGAGGACACGGTCGACAAACCCGGAACGAATTTCGCAATGAGCAGCATCGGCGCGCCCCAGCGCTCGAACTGTGTGCGCGTGCGCCGCACGCACGAATCGGGCGACAGGGACACACGGCACAGCAGTGCCATGACGTGCCGGCCATAGCGCTTGCCTGCGAAGTACCACAGGCCGTCGCCCAGCAGCGCGCCGGACACGGCGGCGGGCGCCAGCTCCATCAGGTAGAGCGGTCCATGGAACGTAAGCGCACCGGCCACCAGCAGCGTTGGCACGGCCGGCAGCGGCGCACCGGCTTGCGTCAGCAGCACATTGAGGAATACGGCAAACGCGCCGTATTCGGCGATCAGGGGAAACAGGTCATGCATGGCAGGAAGGGCGCGGCGGGCGGGGGCGAAAGCGTCTGCCAAGTTACCGCATTCCGGCGCCGCCCGATAGCCATGTCACCAGAATGCGCTCGGCGATCTGCGGTTCGGGTGAAATTGGCGTGACAATGAGCACTTCATACCGCTTCTGAATCCTGCCGCCATGTCTTCTGCAATGCCCATCGACGCTGCCGCTTCCGAGCACGAATCTGGTGCCATCGCTATTCGCGCAGCTACCGTAGCGGATTTGCCGACCATCGTCGGCATCTACGCACATCATGTGCGTACTGGCACCGCCAGCTTTGAGATCGACGCTCCCGATCTGGCCGAGATGACGCGCCGCTTTCACGCATTGCAGGATGCCGGCATGCCCTACGTTGTGGCCGAAGCGGGTGGCGCGTTGCTCGGCTACGCGTATGCCGGCCCGCATCGTGCGCGGCCTGCGTATCGCCATACGGTGGAAGATTCCATCTACCTTGACACCGCCGCGCAGGGGCGTGGCGTGGGGACATTGCTGCTGGAGGCGCTGATACGCGAATGCCAGGCGCGGGGTTTCAAGCAGATGGTGGCCGTGGTGGGCGGCGGCCGTGAGAACCCGGGGTCAGCCAAGTTGCACGCGCGCTGCGGGTTTCGCGAGGTGGGCGTGCTGGAGGCGGTGGGCTACAAGTTTGGACGCTGGCTGGATTGTCTGCTGATGCAGCGGGCCCTGTGAGGTGAGAGCGACAGTTGAACCAATCAAAGAGGTTTAGCGGATAGCCAGAGCAGTCGAGGAGACCAGCGTGGCCTCCCCCGAAACGCATCACAGTTCTGATGTCAATTCAGAGGCTATTGGTCATTGCGCTCAATCGATGATGTCGGCGCAGGCGTCGGTGGGCGCGGCCGCCACATGCCCCACCAACGGCACCATCTTCAGGCCCGCCGATGCCACGCGGCATGGCGCGGCCACCACGCCGCAGCCCGAAAGGAGTGCAGCACCAAGCAGGGACACTGCGAGCAGAAGGCGTTTCATCGTCGGTGGGTTTGAAAGAGAATGCCGCGCAGTGTGACACAGAGTCATTCGCCAACCTGTGCGCGTTTTTTGTATCGGGAAATGACAATCTGTGCGGGTCTCGAAACCATGATGCGATGCGTCAGAGCGCAACAATAAAACCCGTTCGAGAGTCGCACAACGCTGGCTTTTGACGGAAAAGTCACATTCTGTATTTGCGCAAATTATCCCGCCAGCCTTTGGTACAGGCCGCAAAACCACTGTTGATGCGGGTTTTCCCGTAATTTCACATATCGCAACAATAAATTGTCTGTCGCGACATTTATTGTCTGAACAGGCTCGCCTACGATGACTCCATCGAATGCGGCGCCGCAGCGAAAAAGAAGATCCAGGAAATGCCCGGATCACCTGCCCGACGCGCTGCGCCCATCTGGAGAAGACATCATGAAAGCCCAACGTACCCTGATTGCTGCCCTGATCGCCCTGGCAAGTGTGCCGGCCCTGGCAGCAGCCAAGTTTGACGTGTACACGCAAGGTGCCACGCAAGTCAGCCAACGTTTCGACGTGTATTCGGATGGCGCCAAGGCTAGCGACAAGTTCGATCCGTACACGCAAGGCGCAAAGGCCGGTAGCAAGTTTGATCCGTACACCGAAGGCGCACTGGCTCGTGACGGCAAGTTCGATACGTACACCGAGGGTGCCAAGGCCGGTAGCAAGTTCGATCCGTACACCGAAGGCGCACTGGCTCGTGCCGGCAAGTTTGATACGTACACCGAAGGAGCCAAGGCTGGCAGCAAGTTCGACCCGTACACCGAAGGTGCACTGGCCCGTACCGGCAAGTTCGATACCTACACCGAAGGTGCCAAGGCCGGTAGCAAGTTCGAGCCGTACACCGAAGGCGCCGTGGCCTGAGCCTGGTTCGTCCCGCAAAAGCGCCCGTACACAGCGGGCGTTTTTGTTTGCGTCACCGGGAAGCGCGATGATTGCGAACCGAGTTGCCATTGCGGCGTCTTACTCTCATCGCAACCAGGAAGCCATGATGATTCGTTTCCGTCGTCCGACCCGCTCCCTCCTGTGCCCTACGCTGGCCGCGGCTGCCATGCTGGCTGGCTGTGCGACCGTCACGCCGGGCCCATTCCAGATCACCGTGCGTGATGCCGATGACACGGTGCTGGAGCAATTCCAGTTCCAGGCCGGCTCGCAGGGGTCGCTTGAGACCGCCATGATCGGCATGTGCCGCGTGTATCCGGAAGCCACCGTCATCGCAGAGCAGCTCTCAACGCACGAGCGCCTGCAGGAGCGCTGCAAGCGCTCGTTTGCTTCAATGCTCTCTCTGTCCTGATGCTGCGCTGAAGCGGCTACCATGTCGCCTCATCGGCTGGCGGTGCCGGCCTTGTGTGAACACCCCCATCACGCACCTGAGGCGCACGTGAACCCGCAAGACAAGTCCTCCGAGATCTCCCAGGTTTCCCGCTTTGCAGCGACACGGCCGCGGCTGCTGTCGGCGTTTGCGCTGGGCGCTGTAGCGGTCGCTGTTGTGCCAGCGCATGGGTGGCTTGCGCGTCTGCTGCTCGGCTGGGACATCGCCGTGTGGGTGTACCTCATCCTGATCACGTTGATGATGCTGGGCGCAGATCCACGCCGCATCCGCGCCGTCGCCCGCCGCGAAGACGAGCGTGCCTCGGCCGTGCTGGCAGTGGTCTGCTTGGGCGTGGTGGCCAGCATGGTGGCCATTGCGTTTGAACTCGCGACGGCCAAGTCGGCGGGGCATGCGCAGTCGTCGCACTACCTGTTCACCGGTATCACGGTGCTGGGCGCGTGGCTCATGGTGCCGATGATGTTCACGGTGCACTACGCGCATCTGTATTACCGTGCGCCACACGAGCCGCCATTGCGGTTTCCCGACGACCAGATCGAGCCCGATTACTGGGATTTCCTCTACTTCTCCTTTACGATCGCGGTCGCCAGCCAGACGGCCGATATCAGCATTCGTTCGCGTGCGATGCGGCGGGCGGTGCTGGGGCAATCGCTGCTGTCGTTCTTTTTCAACACGAGCATCCTCGCGCTCTCCATCAACATTGCCGCCGGCCTGTTTTCATGACGATGCTGCCTCCCGAGCTTCCCTCCAGCGCACCCGCTCGCTCCATCAACGCTGTCAGCTACGTGCTGGTGGCGGCGATGATTGCTGCCGTGCTGTGGCTGCACCTCTTGCCGGCCGCCATTGCCGGCTTTCTTGTCTATGCATTGGCGCGCAAGCTGGAGGCGCGCTTGCGCGAGCGCAGCAGGCTGTCCCAGCGCGCGAAGTCGATTGCCGTGATCTGCGTGTCCGTCATTGCCGCCCTTATTCTGGCTGGCCTCGGCACCGGGATCGGCCGCCTGGTCGAGCACGGGCATGGGTTGGAAGGGATGCTCACGCACATTGCCGACGTGCTCGACAACGTTCGGGAATCGTTGCCGGCAGCGGTGGTCAATTACGTTCCGCAATCGGTGACCGAGCTGCGTGTGCAGCTTGTGCAGATGATCAAGGAGCATGGCCATCAGGTGTCGACTCTCGGTATCGACGGGTTGCGTGCCAGCGCATTGATGCTGGTCGGGCTGATCCTGGGGGCGATGGTGGCGTGGTCGGATACGCTTGACCCCGAGCACCACAAGCCGCTGGCCGCAGCACTGGTGAACCGGCTGAGCCGGTTGACCGATGCGTTCGAAGCCGTGGTGTTTGCCCAGGTGAAAATCTCCGCGCTCAACACGGCGCTCGCCGCCATCTACCTGTTGGGTGCGCTGCCGCTGTTCGGCCAGCACGTGCCGTATTCCAAATCGCTGATCCTGCTGACCTTCGTGGCGGGCCTGATTCCGGTGGCGGGCAATCTCATCTCCAACACGGCCATCGTGGTGATGAGTGTGACCGCATCGTTGGAGCTGGCGGTGGCATCGCTCATCTTTCTGGTGGTGGTGCACAAGCTGGAATACTTCGTGAACGCGCGCATCATCGGCAGCCGCATCGATGCGCGCGCGTGGGAGCTGATCCTCGCGCTGATCGTGATGGAGGCGTTGTTTGGTTTGGGTGGCGTGATTGCCGCGCCGGTGGTGTACGCCTATATGAAGCGCGAGCTGACGGACGCCGAGCTGATCGGCTGAGGCATCTGTCTCTTGGGTTGAGGTGCGGGGTGACCCGCCAGCGCCCCCGCGCTGACGGCATCGGCAGAAAAGAGCGCGCCCTACGGGACGAGGGGCGCGCAATAACTCGCTGACCGAGAGACGTCAGCGAGCCGAGGGTCGGTACGCGGGAACGAAGCGGGCGGCGGGCGCGTGGCGTTGCCGGTGACATCCACGGCTTCGGACGTGACGAAGCAGCAGACGACCCGGTCGTCGAGCAGGGCCTGATAGAAAAGGTCTCCCATCGCGCGGCATAGCGTTCCCGTTAGCAGGATCATCATGGCTCCCCTCCCATGTTGGCCGATGTGCGGCATCTCGATGCTGGTCATCGGTTCGGTTTGCGGATCGTTGTGCGTGTGAAATTGCTTACGCAGCGGGTTCCGTCAGGCTGTCGGCACTGGCGCCTTGCGCTTGCTTCTGGCGTCGTTCTGCAGTCCATGCTGGCGAGTATAGAAAGCGTCTCCTGAGCGGCCATGCTCCGAACGGAGTAGCCCCGGGCGAGAAAACGGCTAACACGTTAGCTACCTGCCAGGGCAAGCTGGGCAAGGGTTTGCGGGAAGGTGCCCCATGTTTTGGTGAAACCGGCGCCGCGCGGGCTGACGCTTCTGCCCCGACAGTAATTTGTCCGGTTTGCGTTAAGCGTTGTCGAATTTGCGGTAACACGCCTGCACCGTTTAGGCGCAAGATTGAGCGCTTCCTTGCCTCATCCTCGTGACCTCAAACCATCATGCAAACCACCGCAAACGGCACGGCCGCTGCATCGGCAGCCCCCGCCGCGCAGGCCGACAAGACCGGCTTTGGCGTGATCGGCGCCATCAGCTTCGCGCACTTCCTCAACGACATGATGCAGTCGTTGATCCTGGCGATCTATCCGCTGCTCAAGGGCAACTTCCACCTCGATTTTTCGCAGATCGGGCTGATCACGCTCACGTACCAGATCACGGCGTCGCTCCTGCAGCCGATGGTCGGGCTGTATACCGACAAGCATCCGAAGCCGTATTCGCTGTCGGTGGGCATGGGCTTTACGCTGGTGGGGCTGGTGCTGCTGTCGGTGGCGCCCAACTTTGGCACGGTGCTGCTGGCGGCGGCGCTGGTGGGCACCGGCTCGTCGATCTTCCATCCGGAATCGTCGCGCGTGGCGCGTATGGCCTCGGGTGGCCGTCATGGGCTGGCGCAATCGCTGTTCCAGGTGGGCGGCAATGTGGGCAGCGCGATGGGGCCGCTGCTCGCGGCAATCATCATCATGCCGTATGGGCAGCACAGCCTGGCATGGTTTTCGATTGCTGCGCTGATCGCTATCTTCGTGCTTTACCACGTAGGCGGCTGGTACAAGCGTGAACGTGCCGCGGGCCATGGTCGCAAGGCGGGTGGCCGGGCGCATGCCGCGGTCAAGCTGTCGGGCAAGCAGGTGGCGTTTGCGATGACGCTGCTGGTTGTGCTGCTGTTCTCCAAGTACTTCTACCTGGCGAGCCTGAACAGCTATTACACGTTTTTCCTGATCACCAAGTTCCACCTGTCGGCGCAGACGTCGCAGCTGTTCCTGTTCCTCTTCCTGTTCTCGGTGGCGGTGGGCACGATCGTGGGCGGGCCGATTGGTGACCGGGTGGGCCGCAAGGTCGTGATCTGGGTGTCGATCCTTGGCGTGGCGCCCTTTACGCTGCTGCTGCCGTACGCCAACCTGTTCTGGACCGCCGTGCTGACGGTGATCATCGGGCTGGTGCTGGCCTCGGCGTTCTCGGCCATCCTCGTGTATGCGCAGGAGCTGATTCCCGGCAAGGTCGGGATGGTGTCGGGCCTGTTCTTCGGGTTTGCGTTCGGCCTGGGTGGCATTGGCGCCGCGGTGCTCGGCAAGCTGGCCGATGCGACCGACATCTACAACGTCTACCACCTCTGTTCGTTCCTGCCGCTTATCGGCTTGTTGACGGTGTTCCTGCCGGATATCGAGCGCAAGCGCCAGCAGGCGGCGTAACGCGACCCACACCGCATACAGATGCAGCGCGGCGGACGTCCCCTCCCGGAAGGTCCGCCGCTTTGCTTTCTGCCTTTGGGCGTTACTTCTCGACGGCGTGGGTCGGGCCCGGCCACACGCCCGTCATCTCGATCTCGCGCCGGCCGGTCAGCCACTGGCCGAGCGGGCTGGGCCAGCGGAACGAATAGTTGTCGCTGTTCACGACGCCCTGGAACTTCACGTCGACCTGGATATCGGTGGCGTTGAGCGGGATGTTCGCGACCGTCTTGGAGATACCGCCGCTGAGCGAGAACTCATCGCTGCGCGGGCCCTGCGGCGTGTTGTAGCGCAGCTTGATATGCGTGACGTAGGTGCAGCCCGGCTTGTTGTTGAAGTAGATCTCGAAGCCGCCCAGGCGCGTGATCCAGTTCGGGATCAGCAGGTTGCCGTCGAACGACGCAAGCGTGTAGGCGACCGGAATGGGCGCCGGCGCCTGCTTGCCCGGCTCGAAAGGCCACAGGTGCTGGTCGACGCTCTTGGTCTGGTTGACCGACACGAACGATCCCTTACCCGTCGCGCTACCGAGCATGTCATGCACGGCACCCGCCGAGCCCGTGATCGAGAACGACGAGTTGTTGTCTTGCGACCCCACGTTCAGCCCGCTGTTGGCCAGGATCACGCTGGTTACCACACCGAAGCCCTGCGCAATGTTGCCGCCCGAGCCCATGCTCACGGACTGCGCCTGCTCGGCCAGCCACTTGATCGTGTCGGGCCGCGTGAGCTGCGTGAGGTCGTTGATGTACGACTCCGAGGCAATGCCGAACTCCGAGGCAATCGACCCGACGGACGAGAACTCCCATTTCACTTCGACGCCCGCGTTGATCTTTGTGCCGCTCTCAGGATCGGTGGCCGAGCCATCGAGTTTGACGTTGGTCTCGGTGCGGTGGACGTTGTTGGTCGACAGCTTCCATTGATTCGGTACGGTGCGCGTGTTGATGGCCACGCCCGGGGTTTCCGGCTTGACGGGCGTGAAGTCGCCGGTGTCGGGCGACACAAAACCCACGGCGCCGGGTTTGATGGTGGGCGCGAGCGTCCAGTTGCCCCAGTAAGCTGCGCGGCCGTTGCGGATGAGGTCGGTGAAGGCGCGATTCCATTGCATGGTTGCACTCCAGGTGTGAGGTTGTGCTGCGAGTCAGGTTTGCGCGGTGGCCTTCATCGCCGCGTGGCGACGGGCAGGGCGCGAGGGCACTGTCTCAAACGGGCTGGCGCCTGTTAATGCAGCAGAAGACCTGGGACGGACGGCATGGGTGCAGGCATGGGCGGGCCGCCGTGCATGACATCACGCAAGCCGCGCGAGCCCCAGTGCCAATCCCAACCCGATCAGGATCACGCCAATCACACGGTCCACGATGCGCTGCCGTGCCAGCAGCGAACGTCGCAACGCACCTGACGCAAACACCATTGCCACCAATGCAAACCACGCCGCATGCGCTGCTGACATGAACACGCCGTAGCCGAACTGCGCGACCAGCGGTGTGCCCGCGTGAACGACCTGCGTGTACGTGCTGACCACGAACAGCGTTGTTTTTGGGTTGAGCGCATTGGTAAGAAAGCCCATGCGCAGTGCGGCGAGGGTCGATAGCGTCGGCGTGCCGACGCCGTGGGCGCTTGCCTCACCGCTGGGCAACGCCTTGGCCGACAGCGTCCTCCAGCCAATCCACACCAGGTACGCCGCGCCCACCAGCTTGATGCCCTGCAGAAGCGCTGGCGCATGCGCAATGAGCAGCCCCACGCCGAACATCGTGTAGAACACGTGCACCTGCACGCCCAGCGCAATGCCCAGTGCGCATAGCACGCCTGCGCGCCGTCCATGCAGCAGGCTGTTGCGCGTGACCATGGCAAAGTCCGCGCCCGGACTGATGACGGCCAGGATGGTGATGACGGCAACAGCAAGGAGTTCGGTCATGTCGGGCGCAATCGCAAAGTGAGGATGCGCCGATTCTGGAGGGCTCCGCCATCGCTGAAAATCGATTTATGATGCCGTTTTTCAGTGAGAAAAACTGACAGATGGCGCTGCCTCCGCTGAATACCCTGCGTGTATTTGAAGCCGCCGCCAGACATGGCAGCTTCGTGCGCGCGGCGCAGGAATTGCACGTGACACATGGGGCTGTCAGCCGCCAGATACGGCAGTTGGAAGCATCTTTGGGGGTGGAGCTGTTCGAGCGGCGCAACCGGGCAGTCTTTTTGACGCCGTCGGGCGAACAGTTGCGGCTGGCTGCTACCGATGCGTTCTCTATTCTCACGGATAGCATCGACCGGATTGCCCGTCGGGCCACGTCTTCAGCGCTGGTCGTGTCGTGCGAGCCGACGCTTGCGATGCGTTGGCTGATCCCGCGGCTGTCGCGTTTTCAGGCGCGGCATCCGGCAATCCAGGTGCATCTGTTTGCCGCAGGCGGCCCAATCGATTTCGTTCGCACCGGAGTGGACGTGGCAGTGCGCCGCGATGACTTTGCATGGCCCGCACACGTGCATGCGGCGGCCATTTGCGATGAGTGGATCGGTCCGGTGCACGCTCGCCAAGCGGATCCCGCCGCGCGCCGACGGCTGCTACACACGGCCACGCGCCCCGATGCTTGGCAGGCGTGGTGGAGGGCCAGCAGCACGGCGCGACCGCGCGGCCGATTGCCCGAGGCGCGCTACGAACATTTCTATCTGAGCTTGCAGGCGGCCCTGGCGGGGCAGGGCACCGCCATCGCATCAAAGCTGATGGCCATTGATGATCTGAAAGATGGGCGGCTGATTGCGCCCGAAGGGTTCCGGCGTGATGGCTCGCGCTATTACCTGCTGGCCGATGCGCCTATTGCGGCCGATAGCGCGGCCGGCGCGTGGCTGGCCTGGTTGCGCGAAGAAACGGCTGCCACGCTTGCTGATTAACGCACGCCAGCCTTACGCCGCCGCGTGCCCGCCGCCCAGGATGCTCCGAATGGTAGCCAGATAGGCCTCGCCAACGGCCCGGTTGAGCGGTCGCGCACGCGGTGTCGCCCGCTTGCGCGGCGGCGGCGTCAGGCCCAGGGTACGGCAGACTTCCGACGCATACGGCCGCCCGCGAACATCCATGCGCAACACGACTTCGTTCAGTGCCTGTTCACCCAGGCGCTCGCGCAGCCAGAGCACCGTCTGGCGGTCGTACTCGTTTTCGATGCGGATCAGGTCGTCCATGGTGAATGCTGTATAAATTTACAGTTACTGTAAATATATACAGGTACACACAGATTTCAAGGACGATGTTGCGGCCGCGCCGCACTAGCGTGACAGGCGGCTCAGCCGATGCGGTAAGCGCCCCATTGTCAGACCGTCATGCCGCCATCGACGACGATGCACTCGCCGTTGGTGTAGCTCGCTGCATCTGACACGAGGTAAAGCACCGTGCCGGCCATCTCGCGCGGCTCGGCGTGGCGGCGCAGCGGGATCTCGCTGATCCAGCGGTCGTACGTAGCCTTGTCTTCGAACAGGGCGCCCGCGAACTTGGTCTTGGTCAGCCCCGGCAGCAGCGCGTTCACGCGAATGCCGAAGGGCCCGCATTCCTTGGCGAACGCGCGCGTCATGTGGGCCACGGCGGCCTTGGTGATGGAGTAGATGCCCTGCTTGTCGCCCGGGTGCAGCGCGTTGACCGACGCCGTATTGACGATCGCGCCGCCGCCCTGCGCCTTCATCATCTTGCCGGCTTCGACCGACATGAAGAAGTAGCCGCGGATGTTCACCTCCACGGTCTTCTCGTAGGCCGCCAGATCCGTGTCGAGGATGTGGCCGAAGTGCGGGTTTGCCGCCGCGTTGTTGATGAGAATGTCTAGCCGGCCGTGCGTGCGGCGGATGGTGTCGAACGCCGCCGCAATGTCTTCCATGCGGCCAACGTGGCAGGCGAGGGCTTCAGCTTTGCCGCCGGCTTCGCGGATGCGTTCGGCCACGACCTCGCAGTCGCCCAGCTTGCGGCTCGACACGATCACGTGCGCGCCTTGTTCTGCCAGCAGCTTGGCAATCTCTTCGCCAATGCCGCGGCTGGCGCCGGTGACCAGGGCGATCTTTTCGGTCAGGTCGAACAGGTTCGTGCTCATGGTGTGCTCCTCCAATGGTTTTGTGTTTTGGTCGGCCGCCAGGGCGATCAACCGTATGTCTGGAAAGCGCGTCGCGCCGGATCGTCCAGATGCGGGATGCCGTTGAAGGTGGCGAGCTGAAACGATTCGGCGTTGAAGAAATATTGCGAGACGCTGCTGTTGCGGATCTGCAGGTTCAGCGCAATGGCGCTGGTGGGCGGTGCGGCTAGCACCTGCTGTGCGGTCACGGCGATGGGGCCGCCAGAACTGATCGCCAGCACACGCTGCCCGCCGCCGGCCTGGATCGCAGCGCGTGCCTCGGCCACGCGCTGCTGGAAGGCGGCCCACGTCTCGGGCAGCGGTCCGCGGATCTTGTCGTCCGACCACAGGTGCAGCACCTGCTTGAGCGCCCGGTAGTGATCGCGCATCGAGCCCGAAGCCAGTTGCGTCAGCTCTGGAAAATCTTCGCCGAGCGCGGCAAACAGCCCCTGGAAGTCGTATTCGTTCAGCCCGGCATGCTGCTCAACCGCCATGCCCGAAGTGCCCATGCCGCGCAGGATGCCGTCGACGGTCTGCTCATGTCGGCGCAAGGTGCCACAGATGACGCGATCAAAAACGATGTCATGTCGCGCGAAATATTCACCAAGCCAGAGGCTCTGCTGCTCGCCGCGTTCGGAGAGCCGGTCGTAATCTGCCGCGCCAAACGAGGCTTGTCCGTGCCGTACGAGATAAAGCTCCGCCATCGTCTGCTCGCCAAATCAAAGAGGATCAGATTAGCGGCGCACGCATTATTTGTGAAATTTATTCTTTGAATGACCGGTAATGCATGCGATGAATAGTCCGGGCCGCATGCCCCAGGTCATTCCTTCGCTGCTGATGCCAAGCCCGAGCCCCCAAGCTGTTGTCCGGGGGGGGCACCAACGTCCGCGTTGCTTTGCTGCCTGTGCGGGCGCTACGAAGGCAACGGCGAAAGCATGCCAAGCCACGCCACAAGCGCCAGGATCAGCGTGGCAAGACAGGTTTCCGCCAGCAGGCTGGTGCGCAGCGTCTTGATAGCGCCCGTGTAGTCGCCCGTGCGGATGGCGGCTGCAAGCCGGGGGCTCAGTCGATAGCGATTGCCTGCAGCCAGCGCGAGCATCAACGCAAACAGCGTGAGCTTGCCAAGCAGCAACCATCCATACGGCATGGTGAAGAGTGGATCGAACGTTGGGCCGGCGACAAACACGTAGTTGACGACGCCCGTGGCGACCAACATCCCAACGATGCACGAACCGATGGTCGCGAAGCCGCTTGCGGCACGGCCGAGTGTTTGCACCGAATCTGACGTGCTGGCCTTCGCGGCCGACGACAGCAACACGAAAGCGACCAGCGCACCCACCCACATGCCAGCCGCCAGCAGATGTGCGATGTCGGCAGCGAGATGGAACATGCCGCGCGCGCCGTCGTCCATGGCGCCGTGCCCGGCCCAGGCAAGCGTGGCGAGTGCGATGGCGCCCGAAGCAGCAAACCCCGCTCGTTGGCGGCGGGTATTTCCGCGCCATGCGATTCCCACGACCAGACCGGCGGCAAGCACCACCACGCGCACCAGCCATGCCGCGCCGACTGCCGTGCCGGTCAGGATCATGTCGAAGACATGGCGGGTCAGCTCGCTGTAGCGCGTGGCTCCGGTCATCGCTTCGGCCATGGCCACCACATCCCAGATCGACAGCACGATGCCGGCCAACACCGATGCTTCGGTCACCCTGCCGTACAACCGCGAGATGGCCGACGGCCGATCGGTTGGGTGCAGCGCGTAAAGGCTGAAGAGCGATACGCCAAAGAGCACCATCAAATCCAGATACAGCGCAAAGCGCAGGGTGACGGCCAGCCAGTCCTCCGGCATCGCGTTACTTCACCTGGAACGTGAGGTTGCCGGCCACGCGGTGGGTGTCTGCGGCCACGACATGCCAGTCGACGCGGTAGGCCCCTGGCGCCAGGGGCTGCGTGGGGGATACGGTCAGCGTGCGCCCGTCGCTGCCGGTGGCAACCTTGGTGGCCACAGTTGTGGGGCCGGATGCTGCCGTCATGACCAGTGTTGCGTCGCAGAACTGCGCGACCAGTTTTTCCGAGAAATGGAGCGCAATCTGGGCCGGCGCAGGTCCCGTCGATTTGTCGGCAGGATTGGCCGAGAGCAGCTTCGGATGGGCCAGCGCCAGCGTGGTGACGAGGGCGGCACCCACGGCCACGCACGCTTGGGCAAGTCGGGAAGTTCTGGGCATAGACATGCGGGTTTCCTGCGAAGTTGTGAGATGGCGGTTAGCGTAACGCATTGTTTTCCGCTGGGGTTGCCCGCCTGCCCATGTGCGCGTGGGAGCGCAAGGTCAAAGTAGATGTAAACGACCACATCCTGCGCCCCGCATTGCCAGGCCGATGTGCTATCGTCGCCGCCACGAAAAATTCACACATTCCGGGTATGCACGACGTCGTTATCAGCGGCACGGGCCTGTGGGTCGCGCCCGAGGTCATCACCAACGAGGAGCTGGTCGCCTCCTACAACGCATACGCACAGCTCTACAACGCGCAGCACGCCGCAGCGATTGCTGCGGGCGAGCTGGCGCCGCTGGCGGAATCGTCGGCGGAGTTCATCGAGAAGGCGTCGGGTATTCGGCAGCGCTACGTGATCGACAAGGCCGGCGTGCTGGACCCGACGCGCATGCGCCCGCATCTGACGCCGCGCCCGGACGATGCGCTGTCGCTGCAAGCCGAGATTGGCGTGGCGGCTGCGCGCGATGCATTGGCTGCTGCCGGCCGCGATGCCGCAGACGTCGACATGCTGCTGTGCGCGACGTCCAACTTCCAGCGGCCATATCCGGCACTGGGCGTGGAGATTCAGAACGGCATTGGCGCGGGCGGTTATGCGTTCGACATGAACGTCGCGTGCTCGTCGGCCACCTTCGGGCTGGAGCAGGCCATCAATGCCGTGCGCAGCGGCACGGCGCGCGCCGCGTTGGTGGTGAGCCCGGAAATCACCTCTGGCCACCTCGATTGGAAAGACCGCGATTGCCACTTCATCTTCGGTGACGTGTGCACGGCCGTGCTGGTCGAGCGCGCCGAAGACACGCGCTCCACCGACGCCTGGCGCGTGCTCGGCACCAAATGCGCGACGAGCTTTTCCAACAATATCCGCAACAACGCCGGCTACCTCTCGCGCAGCGAAGACCGCAACCCGGACGACCGCGATCAGCTTTTCCGCCAGGAAGGCCGCAAGGTCTTCAAGGAAGTCTGCCCGATGGCCGCCGAACACATTGCCGGCCATCTGCAGCAACTGGGCCACGCCCCGGCCGACGTGCGCCGCTTCTGGTTGCATCAGGCCAACCTGGCGATGAACCAGCTGATCGGCAAGCGCCTGCTTGGGCACGATGCATCGGCCGACGAGGCGCCAGTCATTCTGGATGAGTTCGCCAACACCGCATCAGCAGGTTCCATCATTGCGTTCCACCGTCATCGTGCCGACCTGAAGTCGGGCGACCTGGGCATGATCTGCTCGTTTGGCGCGGGCTATTCGATCGGCAGCGTGGCAGTGCAGAAGCTGTAATCACCCGCATCGAATCGCCGGTGAAGCTCAGCTTTGAGCAGGCAGCGTCGCCCCGAAAAAGTCCAGCGCCCGGCGCACGGCCTGGGCATGCACCGCATCGCGATCCACGCTGGGGTTGTCCTTGCACAGCAGCGGCACGTGGGGTGCGGCGCCGGGCAGGCACGTATCCATGAACGTGTAGTGCGACGCGCCCGGCACCAGCAGCAGATCGGCCTTGGGCAGCATCTTGGCGACGCGTCGCACGTTGGTGTCAACGGGCACGGTGACATCCGCGGTGGTAATCGTGTTCAGTGCGGGGCTTCATGCGGCAAAGCATAGTCGCCCCGCAGGCGCTGTGCGGTGCAGCGATTGCGCAAAATGCGCGTGGGGAGAAGGGCGTTCCGCTACCGTCCGCCCGTGGCCCGCAAGGTGGAGGCGAAGGTCCGCAGCGCCTTCTTTGCCGTCGGATCGGCGAGCCGCGAATGCAGCACCACGCTGCGCGACGGAAGCGGCGGCAGACCAAGCGCATCGCCCACATCGATGGTGCCGGTGGGTGCGACGCGTCGGCTGAGTGCCGCCACTGCAAGGCCGGCCGCCACCGCCGCGCCGATGGTGGCGACGCCGCCGCCGATAAACACCTCTTGCCAGGCGATGCCCGCGGCGTCCAATGCCGTCGTTGCCATCTGCCGTATGCGGCATGTTTCGGTCTGATTTGCCAGGCGGACCGGTTCGCCCGCGCGGTGCTCGAAATCCGGTGCGGCCATCCAGCCGAACGGCTCTTCCATGAGGACTTCGCCGTCGGTGCGCCGGTTGTCGTGGCGCAGCACGATGGCGGCATCCAGCACGCCGGCTTCGAACATCTCCAGGATTTCCCAGGAACTGGCGATGCGGATCTCCAGTGTGAGCGTCGGTTCGGCCCGGCCCATCTGTCGCAACAGGCGCGGCAGTTCCGCGCCGACGATGTGGTGGCTCATCCCGACCGACAAGCGTCGCCGTTCCACCCCAAACGAGCCCAGCGCGCCTTCGTGCGCAGCCACCAGGTCGCGCGCTGCCGCGAGAAACGCCGCGCCATCCTGCGACAGCCGCACCAGGCGCGGCGTGCGCTCCAGAAGCCGGCGGCCCAGCGCATCTTCCAGCCGTTTGATCTTCAGGCTCACGGCGGATTGCGTGGAATCCATGGCCTGCGCCGCGCGCGTGAAGCTCTTCAGATCGGCGGTCAGCACGAAGGCCTGGACGGCCTCCAGATCGAGCATCTTCATGGTTCAATCATTTTGAAATCGAATGATTGAAATAGCTTAGGATGCCTTTTTTCAATGATCAACGTGGGGCATTCTGTGGTCACTGCAAACCAAGGAGTGGACCATGCCTCTCGTCCAAGTGTCGCTGCGGCGCGGCAAGCCTGCCGCTTATCACCAGGCCCTCTTCGACGGCGTCTATCGCGCCATGCGCGAGACGTTCAACGTGCCGGAAGACGACCGCTTCATGACGCTGACCGAGCACGACGCCAGCACCTTCAGCGTCAGCCCGACGTACTTCGGCATCGCGCGCAGCGACGACGTGGTGATCATCCAGATCACCGCGAACAACACGCGCAACCTGCAGCAGAAGCAGGCGCTCTATCGCCGCATCGTCGAGTTGCTGAGCGACAAGCCCGGCGTGCGGCCCGAAGACGTATTCATCAATCTGGTGGAGGTGCTGCCCGAGAACTGGTCGTTCGGTAACGGTCTCGCGCAGTACGCGAAATGACGCCGCGCCAGGCGCTGCTGGCGCACCTGGGCGGTGTGTTGTGGGCGGCAGTGTTGATTGTCGGCGCGGCGGTCACGTTGGCGGCGCTCGCGCGCGACGTATTGCACAGGCTCAGTCCTTGAGCGAGTTGCCCAGCATGTCGAGCAGGAACTGCGTGCCGCGCTCGCGCGATCCGGAATCGTCGTAGCCATCCAGGAAGGCGCCTTGCTCGGTCATCACGAGGTGCGTGCCGCCGGAGCCGTCCTTGGGCTCGCGCAATTCCAACGTGGCGAGCGAGGCGGAGATCTTGCGGTCGTCCAGATGCATCACGTACGAATAGACGACGCGTTCGTTTGGGATGACGTCGTGATACAGCGCCTCGAAGCTGGAGACGACACCGCTGACCCACCGGCCCTTGACGACTTCGCGGCCGCCGGGCGTGGCGTCCATCTCACGCACGAGCAGCGTGTAGCCGTTGCCGCCGGCAAACCACTTGGCCTTGGCGGCCGGGTCGGTCAACGCCTTGAACACGCGCGAGCGCGGTGCATCGTACGTGCGCTCCACCGTGAAGGTGGCATGCACGACCGAGCGCTGGATGCCATCGGCCACCGGCACGCTTGCGGCTTCGCGCTCCAGCTTGTCGAGCGTCTGCTTCCAGCCTTCGGACGCGCCCTTGATCATCATCTCGGCAATCGGGGCGAGCGGCGTGTGGGTTTGCGTGACTTCCATGCGTGTGCCCCCGCACTCTTCGGCAAACGTGACGACGGTGTGGGCGTTCATCAGCGGGCGGTTGTCGCCGTCTACAACGTTCATGTCGATGACCAGGCGCGCGTTAGGCACGATCTCAAGAAAGTGGCCGCGCGACCAGTGGTCTTGCCCCTCGGGCGAGCGCATGCAGACGTCAAATTTGCCGCCCACGCGAAACTCGACCGTCGCTTCGGGCACCGTGAAGTGCGTCGGGCAGAACCATCGCTTGATGTGCTCGGCGGTGCTCCAGGCCTTGAACACCCAGTCGCGCGATACGGGAAAAGTGCGCGAGATCACGAGGGGGCGCAGGGTCGTGCCGGCGGGACTGTCAATGGTCGTCGTCATGCAAGTCTCCTTCAGTTTTCAGAGTTTCCAGATAGGCGCCGAGGCGGTCGAAGTGCTGTTCCCACTCCAGGCGTCGTTGGTTGATCCACTGCTCTGCGAGGCTCAGCGCCTCGGGTTCGATACGGCAAGTCCGCACGCGGCCCACCTTTTCCGATCGCACGAGACCGGAGTGCTCTAGCACCGCCAGGTGCTGCATCACCGCAGGCAGCGAGATATCGAGAGGTTGGGCAAGTTCGCTCACCGACGCCGGCCCACGCACGAGCTGGACCAGCATCGCGCGCCGGTTGCCGTCGGCCAGTGCCTGGAAGGCGAGATCGAGAGAAGTGTCATGGTTAAGCATGTGGTTAACTATAGCGACTCTGAATAGTTAAGCAAGTACTTTATCTTTCCGTGTTTGACACACCGATTTACTTCGCATACAAAGTAAAACACTTCGCATACGAACTAAATCGACGCCATGGACAGCACGCCGCAAACGATTCTCGCCACCGACGGCTACCCGCTGGGCGCCATGCTCTGGACGGCTGCCAGCACGCCGCAGGGCGTGGTGGTCATGCATCCGGCCACGGGCGTGCCGCAGCGCATCTATCAAGCGTTTGCCAAATTTCTGGCCGAGCGCGGCTTTCACACGATTACGTACGACTACCGCGGCATCGGCGCATCCCGGCCCAAGAGCCTGCGGCGTTTTGCGGCCCGCATGCGCGATTGGGCGCTGCTCGACGCAGCAGGCGTGATGCGATGGGCGAAGGCGCGTTATCCGGAACTGCCGCAACTGGCGGTGGGGCACTCGGTCGGCGGCCACGCCATCGGCCTGTGCTGCGCCGACTGGGATGTCGCGGGCGTGGTGCAAGTGGCCTGCCACACAGGCAATTCGCGCTTCATCCGCCAACGCGGCGAACGCTGGCGCGTGGAGCTGATCCTGCGCGGTATTGGCCCGTTGATGGCGCGGCTGATCGGCTACGTGCCCGGCAAGCGGCTCGGCTTGGGCGAAGACCTGCCGGGCGGCGTCGCCATCGAATGGGGCGCATGGGCCGGCATGCAGCGCTATTTTTTCGATGACCCCACGCTCGGCGCCATCGAGCGCTTCAACCGCGTGACGCATCCCGTGCTGGTCTACGGCTTTGACGACGACCCGTGGGCCACGCCCGCCGCCATCAACGCGTTGACGATGCACTTCACGAACACGTGGGTCGAGCGGCGGCAGATCACGCCTGCACAGGCCGGCGGCGCGGTGGGGCACATGGGCTTCTTCCGCGCGCAGTTCGCTACCACGCTGTGGCCGGGGTTGGTCGATTGGCTGCGCGAGCGTGCCGCCGCCACACGCAACGAAGCGGAGGCTGCATGACGGCACCCGACCGCCGCCTTGTGTATCTGATCAGCGTCGGGCAGCGCCGCTTGCAGCGCTGGATTCAATCGCGCACCGGCGAGGGCGTGACCGCCGCGCAATCCGGCCTGCTGTTCTTCCTGGAAAAGAACGACGGCGCGTTGATGCGCGAAGCCGGCGCCGCGTTGGACCTCGGCCCCTCCGCCATGAGCGGCCTGGTTGATCGCTCAGTCGACGCGGGCCTCATCGAGCGCCGCGCCGATGCCAAGGATGGCCGCGCCTGGCAGCTCTGGATCACGCCCGCCGGCCGCGACGCCTTGGCCGAAACACGCACCGGCCTGGCCGAACTGAACGCGCGGCTGACCGAAGGTTTTACCGACGCCGAGATCGACGTTGTCGCACGCTGGCTGGCCAGTCTGCAAACCAAGTTCCCCACCGGAGACGAGCAATGAGTGAACACATCCAGAGCCACAACGCCGACGGCGTTTTGACGCTCACCCTGGCACGCGCCGACAAGAAGAACGCCATCACCGATGCGATGTACGGCGCGCTGGCCGATGCGCTGAGCGCCGCCGAACGCGACAACACTGTGCGCGTAGTGTTGCTGCGCGCCGAAGGCGACATGTTCTCCGCCGGCAACGACATCGGCGAATTCGCATCGATTGCCATGACTGGCGGCAAAGGCGGTGGTGAACGCAACGTCATCCGCTTCCTGCATGCACTGGCGCGGGCCACGCGTCCGCTGGTGGCTGCGGTGCAAGGTCGCGCGGTCGGCATCGGCACGACCATGCTGCTGCATTGCGACTTCGTGCTGTTGGCGGACAACGCGCAGCTTTCCACGCCGTTCGTCAATCTGGCGCTGGTGCCCGAAGCGGCATCGAGCCTGCTGATGCCCGCCCGACTGGGCCACGTGCGCGCGTTCGAGATGTTCGCGCTGGGCGATGCGGTGAGCGCGGAATCGGCGCTCGCGTGGGGTTTGGCGAATCGGGTGGTGCCGCTGTACCAGCTTGGCACCGAGGCACAGGCCATTGCGGCGCGATTGGCGCGCCAGCCGCTGGGCGCCCTGACCGAAACCAAGCGCCTGATGCGCGATGCTGAACTGCTCAAGCAGCAGATGGATGCGGAGAGCGCCTGCTTTGCGCAGCGGCTGCAGTCTCCGGAGGCGCATGAAGCCTTCCGGGCGTTTGTCGATCGACGGCCGCCCAATTTCAACGCCGTGGCGCATTGAGCGCGGCGGTGTCTCCTTCGGCGGCCCTGGTCCGGCCGCCTTTTTTCATTCAGACAGCCAAGCGCCCTTGCGCGGCCGCCACGGAAATCGTCGCTTCCATGCCGGCGGTAAAACGCAGGTAATCGGCCTCCATGCCATCGGAAAAGATCACGCCGTTCTCCGGCATGCGTGAGCGCAGCTTGAGCGGTTGGTCCGCATCCACATGCCCGAACACGAGCGTGGCCTGCGATGCGCGGCTCGGAAACGGCTCGCGCACGGCGAATGTCAGTTGCGGGGTGTCCCACGGTTCAGGTTCGTAGCGAAAGCCATCTCCGCCGGCATGCATGGCGCGTGCGACGCCTATCGAGCCGGTCACGATGCTCTTCAACCACGCCGTCGAGCCCAGTCCTGTGGCGACGATGATGCCCGACGACGATTGCGCTTCACGCCGCTCACCCAGCTCGATTTCATACAGCGCAGACGCATGCGTGCGCGGTCCGATAAAGAGGTCGTTGACGGCGCGCAGCACCTGCCCGTCGGACAGGCGCGCTTCGGCCATCGTCACGGCTTTGGTGGGGCGCTTGTCGCGCGCCACGTCGGCCAGCACGGTGCCGAAATCTTTCGGCTCGAAGGGCAGCAGTACGCCGTCCCAGCGGCTGGGCTCCGGGTTCAGGCCGATCAGCGGCTGGCCGTCGAGATATTTCATCGAGTTGGCGACCAGCCCGTCTTGCCCGAGTGCCACGACGATATCGTCCGGCGCAAAGATGAAGTTGGGCAGGTAGCCGCGATCCACCACCTGATAGCGGCCCCAGGTTTCCAGCGCGCGCACGGTAATTTCGAGGCTGCGCGCGTAGGCGGCGTTCTCGGCCAGGTAGTCGGAAAAATCGGCGCCCAGGTGTTCCAGATAGAACTTCGCCTGCGCCAGCGTGTGGTGGCGCGCCACCAGCTCTTCAAGCCGGGTGCGGCGCGTCACCAGCACAACCTTGCGGCCTTCGTTGCTCATGATGCGACCCGTGCGGTGGCGTTGGGCGGGGTGGTGTTCATCAGCCCTTGCAGCAGGTCCGGCGACACGTTCAATTGGCCGATGCGTTCTGCACGTTCGGCAATGCCGCCAAAGGCCTGGGCGATGAGCTGGCCGGGTTGCATGCCGGCCGCAGCCAGCGCGTTGACGATGCGCGGGTCGGCCTTTTCCAGCGCCTGCATGACGGCGGCCACGCGGTAGGCCTCGGCTTCGGCCAGCGTGCGGCTGTTCTCGGCCTGGCCGGCCACGAAGGCCTTGCGCTGGCCTTCGAGTTCCACATCGGCGGCCATCTGTTCGTTGCGCAGGGCGTTCTCCTTGCGCATCAGCGTGGCCTTGGCTTCCATCTGCGTCTCGCGGATCTGGCGCTTCTTCTGCTCAACCGCAATGTCGGTGTCCAGCTCGTTCTGACGGATGGCGCGTTCGTTTTCCACGGCCGACATGCGGCGCAAATAGACAGCGTCATCCGCGGCCTTGAGGTTGGATTCGCGCGCTTCGGCTTCCAGTGCGCGGGCGATGTCAGGCGTCGGCTTGACCGCCATGACCGACACGCCCAGGATCTCCAGCCCCAATGCGGCAATTTCAGGCTGCGCAGCCAACTCGGCTTGCGCGGTGCGTGCGATGGCCGCCGATGCGCGCAGCGCGGCCTTCAGCTCCATGGCCTGCACGGCCTGCTGCACGATCACTTCCACCTGCTGCGCTACACGGTCACCCAAGCGGGTCGGGTCTTCGGACACGTAGCTCTGGCCATTCTTGGCCAGCGAGAAATCCATCATCGCGGCGGTGCGGCGCGGGTCGCTGATACGGTACGTCACCTGGCCTTGCACGGTCACGCTCTGGAAGTCGGCCGTCACCAGCTCAAGGATGAACGGGCGGTCCTGGCTGGCCACCGGCACGGCCACCAGTGTGGTCGTCGGGCCGTAATAGAAGAACGACAGGCCCGAGCCTTCGCGCACGACCTTGCCGGCGCGGAACTGCATGAGGTGAACGGTGGGCTGCGACTTGATGAAGCGGATGCCGAACATGATGACCTCCTTGTTTTGTAAGTTGTACAGTGCAACTTGTATGGGTTGGACAATACAACTTACTATTGGGGCCGTCAAGACATTTGTGATCTGCCATGGCCACCCGAACTTCCGCGAAGTCCTTCCCGTTGCCATTCACCACCGTGGATGTCGTCATCTTTACGGTGCTGGACGACGTGTTGCGCGTGCTGCTCGTGCAGCGTCCCAATGCGGAAGGGGAGCCTTTTCCGGGCGCGTGGGCGTTGCCGGGCGGATTTGTCGATACGGCCGTCGATGCCACGCTGGAAGATTGCGCGCGCCGCAAGCTGCTGGAGAAGACCGGCGTGGGCAGCCCGTATCTGGAGCAGTTGGGCAGCTGGGGCAGCGCCACGCGTGACCCGCGCGGCTGGTCTGCCACGCATGTCTACTTTGCGTTGATACCGGCGCAGGGTGTGGCGCTTGCCAAGGGCGCCAATGCGGCTGAGGTGGCGTGGTTTGCGGTGGACGATGTACTGCGCGCGCCAGAACTGGCCTTCGACCATGCAGAGATTTTGCGCACCGCCGTAGAGCGTTTGCGCAGCAAGGTCGAATACACATCGTTGCCGGCGTTTCTGCTGGCCGAGCCGTTCTCGCTGCCGCAGTTGCAGCGCATGTACGAGATCGTGCTCGGCCGTCCGGTCGACAAAAGCGGCTTCCGCACCCGCATGCTGGCTGCCAACTTTTTGGAAGAAGCGGGCGTGGCGGAAGGGGATTCGTACCGCCCTGCCAAGGGCTACCGGCTGATTGACCGGAGCCAGCCGGTCGTTTTTCCTCGCACCTTCAGCCCGCGCGGGGGCGATTCAAACGGTTGAGGGGCCGGGGCGGACCGCAGTTCGGGGAGATAGCGCGTTGTCAACGCATGCTACGGCTGCTCGTCGTCTTCCAGCGAAAACCGTTGCGCGGCACGCGTGCCGTTGCGGGCCGTTTCATCGACCACGCCCCGCATGACGACGTGCTGGCCGGGCTGCGTCGCTATGGTCGGTTGGCCCTGGTTGGGCCGGCTGTCGATCCCGGCGATGGGCGCTGCCGGGTCCGGCTCGGGGCGGCTATTGTCGAGCGACGCGTTTGAATAGATGACGTTGTCTTGCCATTGTGATGGGCTCTTCGCCGCCTCCAGGCCCTTGCCGTCTGTGTCGATGGTGTTGTCAGATGCTTCGGCGCCTGCGGCGTCGACGGAGCGGATGCGACGGGAGGCGCGCGCAAGCGGGTCGTCGCGCGGCGAGTCGGGTGGTGGCTCCGTCAGCTTGGCGCCCTCCGGACGGTGAGTCACCGGCTCTTCGGGTTGGGGTTGCGCTTGGTTGTGCTCGGCGTTGTGCATGATCAGGCTCCTGCGCCGCTGCATGCGGCATGAACCTCGACAGCGCCGCAACGCGCGTGCCCGGCCCCGGCGCTTCAGGCCCGCTTGCGCGAAGGCCGGCGCCCTGCCTCCTGCAGGAACGCCACCGCACGCGGCTCCGTCGCATAGGCGCTGTTGATGCGCACCCATGGCGATACCTCCAGGTTCGGGCGAAAGTAGTGCCCTGGCGCCAGCGTCACACCGTGCTTTTCGGCAGTAGCCGCCAGATCGCGCGAGTCCTCCACATGCGGCACCCGCGCCCACAGGAAGTTGCCGCCCGACGGATGGTGAAACACCTCCCAGCCCGCATCCGCCAACACATCGAGCGACGCGATGACGGAGTCACCCGCGCGCTGGCGAAGCCGCTCCACATATTTGCGATAGGCGCCGCGCTCCAGCAGTGTGCTCACCACGGCCTCGGCAAAGCGCGAGCCGCCCACGCTGGTGAGCATCTTCACGTTGGTCAGGTCATGCACCAGCTCGCGCTTGGCAATCAGGTAACCCACCGGCAGCGACGCCGACACCGTCTTGGAAAACCCGCCCACGTAGATCACATGATCGAGCTGGTCCAGCGTCGCCAGCCGCGCGGTCGGATCGGCCTGCAGGTCGGCAAAGATGTCGTCTTCCAGAAAGGTGAAGCCGTGGCGACGCGCCAGCTCCAGCAGCCGAAACGCGACCGGCGGCGACACGACCGAGCCGGTGGGATTCTGCAGCACGCTGTTGATGAAGAACAGCTTGGGTCGGTGCTCGCGCAGCCTCGCTTCGGTGACTTCCACGTCGGGCCCGTCGCTGCGGCGCGGAATGCCGACCAGCTTCACCCCGTGCAACCGCAGTAGGCCAAACACGGTGTAGTAGCCCGGGTCTTCCACAAACACCGTGTCGCCGGGCTTGAGGAGGTGGCGCATCACCAAGTCGATCGCCTGGCTCGTGCCGGCGGTGATGAGCACATTGGGTTGATTGGCCTGGATGCCGAGCTGGCGTGCTCGCATCATGACCTGATGGCGCAGCGCGGTGTTGCCGAGCGGTGACGAGTAGTCGATGACGGCGTGCGTGTCGGTGCGGGAGACCTGGCGGATGGCCTGCGTCAGGCCTTCCACATCGCGCCAGTCGGCCGGCACGAACCCGCCGCCGAGCTTGAGCATGCCGTCGGGGTAACTGAACTGCTCGAAGATGTGCTTGGACTCGGCCTCCGCCCGGCGCGGGTCCGACCAGCCGCGTCCGTCGCGCCCGGTCAGGTTGCTCTCCGCCACGTAGAAACCGGAGCCGTGGCGCGAGTCCAGCAGGCCCAGCGACACCAGCCGGTCATACGCCTCGATCACGGGGAATCGGCTGATGCCGTAGTCCGCCGCCAGTTGCCGGATCGACGGCAGCTTGGCGCCGGGGCGCACGTCATTGCCGCCGATCCATGCCTGCACGCCGGCCACGATCTGGTCGGAGATGGGGACGCGGGTGGCGGGGTCGATCTGGAGTTTCATGGCGCGGACGGCAGTAGAGCGTGAAAGCTACGAGACAGTTGGCAAAGACTGTTCACAACTGTTCAGCGCATTGTAATCCTGGGAAACCCAGCCCCCGGGCAAGTGGCGAATGCACCGAGTTGCAGTGATACTTGCGTTCCTGGTTCAACAACTGCGCATACCGAAAGAGAGGGGAGACGAATGAAGGCTTCGTTCAAGCGACGTCATGGGATGGCAGGCCGCGTTGTCGGCCGCTTGTTGTTGGCGGTTGCAGTCGTCCTGCTGGCACTGGCGGCAGCCGTCGCCGTCAACACGTGGCGGCACAGCTCGCGCCAACTTGATGTGCCCGCCGTTACGCCGGTTGCGGTGGATGGCCCGGCGGCCGCCGCGCACCTGGCCGAAGCCGTGCGCGCACGCACCGTGTCGAGCGCGACCGATGCGCAACTGAATGCCGACCAGTTCCGCCAGTTGCACGCCATGCTCGAGGCGCGTTATCCAAAGGCGCATGCCGTGCTGCAGCGTGAGCAAGTGGGCGACTTCGCGTTGCTCTACACCTGGAAGGGCTCCGACCCAGCGCTCAAGCCCATCATGCTGATGGCGCACCAGGACGTCGTGCCCATCGCCCCCGGTACGGAAGGCGACTGGGCCCAGCCACCTTTTGACGGCGTGGTGAAGGACGGCATGGTCTGGGGCCGCGGCGCGTGGGACGACAAGGGCAACCTGATCTCGCAGATGGAAGCCATCGAGCTGCTGGCGGCTAGCGGCTTCAAGCCGCGCCGCACCATCCACCTGGCCTTTGGCGCCGACGAGGAAGTGGGCGGCGAGCGTGGTGCCAAGCAGATCGCCGCGCTGCTCAAATCGCGCGGCGAGCGTCTCGACTTCGTGATCGACGAAGGGCTGCTGATTACCGAGGGCGTGCTGCCGGGGCTCACCAAACCGGCTGCGCTGATCGGCGTGGCAGAGAAGGGTTTTCTCTCCGTGCAACTCAAGGTCGGGGCCACGCCGGGGCATTCGTCGATGCCGCCGCCGCACGGGCAGAGCGCCATCGCCATGATGAGCGCCACGCTCAAGCGGTTGGATGACGATCAATTGCCCGCCGGCATTCGCGGCGTTGCGCAGGAGATGTTTGCAACGCTGGCGCCCGAGATGCAGGGTTTCAGCCGCGTGGCGCTGTCCAACCTGTGGCTGTTCGGGCCGCTGGTGCAGAAGCAACTGGAAGCATCGGGCAGCTCCAACGCCATGCTGCGTACCACCACCGCGCTGACCATCGTGCAGGCTGGCAACAAAGACAACGTGCTGCCCGGCCGCGCCGAGGCCACGGTCAACTTCCGCCTGCTGCCCGGCGACACCATCGCCTCCGTCACCGCGCACGTGGAAGACGCCGCCAAGGCGGCCGCGCCCAAAGGCAAGTTCGAGCTGACCCGGCTGCCGGGTTCCAGCGAAGCGTCGCCGGTGTCGCCAATGCAGTCGGCGTCGTATCAGTTGATCAACAAGACGGTGCGCGAGCTGTTCCCGGGCACGGTCGTGGCGCCCGGGCTGATGATTGGGGCGACGGATTCGCGCCACATGATCGAGATTGCCGACCATGTGTATCGGTTTTCGCCGGTGCGCGCCAAGCCGGAAGACCTGCCGCGCTTTCATGGCACCAACGAGCGGATCACCGAGGCCAACCTGGTGGAGCTGATCCGGTTCTACCACCGGTTGGTGCAGCAGGCGGCCGGGGCTTGATATCAGTGGGTCAGTGGGTGTTGGCCAGCAGCGCGTCGATGTGCGCGTCGTTGGTGGCTTCGGGGCGGCGCAGTTGCGTGCTGCGGCTGCCGCCCACTGAGATGGCCGTGTCGCCGTGCACGGTCACGCGGCGCACCAGGCGCGGCTGGTTGCCGTAATCGTTGATGGCGTAGTGCTGCGTGGCGCGGTTGTCCCAGATGGCGACGTCATGCTGGCGCCATTGCCAACGCACGGTGTTGTCGAGCCGGGTCACGCGGTTCTGCAGCAACTCAAACAGCCGCGTCGACTCGCTGCCCGACAGCCCGGTGAAGCGTTTGACGAAGTGCCCGAGCAGCAGGGCGCGTTCGCTGGTCTCGGGGTGCACGTGCACCACCGGGTGCGAGGCTTCATATACCGCGGCGGTAAATACATCGCGGTGATGGCGCAGACGTGCGCTGTCGATCTGCGTGCGCTCGGCGCCGTAGTCGTAATCGTTGGTGTGCACGGCCCAGAGCTGCTCGGCAAGCTGTTTGAGCGGGTCGGGCAACTGTTCATAGGCGCGGGCGGTGTTGGCCCAGACCGTGTCGCCGCCGAAAGCCGGAATCGTCACCGCGCGCAGGATCGACACCTTCGGAAACGCATCGAGAAACGTCACGTCGGTGTGCCACGAGTCGGCACGGCCGCCACCCTTTGACGCGTCCAGTTCAAACAGTTGCGTGCCGGTAGGCGCCGGCACGGTCGGGTGGGCGACGATGCGGCCAAAGCGCTTGCCGAAGGCCTGGTGCCGGTCATCGTCCAGATGCTGCTGGTCGCGAAAGAACAACACCTTGTACTTGAGCAGCGCCGCATACAGGCTCGCGAACGTGTCTTCTGCCAACTCCGCGCCGAGCTTGAGGTCGAGCACCTCCCCGCCGATATGTCCGGCCACCCGGCGTACGCGCAGGGTGCCGAACGTGGTGTCGATGGCGGCGTTGTGATCGTCTGGCATGGCGGCTCCGGCAAAAGATGGCGATGGACCATGCTAATGAGCCCGCGCCCCGCCGAGAACGAACGGTTTGACATATCCAAATGCAGTTCTGTCGGTCATGCCGATGAACTGTTCGCGAAAGATGCTGAACAGTTCAGCCAAACTGTTCGCAACTGTTCATGTCATCGGTTTGATCTGCCGCGCAAGATGGAACCGTGCCGATCCGCAGTCCCCATAAAAATCCACCACGAACCCCGGCACAGGAGTCTCAACCATGCGCGAAATCAGAATCTTCGAACTGGACCGGCCGGGCGTGCCGGTGAGCTGGCGGTCGGCACGGGCCCAAACCATCGCCGCACAAGCCGGGCTGTTGTGGGTCACGCAAGAGCATCAGCGCCAGGACATCTGGCTCAAGCCCGGCCAGTCGATCGACGTGCCGGCGGGCGTGCGCTTCTGGCTCTCCGGTGAGCCGGTCGACGGTACGCCGGCGCGCTTTGCCGTGACCGAAGATATCAACGCCCCGCGCCGCCTGCTGCGTTTTATCGGCTTGCTGGTGGTGGCTGCGTATCGGCAGATTCTGCGTGACGACGGGCAGGATGCCGCGCGTACGCCGTCGGCACAGCGGATCGGCACCTAAGCCTCGCGTCAAGCCGGAAACACGAGCCGGAATTCGGTCCGCCCACCCGGCGGGCTGCTGGCCTGCACGCTACCGCCGTGCAGGTCCATGATGGTCTTGACGATGGCCAGTCCCAACCCGGTCGACTGGCTTGATTGCGCCCCAGACTGCGCCCGCGAGGGGTCGCCCCGGTAGAACCGCTCGAATAGCAGCGGCAGGGCGGTGGGCGGAATGCCCGGTCCTGGGTTGTGCACGGCGATTGCGATGCCCTGCGGCGCTATCTCGATCGTCACGTCGATGCGCTCGCCGGTAGGGGTGTGACGCAGCGCGTTATCGAGCAGGTTGTTGATCGCCCGGCGCAGCAACGTGGCGTCTGCGTGCAGCCGCGCATCGCCGTGCACATCGATGGCGATATCACGATCGGCGGCCACCGCCTCGAAGTAGTCGACCAGCACCTGCACCTCGTGCCGCGCATCCAGGGGCGCGATGGACAGCGCCACGCGTGCGTGGTCGGCGCGCGCCAGGAACAGCATGTCTTCGATCATGTGCGACAGGCGCGCGTATTCCTCCAGGTTGGATTCGAGCACGCTGCGGTATTCCTCGACCGTGCGCGGGTGTGCGATTGTGACTTCCGTCTGGCCCACCAGGTTGGCCAGCGGCGTGCGGAAGTCATGCGCCAGGTCCGCAGAGAACTGCGACAGCCGCGCAAAGCCGTCCTGCAGGCGCGTGAGCATGGCGTTGAGCGATGCCAGCAGGTCCGCCAATTCGCGCGGCGCGCCCTGCAGCGTGAGACGCGTGTCGAGCTGGCTCGGCACCACGGCCGCGGCCTGATTGCCGATGCGTGCCAACCCGCGCAGCGTGCCCCGCACGAGCAGCAGGCTCAGCAATGCCACCGCGGCCACGCCGCCAAGCACGGCAAACACGATGTGGCGCTGATACTGGGTCAGCAACGCTGCACGGCTGTCGCCATCCTGCGCCACCAGCACGACGACTTTTGCGGTGTTCTGCCCCAGCCATGCCTCCGCGGCCACGGCGCGTGATGTCATGCCAGTCATCGACGTCCAAGTCTGTACGGAAGACTCCGACGGCGGCACCGCAGCCGCAACCACGTGCGGCATCTTCACCTGTTCCCCCTCGGGGTTCACTTCCACCAGGGTGCGGCCTTCGGGCGTGGCAATGCGCAGGATCAATCCATCGTGGCCCGACACCACATCGGTATAGCGGTGCGCGGTGCGCGCCAGATCGTCGGCGTTGAGCGCCTCACTGGCCAGGTGGCGCAGTTGCGTGATCTTGCCGAGCAGCATCGCATCGTCAGCCACGCGCAGTTGCGCGTTGAGTGCGAAGTACAGATACGTGCCGGCTGCCGTGAGCGTGACCGACGCCACCACCACAAACGCCAGTACGAGCCGGCCGGCAAGGGATGCAGGCCAGCGCATCAACGGCCCACCGCGTCCAGCACGTAGCCCATGCCGCGCAACGTGTGGATCAGTTTGTGCTCAAACGGATCGTCCACCTTGGCGCGCAGCCGCCGGATCGACACATCCACCACGTTGGTGTTGCTGTCGAAGTTCACGTCCCACACCTGCGAGGCGATCAGCGAGCGCGAGAGAACCTCGCCCGCGCGGCGCGCCAGCAGATGCAGCAGCGCGTATTCCTTGGCGGTCAGGTCGATGCGCTGGCCGGCGCGTGTCACCCGGCGCTTGATCGTGTCGATCGTCAGGTCGGCAATTTCGAGGATCTCGCTTTCACGCAGCGGGCCGCGCCGCAGGATGGTGCGCACGCGCGCCACCAGCTCGGCAAAGGCGAAGGGTTTGACGAGGTAGTCGTCCGCGCCCAGCTCCAGGCCCTTCAGGCGGTCGGCCAGTTCATCGCGCGCGGTCAGGCACAGCACCGGCGTGCTCTTGCGGCGGCGCAGTTCCTGCAGCACCTGCCAGCCGTCCATGCCGGGCAGCATGACGTCGAGCACGATCAGGTCGTAGTCATGCTCCATGGCCTGGAACAGGCCATCGGGGCCCGTGCGGGCGAGGTCGGCCACAAAGCCGGATTCCGTCAGGCCCTTGAGCAGGTAATCGCCCGCTTTGGGCTCGTCTTCAACAATGAGCAGTCGCATGATGAAAAATGGCGCGCGCTTGATGCATCCGCCAGTGCCGCCACGATATGCCAAAACCCCCGACGGGGGCACAAAGATGACAAGTTTGTCATCTTCGAGTCATGCCCGCGTGGTGCACCGCTCCCTAGACTGGCCCCACTGACATCGCCCCCTTCCTGTTTGCTGATGTCAGGCCTTTTGAAGGAGATTCTCATGGCGATTCGATTCCAACGTGTGCTGTCCCTGGCTGCTCTGGCCGCAATGCTGGCAACCGGCACCGCCGTTGCCGCGCAAGACAACCAGTCTGCCTGCTGCGCTCCGCAGATCAAGTCGATGGCCGCGCCGCTGGCCAAGGCCGGCGCGCGTGACCCGTACACCGATGGCGCCAAGTCCGGTACCCGCGACCCCTACACCGATGGCGGCAAAACCGGCGCCCGCGATCCGTACACGGACGGTGCAGCACAAACGGTGCTCGAGGCCCGCGTTGGCGCCCGCGATCCTTACACCGATGGCGGCTTGAGCAGCCCGCGCAGCCCGGATCCATACACCGACGGCGCGATTGCGTAATGCGTTGTTTCCAGACCGCCGGGGCGGCTCTCATCTGCCTTTTGGCTGCCCCGTTGGCCACCGCAGCGGTGCCTGACCCCGTCGCTCCGGTGGCCCTTTCTATGCCAGGCGGGCCTGCGGCTGCGTCATCCGAATGCGTGACGCTGCAGCAAGCCGTTGAACGCGCGGTGCAGTCGCATCCGGCGCTGGCCGCTGCCGGGTATGAGGTGGCCGCCAGCGAGGGCGCACTCGACCAGGCCCGCCGGCTGCGCAATCCCGAAGCCGCCTTCACGACAGAAGACGTCCGGCGCGACCGCGCCACGATGACGGCGCAACTGAATATCCCTTTGGAACTGGGCGGCAAGCGCGGTGCCCGCGCGCGCGCCGCACAAATCACCCGGGACGCCACGGCGCAAGATGCCGCCGTGCTGCAGGCCGAGTTGCGTGCGGATGTCACGCGGGCCTTCTTCGACCTGGTGATCGCGCAGGAGCGCCTGGCGCTCGCGCAGGCGTCGGATGGGTTGGCCGCTCAGGCCGAATCCGCGGCCGCGCGGCGCGTGCAAGCGGGGAAAGTCTCGCCGGTGGAGCAGACCAAGGCTGGCGTGGCCCGCGCCAGTGCCGCCATCGAACTGCGTGACGCGAATGCCGAACTGTTGGTCGCTCAACGTGCATTGGCGGCCTTCTGGGGCACGCCTTTTGCCGCGCCTGAAGCCGACGGAAGTGCGGAGACGCTCCCCGTCGTGCCGCCCGAAGCGCGACAAGCCACCGGTGCACTGGAAAATACGCCTCGTGCCGTCCGTGCCCGTCTGGAGATTGACCGCCGCCAGGCACTTGCCAACGTGGAGCGCAGCAAACGCGTGCCCGACGTGACGCTCACGGTGGGCGCCAAGCGCGACAGCGCCGCGAACAACAACATGGCGGTGCTCGGCATTGCCGTGCCTTTGCCGCTGTTTGATCGCAACCAGGGCAGCCAGCTCGAAGCACAGCGGCTGGCCGACAAGGCGTTTGAAGACTACCGCGCCCTGCAGCTTGAACAGAACGCCACGCTCGCGCAGGACGTGGCACGGCTCGACGCAGCGCGCGCCGCCGTGCAGTCGCTGCGGCAAGACGTGTTGCCAGGTGCGCAGCGCGCGTATGACGCCGCACGCATCGGCTTTGATGCGGGCAAGTTCAATTTTCTCGATGTGCTGGACGCCCAGCGCACGCTGTTCCAGGCGCGTGCGCAATACCTGGCCGCGCTGTCGCGCGCGCATCAGGCGGCCGCCGGTATCGATCGCATCCTCGGCCGGTAGTGCGGCCGCTCTCTTTCCGCTGACATGACACTTCCACCGCAACAACGGCGCGCCATCGCGCTCATCGTCGTGCTTGGCGCGCTGGCCGCTGCCGGGCTCTGGTTCGGTATGGGCGCGCGCCAGGCTGCGACGCCCGAGGCCGAGGCGGCACCTGCACCCGCCACCACCGAGCAGGCTGAGGCACCCCACGCCGAAACGCTTGCCATGACGGCTGAAGCCATCGCCAATGCGAAGATCGGCGTGGAAAGCGCAGGCGCCGCCGAGCTGCGAACGGAGGTTGTCCTGCCCGGTGAAATTCGCCTGAACGAAGACCGAACCGCCCACGTGGTCCCCCGTGTGGCGGGCGTGGCGGAGAAGGTGGCGGTGGAGCTAGGCCAACCGGTGGCGCGCGGCCAACTGCTGGCCGTGCTGTCCAGCCCCGCGCTGTCGGATCAACGCAGCGAACTGCAGGCGGCCCAGCAACGCCTTGCGCTCGCGCAGGAAACACACGCACGCGAAAAGCGCCTCTGGGAGCAGGGCATCGCTGCCGAACAGGATTACCAGCAGGCGCGTACATCGCTGCAGGAAGCGCGCATTGCCGCGGACAACGCCCGCCAGAAGCTGACGGCCATTGGTGCCGCGCCGGCGGGCTCGGCGTTGAATCGCTTCGAGCTGCGTGCGCCGTTTGATGGCGTGGTGGTCGCCAAGCACTTGTCGCAGGGCGAAGCGGTGCAGGCGGAAACAGCCGTCTTTACGGTGGTGGACCTGCGCACCGTCTGGGCGGATTTCTCCGTGACTGCCAAGGATCTGGAGGCGGTCACCGCCAACGCGTCGGCTACTGTGCGTGCCACGGTCACCGGTACCGCCGTGCAAGGCAAGGTCGCTTACGTTGGCGCATTGCTTGGCGAGCAGACCCGCACCGCGCCCGCCCGCGTCACGCTCGACAACCCCAAGCTCGCATGGCGCCCGGGCATGTTCGTCAACGTATCCGTTGAATCGGGGCGCGTGCAGGTGCCCGTGGCCGTGCGTGCCGATGCCGTGCAGACCGTCGATGACAAGCCGTCGGTGTTCGTGCCCGTGCCGACCGGCTTTGAGGTACGCCCCGTCAAGACAGGCCGCACTGACGGCAGCTGGACGGAAATCCTGGAGGGCCTTCCCGCCGGCACGCGCTACGCTGCGGCCAACAGCTACGTGCTGAAGGCCGAAGCCGGCAAGTCCGCCGACCACGGCCACTGAAAGGAGGCGCCATGTTTGAACGCCTCTTGCGCACCGTCATCGCGCAGCGCTGGCTGGTGCTGATGGCCGTGCTGGCGACCGCCGCGTTCGGCGCCTACAGCTATACACGCCTGTCGATCGACGCGGTGCCCGACATCACCAACGTGCAGGTGCAGATCAACACGCCGGCACCGGGCTATTCGCCGCTGGAAACCGAACAACGCATCACGTATGCGCTGGAAACCGCCATGGCCGGCTTGCCGAAGCTGGAGCAGACGCGCTCGCTCTCGCGCTACGGCCTGTCGCAGGTGACGGTGATCTTCAAGGAAGGCACCGACATCTACTTCGCGCGCCAGTTGGTGAGCGAACGTCTGCAGGCCGCAAAGGAACAGTTGCCCGATGGTATTTCGCCAAGCATGGGGCCCGTCTCCACGGGCCTGGGCGAAATCTACCTGTGGACCGTGGAGGCCGACGCCAACGCGCGCAAGCCCGACGGCACCGCCTACACCCCCGCAGATTTGCGCGAGTTGCAGGACTGGGTGATCCGCCCGCAGATCCGCAACGTGCCGGGCGTGACGGAAGTCAACACCATCGGCGGCTTTGCAAAAGAATTCCTGGTGGCAACGAGCCCCGAACGCCTGGCCTCGTACAAGCTCACACTGGCCGATGTGGTGGCCGCGCTGGAGCGCAACAACGCCAACATCGGCGCCGGCTATATCGAGCGCAAGGGCGAGCAATACCTTGTGCGCGCGCCCGGCCAGCTGCGTGACGCGGCCGATATCGGTAACGTGATGCTCGTCAGCCCCAACGGCACGCCGGTGCGCTTGCGTGACGTCGCCACCATCGAAAGCGGCAGCGAGTTGCGCACCGGCGCCGCCACCAGCAATGGGCGCGAGGTGGTGCTCGGCACGGCATTCCTGTTGATGGGTGAGAACAGCCGCACCGTTTCGCAGGCCGTGGACAAGCGCATGCAGGAGATCCGCAAGACGCTGCCACCGGGCATTCGGGTGGAGTCGGTGTACGACCGCACGGTACTCGTCGACAAGGCCATCGCCACGGTCAAGAAGAACCTGCTGGAAGGCGCCATTTTGGTGATGGCGGTGCTGTTCCTCTTCCTGGGCAACCTACGTGCAGCCGTGCTGACCGCGCTGGTGATTCCCCTGTCGATGCTGATGACGTTCAGCGGCATGGTGTCGGCCAAGGTGAGCGCCAATCTGATGAGTCTGGGCGCGCTGGACTTCGGCATCATCGTCGACGGTGCCGTGGTGATCGTCGAGAACTGCGTGCGGCGCCTTGCGCATGCGCAGGAGGCACGTGGTCGACCGCTCACGCGCGCCGAGCGCTTTGAAGAGGTGTTCGAAGCCGCCCGCGAGGCACGCCGCCCGTTGCTGTATGGGCAGCTCATCATCATGGTGGTGTACCTGCCGATCTTTGCGCTCTCGGGTGTGGAGGGCAAGATGTTCCATCCGATGGCGATCACGGTGGTGCTGGCACTGGCTGCGGCCATGATCCTCTCCATCACGTTTGTGCCCGCTGCCGTGGCGTTGTTCATTGGCGAACGCGTGGCTGAGAAAGAGAACCGCCTGATGGGCTGGGCGCGCCTTGTGTATGCGCCGCTGCTCGAACGCGTGCTGGCCGCGCCCGCTGTGGTGCTGACGTTTGCAGCGGTGGCGGTGCTGGTCTCGCTCGTGGCTGCCACGCGCCTGGGCGCAGAGTTTGTTCCCAACCTGAACGAAGGCGATCTTTCCATTCAGGCCATGCGCGTGCCGGGCACGGGCCTGGCGCAATCGCTGGATATGCAGATGCAGATCGAGCGCACGCTCAAGGCGAAGTTTCCCGAGATCGAGCGTGTGTTCGCGCGCACAGGCACCGCAGAAGTCGCGACCGACGTGATGCCGCCCAGCATCTCCGACGGCTACATCATGCTCAAGCCCGAGCGCGACTGGCCGGCCGGCGCCGATGGCGAACGCCGCAACCGGGATCAGTTGCTCGCCGACATTCGTGCCACGGTGGAAGCACTGCCCGGCAATGCGTACGAGTTCTCGCAGCCGATTCAGCTGCGCTTCAACGAGCTGATCTCGGGCGTGCGCAGCGACGTGGCTGTCAAGCTTTTCGGCGATGACATGGGCGTGCTTGAGGCGCAGGCCAGGATCATTGCCGCGCAGCTCGGCAAGCTGGCCGGCGCCACCGAGGTGAAGATCGAGCAGACCGGCGGACTGCCTTTCCTGAACGTCGACATTGATCGCGACAAGGCTGCACGCTACGGCCTCTCCATCGGTGCGATTCAGGACACGGTGTCCGCTGCCATTGGGGGTAAGGATGCGGGCACGGTATTCCAGGGCGACCGTCGTTTCGGCATCGTCGTGCGCCTGCCGGAAACCGCACGCAGTGATCCGGCAGCACTGGGCCGCCTGCCGCTGGCGTTGCCCAACGGGCAGGGTTACGTGCCACTGTCGGATGTGGCCACGCTCAACGAAATCACGGGCCCCAACCAGGTCAGCCGCGAAGACGGCAAGCGCCGCATCGTCGTCAGCGCCAACGTGCGCGGGCGCGACATCGCCTCGTTCGTCGAAGAAGCGCAGGCGGTGCTCGATGCGCAGGTGCGCCTGCCGGCCGGTTACTGGATGGCGTGGGGCGGGCAGTTCGAGCAGTTGCAGTCGGCTACCGAGCGCCTGCAGATCGTGGTGCCGCTGGCGCTGGCCATGGTGCTCACGCTGCTGTTCATGATGTTCGGCAACCTGAAGGACGGTTTGCTGGTGTTCTCCGGTATTCCGTTCGCGCTGTCGGGCGGCATTCTGGCGCTGGCGTTGCGCGGTATTCCGCTGTCGATTTCAGCGGCGGTGGGCTTCATCGCGCTGTCGGGCGTGGCGGTGCTCAACGGGCTGGTGATGCTGAGCTTTATCCGCAGCCTGCGAGAGAACGGCAAGTCGGTCGACGAGGCCGTGCGTGAGGGCGCCCTCACACGCTTGCGCCCGGTGTTGATGACCGCGCTGGTGGCGTCGCTCGGCTTCGTGCCGATGGCGCTGGCAACCGGTACGGGCGCGGAGGTGCAGCGTCCGCTGGCCACGGTGGTGATCGGAGGGATTCTGTCGTCGACGGCGCTGACGCTGCTGGTGTTGCCGGTGCTGTATCGGCTGGCTTATCGACGGGAGGGCGGACGAGAAGGCGCCACGGCGCAGGCGGATTCGGCAGTGCCGTCCGCTGCGCCGTGACGGGGGCGCTTATTCCGCTTGCAGTGCGGCGATGATCTTCTCGGCGTGGGCCTTCAGCTTGTCGGTGTCGGCCTGCACGCGGGCGTGGGGTTGCAGCGGGGTATCGCTGTAGCGCGGCAGCACGTGAAAGTGCACATGCGGCACCGTCTGCCCGGCAGCGCTGCCGTTGAGCTGGAAGACCGCGATGCCCGGGGGCGTGAACGCAGCACGCACGGCGCGCGCCAGCTTGCGCGTGGTGCGGATGGCGGCCGATGCAGCATCATCCGACAGGTCGAACAGCTCTGCCGCGCCTTCCTTGGGCAGCACCAGCACGTGGCCGTCGGCCTGCGGCATGATGTCCATGAAAGCGATGGTGTGGTCGTCTTCGTACACCTTGATGCACGGCAGCTCGCCGCGCAGGATCTTGGCGAAAATGTTCTGGTTGTCGTAAGTCGCGTCAGGCATGGGTGTCTCCAGTAAGCGGGAAATGCACGGGAAAGCGCTGCGCGAAAGTATATAGGCGACCGGCGGCGAGGCGCGTGGCGCCGGTTTGGCGCAGATCAAGCCGGGCTGTCGTCCACCGACAGCGGCGCAGCCACGTGTTCCAGGGGTTTGCGTTCGGCCGCCGTCCCCCAGCAAGCCTGCACAACGGCAGCCAGCAGCATCAGCACGGCACCGAATGCGTAGCCGCCGAACACGGCATCGCGCGAGTGCGTATCGATCAGCCAGCCGAACAGCGCGGGCCCGGCCACGCCGCCAAGCCCCGTGCCCACGGCATAGAACAGCGCAATGGCCAGCGCGCGCACCTCAAGCGGAAAGGTTTCGCTCACTGTCAGATATGCCGAGCTGGCAGCGGTCGATGCAAAGAAGAACACCACGGTCCACGCGATGGTCTGCGTGGTGCCATCAAGCACACCGGCCTTGAACAGCGCGCCGCTTGCCAGCAACAGCACGCCGCTGATTGCGTAGGTCGCTGCAATCATCGTGCGCCGGCCCACCACGTCAAACAATCGCCCGAGCAGCAGCGGCCCGAGAAAATTGCCCAGTGCGAACGGCAGCAGGTATGTGCCGACCTTCGTTGCGGGCACGTCATAAAAATCCGTCAGCACCAGCGCGTAGGTGAAGAAAATCGCGTTGTAGAAAAACGCCTGTGCCGCCATCAGCGCGAGGCCCACCAGCGCGCGTTGCCGGTGCAGCATGAACAGCACGCGTGCGACTTCCATCAAGCGTGGATGGCCGCGGCGGCGCATGCGCAATGCAGGCAGCGGCGCGGTATCGAAGCGATGGCCGCGTGCGGCAATTTCGCTTTCGATGTCCTGCACGATGGTCTGTGCTTCTTCGTGCCGGCCGCGCGTGATGAGCCAGCGCGGGCTTTCCGGAATCCAGAAACGCATCACCAGGATGATGAGCCCCAGCAGGGCGCCGATGAAGAAGCACAGCCGCCAGCCGGTATCGATGCTCATGTGCGCCGGATCCAGCAGCCACAACGATGCACCTGCGCCCAACGCGGCACCGATCCAGAACGTGCCGTTGATGGCGAGGTCAGTCCAGCCGCGCACGCGTGCCGGCGTCAGCTCCTGGATGGTCGAGTTGATGGCCGCGTATTCACCGCCGATGCCTGCGCCTGTGAGCACCCGAAACACGACCAGGCTGGCAAAGCTCCATGAGAACGCCGTGGCCAGCGTGGCCAGGATGTAGACGCCCAACGTGATGAAGAACAGCTTGCGACGGCCGAGTCGGTCCGTCATCCAGCCGAACAGCAGCGCACCGAACACCGCCCCCACCAGGTATGCGCTGCTGGCAATGCCGACCTGCGCGTTGGTGAGATGCAGGGCAGGGCTTTGCTTGAGTGCGCCCGCCACAGCACCGGCCAGTGTCACCTCCAGGCCGTCGAGCAGCCACGTAATGCCCAGCGCAATGACCACGCGCGTGTGAAAGCGGCTCCACGGCAGGCGATCGAGCCGGCTGGGAAGGTCGGATGTGTGAAAGGCTGGCGATTCGGGCATCGCGGCGCACTCGGAGGGGAATGCGCCCCATGCAGCACGAATTATTCCTGCGACGGGGCGGACGAACCTTCAGAGGGTGCACCCGCGAGCAGCGTGTCTTCAAAGAAGCGGCGGCGCGCGTCCTTGTCGGGCTTGCTGCCCTGGTGCCAGAGCGTGGCCTCCGATAGCTGGTAGGCGTAGAGCATGAAGGCGCGCGTCTTGGCGTCCTTGCGCGCAAAGCCGATCGCCTGGAAATGCTGGACGTAGTAGTCCATGCGATGCTCGTCCACCGCTTCGACGGCTTCTTGCGCCATCGGGTCGCGCCGCGCCCAGGCACGGATGGCGAATTCGATCATGGCTGTGCGGCGGGCGCTGCGTCCGCGAAACGGCAGCGCGAGCAGATCGCGCACCAGGCCCTGCACCGACGGGTTTTGCCGCTCCAGCTTGGGGCCCACGCGCGTGCGCTCGCTCCAGTCCTGCAATACCTGGTGCAGCAGATCGTCGCGGTTCTTGAAGTGCCAGTAGAAGCTGCCGCGCGTCACGTCCAGCTGCTTGGCAAGCACGTCCACGCGCACGGCATCGATGCTCTTTGTCACAAGCAGATCGGTAGCGGCGCGCACCCAGTCGTCAGGCGTGAGCTGTGTACGCGGCGCGGCGGGGGAGGCGGAATCGGCATCGACTTCGACGGCTTCGTCGTGTTCGTCGATCTGCAGGGATGGCTTTGGCATGAAGGCGGATTCTAGCCCCGCTGGCGGGGCTGTCCAGCGCTTAAAGCGTGCTGAGGCCCCCAGGTTTGCGCGGGTTGACACGGCAACAAACGCCCTCCTACCATGCACATACGTTTGTGTATGGAAGGATCGAGCTACCGCAAGCCTTGGTTTGCGGGTTAGTGTAAGAACCATGCTCGACGATGCCTTCTGCACGGCGTCAAACGATAAGACATCAGGAGACATTTGCATGAAGGCATTCCGACTCGCGCTGTGCGCGGCGGCAGCAGTTGGCACATTCGCAGGCGCATTTTGCCCGGGCACCGTCCACGCCGAGACCGTCAAGATCGCGTGGATCGATCCGCTGTCGGGGCTGATGGGCGCGCTGGGCCAGAACCAGCTGCGCAGCTGGCAATACGCGGCTGATCTGGCCAACCAGCAGAACTGGAGCGGCAACGGCACCAAATTTGAAGTCGTCGGCTTTGACAACAAGGTGTCGCCGCAAGAGAGCCTGACGATCCTCAAGCAGATCACCGACCAGGGCATCCGTTACGTTGCCCAGGGCGACGGCTCCAGCGTGGGCATGGCACTGCAGGACGCCATCGCCAAGTACAACGATCGCAATCCGGGCAAGGAGATCATCTATCTCAACTACGCCGCAGTCGATCCGGACATGACCAACAGCAAGTGCAACTACTGGCACTTCCGCCTGGACGCCAACTCCGACATGAAGATGGAGGCCCTGACGAGCTATCTCGCCAAGGACCAGAACATCAAGAAGGTCTACCTGCTGAACCAGAACTACTCGTTCGGCCACCAGGTGGCGCGTGCGGCCAAGGAATATCTCAAGCGCAAGCGTCCGGACATCCAGGTGGTGGGTGAAGATCTGCACCCGCTTGCGCAGGTGAAGGACTTCTCGCCGTATGTTGCGAAGATTCGTGCGTCCGGCGCCGATACCGTCATCACCGGCAACTGGGGGAGCGATCTGGCGCTGCTGATCCGCGCATCGAAGGATGCGGGCCTGACCACCAATTTCTATACGTACTACGCCGGCACAACCGGTGTGCCCACGGCGATGGGCGCCTCCGGCGCAGACCGCGTGAAGGTCATCAGCTACTTCGCGCCGAACGATGGCAACGCCAAGACGAGCGCCGTGCTCGACGGCTTCAAGAAGAAGTACAACGACGACTTCTTCAATGCCGATGTCTACACCGGCATCGCCTTCCTGGCCAAGGCCATCAAGACCAGCGGTTCGGTCGAGCCGGCCAAGGTGGCGAAGGTGATGGAAGGCATGACGGTCGATGGCCTCAATGGCCCGATCGAAATGCGCAAGACCGACCACCAGGCGCAGCAGACGCTGTACGTGACCACCTGGGTCAAGGCCGACGGCAAGAAGATCAAGTACGACCAGGAAAACACCGGCTACGGCTGGCGTACCGACGTCACGCTGGAACCGCACCTCGCGGCCCAGCCGACGTCGTGCCAGATGAAGCGTCCGGCGTCGTAATCGTGTGATCGTGGTGTCCCCGGGTCAGTTCATTAGACCGGGGACACCACGCCTGTGCCCGCCAGATGTCCGCGGGCGTTCTCCAGAAAGCGATCTACCGTGGCCTGCACTGATTCCGGCGACCAGCCGGCAATGTGCGGCGTCAGCACGACCTGCTCCAGGTCCAGCAGCCCGGCCGGCGGCTTGGGCTCGCTCTCATACACATCCAGCCCCGCGCCACCCAGCTTGCCTGCGCGGATGGCCGCTTCCAGCGCCGCCGTATCCACCACGCTGCCGCGCGCAATGTTGACCACGTAGCCGTTGGGGCCCAGCGCTTCCAGGATCGGCTGGTTGACGAGGTGCTTGGTCTGCGCACCGCCTGGCGTGGCAACGATCAGGAAGTCAGCCCACTCGGCCATGTCCTTGAGCGCATCGAAGTAGCGGTACGACACGCCATCGCGTGGCTTGCGGTTGTGATAGCCGATCTGCATGTCGAAGCCGGCAGCGCGGCGCGCGATCTGCATGCCGATGGTGCCGAGACCCACGATGCCCAGGCGCTTGCCGCATACGCCGGGCTGCAGCGGAATGTCGTCGCGCCAGACGCCGTTGCGTGTGGACCGGTCCAGCTTGGGAATGCCGCGCACGGTGGCCAGCAGCAAGCCAAAGGCGTGGTCGGCCACGCAGGCGTCGTTGGTGCCGGCGCCGTTGGCCACCACCACGCCGCGGGCGCGGGCGGCCTCTACATCGATGTTCTCGTAGCCCGCGCCCAGCGCGCAGGCGAGCTCCAGCTCGGGCATCGCGGCGATCTCTGCACCGGTCAGGCCCGTCGAGCCATTGGTCAGCACGATGCGGACGTTTTTCCCCTCGCGCGCGATGGCGGCATCGCGTTCGGCGCGGGTGGGTGCATGGATGACGTGAAAATATTCAGCGATCTGCGCCACGTTATCGGGCGTCATCGCAATGAGGAGCAGCAGGGTCGGTTGCATGGTCAGGAGAGGAGGCGGACCGCATCAATGGGGGCGAGACCCCGATCGGCAAGGAGGTGCGTCGCACGGCGCCTGGCGATGATAGCGCGCGCCCCCAGCGCCTTGCCCCAAGCCACGGCGGCGATGCGGTTACACCCCGTTACCGATGAGCAGGTTTGGTTGCACGGGTTTGCAGGGCTGCGGCATAGACTTTGCGGCAAGAGGCGCATGGCCGCAGGCCGCAGAACAGACTGCAGGTCCGGCGCAGACGCCTCGTTCACAAGACGGGAATCATCATGCGAGCAACGAACAAGTCGGACCGTGCAGGGCGCGCAGCGCGTTGGGTGACAGCAGCCACATTGGCTGCCGTGGCAGCCGGGCTGACAGGCTGCGTGACAGCACCTGCGTACCCCGGTTATGGAGCGGGCTATGGGGCGGGTTATGCCGCGGGCAGTAATGCTTATGGCAACAGCGTCGGCCCGGCCACTTACAGCAGCGGCTATACCAGCGGGTACGACAACACGTACAACAATGGCTACGGTACGAACGCGCCGCAGCCGTATCCACAGCAGCCGGCGCCGACCTATTCGCAGCCACAGCCGGCTTACTCGCAGCCGAACTATTCGCCGTATCCGAGCAACGGCGATCCGTCTTACCAAGCACCGGCGGATAACCGCTACGGCGTTGTCGAATACGTCGAAGCGGTGCCCGTGCGCGGCCAGTCGAGCGGCGTCGGCGCCGTGCTCGGCGGCGTGGTGGGCGGCTTGCTTGGCCACCAGGTTGGCGGCGGGCGCGGCAACACCGTGGCTACCATCGGCGGCGCGGTGGCGGGTGCCATGGCGGGCAACGCCGTGGAAGGCAACACGGTGGTGGGCCAGACCTACCGCGTGACCATGCGGCTGAACGACAATTCGCGCGTGACGCTCACGCAGAACAACCCGAACGGCCTGCGCGTGGGTGATCGCGCCCGCATCGAAAACAACATGGCAGTGCCGTACTAGCCACATCCTGCATGGGATGTGCCCGCGCCGGGCTTCAGAAACGGCGCGGGCCGACCGATATAGCGGAGGCGATAACCCCGCGGTGATTCCCATGCTCAATCGACTTTCCATCCGTTTCCGTCTCAACGCAGCGCTGACGCTGCTCGCCTTGCTGCTCACGATTACGGGCACGATTGGCGTGATCGGGATGCGCGCCTCCGACGCAAATATCAACGAGATCTACTCCAATCAGCTCGCTTCAGCATCGCTGATGGGCAAGGCGCAGCTGAATGCCGCGATCGTGCGTACGACGCTTGATCGGGCGGTCTTCCATCCGGATGCGGCCGACGTGCCGGCCATCATCGAGAAGGCCAACGCTTACCGCGCCAAGTCGGAAGGCGCGTGGAAGCAATACAAGGCGCTCCCCATGACCGCGGAGGAAGCCCGCCTGGCCGCGGACGTTGAAGCCAAACGCGCCGCGTTGTTCCGCGACGGCATCGAGCCCCTGATGGGCGCTCTGCGCGGGCACGATGCCGCTACTGCAGACAAGGTGGTCATGACCGTCATCCCGCCGCAGTTTGTGGCGCTGTCTGCGGCCGTTGACGTGCTGGATCGCAGCCAGGCTGAGCAGGCCAAGACAGCCTACGAAGGCGCGGTCGCCCGCTCGCACGCATTCCTGATGCTGATCGTCGGCGCCATCGTGGTGGGTATTGCCGCAGCGCTGGGCTGCGCATTCGGCCTGCACCGTGCGATCTCGGTGCCGCTCTCAAAGATGCTGGGCCACTTCAGCGCGATCTCGCAGGGCAACCTGACCGAGCGCATCACCGTCAGCAGCAAGGACGAAATGGGTGCGCTCACGCAAGGTCTTATCGACATGCAGCACGGCCTGATCCGCACCATCGTGACGATGCGCGGCGGCAGCGAATCCATCGCCAGCGCCACCAAGCAGATTGCGGCCGGCAACATGGACCTGTCTCAGCGCACGGAAGAACAGGCTTCGTCGCTGGAAGAGACGGCGTCGAGCATGGAAGAACTGACGAGCATCGTGCGTCAGAACGCCGACAACGCTCGCCAGGCCAGCCAGCTTGCGGGCAACGCATCGGACATCGCCGTCAAGGGCGGTGAGGTGGTAGGCCGCGTGATCGAGACGATGTCGGGCATCAACGACAGCAGCAAGAAGATCGCAGACATCATCGGCGTGATCGAAGGCATCGCGTTCCAGACGAACATTCTGGCGTTGAATGCGGCGGTGGAAGCCGCGCGCGCGGGTGAGCAGGGCCGTGGGTTTGCGGTGGTGGCGGGCGAGGTGCGCAGCCTGGCGCAGCGCTCGGCCACGGCAGCCAAGGAGATCAAGGAGTTGATCAGCGATTCAGTAGGCCGTGTCGAGAACGGCTCGACGCTGGTGACCGAAGCCGGGGCGGTGATTGACGAAGTGGTGGTGGCAGTCAAGCGCGTGACCGACATCATGGGCGAGATCAGCTCTGCATCGGACGAGCAAAGCGCCGGTATCGAGCAAGTCAACCAGGCCGTCACGCAGATGGACGAGGTGACCCAGCAGAACGCCGCGCTGGTAGAAGAGGCTGCTGCTGCTGCGCAATCACTGGAAGAGCAGGCTGGCGTGCTGCGCGAGGCGGTGGCATCGTTCCGCCTGCCTGCAGCGGGTGTGCACGCTGAACCCGTGCTGGTGCCCGTGGTTGCAAAGGCGGCGCCTGCCGCGTCGGCTGCGTCGAATACATCGGCCGTGCCCAGCCCGGTCGCTAAACCGGCGGCACGCAAACCTGCCGTGGCGACGGTGCGTTCGGCCAGCAAGCGCGCCGCTGCGCGGGTCAAGCCGGCTGCTGTGCCGGCTCAGAGCGTGAAGGTAGCGCCTGCCATGGCAGCCGACCCCAAGCCTGGCAAGCTTGCCTTGGCTGCGGCCTCCAACGATGCCGACGACTGGGAACAGTTCTGACGCAGAAGTCGACGCGTTCATCTCAACAAGCCGCGCCCCGAGCGCGGCTTTGTGTTTCAGCGCTGTAACGGATTTGCGGAATTGCTTGGGCCGATGTTGTCGGCCTGGATTGCGATTCGCGCGACAACGTAGCGCGCGCCTAGGCAGCCTGCGTGGTCGGCGTGCGTGCGGTGTGAGATCCCCCTGGCGGATCCTTTATGCACAAGGCTTTGCGAGCCGCGTCCCGTTGCGCGCCGACGTGCATGCGGCAACATTCGCACCGTGCCGGTCTGGCGGGCGCTGTGCTCGCTTAACCCAAACACCCTGCACCTGACCGCTCTGCGCCTCCGTCATTCGTAGGGAGGCCTTGTCCGCTGCCCGGACGAATGTCCCAGCTCATTTGATGGCGTTGCATGCCGTGGCGTTGATCTTGCCACCCTTGCCGCCCGCGTCTTGCGTTCACCCATGCAACAACCTGGCGTATCCGGCACGTGTCCGAAGACGTCTGTGGTGCGCTGCACCGCATAACCGTGCGCTTTGGTGGGCGTTGGTATGGTCCTCGCGTTCTCCCTCGCCGGAAGCAGGCTAGAGGGCGACGCATCAACCCGGTCGACAGTAGGTGAACGGGTCGGATGCCACGGCGCAAAGCGGTTGCGCCGCAAGTCGAAAAGACCTTGGGGGAAGCATGAGCGCCGCAGCGCAAGGCGGAAGGTACGCCGGACACTGGCAACGCGCCCGTCGGGTGGGAGCAGGGGAGCAGCCATGAGCGATCTGCCATGGGAGCTTTACCTGGCGTTGCTCAACACCTTGACGGTGGCGACCACACTCGTCATCTTCATCAGCACCGCCGACGATTTTTTCCTGGACGCCTTTTACTGGGTGCGGGAACTGTGGCTGTGGCCGCAGCGTGGGCGCACGCCGGTCACGATCTCGGCGCAATCGTTGCGCGAGCGCGAAGAGCAATGGCTCGCGATCATGGTGCCGGCGTGGAAGGAGTACGACGTCATCGCCAAGATGGTCGAGAACACCCTGGCGACGATGGAGTACACGCGCTTCATCATCTTTGCTGGTGCGTACCGCAACGATGCGGAAACCACCACTGAAGTCGAGCGCATGGTGCGCCGCTATCCGGGCCGTGTGGTGCGCGCAGCCGTCACGCACGATGGCCCGACGTGCAAGGCCGACTGCCTGAACACCATCATCCAGACCATCATCCGGCACGAGGCAGGCCACGGCATCCGCTTTGCGGGCGTGATCATGCACGACTGCGAAGACGTGATCCACCCGCTGGAGCTGAAGTACTTCAACTACTTCATCCGCGATCAGGATCTCGTGCAGTTGCCGGTGCTATCGCTTGAGCGCAAGTGGTACGAGTGGGTGGCCGGTACGTACATGGATGATTTCTCCGAGACGCACCAGAAAGACCTGGTGGCGCGCCAGGCGCTGACCGGCACGGTGCCCGGGGCCGGTGTTGCGCTGTGCTACAGCCGCCGTGCCATAGAAGCGGTGATGAAGGTGCGCGGTGATTCTCCGTTCAACACCAGCACGCTCACCGAAGACTACGACTTCAGCTTCCGGCTGCGCGAACTGGGCATGCGTGAGGCGTTCGTGCATTTCCCGATCTGCGAGAACGCAGAGCCGACTGAAGACGCTCAGGGCAAGACAAGAACACGCTGGCGTTTTGGGCGGCGCAAGGGCGCCCGCCCGCAACTGCTGGCCACGCGTGAGTACTTTCCGAGCACGTTCCGCACGGCGTACCGCCAGCGCGCACGCTGGGTGCTCGGCATTGCGTTCCAGGGCTGGTTGCAGATGGGCTGGAACGGCAACCTCATCACCCGCTACATGTTCTTCCGGGACCGCAAGGGCGTGCTGACGGCGCTGTTCTCGATCCTGGCCTACGTGTTGTCGCTGAACTATCTGGCGCTGGCCGCGCTTTCCGCCAAAGGTGTGATGACCATTCCGGATGGCACGTTCGTGGTCGGCAGCATCTGGATGCAGGATCTGCTGGCCGTCAACGCCGCGTTGCTCTTCAACCGGCTGGCGCAGCGCGTGTACTTTGTCGGGCGGCTCAACGGCCCGCTGCAGGGTGTGCTGTGTCTGCCCAGGCTGGTGGTGAACAACTTCATCAACTTCTTCTCGGTATGCAGGGCGTGGAAGATCTTCCTGATCTACTGCCTGACCGGCAAGCCCATCGCCTGGGACAAGACGCAGCACACGTACCTGTCGAACGACGCGCTGGGCCGCACGCGCTGCAAGCTGGGCGAGACGCTCGTCAAGTGGGAAGTGCTCACGCAGGAGCAGCTGGATGCCGCACTTGCTATCCAGCGCCAGACCGGGCGCCGGCTCGGGCAAGTGCTGATCGAGCAGGGGCTGGTCACGCCCGACACGCTGGCCGATGCGCTGGCCGAGCAGGTCGACCTGCCGCGCGTGAGCCTGACCAACGTCGTGCTCGGTGCGCTGGCGGATTGCCTGCCGCGTGACCTGGCTGTGCGGCATCACGTGGTGCCGTTCTCGATTGGAGAAGACGGTTCGCTCAATATCGCCGTGTCGGAGTTGCCCAACGGCGAAGTGCTGGAAGAGTTGGCCCGTGCGGCCGGTCGCAAGGTCGCGTGCTTCATGGCGTGCGATCACGAAATGTCGGCCGAGCTGGCGCAGATGGCTGATCCCAACCGCCGTACCACGGTCGTGTTCGGCCCGGCGGCGCATTCGGCCATGCTGGCCATTGAATCCATGACGGGCGCCGGCCCAGAAGCTGTAGCCGGCACGGCACCCGCACCCGAGGCTTCCACCATCCCCCCGATTCCTGTGCCGCCGGACCTGCCCCCTGGGCCCGACCCGCGGCCGAACCCATCTGTTGCGGGAGGTGTGGCATGACACACGAGAGAGCCAACCGTTTAACCGTGCGCCATCTGCGCTGGCCGATTGCCGCGGCAGTGTGGGCGCTGTGTCATGGCGTATCGCTGGCAGAGCAGCCCGCGCCGTTGCAGCCCGATGCCTACTTTCGCGCCGACCGCGCCTATCACGCCATCGACGTCAATAAGCTTGACGATGCCGAAGCCGCCACGCGTGCGGCATTGGCCGTGCAGCCTGACAGCCTGCAACTGAACCTGCTGCTGCTGGATGTGCTCACGCGCAAGGGCCAGTTGGATTCGGCACGTGCGCAGGCCGATGCGCTGCTGCGGAAGTATCCCGACGAGCCACGCGTATACGCGCAGCACGGGTTCCTCGCGCAGAAGGCCAACGACCCCGCTGTCGCTGAACAGGACTTCGCACACGCCGTGCAAGGCACCGACTGGACCCCGCAGGAGCAGCGCAACCTGCATCTGGCCTGGTCGGACAGCGCGTATTCCGCAAAGCATCCGCAGGCCGCGCTGGATGCACTCAGCGGCATGAAGGACGACCCCGATGCTGACGTGCAAGTGCGCCTCGCGCAGTCACGCCTGCAATTGGGCGACCGGGATGGCGCAACCCAGGCGGCCACGCTGGCCGTCGAGCACGCTGCGGATCCGGCGCGCCAGCGCTACGCCAAGGCGCTGCTTGCCCAGGCGATGGCGCCGGAAGCGCAGGGCGACGCCACGTCCGCCAATGACCCGCGCGTGGTCGGCCAGCGCGAGTTGAACGAGGCCTACAGCCACTTGCGTGCGCGTGACGACCGCGCGGCATTGGCAGCGTTCCAGCGTGGCTTCGCCACGGGCGAGGGCACCTGGACACACTACGCCGATGCCGCCTACGCAGCCAAGCGCCTGGGCGACAACCCGACCGCCATCAAGCTCTTCCGGGAAAGCCTTGACCATGCCGATGCCGATGCAAAAAGCGACACCGGTGGCAACGGCGACGACCGCCTCCAGCCAGACCGCCGCTTCGGCTACCGGCGCGAAGTCGAGCAGATGCAGCGCACCTTCGGCATGGTGCTCTCCGGTGCGTATCAGACTTCAGCGTTTGGGCTGCCCAACACCGTCAGCGCAGCGCAGGCGGGCGCGGAGGTGTACTGGCAGCCGCCGGGCATCGGTTATCGAGACGGCAGCATCTTCCAGCTCTTCGCGCGTGGCTACGACAGCGTGTACGACCGCAACGGCAACACCGGCCTGCCAACCGCGCAGGGTTCGGTGGGCGCACGCTACAAGCCGATCAAGGACATCAACCTGGTGTTCACCGCCGAACGGCTCTTTCGCATCGGGCAACTGACCACCAACGACACGCTGCTGCGCATTGGATTTTCGACCGATCAGGGGCTCGATCTGCAGGTCACCAAGCCGCGCTGGCAGACGTGGCAGGTGTACGGCGAGGGCGCGTACTTCCTCAACCAGGGCCGCATGATCATCAGCACTGAAATGCGCTACGGGCACACGTGGTTGCTCAACTCGATCAGCGATCGCCTGACGGTGTATCCGCATATCGTGCTGGCGGGCGATCACGACAACAAGGCGATCGGGCAGCGGCTCGCGCTGGGTGTTGGCCCAGGCATCAACTTCCGCTACTGGTTTCGTGAGTCGCACTACGCAGCGCCAGCCAGTTGGCTGGATTTGACCGTGCAGTACCGCTTGCCATTGACGCACGCGGATCGAGCAAAGGGGGTGGTCGCGCGAGCCATTCTTTGGTTCTAAGGCAACACCGTATTCAAGCAGACCCCAGTCAGAGGTGTCGCAGATGAAACGTTTTTGACCGCCGAGGGAAACGGGTAACAAAGAGAACCGGCAGCGACGTCCGCAGGATGGCGTCGCGGCGCCGTGGTGGGTCAAAGCGGGATGCATGGCACGGCCTTCGCTCAGTGGCGAAGTCTGCGTCGGCGTCAGAAGCGGCACGCACGTCCTCGTGCCTGTCGCGCTTTGCAGGCGCGCCGAGCAGATGACAGGGGAATGCAGTGATGATGGGAAAGATCTTGACCGTGTTCGGCACGCGCCCGGAGGCCATCAAGATGGCGCCGCTGGTGCAGGCATTGCAGGCCGAGGCAGGCTTTGCTTCGGCGGTGTGCGTCAGCGCGCAGCACCGGCAGATGCTGGATCAAGTGCTGGAACTCTTCGGCATCGTGCCGGAGTTTGACCTCAATCTGATGCGGCCGGGGCAGACGCTGTCCGACATCACGTCCAACGTGTTGGGCGGCATCGACGGCGTGCTCGATGCCTACAAGCCCGATGCCGTACTCGTGCACGGCGACACGACAACCACGCTGGCGGCAAGCCTGGCCGCGTTCTACCGGCGCATTCCGGTGGGGCATGTGGAAGCGGGTTTGCGGACCGGCAACATCTGGTCGCCATGGCCGGAAGAGCTGAACCGGCGCGTCACCGATTCCGTCACCACATGGCACTTCGCGCCCACGGCTGAATCGCGCCAGAACCTGCTGGATGAGGGCATCGACCCCGAGCAGGTCACACTCACCGGCAACACCGTCATCGATGCGCTGCTGGCCGTGAAGCAACGGCTGGACAACGACGCCGCGCTGTCCGCCCAGATGGCGGCGCGCTATCCGTTTCTGGAGGCCGGGCGTCGGATGATCCTGGTGACAGGCCATCGCCGCGAGAACTTCGGCGAGCCATTCGAGAACTTCTGCGTGGCGCTGCGCCTGCTGGCGGCGCGTCATCCGGATGTGCAGATTGTGTATCCGGTGCACCTGAACCCGAACGTGCAGCAGCCCGTCAACGCCATCCTCTCCGGACATGACAACGTTCACCTGATTGCGCCGCAGGACTACCTTCCGTTCGTCTACCTGATGGACCGCGCCTACCTGATCGTCACCGATTCCGGCGGCATCCAGGAAGAGGCGCCCGCGCTGGGCAAGCCGGTGCTGGTGACGCGCGACACCACCGAGCGGCCGGAGGCCGTTGCATCGGGCACCGCGCGGCTGGTCGGCACCGATACGCAACGCATCGTCGACGAAGCAGAAACGCTGCTCAACAACACTGCCGAATACGAGCGCATGGCACAGGCCCACAACCCCTACGGCGACGGCCACGCCTGCCGGCGCATTGTCGATGCGCTGAAGAAGGCGTTCACCACACAGCCGCAGAAGGTGGCGCGCGGCCCGCAACTCATTCGCAAACCGGCCACCGAGGCCGAAATCATCGATCTGGAAGCGGCGCGCGCCACCGCGCAAGGGTCGTCAACGCAGCAGCGCCTGAACGGTTAGGAGGCTTTGATGAAAGCGAAGCAAATCGGGGGCGGCGTGTTGGTTGCGTCCGCACTTGTTGCCGGGTGGCTGATCGTCGCGCCGCCGTGGGCTGGTGATGGAGGTGTCCCCGCCATCGTGGCCGGCGCGACTGGCCAGGGCAGCCCCAGTACCGACACAGACAAGAAAGCCCCAGCGCCCGCGTCTTCCAGGGCGACGGCCACGGCTGCGCAACCCATGCAACCCACCGTTGTGGCAGCAGTCACACCCAGGCCCGTGACTGGAGGCGGCCGCGCCTACGGCTACGGCGTCATGGACGAGAACGGACAGGTCATCCCACCGCCGCGCCCGGCAGTCATGACCGAAGTCCGCCCCGGCACGCCGGAAAACGAGGCAGCAGGTACAGACCGTGGCCACGATCGTGGCCCCAACTTCAACCTCGGGCTCTACCGCCAAGCGGACGGCTCGTTCTATCGCCCATGATTGCCATGAGTCGGAGAGTCATCATGAAGACATTGCTACGAAAGTTCTTGTGCGCGCTCGTCTTTGCGAGCGGCCTGCTTGGCATATCGCTGACAGCGCCAGCGCAGGCCGCAACCTGCACGATCGGCCTCGGCACCATCTGTGTGACAGTGGGCGGAACCACAACCAGCACGCCAGCCCCGATGCTGGTGCTGTATGACGCGCCGCCCAACGACCAGTACACCAATCTGGGCAAGGCATACGCGATCATGCTCTACAACCTGCTCGCGCACTTCAACACCACCATCACCCTGCTGCCCGTGCAGAACTACACGGCTGGCATGACCGAGCAGTACACCGCCATCTTCTATATGGGGAGTTACTACAACAACCCCATCCCGGCGGCGTTCCTGTCGGATGTGACCACCACGCAGAAGACCGTCGTCTGGTTCAAGTACAACCTGTGGGAACTTGCCTGGAACACGGCGTATCCGTTCACGTCACGTTACGGCATCAACTTCGTTGGTCTGCGCGGCATGAACGCGGCACCGTCGGCGAGCGCGCCGAACCCCGGCTTCTTCGATACGGTGTCGTACAAGAACCAGACCATGACCAAGTACTACGCCTTCAATGCCACGACCGGCGCCATCAGCGCGGATCCGGACATTGGCGTGACTTCCGTGGCTGACCCGACCAAGGCCAGCAGCGTGGTGACGATCACGAATTCGGTGACGCAGGAGACGGCGCCATACATCATGCGGTCGGGTAATTTCTGGTACGTGGCGGACATGCCGTTCTCGTATATCGGCCCACGCGATCGCTATCTGGCGATGTGCGACATGCTGCATGACATCCTGGGCACCAATGCGCCTACGCTGCACCGCGCGCTGGTGCGCCTGGAAGACGTCAACGCGACGAATACTGTGACGTCCATCAACACGCTGACGGACTACCTCTACAGCAAGAGGATTCCGTTCTCGATCGCCACCATCCCGCTGTACAAGGATCCGAACGGCGTCTACAACGGCGGCGTGTCGCAGACGATCCACCTGGTCAACGCGACAGGGCTCAAGTCAGCGCTCAACCATGCGTTGCCACGTGGCGGGAAGATCCTGATGCACGGCTACACCCACCAGTACAGCAACATCCCGAACCTCATCAACGCCGTCAGCGCGAACGACTTCGAATTCTGGCTCGCCACGCAGAACCGGCCGGTGAACGAGGACTCGACGCAGTGGGCAGCCGGGCGGTTGTCGTCGGGTTTGCTGGAGTTCCAGCTCAATGGCTATGCGCCGTTTGCCTGGGAGGCGCCGCACTATCAATCGTCTCCGTTGTCCATCAAGGCCGTGCCGCAGTACTTCAAGAACACGTATCAGCGCGTGGTGTATTACACATCGGACAACCCGCAGACCTTGAACTCGACCGCCGCAGGACATGATTTTTCGGTTGGCCAGTTCTTCCCCTACATCATTCAGAAGGACTACTACAACCAGCGCATCATTCCGGAAAACCTCGGCAACGTGGAATACAACATCTGCAATATCGATCCGTCGTCATGCCTGACGTACACCGCACAGGACATCCTGACCAACGCGACGTATGCACAGGTGGTACGAGACGGCTTTGCCTCGTTCTTCTTCCATCCGTTCTGGCTGGAGCCGGATCTTGGTACGCCGGGCTATACCGACTTCCAGACCATCATCACGGGTATCACCAGCATGGGGTACACCTGGGCGGACGCGAGCACGGTGAAGTGACGATGAGGCGGATGCGCTTGTTACTGGCGACTGTCATGCTGGCATTGAGCGCATCCTCTGAGGCCGCAGGGTCGGTGGGCGAAATGCCTGCCGGCCCTGTGCCGTTGTATGGCGTGACGGTTGACGCAGTGGACAACGTGCCCGCCGTGGTGGACGCGTTGTCGCATCTCTCGCGCACGCCCACTGTGCGCGTTGTCTTTGATGAAGGCATGGATGCACCGCATTACGTCGGGCCGGTGGCCGCAATCCGGGACGTAGCATATGTGATGGGCGAACTGGTGGACTCCTCCACGCTCAAGCAATACACCGCACAGCAACTGCGCCAGCGTGCCGCCGCCTACCTGCACACGCTCGGCACCAACGTCGACGTCTGGGAAGTGGGCAACGAGATCAACGGCGAGTGGACAGGCCCCACACGCGACGTGATCGACAAGACCATGGCGGCCTATGAAGTCATCAGAGCCGGCGGCGGCCGCACTGCGCTCACGCTGTACTACAACGAAGGCTGCGCCGAGCAGCCGTCACGCGCGATGTTCGAGTGGGTGCAACGTAATGTGCCGCTGCGCCTGCGCGATGGGCTCGATTACGTCTTCATCAGCTTCTATGAAGACGACTGCAAGATCCCTCCGCCCGACTGGAACGCTGTGTTCAGCCGTTTGGGCGATCTGTTTCCGCATGCCGCGCTGGGGTTTGGAGAGGTCGGGACGCGACATGCCGCACGCAAGCCGGCGCTCGTCGCGCATTACTACGGGCTCGCGGTCACGCATCCTCGCTTTGTCGGCGGCTACTTCTGGTGGTACTTCCGCCAGGACATGGTGCCGCGCTCAAGGCCGCTGTGGCGCAGCCTCGATGCGGCGTTCCTCAGCATGCCCGTGGCGGTCAGCCGCTAGCCCGCGCGCTGACGCGCTGGGTACTCGTGGTTGATTTACGGCCTGCCAGGTCATCGGGTTCAACGGCCTCACCGTCACGACGCACGAGCTGGATCGTGCGTGTGGGCAGTGCGAACGAGGTGCCGAGGTTTTCCAGCCCCTCCAGGATGGTCAGGTTGATGCGCTGCTGAATATCCATATAGAGGTTGAAGTCCGGATCGGTCACGAAATACACGACCTCGAAGTTCAGCGCGTTCTCGCCAAATTCCTTGAAGTGCGCGCGATCAAACCGCGTGTTGCCTGCGGCTTCCACCGCACGGCGCACGATGTCCGGAATCTTCTGCAGCTGTGCGGCGCGCGCATCGTAGGTCACCCCAAAGGTGAAGACGATACGTCGTTCCGACATTCGTTTGTAATTGTGAATCGTGCTCTTGAGCAGCGCCGTGTTGGAAGCGACGATCTCTTCGCCCGACAGGCTTCGGATGCGCGTGGTCTTGAGACCAACGTGCTGCACCGTGCCGGCAATCGATTCAAAGACGATGAAGTCTCCGATCTCGAACGGCTTGTCCAGCCCAATGGCGAGCGAGGCAAACAGGTCACTCAGGATGCTCTGCACCGCCAGCGCTACCGCCACGCCGCCCACACCCAGGCTGGCGACAAAGGCCGTGATGTTGACGCCCACATTGGCCAGAATGGCCAGCAGCAGCATCGACCACAGTGCAAAGCGCAGCACCCATGCCGTCATGGAAGTGATCACCGGGTTGCGCGTCGCGTGGGTCTGCGTCGACAGCCGATCACGCGCCCACAGCTTCACGCCGCGGTTGAGCCACAGGGCGATCTGGAAGCCGATGATGACGAACCAGATGTGATCGAGCTTGTTGGCAATGCGCGTGGGCAGATCGATGAAGTACGAACCTGCAAGTAAGGCGGCCAGCGCAATGAACAGCGGGTGCGTATCGCGTAGTACCGCCGTGACGAGAATGTCGAAGCGGTAGCCGGTGCGGCGCGCGCGCGCATCAAACCGGTTGCAGATCAGGTGCAACACGCTGGACAGCAACACGTATGCAGCGATCACAGTCAATGCGGCGGCGGCCCAATCGCGGGCCGGCACGCGCAGGAAGGTGTGGGCGTTGAGCCACTCCATGGGCATCTCCGTGCAGAAAACACGGATGCTGCGCCGCACATAGCGTGCCTGCCTTACTGCCGCAATGTTGCCTTCGGCTCTGCGTCGGTCGACACGCACACGCGGTTGCGGCCCTGTCGCTTGGCTTCCATCAGGCCGAGATCGGCATCGGCCAAAAGACGCGCCAGATCTTGCCCGGGGCGCAGCGGCGCGGCACCCACGCTCACTGTCAGCGGCCCCACGGGCGTTTGCGTGCCTGCCACGGCCGTCTTGAGCCGTTCTACCACGGCAAGCGCGCCGGTCAGGCCGCAGCCCGGCAGCAGCACGGCAAACTCGTCTCCGCCCAGACGGCCGAACAGGTCGGCCGGGCGCAGCACGCCCGCCAGCGCATCGGACAACGCGACGAGTGCATCGTCACCGGCGGCATGTCCCCACGTATCGTTGATGGATTTGAAGTGATCGACGTCGAGGTACAGCGCGCACAGCGGCTCGGCATGATGCTGCGCGCGCTCCACCGCAAAGGTGCCCAGCTCGAAGAAGCGTTGCCGCGCGAGCATGCCGGTCAGGTGGTCGGTGTTGGCGCGATCGGCCAGGCTGCGTTCGGCCGCAAAGTGCCGCGCCATGGCGCGCAGCAGGTAGTGGTGAATGACGGCGGCCGCAGCCATGCAGATCGGCAGATAAAGCACCAGCCCCAGCCAGCCGTGGTGGATTGCCGTGGCGGGTTCTGGCGCGATCAGCAGCGCGACGATGGGCCCGGCCGTGCACAGCGCCATGGCGATGCAGAAATCACGCCGGTTGAGCCAGGCGGGGCTGGTCGCAAGCGGCATTAGATAGAACGCCGGCAGTACCCATTGGAGCCCAGCCTGATGACCGAACGCGATGATGGCCACTTCCTCTGCCAGCAGGTGCGTAAGCGCCAGCACCCCCCACATGCCGGTGTGCCGATACCGCTGTGCCACCACCACGATCGCCATCAGCAGGAAGAGCAGCGCAAGCAGCGGCTCCGGCCGATGCAGCAGCCCGACCGACCAGCCCAGCACGATCGCGAAGGCGTAACCGAGCACGCCGCATTTGCTCAGCGCGATGATCATCGGCACAAAATGGCGCGCCTGATAGTCACGCGAGGGTGTGCGTGCGTCGGGCAGGTCGGAGGCGGTAGGCAGGTTCGCGCTCAAGGCAGGGCAAGAGAGACCCTCTGGCGCGACGGGATGATGCGGGCGCGGGCGGGGCCGGATTGCGCAACAAAGCGCGCATTCTAATAGCGGTGGCCAACCCCGTGCGCGGTTTTTTAGTGGGGGGAATCCCGCAATGTACGACTCAGCCTGCCAGCACCTGCCATACCAGCCACACATTGGCGATGCTGATGACGATGAATAACGCCCACGCCAGCCAAGACGTTAACCGGCTGCTCACAAACACCCCCATCAGCGTGCGATCGCCCGTCATGCGAATCAGCGGAAGCATCGCAAACGGCAGTTGCAGGCCGAGCACCACCTGGCTGATGACAAGCAGTTTGCCGATGGCGTGGTCGCCGAGCATCGCCACGCCGATGAACGCGGGGACCAGCGCCAGCGCCCGCGTGATCAAACGCCGCTGCCAGCAGGGGATGCGCAAGTCGAGGAAGCCCTCCATCAGAACCTGCCCCGCGATGGTGCCGGTAAAGGTCGAGCTTTGCCCCGCCGCCAGCAACGCGATCCCAAACAGCAGCCCGGCCAGCGCCGTTCCGACGATGGGCTCCAGCAGGTGGTAGGCGTCCTCGATGTCAGCCACGTTCTGATGGCCGTGCGCGTTGAATGCCGCTGCCGCCAGGATCAGGATTGCGCCGTTCACAAGCAGGGCCAGGCCCAGCGACGCGATGGTGTCCAGCCGCGACAGGCCGATGGCCTCGCGCTTGGCATCTTCGGTGTTGGCCGTCATGCGCGTCTGCACGATGGACGAGTGCAGGTACAGGTTGTGCGGCATCACCGTGGCGCCGAGGATGCCGATGGCCAGATACAGCGGCTCGCGCTGGCTCACGGCCTGCCACGACGGCATCAGCCCGGCCGCCACTGAAGGCCAGTGCGGCTTGATGAGCACGAGTTCAACGAAGTAACACAGCCCGATCGTGAGAATGAGCCCCAGCACGATGGCTTCCAGTTGGCGGAAGTTCTTGCCCTTCAGGCCGAGCACGATCAGCGTGTCCAGCGCGGTGAGCGCCACGCCCCACAGGATCGGCACGCCCAGCAGCAGATGGAAGGCCAGCGCGCAGCCCAGCACCTCGGCCAGGTCGCACGCAATGATGGACAGCTCTGCCAGAAGCCATTGCACGCGCAATGCGCCGGGCTGATAGCGGTTGCGGGAAGCACGCGCCAAGTCCATGCCGGTGACGATGCCCAACCGCGCCGACAGGCACTGCAGCACCATGGCCGCCAGGCTGGAGAGCACCACCACGAACAGCAACGCATAGCCGTAGCGCGAGCCGGCTTCGATGTCGGTGGCCCAGTTGCCCGGGTCCATATAACCGACCGACACCAGCAGCCCCGGCCCCGCAAAGCGCAGCAGCTTCTTCCACAGCGGCAGGCCTGGCGGCACGGCAACGGTGCCGCGCACCTCGGATGGACAGAACGGCGCGGTGGCGGTGGTGGGCAGGCGGAACATGCGCGGCGGCTTAAGGAAAATGCAATCGGAATTTTGGAATGATAGCTAAATGCAACGTTGCATGCCCGGACCCGCGTCCGGTATGTGTTCGCGAGGCGACTTCCTCGTCACATGTCTCAACACATTTAAGGCAAAGCTCAGTCCGTTGCGGTAGATTTCGACCTTCACCGGCGCCTGTTTCCCACGCGCCGGTTGTCCGTTTACCGTCATTACCGCCGCCGAGATTCCCGCGCATGAACGCCATCCTCCTTATCGAAGACGATTTGCCGCTGGGCACCGCACTGGCCCGCGCGCTGCGTCAGGCCGGCTACAACGCGACCTGGGTGCGCCGCCTGGTCGACGCGCAGAAATGGATCACCACCAACACCTTCGAAGCCATCGTGCTCGACCTGGGGCTGCCCGATGGTGAGGGTCATACGTTCCTGGAAGAACTGCGCGCCGCGCACAGCGACGTGCCCGTCATCATTGCGAGCGCGCGCGATGCGCTGTCGGAACGGCTGAAAGGGCTCGATTCCGGCGCGGACGATTTTCTGGTCAAGCCGTTTCCCGTGGACGAACTCATCGCCCGCCTGCGTGCCGTGCTGCGTCGCCATGCGGGGCAGAGCACCAATCAGTGGAACGTCGGCAACCTGGTGGTGGAGCCCTCGCAGAAGCGCGTGACGCAAGAGGGCCAGGTCATCGAACTCACGCCGCGCGAATACCAACTGCTGCTTGAACTTGTGCGCCGCGCCCACCGCTGGGTGCCGCGCGAAACGCTCATGGACGCGCTCTATCGTGAGGGCGACAGCGTCAGTGCCAACGCGCTCGAAGTCGTCATCCACCACCTGCGCCGCAAGCTCGGCAACGAAACCATCCAGACCATTCGCGGTGTCGGCTACATGATCGGCGGCAACCGTGGGGCCGCCCAATGAAGCTGGCGGTTCCAGCCATCCTGCGGGTTCGCTCGCTGTCGTTCCGCCTGTATGTGCTGATCCTGCTGGCGCTGGTGTTGATGCTGCTGGTGCAGCTCGTCATCGCGCATCTGGAAATCTCGCGCACCAACAGCCGCCAGGTGGTGAGCGATCTGCGCATGTCGGCCCAGGCCTATGCGGACCTCACCACGCTCAACATGGATGACGTGCCGCGCCGCGAAGAATTCCTGCGCCGCCTCACCGACATCAAACTGGGCCTGTCGCTGCCCAACATCCTTCCGGGCGAATTCCGCTACGTGCTGTGCGATCGCGCCGGCAATGTCATCACCGCCTTCCCCGGTGCGCCCAACATGCCATGCGGCAAGGCGCAAGGCACCGTCGTCGAGATCATGCTGGAAGGCAAGCCGTGGCGCAGCTACACGGTCGACAGCGTCGACGGCAAGATTTCCGCCACGGTGGCGCAGCCGCTGACGGCCTACGAGCGCGCCATCCGTGATCTCTTCCAGGAAGTGGCGGTGGCGCTGGCCATCCTGGCGAGCGCGCTGATGGTGATGGTCGGCTGGGCCGCACACCAGGGCCTCAAGCCCCTGCGCACGCTCACGCGTCAGGTCGAGGCGCGCGATTCTGCCGACCTCGACCCCGTGCAGAGCGTGGAACATGCCGAACTGAAACCGCTGGTCGACGCTTTGAACGGACTGTTCGCGCGCGTGCGTCGCGGCATCGAGGCGGATCGCCGTTTCTTTGCCGATGCCGCGCACGAGCTGCGCACGCCGCTCGCCGCCATTCAGGCGCAGGCGTATGTCGTGTCGCATTCCGACAGCGAAGACGATCGTTCCACCGCGCTGCGCGAATTTGATCGCGGCATCTCGCGCGCAACGCAGTCGCTTGCCAAGCTGCTCGCCATCGCCCGGCTGGATGCACGCCGCGTGGAGGCGCAACTTGCGCAGGGCGCATTGTCCGACCTCGCGGGGTGCGCGCGCAGCGGCGTGATCCAGCAGGCTTCGCGCGCCGAGCGCCGCAACATCACGCTGTCGTACGACGGCGCCAACCAGGCGTGGGTCTCGGTATCGCACGAAGACGCTGCGACGCTGGTGGAAAACGTGCTCGACAACGCCGTGCGCGAAACGCCCAACGGCGGCGAGGTGCGTCTGGCCGTCAAGCGTATCGAGCAAGCCGGTGCGCCGATGGTCGAACTGCGCATTGAAGACTCCGGCCCCGGTATCCCGCCCGACGAGCGCGATCGCGTGTTCGAGCGTTTCTACCGCCCGCGCACCAGCCAGTCGCAGGGCAGCGGCCTGGGCCTGGCGATCGTGCGCCGTATCGTTGAACTAGGGAATGGCTCGGTGGCCATCGAAGACGGCCTGGCCCATGCAGACGGCAGGGGCTGCGCGATCGTGATCCGCCTGCCGGCGCTGGATTCCACGCCCGAGCCGATCGAGCCCGATGACGCGCCTCCCGGCATGGCCGACACGCCCAGCCATTGATTGGCGCGCGCCGGCACTGCCCTCCAGCTGCCGCCGATCAGTAACCGACCGTGAAACGCTGGCGCGGGTGTGCCGGCTTTTCTGTTTCGTCGAGGAAGGCGATGGCGAAGTCCTCCATCGAAATCCAGGGCTTGCCGTTCGCATCCACCAGCAGCGAATCCTTGCCGATGCGGAAGTGCCCCGTGCGCTGGCCCGGTTCGAAGATGGCCGACGGCGACACGAACGTCCAATTCAACTCGGTTTCCTTGCGCAGCGCGTTGAGGAAATCGCGGCCGGCCGAAGCTTCGTCAAAGTACTCCTTGGGGAACTGCGGCGTGTCGATCAGCGCGACCCCCGGGGCTACTTCCAGGCTGCCCGCGCCACCGACCATCAGCAGGCGCGGCACGGCGGCCTTCTTCACCGCACCAACAATCTGCTCGGCATTGGCTTGCAAGAAACGTACGGTGCTATAGACCACATCGTTGCCGGCAAGCGCGGCAACGAGGCCAGCCTGGTCGGCCACGTCGACATCCTTGGTGGTCAGCCCCGCGCGTGCGGGCAGTTTCGACGCGGTGCGCGCAATGGCCGTCACCTGATGGCCTCGGCGTAGCGCTTCGTCGATCAGGCGGGTGCCCACGTGCCCCGTGGCGCCGATGATTGCGATCTTCATGGTCAATTCCTTGTGGTTGGTCTGGGTGGCTGAAACGTTATATGTAATTGCTGTGGTTACATATAGGGGTAAAAAAATAGGCCGTCATGCGGCCCGGCTAGGCCCGGCGACGGCGGCGCTGTGCGTGTCCGACCTCGCTGAGGATGCCGGCGATGGTTTGCGCCGCCAGCTCGGCATCCAGCGCGGCTTGCGCGCGTTCCGTCACGCGCTCCAGCACGCCGGTGATCTCGCGGCCGACCTCGCACGCCGGGTTGGGCGCATTGGGCGGCAGCGCAATCAGCACCGGAGATTCCACCACGCGAAAGACGTCGAGCAGCGTGATGCTGTCTGCCGGTCGCGCGAGAGTGGCGCCGCCCGTCGCGCCCATCTGCGAGGTCACGAAACCGGCGTCGGCCAACTGCGCCACCAACCGCCGGATGAGCGCCGGGTTCGTTCCTACGCTGCCAGCGATGAGCGATGACGGCACCGGCCCCTCCGTACTGGCGAGCAGGGTCAGGATGTGTACGGCGACGGCGAAGCGGCTGCTGGTAGACATGAGGTTCGGCGCAAAAGTGTAACCATGATAGGTACACTTAGGATCGCAGTCAACTCTGCTGGCAGACGTGCATTTCAGAAGGCTGCGCCCAACGCAGCCGCCCGCGCGTTTGCGTCGGCCTTGGTCGCCGCGAGCAGATCGGGCGCCGTCAGCGTGGGGGCGGCGCTGATCTCCGTCACGTCTTCAATGCCGAGAAAACGCAGCCAGCGGCGCAGATAGGGCTTCTGGAAATCGTCGGGCGATTCGCTCGCGCCTTCCGTGTGCGCTGCGTATGCGCCGGCGCTGGCGTAGATAAGCGCCGCCTTCTTGCCCGAGAGCAGCGCCTGATAGCCCGTGGCGGCCGACCAGTTCCAGTTCTGCCCCGGCAGCGTCACCACATCAATGAAGTGCTTGAGCCGATACGGCACTCCGAAATTCCACATCGGAACGGAAAAGAGGTAATGATCGGCCGCGTTGAAGCGCTGCGACAACGCCACGGCGCGCTGCCATTGCGCATGCTGTTCCGGCGTGGCGTTCTGGGTGCGCAGGACGGCAAACTTGGCGCCGATCATGTCGGCGTCGAACTCTGGCAAGTCGATGCTCTTGCTCCATAAGTCGATCGTGTCCATCTCGTGGCCGGGGTGCGCGGTGCGGTAGGCGTCGAGAAAATGCTTGGCCACGTCGATGGAGTGGGACAGCGTTTTCATGGGTGAAGCTTCGATATAACGCAGGCGGGTCATGATGGGATCCTGATACGTTTTACGCAGCGTCGAAGAAGTTGAGGCCCACCGTGCCGGCAATCACGAGCCCGATGCAGGCCAGGCGCGCGGGCTGCACGCTCTCGCCAAAGAGCACGATGCCCAGCACTGTCACCCCCACCGAGCCGAAGGCCGTCCAGATGGCGTAGGCCGTGCCGGCAGGCAGGCCGCGCATGGCATGCGTGAGCAGGAAGACGCTGGCAAGCGCCGCCACGATGCCGAGCACACTAGGGATGGGTCGCGTCCACCCTTGCGCAAATTTGAGCGAGATCGCCATGGCGATCTCCACAGCGCCGGCTGCCAGCAGCCAGAGCCAGGCGGTTTGAAGCATGGGGCCTCCGAGGTGTCCGCTGCCGGGCCGGCAAGCGGATGCGTTGCGATGCACCCAGAGTAAGGACGGTGCGGTGCGGCAACAAGTACGCACCTGGAGGTAACCACCGTGGGCGACGCGGGTATGGGTGTCCGGGCCTCCGGGCGTCCGGGCGCCGGCCAAACGATCTGTGCGCCGCGTCGGCAAAAACGCAATTCGCTGCCGTGTCGTGGCGCCCGATCGGCACCATCGTCGGCGCCGCTGCTCCTAAGCTAGACGCCATGCAAGGCGGCTTGCCGCCACCCTTGGATTCATTCTCGCGTTCAACCACTCAGGAGCGTTGTCATGGCCCTTCGGGATTTCAAAGTGCTGACTTTCGACGTCGTCGGAACGTTGATCGATTTCGAGGGCGGCATGCTCGCCTACCTGCGCCGTGCGGTGCCCGACAGCAAGGTTACCGACGAGGATTTTCTGAGCGCCTATCGGGCAGCACGCAAACGCGGCCAGACCGAGTGGTACCCCGACGACCTGGTACCGTGCTGGCACATCGTCGCGCAGCAGCTTGGTTTGCCCGATACCGATACGCTGGCCCGCGGCTTTCGCGATTCGGTGGCCGAATGGCCGGCGTTTCCCGATTCGGTGGAGGCGCTGCAGCGGTTGAGCAAGCGCTTCAAGCTCGTCACCATGACCAACGCGCAATCGTGGGCGCTCGACTATTTCCAGCGGACGCTGGGCGCACCGTTCGACCTGCTGCTCAGCTGCGACGATGCCTTGTGCGAGAAGCCCGATGCGCGGTATTTCGCCTACGCACGCGGCCGCTATGAAGGCGCCTGGGGCTTCAAGCAGGCCGACAACCTGCACGTGGCGCAGAGCCAGTACCACGACATCGGCATCTCGAAGCGCCTCGGCATCACCACCTGCTGGATCGAGCGCCGGCACGGCATGAAGGATTCGGGCGGCACCATCGAATCCGAGCACACCGTGCCTGACTACCATTTCCATACGCTGGCCCAGTTGGCCGATGCGGTCGAGGCCGGCAAGTGAAGCGAGACGACATTGCCGGGCCGGTCGCCGATCTGCTGCCGGACCTCGTGGCACTGCGCCGCGACCTGCACGCGAATCCGGAGCTCGCCTACGAAGAACACCGTACGGCGGGCATCGTCGCGCAGTCGCTGCGGGTGTTGGGGCTGGCGGTGGAGGAGGGCATCGGCGGCACCGGCGTAGTGGGTACGCTGCGCGGCGGCCAGGGCACACGCAGCGTCGCGCTGCGTGCCGACATGGATGCACTGCCGATGGTGGAGCTGGGCCGCTTAGCGCACGCGAGCCGCATGCAGGGCAAGCACCACGGCTGCGGGCATGACGGGCACACGAGCATGCTGATCGGTGCGGCGCGCCAGCTTGTGCGAACGGGTGTCGACGGCACGGTCCACTTCATCTTCCAGCCAGCCGAAGAGGGCCAGGCCGGCGCGCGCCGGATGATTGAAGACGGCCTGTTCGAGCGTTTTCCGTGCGACAGCGTCTATGCGCTGCATAACTGGCCGGATCTGCCGCTGGGGCACGCGCAGACGCGGCCCGGCCCGATCATGGCGGCGGCAGACCGGTTCGACATCACCGTGCGCGGACGTGGCGGGCATGCGGCCCAGCCCCACCACACGCCGGATGCCATCCTCGCGGCCAGCCAACTGGTGGCGCAACTGCACACCATCGTGTCGCGGCGGATTGATCCGAACGAATCGGCGGTGTTGTCCGTCACGCGCATCGAAGGCGGCCATAGCCACAACGTGCTGCCGGCAGAGGTGCGAATCACCGGCACCGTGCGTAGCTTTGATGCCGTATCGCAGGATCGCATCGAGGCGGCGTTGCGCGACACGGCCAATGGCATCGCGCTGGGCAGCGGCACGCAGGTGGAGGTGGACTACCGCCGCTATTACCCGGCCACCATCAACACGCCGGCTGAAGCGCAGCTCGCGTTGGACGCGGCGCAAGCGATCGGCCTGGAGGCTGCAGAGGCGCCACGCGCTGCATTCACCTCAGAAGACTTCGCTTTCATGTTGCAGTGCAAGCCCGGCGCCTATCTCTGGCTTGGCCAAGGCCGTGCCGGCGCCGGCCCCGATGGCGAATACCCGCTGCACCACCCCTGTTACGACTTCAATGACGACGCGTTGCCGCTGGGCGTGCGCTGGCTTTGCGAAGTTGCCCGCCGCGCACTGGCCGCCGTTCCGTCAGGTTCTTGAACTGCGGCCACGTTCGTCACCCGCCTGGTATTGCTGCGTTAGAAATCCGCGACCTTGCCCCAGGCCGAGTGCTTGAAGCGCGCCGGGTCGTAGGGGGCAGGGTCGAAGATCGGCTTTTCACCGGTCACCAGATCGGCGATCAGATGACCGGCGCCGGGGCCGATACCGAACCCGTGACCCGAGAAGCCCGCGGCCAAAATGAACCCGGGAATCTCCGGCACTTCACCGATGCCCGGCACGCCGTCCGGGGTGTTGTCCACGAAACCGGCCCAGGCGTTGGCGACGCCTGCTTGGCCCAGCACCGGCAGCAGTTCAACAGCGCGGTTGTAGGTTTGTCTGACGGCCGCTGCATCGGGCCGCGGATCGAGGATGCGCATGCGCTCCATGGGTGTGGGGGCATCGAGCCGCCACCGCGCGAGTGTTTCGTGGCCGGCGCGAATGCCTTCCAATCCGCCCGGAAACACATTGCGCCAGCGCTTTGCGAACATCGGCAGAAACTGCGGGGCGAAGCGCAGCAACTGCGCGGTTGGGTCCACGCGCCCGCGCCCGCTGATGGCCAGGTTGTAGCTGCCATCGCTGCGGCGGGTGATGGAAACGCGTGCAGTGTGCAAGGCGTCTGGCACCGGCTCGGTCACCCCTGTCACCCGCACGATGGACTGGCGAACGGTGGCCTGCGGAAAGCGGATGCCCAATTGGCGACAGAACGACGAGGCCCAAGCGCCGCCGGCAAACACCACGGTGCGGGTCTTGATGGTTCCGGCTTCCGTGACGACGCCGCTCACGCGGCCGCCCGCGACCTCAATGCCCCGTGCGGCGCAGTTCTGGTGAACGGTCCCGCCGAGCTTCATGAGCGCAGCCGCCACAGATGGCGCCGCCTTGGCAGGGTCCGCCGTGCCGTCGCTCGGTGAGAACACGCCGCCCTTCCAAGCGCGACCGGTGAGGCGGCCACGCTCGGAGGCCTCAGTGCTGCTCAGCATGTGCGTGGTCACGCCGGCCGTCTTTGCGAAATCGCGCCACTTCGTCCAGCGGGCAAGTTCTTCTTCGTCGTTGCTCAGATAGAGCAGGCCGCACCGGCGGAAACCCGTGTCTTCTCCCGTGTCAGCGGCAAACTGCTCCCACAGTTCAAGGCTCTTGGTGGCCATCGGCAGTTCACGTGCATCGCGGTTTTGCTGTCGGCACCAGCCCCAATTGCGGCTCGACTGTTCGGCCCCGATGCGGCCCTTTTCGACCACGGCCACCGACACGCCGCGCTTGGCCAGGTAATAGGCAGCAAAGACGCCGATGATGCCGCCGCCGACCACGACGACGTCGGCCTGCGCTGGAAGGGAAGAGGCGCTCTCGATGAGGCGCAACGGCTGGGACATGACTCGTGCTCCTCGTTCGTTCAGGCCTGTGCGTTCTGCACCACGTAGAACTTGGCGACGCGCTCTGTGCTTTGCCATCCGATGGCGGTGCCCTGCGGCACGAAGATGGCATCGCCGGTGCCAACGGACAGCACGTTGCCATCCGGGCCAGCGAATTGCACACCGCCATCGAGCACGTACATGAACTCGTTCACCGGATGCGCGCGCACGATGCGGTGATACGGCGTCGAGTCCCACGTGCCCGCACGGTATTGCGTTGGCTCGTCGGTGAAGACGTTATCGCTGCGACACTGCGGAACAGGCCCGATCAGCACTTCGGGCGCGGGCCCACCCGAGGGTTTGAAGTCCGCATCGGCGTGCAGCGGGATGAGCGCCGGCGTGGTCGGTGTGTTGATGACAGCAGCGCAGAACACGAATCGAACGCCGGCGGCAGCCTCGATGCGCACCGCTGTGCCGGATGCAATGACCGCGCCGGAGCCCGTGCCGATCACCTGCGGTGCCGAGCCCGGCGCCGTGAGCGTCAACTCGCCCTCCACGACGGCGAGCGTCTCCGTATGCGGAAAGCTAGCGACATCCCGCTCGCCGACAAAGGTCGCCCGCCCCGCGCTCATTGCGTTTGGCCCTTCCCAGGCAATCTCCCGTTCTTGCGCGAAGGGGTCGTTTGGGCTCAGGGCGGCTTGCCGGAACTCGGTTGAGATTGGTGCGCCGTCGGCGCGGTGCAGCATCAGGGCGGTTGTCATGCAGGGTGGGTCCTCACCGTATCCAACAGTGGACTCGGTTTCGAGAGGCGTCAGCGTTGGTTGGGAAAGAGCCGTTCGATCGGACAGTGCGTTTTGATGAACGGCGATTTGATGACGATGTAGCTGAAATACTTGGCAATGCCGATGTTGCGTTCCAACAGGTCTTCAATCACTTCCTGGTAGTGGTTGACGCCCCGCGTGATGAAGCGCAGCAGGTAGTCGTAGCCGCCGGAGAGCAGGTGGCATTCGAGCACTTCGTCCACCTCGCGGATGGCAGCTTCGAAGCGCACGAAAGTTTCGCGGTGGTGGTCCGACAGCGTGACCTCGGTGAAGACGGTCAGCGTGTCGCCCAGCTTTTCCAGGCGGATGTGCGCGCCGTAGCCGGAGATGTAGCCGGCCTGCTCCAGGCGCTTGACGCGGATCAGGCACGGGCTGGGCGACAGGCCCACGGCGTCGGCCAGGTCCACGTTCGTCATGCGCCCGTTCTTCTGCAGTTGGGCGAGGATGCGCAGGTCCAGACGATCGATCTTGAGAGCTTCGGTCATGGCAGGGGCGAAGGCGTGGAAGATAGATCCGATTCTGCGGCAGCCGGTGTCTTTTGTGTCAGCTTGTTTGGCCTGTTGCTACCGGTTGCATCAGGCGAGCGCGGCGCGCACGGCCGGCATGGCCAGCACGTCGTCGAGCGTCTTTTTCAGACGCGCGAAGAGTTGCGCGAATTCGTCTTCGGTGTAGGTCAGCGCGGGGGCAAAGCCGAGGATGTTGTCGCCAAACGCGCGGAACACGAGGCCGTTGCCATAGGCAGCCGCGGCAATCAAATTGGGCAAGCCAAGTCCAGCGTCAAAGCCTTGCTTGGTGGCCTTGTCGCTCACCAGTTCCAGTGCGCCCAGCAAGCCGCGATGGCGTGAGTCGCCCACCAGCGGATGTGTGAGCAGCCCGTCGAGGCCGGCCGCGAAACTGGCCGCGCCGCGCTGGCCGTTGGCGAGGATGCCGCCTTCTTCGTACAGGCGCAGCACTTCGAGCGCCACGGCCGCGCTCACCGGGTGGGCCGAATACGTCGCCCCATGGCCGATCGGCACACCGGCAGGAGCGCCGTCGGCAATGCCCGCGTAGACCTGGTCGGAAATCAGCGTCGCGCCCATCGGCACGTAGCCTGCCGTAAGCCCCTTGGCCATCGTCATGATGTCGGGGTCGACGCCTTCGGCATCGCAGGCAAACATCGGGCCGGTGCGCCCGAAGCCGGTGATGACTTCATCCACGACGAACAGGATGCCCAGTTCGCGCGTAGCGTCGCGCATGGCTTTCAGCCAGCCCTTGGGTGGGACGATCACGCCGCCGGAGCCCTGGATCGGCTCACAGAAGAATGCGGCGACGTTGTCTGCGCCCAGCTCGGCCACCTTGGCACGCAATGCCGCCACCGATGCCGCGATGATGCCCTGCGCATCCGCCGGATTGGCCGCGCGGTATGGATTGGGCGAAGGGATGTAGTGCTGCGTGGGCAGCGGCAAGTCGAAATCACGATGGAACGCCGGCAGCGCCGTCAGCCCCGCGCCCGTGGACGACGAACCGTGATACCCGCGCTCGAGTGAAATGAAATGCTTCTTCGCCGGCTTGCCGACGGCATTGAAGTACTGGACGATGAAACGTACCGCAGCATCCACCGCCTCAGACCCACCCAGCGTGAGATAGACGTGATTGAGCGAGCGCGGCGTGATCTGCACGAGCTTGTCGGCCAGGCGGATGGCGGGCTCGCTGCTGAAATGGAAGTAGCCCGTGGCATAGGGCAGGCGGCGCATCTGCTCGGCGGCGGCCTGCACCACGCTCTCCTGGCCATAGCCGACGTTGACGCACCAGAGGCCCGCGAAGGCGTCGAGTAACTCGTTGCCGTGTGCGTCGGTCAGCCACGCACCGCGTCCGGATGTCAGTACGGTCGGCCCGCGTTGCTCGTGGGTGCGCCAGGAGGCAACCGGGTGGATCAGGTGCGCGCGGTCGATGGCGTCAAGCGAGGCAAGTTGGGGCAGATCGGTGAGCTGGGTCATGGCAGAGTCCGTTCGCGCAATGAAGGCAATCAATGGACTCAAGAGTAGGCCGTGGCGACTGAGGCTTGGTGCTGCTTTGCGCGGGAAGAACGCAGCGTGCTGCTGTTGTTCGGCGCGCAGCAGCAGATCGTGCGGCGCGCCGTTTGATGCGGGGTTTCAGTAGCCGCGCGAGCGGTCCACAAGCCCGACCATGGGTTCGCCGGCGGTAAAGCGACGCAGGTTGTCGATGACCACCGCTGCTGCGGAAAGCGGTTGCGTCATGCTGGCAATGTGCGGCGTGATGTGGATGCGCGGATGGCGCCACAACACATGGCCGGCGGGCAGCGGCTCGGGGTCGGTCACGTCGAGCATGGCTTCGCTGAGCTGCCCACTGTCAAGCGCTGCAAGCAGGTCGTCGCTCACCAGTTGCGGGCCGCGGCCAACGTGCACCAGCGCGGCGCCTTGCGGCAATTGTGCGAACAGCGCTGCGTTCAGCACGCCGCGCGTGGCATCGGTCAACGGCATCAAGCAGATGAGGATGTCGGTGCGCGCCAGGAAGGCTTCCAGTTCCTCTTGCCCGGCAAAGCAATGCACGCCGTCGATGGCATGGCGCGATCGGCTCCAGCCCGCGCAGTCGAATTCGAAACCCTTCAACTGGGCCAGCACGGCCTGCCCAAGCGAGCCGAGCCCCAGCACGCCAATGCGGCGTTCATCGGCCGGCCGCACCGGCAGCGGGCGCCATTGCTCCGCCTGCTGCTGGCGGCGGTAGGCGGGAATATCGCGGTGCAGGCTCAACACGGCATGCGTGACGTACTCCACCATGCCGCGCACGATGCCGGGTTCCACCATGCGCACCACGGGCAGCGTGGGCGGCAGCGCGGCAAAGTTGAATTGATCGACCCCCGCGCCCGAAGAGAACAGCACTTCGAGGTGCGGGAACTGCGTCGCGATATCGGCGGGCGGCTCCCAGGCTGCAAGAAAGCGCACCCGTAGCGGATCGCCGATGTCGGGCCAGATGCGGAAGTCGATGTCGGGCGCGTGCTGGCGGAAGACCTCCGCCCATTGCCGGCCGCGAACAGGGTCGGACTTGTAGAGGAACGTGGTGGTCACGATGTGCGGTCGGCGCGGTGTTCGGGGCTCAACCCATTGCCTGGGTCACGATGGCAAACAGCGAGGGTGCGCCGGGTGGTGTGGCCAGCGGCTCGCCGCGCACCATGGTGGTGGGGGCGTCCACGCGCAGCAGGCCGATGCTCTCCAACCACTCGGCCAGGCCGCTGTCGAAGTCGATGTCGATGCGGGTGAAGTGGCCGGCGTTGATGCCCGCCAGATGCGCGATCAGCGCCTTGGCGCTCTCGGCGTCCGGGGCGACCACGGGGCCGATGGCGTGGCCGCGCCCGAATCGGCGCAGCATCGCAAAGCCGCGCGCCTCGCCATCGTCGTCCAGCACGACGCAGGCGTCTGCGCTGGCGAGCAGATCGTCGATCAGTGCATCGCGCGGCATGCCCCGCGCCTGCGCATCGAGCCGGCGCAAATCCGCAGCCTCATTGAGCCCGGCAGGGCGCAAGCGCCAGCCTGTGGGCAGGGCGATCAGCGGCGTGGGTTGCGCAACGCCCTGGTGCTGGCGGATCTCGCCGGTGCGCACAAAGCCCAGTCGCTCATACAAGCCGCGCCCTTCTGCGGTGGCATGCAGCAGCACGGTGTGGTTGTCCAGGCCGTCGAGCAGCGCGCTCATCAAGCGATGGCCGATGCGCCGGCCCTGGCATGCCGGCGTCACGATGACCAGCCCGATGGTAGCGTGGCGGGGGCCCCAGCGCCAGCGTTGTGCGGTGGCGATGATCTGGCCGTCGCGCTCGGCGACGATGCCCTCGGCATGCGCAAAACTCTGCGCCCAGTCGGCCGGGCGGTGCGGCCAGCGCTGCTCTTCTGACAGGGCATGCGCCTGGGCCAGATCGTCGGCAGTCATGGGGCGCAGCACCACGCCGTCGTCGGCGGGCAGGTTCTGGGCAGGTACGGACGAGGAAGACATGGGAGGTTCCTTCCGGCGAAGGATGAAGGTGGCACCGGCACTCATCTTGGACGACATCGCCGCCGGGAGCCAGATCGAATTCGGGTTTGCCCGCAATTTGCAAGCATCGTCTGTCGAGGGTGTGGGTTTCGCAATTCGATGCGGTAGCGCCCCCGGTTACGAAACCAAATGCCGAGCCTTCCTGCCTAGCATCAATGACCTCATTTCGATATGGGTGCCGGGCTTCGGCGCCCCCAATTTCGTGGCCAAATTTGACCCCCAGACCATCCGCGTACCTTCCGGCCATTTCATCGGCGGCAGGCTTGTGCCCGACGCCGGCCGCATCACTGTACGCCGCCCTTCCGACAACGCCGTGCATGCGGAGCTACCGCTGGCCGACGCTTCCACCGTCGACGCTGCCGTGCAAGATGCGTGGCAGGCGTGGCGCACGACGGACTGGGCGCGCCGTGCCCCGCGTGACCGGGCGCGCGTGCTGCGCCGCTGGGCCGATCTGATCGACGCCGACGTGGCCAACATGGCGCCGCTCGAGGCCGTGTGCTCCACCCGCCCGCTGCGTGACGCCGCCGCCTGGGACGTGCAATTCACCGCCGAGGGCCTGCGCTTCTTTGCCGAATACGCCGACAAGCTCGGCGGCGACGTGGCAGCCACGCGTCACGACAACCTCGGCATGGTGGTGGCCGAACCCTATGGCGTAGTCGGCGCAATCACGCCGTGGAATTTTCCGCTGGTGATGGTCTCGTGGAAGGTCGGTGCGGCGTTGGCCGCCGGCAACGCGGTCGTGCTCAAACCTTCCGAATTGACGCCGTATTCCGCTATCCGGCTGGCTGAACTCGCCATCGAAGCGGGCGTGCCACCGGGCCTCTTCAACGTGGTGCAGGGCGACGGCCGCACCACGGGCGACGCGCTCACGCGGCATCCGCTGATCTCCAAGATGACCTTCACCGGCTCGACCCGCACCGGCGCCGCCATCATGGCGACCTGCGCCTCGCATGGCCCGAAGCCCGTCACGTTGGAGCTGGGTGGCAAGAGCCCGCAGCTCGTATTTGCCGACGCGCCCGACATCGACCGGGTGGCGGCCATTGTCGCGGGCGCCATCACCGGCAATGCAGGACAGGTGTGCGTGGCGGGCTCGCGCCTGATCGTGCAACGGCAGGTTGCCCAGGCATTGATCGAGCGCATCACCGCACGCTTTGCCGCGTTGCGGCCCGGCGCCACCTGGGACGACACCGCCACGCTGCCGCCGATCATTTCGGCGGCGCAGGCGGGGCGCATTCTCGACATCGTGGAGCGTTCGCGCGATGCCGGCGCGCAGGTGCGCTGCGGCGGGGGCCTGTTTGGCGACGGCCCCGGTGGGGCGTATTTCCAGCCCACGGTGCTCGAAGGCGTGCGCGCAGACAACCCCGCCGTGCAGGAAGAAATCTTCGGCCCTGTGCTGACGGTGCAAACCTTCGATGACGAAGAGGAAGGCCTGGCACTCGCCGCACACGAACACTACGGCCTGGCCGCCGGCGTGCACACCGCAGACATCGGACGCGCGCTGCGCGCCATGCGCGGCATCGCGGCGGGCACGGTCTGGATCAACCGCTATGGGCGCAGCGCAGATTTCGTCATCCCCACCGGCGGCTATCACCAGTCGGGTATCGGCAAGGATCTGGGCCGGCAAGCCGTGGAGGCCAACCTGCGCTTCAAAAGTGTGCTGATCGATTTTGCTGCGACGCACTAGCGTGCCTTGGCGGTGCGTGCGGCACGCCAGCGGTGCAGACCGCATGGCATGCCGCGAGTGCCATCCGAAACAGCAGCTTTCTCACGTGAGACCGCGCATTTCCCTACAACCGTGACGAGTCTGCGTGCTTCAATGATTTCGTCATAACCGTGCTGCAAAGACTGCATAACAGCAGCCACCTTCAGGACCTTAGGACCTCAAACCATGACCTTCCGCCCCAAGTACATCACCTTTGACTGCTATGGCACGCTCACGCGCTTCCGCATGGGCGAGATGACGCGCGAGCTGTTTGCCGATCGCATTACGGCCGAGCAGATGGAGCAGTTCATCGCCGACTTCACTGCCTACCGCTTCGACGAGGTGCTGGGCGACTGGAAACCGTACGAGGTCGTGCTGAAGAACGCTGTGCGCCGCCTGTGCAAGAAATGGAAGATCCAATACTTCGACACCGATGGCCAGGCTTACTACGATGCCGTGCCGACGTGGGACCCGCATGCCGACGTGCCGGCAGGTCTGGCCAAGGTCGCCAAGGAAATCCCGCTGGTGATCCTGTCCAACGCCGATGACTCGCAGATCCAGAAGAATGTGGCGATGCTCGGTGCGCCGTTCCACCGCGTGTACACGGCGCAGCAGGCTCAGGCCTACAAGCCGCGCCTGAAGGCGTTCGAATACATGTTCGATTCATTGGGCTGCAATCCGGAAGACGTGCTGCACGTGTCGTCCAGCCTGCGCTACGACCTGATGTCGGCCGATGACCTCGGCATCGTCAACAAGGTGTTCGTCAACCGCGGTCATGGCCCCGGCAATCCGGCGTACCGTTACACCGAGATCCAGGACATCGGCGGCCTGCCCGGTGTTGTTGGCCTCTAAGCTGCGTCTCGATCGCCACCCCACATGACCTCCATGAAACTCGACTCCTACTGGAACGACTCGGTGCCCGCGCTAGCGCTGGACGCGCACGATCTGCCGGCGCAGGCAGACGTGGTGATTGTCGGCGGTGGTTTCACGGGGTTGTCAGCCGCGCTGGCGCTTGCCCGGCGCGGCGCCAGCGTGGTCGTGCTGGAAGCGGGCGAGCGGGTGGCGCCCGAGGCGTCGGGGCGTAACGGCGGCCACGTGAACAACGGCCTGGCAGTGGATTACGCCGACCTGGCTGCCAAGGTGGGCGTGGACCGCGCCCGCGCCTGGTATCACGCCTACGACGCCGCCGTGGATACGGTGGAGCGCATCGTGCGCGAGGAGGGCATCGCCTGCGACTTCCAGCGCAACGGCAAATTGAAGCTCGCCACCAAGCTGTACCAGATGGACGCCCTGCAACGCAGTGCGGACCGGCTGATTGCGGATGGTGTGGATCGGGATGTCGAGATACTCGATGCTGCCTGCGTGCGCGCGGAGGTGCAGAGCGAGCGCTTCCAAGGCGGCTTGCTCTACAAGCGCAGCGGCCAGATGCATATGGGACGTTTCGCGCAGGGCCTGGCCATGGCGGCGCAACGCCAGGGCGCGCAGATTCATACGCGCACTTGTGTGCAACGCGTCGAGCGTGTGCAGGGGCAGGTGCATCGCATCCACACCACGCGCGGCACGGTACTGGCCAAGCAGGTCCTGCTGGCGACGGGCGCGTCGCGCCACGGCGGTTACGGCACGTTCGGCTGGCTGCGTCGGCGCATCGTCCCTATTGGCAGCTTTATCGTCACCACCGAACCGCTGGGTGCGGAGCGCGCGCACGCGTTGCTGGCAGCGCGCCGCACGTATGTGACGGTGGCGAATATTCATCACTACTTCCGGCTGACGCCAGATCACCGGTTGGTGTTTGGTGGCCGCGCACGCTTTGCGGTGTCGAGCCCGCAGCAGGATGCGATGAGCGGCGAGGTGCTCCGCGCCGGCCTGACGGAAACCTTCCCGCAGTTGCGCGATGTGCGCCTCGATTATTGCTGGGGCGGCCTTGTCGACATGACGCAAGATCGCCTGCCGCATGCGGGTGAACGTGACGGCCTGTTCTACTCCATGGGCTACAGCGGGCATGGCACGCAGATGTCCGTGCACATGGGCGAGCGCATGGCCGAAGTCATGGCCGGCGACGCTGCTGCCAACCCGTGGCGCGATCGCGCGTGGAGCGCCATTCCCGGTCACTTTGGTCCGCCGTGGTTTTTGCCCGCGGTCGGCATGTACTACCAGCTCAAAGACCGATTTGCCTGAGCGGCGCCGCAAACGCAGTCTTCCGCAGTATCCAACGATCGCAACGTATTCCAATCAGACCAGATCCATCAGGAGCCCCACCATGAGCGACAGCCATAACGAGTTCGAGAACCTTGTCGGTCCCGCCGAAAGCCAGCGGGTGATGGCGTCGCTCAAGCGCGGTGCCTCGCGCCGCGACGTGTTGAAGATGCTGATGGCCGGTGGCATGCAGGCCACGCTGGCCGGCAGCCTGGCGGGCACGGCCGTCAGCGCGTATGCGCAGACGCCGCGCCGTGGTGGACGCATCCGCGTGGCGGCGGCCACCGCAGCAGCGACCGACACGCTCGACCCGGCCAAGCAGTCGAACCAGAACGACTACGTGCGCTGCAACATGGTCTACAACGGCCTGTTCGTGCTGGACGGCAGCCTCACGCCGCGCCCTGCGCTGGCCGAGTCGTACCACACGGCCGATGCCAAGACCTGGGTGCTGACGCTGCGCAAGGGTGTGACCTTCCACGATGGCAAGGCCCTGTCCCCGGCAGACGTGGTGTATTCCGTCATGCGCCACAAGGATCCGGCCACTGCCTCGAAGGCCAAGGTGCTGGCCGACCAGATCGAGAGCGTCAAGGCGACCGGGCCGAACGAGGTGACGGTGGTGCTGACCGCTCCGAACGCCGACTTGCCCGTGATCCTCGGCACCTTCCACTTCCATATCGTCAAGGACGGCACGACCGATTTCAGCGGCGGCATCGGCACTGGCCCGTACAAGATCAAGGAGTTCAAGCCTGGCGTGCGTACCGTCGTCGTGCGCAACGACGGGTACTGGAAACCGGGCAAGCCGTATCTGGACGAGATTGAGTTTGTCGGCATCGGCGATGAAAGCGCGCGCGTCAATGCGCTGCTCTCGGGCGGGATGGACCTGGTGGCGTCCGTCAACCCGCGTGCCGTGGCACGCGTCAAGAGCACGCCAGGCTACGCCATCTTCACGACGCAATCGGGCCAGTACTCTGACCTGATCATGCGCAAGGATATGGGCCCGGGCGCGAACCCCGATTTCGTGATGGCGATGAAGTACCTATTCGACCGCGAACAGATGAAGAAGACCATCGCGCTGGATTACGCGGTGCTCGGCAACGACCAGCCGATCGACCCGACCAACCGCTTTTATTTCAAGGAACTGCCGCAGCGCGCGTTCGATATCGACAAGGCGAAATTCCACCTGCAGAAGTCAGGCGTGACGGGCAAGATTCCCGTGGTGGCCTCGCCGGCCGCGCAGTATTCGGTGGAAATCGCACTGGTGCTGCAGCAGACCGCGCAGCGCATCGGCCTGGACCTCGACGTCAAGCGCATGCCGGCCGACGGTTACTGGTCCAACCACTGGCTGAGCAGCCCGGTCGGTTTTGGCAACGTCAATCCACGCCCGAGCGCCGACACGATCCTCACGCAGTTCTTCAAGTCCGACGCGGCCTGGAATGAATCGCGCTGGAAAAGCCCGAAGTTCGACCAGTTGCTCGTCGCCGCCCGCGCCGAGACGGATGTCGCCAAGCGCAAGCAGATGTACGCCGACATGCAGACCATGATCCACGGGGAAGCGGGCATCGGCATTCCGCTGTTCCTGGCCAGCATCGATGGGCACACGACCAAGCTCAAGGGCCTGGCGCCGATCCCGCTGGGTGGACTGATGGGCTACTCGTTTGCCGAGAACGTCTGGCTTGAAGCCTGACGGTGCGATGGTGGCGTTCTTGCCGAAGGTGATGAAGGGGCTGTCATGAATCGAGTCATCCTTAAGCTGCTGGTGCGGCGCGTGGCGCTGGCGCTGCTGTCGTTGCTGGCGGTGTCGGTCATCGTGTTCTCGATCACCGCTGTGCTGCCCGGCGACGCCGCGCAAGAACAGTTGGGGCAGGACGCCACGCCCGAAGCCTTGGCCGCGCTGCGTGCGCAGATGGGCCTGAACGTGCCGGCGCCGCAGCGCTATGTGCACTGGCTGGCCGGCATTGCGCGCGGCGACCTCGGGCAATCGACCACCACGCAGATGCCCGTGGCCGAACTCGTGGCAAGCCGATTGCCAAACTCGCTGCTGCTGGCCGCGGTGACGGCGCTGTTCTCGGTGCCGATTGCGCTCAGCCTGGGCGTTGCCTCGGCCGTCTGGCGCGGCTCATGGTTCGACAGGGTGGCCTCCACCGCGTCCGTGGCCGTGGTGTCGGTGCCGGAGTTTCTGGTGGCGACGCTCGCTGTGCTGGTGTTCGCCGTCAAGCTGCGCTGGCTGCCAGCGCTGTCGTACGTCAACGACATCGAATCGCTGGGCCACATGCTGAAGGCGTTTGCCATGCCGGTGCTCAGCCTGTGCTGCGTGATCGTTGCGCAGATGATGCGGATGAGCCGCGCCGCGGTCATCGACCAGCTCGAGGCGCCGTACATCGAAATGGTGCGTCTGAAGGGCGCCTCGCCGATGCGCGTGGTGCTTGCGCATGCGCTGCCCAATGCCGTGGGGCCGATTGCCAATGCGGTGGCGCTGTCGCTGTCGTACCTGCTGGGTGGCGTGATCATCATCGAGACGATCTTCAACTATCCCGGCATCGCCAAGTTGATGGTGGATGGCGTGTCGCAGCGTGACATGCCGCTCGTCCAGGCCTGCGCCATGATTTTCTGTGCGGGCTACCTGCTGCTCGTGACCACGGCCGATGTGCTGGGCATTGTCGCCAACCCGCGTCTGCGCCACCGTTGATGCTGATCCTATGAACAAGAGCCTGACGATGGAAACCACGCCAACTTCCCCTACGTTGCCGGCCGGCACGCCACCCGCGCCGCCCGCACCGCGCCACCCCATACGGCGCCTGCTGAGCAGCTTCGGTGTCACGGGCCTCATCGGCCTGGCCGTGCTGGTGTTCTGGGTGCTCGCGGCGCTGGTCGGCCCCGCGCTGCTGCCCGCACATTTGATTACCAGCGGCGACGGCAACGGCGATGTGTTCGGCCCCATGAGCGCGGCCCACTGGTTCGGCACCGATTACCTCGGCCGCGACATGTTCGTCCGCGTGGTGGAAGGCGCGCGCTACACGGTGGGTGTGGCGCTCGTGGCCACCGTGCTGGCCAGCGGCACGGGCACGGTGCTGGCGCTGTTTGCCGCTGCCATGGGTGGTCTGGTCGACGCCACGTTGAGCCGCGTGCTCGATACGCTCACGGCCATCCCGAGCAAGATGTTCGCGCTGCTCATGGTGGCGGGCTTCGGTTCTTCGGTGACGATGCTGGTGGTGACTGCCGCCATCATCTACGTGCCTGGCGCGTATCGCATTGCGCGCTCCCTGGCAGTCAACATCAACGCGCTCGACTACGTGACCGTGGCGCGCACACGCGGCGAGGGCACGCTGTACATCATGCTGCGCGAGATCCTGCCCAACATCCTCGGGCCCATGCTGGCCGATCTGGGCCTGCGCTTCGTGTACGTCGTGCTGCTGCTGGCGAGCCTCAGCTTCCTGGGCCTCGGCATTCAGCCACCGTCGGCCGACTGGGGCTCGCTGGTGCGCGAGAACATCGGCGCGCTGCCGGATGCGGGCGCTTCGGTCATCGTGCCGGCGCTGGCCATTGCGAGCCTGACCATCGCCGTCAACATCGTCATTGACAACCTGCCGGGCCGAGGTCGTTCTCGGGCCCGCGAACGCGGAGGGCGTTGAACATGGGTGCGTCCGTCGTCGTAGAAAGCCTGCGCATTACCGCAGGCGAACAGACCCTCGTAGACAACCTCAGCTTTGCCATCCAGCCCGGCGAAGTGCTGGCACTGATCGGCGAGTCGGGTTCGGGCAAGACCACCACCGCACTGGCGTTGATGGGCTATGCGCGCCGCGGCTGTGAGATCGCATCGGGCAGCATCCGCATTGGCGATATCGACGTGCTGCACCTGCCGCCCGCAGATCAACGCGCGCTGCGCGGGCGCACCGTGGCCTACATCGCGCAGAGCGCAGCGGCGTCGTTCAACCCGTCGCGCACGATCCTGGATCAGGTGGTGGAGCCTGCGCGCATTCACCGTACGATGTCGCGGGCAGAAGCTGAGGCCAAAGCCGTGGAGTTGTTCCGCGAACTGGCGCTGCCCAATCCCGAAACCATTGGCGAGCGGTATCCGCATCAGGTGTCGGGCGGCCAGTTGCAACGGCTCATGGCTGCCATGGCGCTCATCATCGATCCGGATCTGGTGATCCTGGACGAACCGACCACCGCGCTGGACGTGACCACGCAGATCGAAGTGCTCCGTGCGTTCCGCCGCGTGGTGCGCGAGCGCCGCGCTACCGCCGTCTACGTGAGCCATGACCTGGCCGTGGTGGCGCAGATGGCCGATCACATCCTGGTGCTGCGCGGCGGCCAGATGCAGGAGATCAACCCGACCGCGCACATCCTCGCCACGCCCGATCACGACTACACCAGGAGCCTGCTGGCGGCGGCACGGCCCAAGGCGCGCCCGGCAGAGCACTGCCTGGGTGAGGGCGAATTGCTGCTCGATGTGCAGGGGTTGGGCGCCGGCTACGGGGCGGTGGATGCCAAGGGCCAGCCCGCCACGCGCATCCTCGACGACATCAACTTCAAGCTCTATCGGGGGCAGGCCATCGGCGTGATCGGTGAATCCGGCTCGGGCAAGACCACGCTGGCCCGCGCCATTGCGGGGTTGATTGCGCCGTGCGAGGGCAGCATGACGTTCCACGGCAAGGCGCTCGAACCACTGCTTGCAAAACGTTCGCCCGACGCGCTGCGCCGCATCCAGATCGTCTTCCAGATGGCCGACACGGCGCTCAACCCGTCGCACACCATCGAGCGCATTCTGGCGCGGCCCCTGCAGTTCTATAAGGGGTTGAAGGGCGAAGCATTGCAGCGGCGGATTCGCGAGCTGCTCGATCTGGTGCGCTTGCCGCACAGTGTGGCTCAACGCTTGCCGGGCGGGCTCTCGGGCGGACAGAAGCAGCGCGTGAACCTGGCCCGTGCCCTGGCGGCCGAGCCTGACCTGATCCTCTGCGACGAGGTGACTTCCGCGCTCGACACCGTGGTCGGCGCCGCCGTGCTCAACCTCATGGCCGACCTGCGGCGCGATCTGGGCGTGTCGTACCTCTTCATCAGCCACGATCTGCACACGGTGCGCGCGGTGTGCGACGAGATCGTCGTCATGCAGCACGGCCGCAAGCTCACGCAGGTGGCGCGTGCCGATTTCGATCGCGGCCCGCACCATCCGTACTACGAACAACTTGCCAACTCGGTGCCCGAACTGCGCCAGGGCTGGCTTGATGAGCGGGACCGCACGGTAGCCCATGCCGCGGCGGTCTCCATCTAACAGAGAAAAAAAGGAACGACATGATTCCCGCATTCCGCATCGCGATCATTCCCGGAGACGGCATCGGCCGCGAGGTCATGCCCGAAGGCCTGCGCGTCATCCAGGCGGCGGCCGAGCGCTTTGGCTTCGAGCTTGAGTGCCACACCATCGATTGGGCCAGCTGCGACTACTACCAGCAGCACGGCCAGATGATGCCCGACGACTGGAAGGCGCAACTGAAAGGCATGGACGCGATTTTCTTTGGCGCCGTTGGCTGGCCGGCGACCGTGCCCGATCACGTCTCGCTGTGGGGCTCGCTGCTCAAGTTCCGCCGCGAGTTCGATCAATACATCAACCTGCGCCCGGTGCGTTTGTTTGAAGGCGTGCCGTGCCCGCTGGCCAATCGCAAGCCCGGCGACATCGACTACTACGTCGTGCGCGAGAACACCGAAGGCGAATACACATCGCTCGGCGGCATCATGTACGAAGGCACCGACCGCGAGATCGTGATCCAGGAATCGGTCTATTCGCGCAAGGGTGCAGAACGACTGCTCAAGTTCGCCTTCGACCTCGCGCAGAGCCGCGAGCGCAAGCACGTGACGCTCGCCACCAAGAGCAACGGCATCGCCATCAGCATGCCGTGGTGGGACAAGCGCGCGGATGAAGTCGCGCAAAACTATCCGGACGTCACGCTCGACAAGCAGCACATCGACATCCTGACCGCGCGCTTCGTGCTGCAGCCGGGGCGCTTCGATGTGGTAGCCGCCACCAACCTGTTCGGCGACATCCTGTCCGATCTTGGCCCCGCAACGACGGGCACGATCGGCCTGGCCCCTTCTGCCAACCTGAATCCCGATCGCACGTTCCCGTCGCTCTTTGAACCGGTGCACGGCTCGGCGCCGGACATTTACGGCAAGAACATCGCCAACCCGATCGCGATGATCTGGTCGGGCGCGTTGATGCTGGATTTTCTGACGCAAGGGCAGGGCGCAGGGCGGGCGGCGCACGACGCCATCGTCGCGGCCATCGAAGCCGTGCTCAAGGATGGCCCGCGCACGCCCGACCTGGGCGGCACCGCCAACACCACGCAGGTGGGCGAGGCGATTGCCGCGCACGTTGCGGGTGCTTGATTTTCATTTGCTGTGGACCAAAAGACGATGTCTCTCTCACTCGAACGCGCGGACTTGATCCGCAGCGGCAACTACATTTCCGGCGAATGGCTGAGCGCAACCGGGCCGCTGCTGGACGTGACAAATCCTGCGACTGGCGACCTCATCACACGTGTGCCCGACTCCGGCGCGGATGAGGCACGCGCTGCCCTTGACGCCGCGCATGCCGCCTTCCCGGCGTGGCGCAAGGTGCCCGCCAAGCAGCGCGCGCAGATCATCAAACGCTGGAACGATCTCGTGCTGGCGCATCAGGATGATCTCGGCAAGCTGATCTCGCTGGAGCAGGGCAAGCCGCTCGCCGAAGGCAAGGGCGAGGTGGCCTACGCCGCGAGCTACATCGAATGGTTTGGCGAACAAGCCACGCGCATGAACGGCGAGGTCATACCCGCGCCCGTGCCGGGCCGGCGCATGTTTGCACTCAAGGAGCCGGTGGGCGTGGTGGCGGCCATCACGCCGTGGAATTTTCCGGCGGCGATGATCGCGCGCAAGATCGCCCCGGCGCTCGCGGTGGGCTGCACCGTCGTTTGCAAGCCCGCCGAGGACACGCCGCTGACCTCGCTCGCCCTCGTGCGTCTGGCGCAGGAAGCCGGCGTGCCACCGGGCGTGCTGAATATCGTGACCGCCTCGCGCGAGCGGACGCCAGAGGTTGTGGACGTTTGGCTGGACGATGCCCGCGTGCGCAAGATCACGTTCACGGGCTCCACGCCGGTCGGCAAGCATCTGGCGCGCCGCAGCGCCGACACGCTCAAGAAGCTCTCGCTCGAACTCGGCGGCAATGCGCCCTTTATCGTGTTCGAAGATGCTGACATCGATGCCGCCGTGGACGGCTTCATGGCAGCCAAATTTCGCAACGGCGGGCAGACCTGTGTGTGCCCGAACCGCGTGTTCGTGCACGACGCGGTGCACGATGCATTTGCCGCCAAGTTGGCCGCACGCGTGGCTGCACTCAAGGTCGGACCGGCCAGCGACCCCGCTTCGCAGATCGGCCCGATGATCAACGCGCGCGCGGTCGAGAAGATTGACCGGCACGTGCAGGACGCCATTGCGAAGGGTGCCAAGGCGTTGACCGGCGGTGCACGCCTGACCCAGCTCGGCGCCAACTACTACGCACCCACCGTACTGATCGACGCCGATGCCACCATGGCCTGCGCGTGCGAGGAAACCTTTGGCCCCGTCGCCCCGCTCACGCGCTTTACCACCGAAGACGAGGTGGTTGCCGCTGCCAACGACACGCCGTTTGGGCTGGCTGCCTACTTTTACAGCCAGAACGTGCGTCGCATCTGGCGCGTGGCCGAAGCGCTGGAGACCGGCATTGTCGGCATCAATGAGGGCGCGCTGGCTGCCGAGGCCGCTCCGTTTGGCGGCGTGAAGGAATCCGGCTACGGCCGGGAAGGCTCCGTCCACGGGTTGGACGACTATCTCCACACCAAGTACGTCTGCCAGGGCCAGCTCGACTAGCCTCGTTGGAGGCAAGCTCAAGCACTGCCAATTTTCGAACCGTGCCAAACAGCATGTTCGAACCAAGCTAGTCCAATATTTGGGCTTCGGCTGGCAGAAAACGGAACGTTTCCATGTTGCATTCGCGCATTGCTCGCATCGCCGGGCTTACCGCCAGTTTGTTGTACGTGTCGGCACCGCCGGTGCACGCTGCGCTGCCAGACGAAATCCAGGTTTATACGGGCGACATCAACGCACCGGGCGAGTTTGGTCTGGAGTTGCATGTGAACACAACGCCGAGCGGCATCGCAGAACCCTCGTACCCCAAAGAGGTCACAACTCCCCATGGTTGGCGCGCCACCGCCGAGTTCTCTTACGGATTGACGCCGTCGGTAGAGCTTGGTCTGTACGTTCCGACCTCGCTCACGCGCGACAATACGTACTACGTCACCGGTCCCAAGCTCCGCGTGAAGTGGATGCCTGTTCGACCGGAGGACGGTGTCGGCTACTTTGCCGGTGTCAACGTCGAGCTGGCTCACATTGCGACACGATTTGAGCAATCACAGCAAGCCGCGGAGTTGCGGCCGATTTATGGCTTCCAGAATGAGCGGTGGCTATGGGCAATCAACCCGGTGCTTGACTGGAACCTCTCTGGGCTTGATCGCAGCGGTGTGCCGGAGGTTGCACCGGCATTCAAGGTGGCACGCACCGTCGCAACAGGCGTTCGAACCGGGGTGGAGTACTACGCTGGACTGGGGCGTGTTGATCATCTTCTGCCACTGCATGAGCAACAGCACACGCTATTTCTCGCGTTTGATGTGGACCGTAAGCCGTTCGTTTTCAACTTCGGCATTGGACGCGGTTTGACGCGCAGCACTGACCGGTGGACGGTCAAGTGGATCTTTGAGATTCCATTGAGTTGACGGCCAATCTGGGCGGCGCGCCGATCAGATATCGAGCACGAGCTGTTTAGACTTCGCACGCGAGACGCAGATCATGATCCTGTCGCCAGCCTTACGCTCCTTGTCGCTGAGGAATGCATCGCGATGGTCTGGCGTCCCGGCCAAGAGGCCAGTCAGACAGGTGCCACAGACACCTTCTCGGCACGAGGTGGCAACAGAGATGCCGTGCGCGCATAGCGCATCGGCGATGCTGCATTCGGCGGCGATCGGAATCGTGCGCTTCGAACGCTCCAGCCTGACCTCGAAGGCATGGCCCGGAGCGGACGTCGCAGCAACGTCCGCACCGAAGTATTCGACGTGGATGGCTTCCGGCGGCCAGATGCCGGCTGTGACATCGTTGATGACGTCCGTGAACCGGCGCGGGCCACACATATAGATGTGTTGTTCAGGTGAATAGTGGCGAAGGTTCATCTGGAGCAATTCACGCAGCCGCGCGCCCACGGCGTAATGGAAACTCACGCGATCGGCATACGGCTGCGCAGAAAGTATTTGTTGGAACGCGGTCTCGGCGATCGAACGCGTGAAGTAATGCAGTTCGTACGAGGTACCGCGAGCCTGCAGCTCCTGCGCCATCGCGAGCAGCGGCGTGATCCCGATGCCGGCAGCAATCAGTACGTAGTGGCATGCATCGTCGATCAGTTCGAAGTGATTGCGCGGATGACCGATGACAAGCGTATCGCCGACGCCCACGCGCTGGTGCATCGCGCGTGAACCCCCGCGTGAGTCTGGCGCATTCTTGATCGCGATGCGATACACGTCCTGCGCGCCAGGTGCGCCACACAGGGAGTACTGCCGAACGGTATCTGGGTCGAGTCGCACGTCGATGTGTGCGCCGGCGCTCCAGACGGGCAACGCAGAGCCGTCGGCGCTCACGAGTTCGAACGACTTGATGTCGGCTGTCTCGTCAACGATTCGGCGCACCCGCACCGTCACCATCGAGGGGGCAGTCCGTGCTAGGGACCGGCTACGCAGCCAATTGCGCAGCCTGGGCCAGGCGAGGCCGGTCAGCACTGCAAGAGCGAGCGCAGTGATGAACTGCAAAAAGGACGGGAGTGAGCTGTTCATATGCAAACTCGGTGCATTTTTGCGTGCGTACAGGGCCCGCCATGTTTGGCCTTGGTCGGCCTTACTCGGGCTGGTGCGGCAGCACGAATGACAACGTCGCCAGATACTCGTCGCGGTTCGTCTGCACCGGATTCGCAGGTGGCGTGATGAGCGTCGCAACAACGACATTGAGGCCCTGGTTTCGCACCTTGATGGTCGCGATACCGTCGGCACCGGTCTTCAGTGGTTTGGAATCGGGGTCAGTCACGTAATCGGGCTGCACGAGTGCTCCCCGAACGGGCTTGCCCTCATACAACACGCGGACCACAAGCGTCTGGCCCATCTTCTCGGGCAAATGCTTCGCCATCGGCACGATCTGCAATTTTTGGGCGGGCAGCACTGGTGGCACCATATTCAACCGGCGCAGATGTACGGCGTACTTGAAGGTGTGTTCGCTGATCGTGGCATCAGGCACCTCGTCCTTGCCCTTGTTGTACCACTCGCCGTCGGGTGTTTTGCTCCACGGACCATGGTCGAGAAAAGCAGTGACGATCGCCGGTTGATTCTCGGTATTTACCACAAGCAGCGGTCCGTGAGGCGTGAGTTGCATGGGTACTTCTTTGCCGCCCTCATCGTAGGCCGCGACAGCCTTGATCTTCGGCAGGCGCTTCACCGCGTCTAGATCATCGGCACCCACGCCGTAGATCAGAGCAAGCTCATTCGAACGCTGTGCAAACCAGATGCCATGAGCTTGGACGGCGGTCGCTGCGCCAAAGCTCGTCATTACACATGCCGCGACGGCAAGCTTGTTGATAGCTTTCATTGTCTTCTCCAATCGGTTTTCTTCGGGGCGGGAAATTGAAAGATCGACGGTTCCAGCGTGATCGAACAGACAGCGTGTGCTGCACCCTTCTAACGCCACTGACTCGTCGGATACCGGGTCAAGTTCGGGCTTCAGCAGCGTCACGACGGACCACAAGCAAAGAGACAACCGAAGAGCTTTGGGTGGCGTGGTCGGCGAATTCTAGGTGCCATGGTCCGGAGCGTCTTGGACGGATTTGCTGTGCATGGTGCGTATCCGGTCTTCAAAAGTTCGTGCTGCTGGCTACGTGAAGAACGAGTGAAGCGTCTTGGATGAATTTGCTGCGCCGGACATGCGCTAGCCATAAAGACTTCATGCTGTTACACGCCATTACAACGCCACGACGTTCGTTTGCGGGCAAAGCATTTCAGCGGAACCTGCCGTGGGTAGTTCCTACACTTGACGGCCATAGAGCTACAAAAAACGCCGTTTCTGGAGGAACCAAAGATGACCACGCACCCGCGTGTCGCCTGGGCGATCACGTACATAGACGAGCATCTCGACGAGCGCCTTTCTCTCAATGAACTAGCCGCGAAGGCCGGACTGAGCGTATGGCGCTTCTCTGCTGTGTTTCGCAAACATGCAGGCGTCTCGCCACACCGCTTCATCTGTCTGCAGCGGCTCCAGTTGGTGCGAACACTGTTGGCCGATGGCGAGTCGCTGGCATCTGCAGCGCAAGTGGCAGGCTTCTACGACCAAAGCCATCTCTGCAGACACTTCAAGAATGCCTGGGGCATGACGCCGAGCCAGTACGTTGTCCGTCAGCGCAGCGTGGCTGCCATGACGGATGGCAGCCGTGAACGGGAGGCCGCATGAAGTTCTCCTACCAATGGCACCGTTACTTAGGCTGGATGCTCGCACCGTTGCTCTCGGTGTCGGCGCTAACAGGCGTCACCCTGCTGTGGCTGCAGCCGCTGCCCTCGCCGCAGGCGAGTCCTCCTACGGTACAAGAATGGGGAAAAGCGCTGGATCGTGGCATGGTTGAACTGGCGAGCCGGTACCAGACGGCAAAGGCTGACCTCGTCGACCTGCCACGTGGCCCCGATGCGCCGATCCGTGTCCATCTACGCATGGCCCAGCCCAGCGAGAGCGGCTGGGCCGAGATCGATGCGACGCGCGGCACGGCAGGCGAACTACAGGCGGACAGCCGTGATTGGAAAACCCAGCTGTTCGAATTACACGAGCATCTGATGCTCGGTGAAGTCGGGCCCTGGGTACTTCGAGCATCGGCGCTGCTCGCCCTGGTATCGATCACGATGGGTCTGCGCGTCTGGTGGCGCGTGAGGCGGCTGCCTGCGCGCTCGTCCTGGCAGCAATGGCATCGATGGATCGGTCCGGTCGCCATCCTTCCACTCGCCATGATGCTGACCACCGGCTTCGTACTGCGCTCGCCAGAACTGGCGAGTGGCGCGCTGTCGGCGTTTTCAGGTGGAGGTTCAGTTGTGCCGCCGCCTGCCGTGCAGGCCGCAAGCGCGGGGCAACGGTCGACGCTGGGCCAAGCGCTCGTTGCCGCATCCGACGCCCTGCCGCAAGCTCGACCGATACGGATCTACGCGGCGCGCGGCGGCGTGTTGCGTGTGCGACTGCGCGTGAATGAATGGAACCCCTTTGGCTTCCACTCGGTGTACCTGCGAGAGGCTGATGCCTCGGTTCTGCGCATCGTGCGAGCCAGCGAGCAACCGCTGACAGTGCGCTATCTGAACGTGGTGTACCCGCTGCACACCGGGTGGCTGCCCGGCAACCAGGGTATCGCGGCCGCGGTGATGGCGCGCGGGCTGTGGACGCTCTTCGCGCTCTCGCTTGCAGCGCTTTCCTTATCGGGGGCGGTGCAACGCTTCCGGAAGAAATCAAAACGTTAACAAGGTTTAGGAGATACATCCAATGCGATCGAATTCGATCACACGGAAAGCCGTCACCGTGCCCGTTGTTCTCGCGACTTCGCTGGCCGGAACCGCTTACGCACAATCCAGCGTGACCCTGTTCGGCACTGTGGATATGGCTTTGGCACACGGTTCCGGCAGCATTTCCAACCTGAATCAGATGGCGAGCGGCGACCTTGCCGCCTCCCGGATCGGTTTCAGGGGTCAGGACGACCTTGGCGGCGGCCTCAAGGCTGGATTCTGGTTGGAGAGCGGTTTGAACGCGGACACCGGCACTGGCCAAGCCACCAACACCAACAACCAGTCCACCGGTATTGCAGGCAACGGAGGTCTCACGTTCAACCGTCGTTCGACTATCAGCGTTGGAAGCAACTGGGGTGAGATTCGCCTCGGCCGCGAGTACGTGCCGCAGTACATGACTATTGCCGACTTTGATCCATTCGACCTCGGTGGCAGCGGCGGCAGCCAAGTACTGAATTCCGCGATCACCGGCCCGACCACGGTCCGCGCCTCCAACAGCATCTCGTACCTCTACGGGCATGGCTTTAACGCTTCCTCGATTGGATACGGGCCCCAGGGATTCAGCGGCTCCGGCTTCCAGTTCAACGCCATGTATTACATGGGTGAAAACCCCAGCGGTACCCCTGCCTCCAAAGACGGGAACGGCTTTGGCGTTCGCGCCGGCTATTCCACTGGAACCTTTACCGTCTCCGGCGCAGTCAGCCGGGCTCGCTACGCAGCGGGTGATGTTCGGCAGAACAACGCCGGTGCGAGCTACGATTTTGGCGTGGTCTGCGCCATGGGCATGTACGAGTGGGACAAGAACGGATCGGTCAGCGCCAGGGGGTGGCTGATCGGTGCAAAGATTCCCGCCGGTACCGGAGGCATCCGGATCGCTTACTCGCGTTACGGCACTGATGCGGCAAACAGCCCGACGGCCAAGAAGTGGGCAATTGGTTATATCTATACGCTGTCGAAGCGGACTGCCTTGTACACGGCCCTTGCGCACGTGAGCAACGGGGGCGCGTCTGCTTCGGCGCTGGATGGTGCAGTGACCGCTCCGGGCAAATCCTCCAACGGATTCGATGTCGGGATCCGGCACAACTTCTAAGCTCCTGTTTCTATCCGGGGACGGCGCCTGTTCGGCGGCGGCACAAACGTGAAGCTGCGCGAATTTCACGCGTGTCGATATTGAACACGCCAGATTGATCGGCACGCGGGGGACGCCGTCGCCAAGGGCGCCCGGGTCCTGACCGACGCGCGTTGCGAGCCAGCACGATTGACGGTACGGTCACGCGTATCCCAATCGTGTTCCGGAGGCCCCATGGCCGACAACATGGCTTCTTCTTCAACGCAGGAAAACCCCTCTGAAGGCACCGCCGGCGCCTGTCCGTCTACGCGCGCACTCGAACTGGTAGCCGGCAAATGGGCGTTGCGCATTTTCCCGGCGCTGGAAAACGGCCCCGTGCGCAACAACGAACTCCTGCGCCGCGTGGGCGACGGCATCTCCCAAAAGATGCTGACGCAAACGCTGCGCGAGCTGGAAGCCAACGGCCTCATCCTGCGCACCATCTACGACAGCGTCCCGCCGCACGTCGAATATCGTCTCAGCCCGCTCGGTGAATCGCTCAACGGGACGCTCGTCGGCCTGGACGACTGGGTGCGCGCGCATTGGCCCGAAATGGAACGGATCCGGAAAACGCAGGTCGATTCCGATTGACATCCGCGCGATCTGCCCGACGTTGTGTGCGGATGCAGCATTTTTCCGATAGTATTCGGGGCCCATGTTTGTGACGACTCTCTCCTCCGCCTTGCCGACGTTGTCTCGCGCCACCGCGCGGGGCGTGCTGTCGCGCGTGCGCGGCGTACGTTGGATCGTCACGATCTGGTGCCTGTTGTTTACGGTGTCGGTGTTCTCGGCCACGCACTTCCCAGATGGCCAGGCTGCGGACGACGCGCTGGAAGCCATCGAAGCCGTGGTCGACGACGTGCCGGGCGATGCGCTGCAGGCAGCCAAGCCCGGCAAGGGTTTCGAGCGCGCCATCAAGGTTGCGCTCGGTAAGGCGGTCAAGCAGCCCGGCCAGTGTTTCAGCGTTGAGCATTGGGTGGCGCATGCGTCCGATGCGCCGGACATGCCAACGAGCAGCGCCGCCGCCCCCGATCACCCCAGCGACGCGCCGGAACTCTGGCTGCCGCCGCCTCCCATGGCGTTGATGCCCGGCTTGCGTGTCGCGCGCGTCCGCGTCTCTCTTCCTCCGTTCCAGGCTGGCCCCACGCCGGCCCCCATGCTGCGTCCTCCCGCACGCGTCTGACTTCCGGCATGCGCCGGAAACCATCCCCTTGAGTTGCTAGTGCTGCGCCAACTGGTCTGTTGACCGGCTGCGCGCTCGCGCTTGCCTGTTCTTCTTTTTCAGGATGATTTCGGATGTTGTCCAATCAGGATGCGGCCACTCCGCGCCCCGCAGCCGGTGCGCGCGCGTCGCGACGTGCTGTTCTTTTCGCTGTGCTGGCCGCAATGGCCGTCCACGCCAATGCAGCGCCGCCAGTGCCTTCACCGCGTGGTGCCCAGACCGCCACTGCCCGCGCTGACGAGGCGCTTCCGCAGCCGCGCTACACCTTGCCGCAGTTGCTGGAGTTGGCCCGCGCCAACCACCCGGCGCTCGCCGCTTCGCAGGCGCAGGTGCAGGCCGCGCAGGCGGGCATTGCCACCGCGCGCGCCTGGCCCAACCCCGAGGTGGAAGCCATGGCCGGCCGCCAGCGTGCCCGCATGCCGGGTGCGGCGGAAGGCCGCACCAATAGCGTGTCGATCACGCAAAAGCTCGACTTGCCGTGGCAGCGCGCGGCCCGCACGCAAGCCGCCGATGCTGCGTACGAGGCGTCGCAGGCGACTGCCCGGTCGCAGGCACGTGACGTAGAGGCCGATCTCAAGCTGCGCTTCTACGACGTGGTGCGCCGCGAGGCCGAGCAGCGCAACGCGCGCGAAGACGTGACGCTGGTCGAGCAGATCCGCCGTGGCGTGGCCGTGCGTGTGGAAACCGGCGAGGCTCCGCGCTACGAACTCATCCGCGGCGACGCGGAGCTGCTCAATGCGCAGCGCAACGAGCAGGCCGCCGCACTGCGCGTGCAACAAGCGCTGGCTGAACTGCGCCGTGCCGTGGGCGCCGATCTACCGCTCACGTTCGACGTCGATGCCGGCACCGAGACGCCACCCGTGGCGCATCTGCCGCCCCTGGCCGATCTGGTCAGTACGGTCGTCGCCACCCATCCCGAATTGGAAGCCGATCGCGCCGCCCTGCGCGAGGCCGAAGCGCGTCTCGCGCACGAGCGCAGCCAACGCTGGCCGTCGCTCGCGCTGCGCGGATCGGTCGATCGCCAGCCCGATCTGCAGGACAGCCGCGTGGGCCTGGTGATGTCGATTCCGCTGTTCGACCGACGTGAAGGCCCGGTGGGCGAAGCGGTGGCTGCCCGCGAACGCGCTCGCGCCCTGTTGCGCGACCGCGAGTTGCGTGTGCGGCAGGCGGTGGAGTCCGCCTATCGCCAATACGAGATTGCAGAGTCGCAAGTCAGCGCGCTCGAATCCGGCGTCATCAAGCAGGCCGAATCGGCGCTGCGCGTGGCCGAAGCCGCATACCGCCACGGCGAGCGCGGCATTCTCGACTACCTCGATGCCCAGCGCGTCTTCCGCCAGGCACGCAATGACCTGATTGCCGCACGCGCAGACCTGCGCACCGCCGCCGTTGAACTCGACCGCCTGCGCCCGGAGGCCCAATGACACGCCCGAGCCATCGCGTTGCCTCCCGAACCCATGAATCCAGCCTCACCATGAACGCACCTGCTTCCTTCTCTTCTTCGATCCGGCTGGCCGGCGTTGCCCTTGCGGCGATGTTGTTGCTTGGCGCCTGCGGCAAAGACGCTGCCAACGATGCCAAGGCCGCGCAACAGGCCGTCGACCCGAATCTCGTGGTTGCACAACCCACGCTGGTGCAGCGCCTGAAAGTGGCGCCGGTGGGCAAGCAGCCGATTGCCGAGCGCTTGCGCGTGCCGGGGCAGATCGCGTTTGACGAACAGCGCGTGGCGCGTATCGGTGCCACCGTCACGGGCCGTGTGACCGAACTGGTCGCCACGCCAGGACAGAGCGTCAAGGCGGGCGACATCCTCGCGCAACTGCACAGCACGGAGCTTGGCGCCGCGCAGCTCGCCTATCAGAAGGCCGCCGCGCAGCGCGACTTGCAGGCGCGCGCCTTGGAACGCGCCAAGCTCTTGCTGGCCGCCGATGTGATCGGCTCGGCCGAATTGCAGAAGCGCCAGAGTGAACTGGCAATGGCCGATGCCGAAGTGCGCGCGGCCGTTGACCAACTGCGCGTGATGGGCGTGTCGCCTGGCACCCTGGCGAAGATGCGCACGGGCGGCATGTCGTCGATCTCGCCCGTGGTGGCGAGCATCAGCGGCACGGTGGTGGAGCGCAAGGTAACGCGCGGCCAGGTGGTGCAGCCGGCCGACGAGCTGTTCACCGTGGCCGATCTGTCGCGCGTGTGGGTGGTGGGCGAAGTGCCCGAAAACGCCGCTGCCGGCGTGCGCGCCGGCCAGGCCGTGGAGATCGACACCGGCGCGGGCGACCGCATTGTCGGCAAGCTGATCTGGGTGTCGGACATTGTCGACCCGCAAACGCGGACGGTCACGGTGCGCACAGAGGTGGACAACGCAGAGCGCACGCTCAAGCCGTCGATGCTGGCCACGCTGCTCATCCAGTCGCGGCCGGAGGAGCGTGTGGTGGTGCCGACGTCCGCCGTGGTGCGTGAGGACAACCGCGACTACGTATTCGTGCGCGCCAGCGAGACGAACTACCAGCTCACCCCAGTCAAGCTGGGCGATGAATCGAACGGTGTGCGCCCGGTCCTCTCCGGCGTGCAGGCCGGGCAGCTCATCGTCGTTGAAGGCGGCTTCCATCTGAACAACGAGCGCAAGCGCGCCGAGATGGAGGGCGCATGATCGACGCATTGATTCGCGGCGCGCTCAAGCAACGGCTCGTGGTGGCGGTGATTGCCGCTGTGCTGCTGTTCTTCGGGTTTGATGCCGCCCGCAAGCTGTCGCTTGACGCCTTTCCGGACGTGACCAACGTGCAGGTGCAGATTGCTACGGAGGCGCCGGGGCGCTCACCCGAAGAGGTCGAACGCTTTGTGACCGTGCCGGTGGAGATGGCGATGACCGGCCTGCCGGCGCTCACCGAGATGCGCTCGCTCAACAAGCCGGGCCTGTCGCTCATCACGCTCGTCTTTACCGACGAGACCGATGTGTACTTCGCGCGCCAGCTTGTGATGGAGCGGTTGATCGAGGTGCAGTCCCGCATGCCAGCGGGTGTGACGCCGGTGCTGGGCCCGGTATCGACGGGCCTGGGCGAGGTGTATCAGTACACGCTCGACAAGCCGGATGACGGCGACAAGGAACTCTCGGTGGAGGAACTCACCCAGCGTCGCATTGCGCAGGACTGGGTGGTGCGTCCGCTGCTTCGCTCCATTCCCGGGGTGGCGGAGATCAACTCGCAGGGCGGTTACGAGAAGCAGTATCAGGTGCTCGTCAACCCGGAACGCCTGCGCCACCACAACGTGACGGTCAAGCAGGTGTTCGAGGCGCTGGCCGCCAACAACGCCAACTCGGGTGGCGGTGTGCTGCCGCACTTCGCAGAGCAGTACCTGATTCGCGGCGTGGGCCTGGTGCGCGACACCAACGACATTGGCGCCATCGTGCTCAAGGAGGTCAACGGTACGCCGCTCACGATCCGCGACGTGGCTGAGGTGAAGATCGGCACGGCGGTGCGCGCGGGGGCGGTGGTCAAGAACGGCGTGACGGAATCCGTTGGCGGTGTGGTGATGATGATGCGCGGCGGCAACGCCAAGGAAGTCGTCGCCCGCATCCAGGACCGCGTGAAGGCCATCAACAACGACGGCATGCTGCCCGACGGCCTGAAGATCGTGCCGTATTACGAGCGTTCGGAGCTGGTCGATTCAGCCCTGCAGACCGTCATCAAGGTGCTGGCTGAAGGCGTGGTGCTGGTGGTGATCGTGCTGCTGCTGTTCCTGGGTGACATACGTTCATCGCTCATCGTGGTCGGCACGCTGATCCTCACGCCGTTGCTGACGTTCATGGCGATGAACAAGCTCGGCATCTCGGCCAATTTGATGTCATTGGGCGGGTTGGCCATCGCCATCGGCTTGATGGTCGATGGCTCCGTGGTCGTGGTGGAAAACGCCTTTGCGCACCTCGCCAAGCCGCGTGATCCGAACGAGAGCCGCGCCCGCATCATCCTGCATGCGGTGACGGAAGTGGCGACGCCCGTGATCTTTGGCGTGGGCATCATCATCCTGGTGTTCCTACCGCTGATGACGCTGGAGGGCATGGAAGGCAAGATGTTTGCGCCGCTGGCCTTCACGATTGCGATTGCGCTGTTCTTCTCGCTGGTGCTGTCGCTCACGCTGACCCCGGTGCTGTCGTCGTATCTGCTCAAGCCCAAAGCGCATAAGCACGTGGAAGGCGAACACAGCGATGACCCGCACGCCGAGCACGATGCACACGATACGTGGCTGATCCGCAAGATGAAGAAGCCGTATCTGCGCTTGCTGGAGCTGAGCCTGAACAACGGCCGCAAGACCGTCGTCGTGGCTGTGGCCGTGTTCCTGGCTACGGGTGCGCTGATGCCGTTCCTCGGCACGGCGTTCATTCCGGAGATGAAGGAAGGCTCGGTGGTGCCAGGCATCAACCGCGCGCCGAACATCTCGCTGGAAGAGTCGATCCGCATGGAGATGGAAGCCATGCGCCTGGTGATGCAGGTGCCGGGCGTGAAGTCGGCCGTCTCTGGCGTGGGCCGAGGCGAGTCTCCAGCCGATCCGCAGGGCCAGAACGAATCGACGCCGATCGTGTCGCTGAAACCGCGTGATGAATGGCCCAAGGGCTGGAACCAGGACGACATTGCCGAAGCGATGCGCAAGGCGCTGCAGGTGCTGCCCGGCGTGCAGATCGTCATGGCGCAGCCGATTTCCGACCGCGTGGACGAGATGGTGACCGGCGTACGTTCCGACGTGGCCATCAAGGTGTTCGGCGATGACCTGAACACGCTGCGCGAGAAGGCCGAGGCGATCGCCAAGGTGGCGCAGGGCATCCAGGGTGCACAGGACATGCGCGTGGAGCGGATCACCGGTCAGCAGTATCTGCAGATCGCGATCGACCGCCAGGCCATTGCGCGCCATGGTCTGAACGCGGCCGACGTGCACAACGTGATCGAAACCGCCATCGGCGGCAAGGAGGCCACGGAGATCTTCGAAGGCGAGCGTCGCTTCAGCGCGGTGGTGCGCCTGCCGGACGCATATCGCGGCAGCGTGGAGGCCATCCGCAACCTGATCGTGGCCGCACCCAATGGCGCACAGGTGCCGATGGAGAGCATCGCCCGCATCGATGTGACCGACGGCCCTGCGCAGATCAGCCGCGAGCTGGGCAAGCGCCGCGTGGTGGTGGGCGTGAACGTGCGCGACCGCGACTTGGGCGGCTTCGTGGCCGAGCTGCAGGCAGCCGTCGCACAGAAGGTCAAGCTGCCCGAGGGCTACTACCTGGAATGGGGCGGCCAGTTCCAGAACATGGAACGCGCCATGGGCCACCTGAAGGTGATCGTGCCGATTACGGTGGCCGCCATCTTCTTCCTGCTGTTCCTGCTCTTCAACTCGGTGCGCTACGCCACGCTGATCATTCTGGTGCTGCCGTTCGCTTCGGTGGGCGGGATCATCGGCCTGTTTGTCACGGGTGAGTACCTGTCTGTGCCGGCATCGGTGGGTTTTGTGGCGCTATGGGGCATCGCGGTGCTCAACGGCGTGGTCCTGGTCAGCACGATCCGCAGCCTGCGCGAGCAAGGCATGTCGGTGGAGGAATCGGTGCGGCTGGGCTCGCGCATGCGTTTCCGGCCCGTGATGATGACGGCCACGGTGGCCATGCTGGGCTTGATCCCGTTCCTGTTTGCCACGGGGCCGGGTTCAGAGGTGCAACGGCCGCTGGCCATCGTGGTGATCGGCGGTCTGTTGACTTGCACGCTGCTCACGCTGGTGATGCTGCCCACGCTGTACAAATGGTTTGATGAGGAGTCGAAGGCATGAAGGAAATCCGCATCGTAGTGCGCCCGCAATTGCTGGAGCGCATGCATGAAGCGCTGCGCAGTTGCCCGGGGTTTCCCGGTATGACGGTGGCCGAAGTGAATGCCTATCCGCCAACGGCTTCGCAGGCTGGCGCGCATTCCATCAAGGAAGACCTGACGGAGTTTGTGCCGCGCGTACGCATCGAGATCGTGGCCTCCGATGCGCTGGCCGGCGTGCTGTTCGAAAGCGCCGTCAAGGTGCTGGAACACGGCCAGACCGGTGACAGCGCCATCTGGATGACCAATGTGATTCAGGCCACCTTCCTGCATCGCACGGGTTGAAGATCGTGTGATGCGCACATGAAAAACGGCGGACCATGTCCGCCGAAAATCAGGAGCCAACGTTGCAGCGGGCTGCTTCCCAAGACACACGGGAAGCGGCCCGCTTGCTTTGGTGCTTACCGCTTGATGTCGGTCAGATGCTTCATGAGACCTTCGTAGCGGAACTTGTGGATCGGGCGATCCATGTTCTGCATCTGTTGCAGCTGCACCGCTTGCGGACGCAGCGAGCCCGTCGGCGTCACAGCCTGTGCACGCAGCGTTGCGACGGCCGGCTGCATGTTCTGGATGCCGACGATCTGGTCATACAGCGCCTTGTCGATGATCTGCGCGTTGTACAGCTGCGTTGCATCGCCGGCGATGTTGGTCGTCGTCGCCTTGTTGGTGATGGTGCCGGCCTGCGCCAGCAGCGCACTCCACAGCGTCGGGCTGTAGTTGGTCACGTAGTAGTCCAGGCCCGTGGGGTTCGCCAGCACGGCCGAGCAGGTCGGCAGCGTGACCTGTGCGGTCTGCTGATCCAGCACCACCGTCTGCGTCTGCGCCAGCCCTTCGCCGTAAGCGATCGTGAGCGGAATATTCCACTGATAGCCGGAATAGACGTTCTTGTTCGGGAACGCCTTCTGCGTGATCGTCAGTACGTTCTGGTTGGTGGCCGGGTTGCACTGCGCGTCGATGCTGACGAGCGGCACGCCCGTCTGGCGCACAAAGCTGTCGCCCACCTTGCCGACAGGCTTGCCGCTGGCGGCTTCAAGCTCTGCCCACAGGCGCGGCGGTGTGCCGTTGCCGAACTTGTACTTGTTCAGGTAGCTCTGCAGTCCCTTGCGCATGGCGTCCTTGCCGACGTAGTTCTCGATCATCTGCAGGACATGGCCGCCCTTGTTGTAGGCAAAGCGGTCGAGGAAGTCCATCGAGCCGGCATCACTCAAGTTGTGCTGCACCGGCACCGAGGTCGGCTGCAGGTCGAGCGTGTAGACGCGCTGCTTGACGGCCGCATAGTCGGCCCACGTGTTGCCCTGGAACTCCGGGTGCAGTGCGATCTTGGTGACGTTCTCGAACCAGTTGGCAAAGGATTCGTTCAACCAGATGTCGTCCCACCAGTCCAGCGTGACGAGGTCGCCAAACCATTGGTGCGCCAGTTCATGCGACACCACAACGAACGAGCGGGCCTTGCCCATCGAGTGGACGGTCGTCGGTGCGCCATCGGGCGGCACCAGCACCTGGTCGGCAAATTCGAAGATGGCGCCCCAGTTCTCCATGCCGCCAAAGCCGGCATTCTTGTTGTCGTAGCTGTCGTTGGCGACGATGGTGTCCATCTTGTCGAACGGCAGCGGGATCTGGAAGTAGTTGTAGTAGTGGTTCAGCGCTTCCTTCGTGAACTGCATGCCGGCCACCGCCGAGTGCGCCTCGCCGGGCGGTACCCACCAGCGCAGGCGCATGCTGCTGCCATCGAGCGGGTTGGTGAACTGGTCTTCCAGGATGTCGAACTTGCCGCCGCCGAAGAACAGCAGGTACGCCGGCATCGACGGTGTCTTGGCAAACGACACCTGCTGATAGCCGTCCGGCAGCTTGGTGGCGCCCGTCTGCCTGCCGTTGGCCACGGCCTTCCAGTCGCCCGGAATTTCCGCCGTCACCTCGAAGGTGTTGCGGAAGGCCGGCTCATCCCAGCTCGGGAACCATTCGCGCGCAAAGTTCGATTCGCCCTGCGTGACGATGGCGTCGGAACTCTCGCCCGTTGCCGCCTGCAGGCCCAGCTTGAAGATGCCTTCGGCCTTGGTGAAGTTGATCGTGCCCGTCCATTCCATGTGCAGCACGTAGTTGCCGGGCTTGATGTCTCCGGTCGGGTCGCGCAGGTCGTAGAAGGCCCCTTGCGATTGCGGAATCGGCACCAGCACGCGCGATGCACCGCCGCCCGAGGTGGGCGTGAGCGTCAGGCGCGAGGCGTCGAGCTTCAGGTCACGCACGGCCAGCGTCACGGCGCCGGTCTGCTTGGTGACCTTGATCTCCACGTCGGCGCGGCCCGAGAAGCTGTTCAGGTCTGCGCTCGGGCGGAACCACAGTTTGTAGTTGACGGGCTTGATGTAGTCCGGCAGTTCAACCGGGGGCACCGATGCGTCGACGGCCGGCGCCTGCGCATTGGTGTTGCCGGTATTGGTATTGCCCTGCTGCTGCGAGCCGTTTGCGTCCAGCTTGCCGCCGGACGGGGTCAGCGCGTCATCTCCGCCGCCGCCGCATGCGGCCAGAATCAGCGCGGCCGCAGCCTGGGCCACGAGTGCCAGCTTGAACGAGCGACGTGTCCGGGCGCTGTGCGCGCGTCCGGTGCGTGTCGTGGCCGTACGACGGAAGGTTGTCGAATCCCGCATTGCATTTCTCCTGAGGTGGAAACGAATCGGCGGCCCAGGGCTCAAAAGAAAAGTGGGGGGCAGGCCGCAGAATCGGGACAAGGAATTACCCGCTTCTTGCGCGGTGCAAATCACAGCCCGCGCACGGGATGCACGGATTCTGGAGGAAACGGCCTGCGAATCGAGACGAAGTTTTTTAAATCACGTGCAAGAGAATGCGCCGGGGGCTTTGCAGTTTTCTGTATGCCTATCTGCAAAGCTGCGGCTGCTTTCCGGGGTGAAGGGCGACTTCTGCAAAGCGCGTTGAAAAAATGAAATGCGCTTCGCGATTCGTGAAAATATCTTAAAAATCGAAACGGATATTTTTACAACGCCAGATAAAGCAAAACTAAATACGGAGTGGGATTCGAAAATCGCGCTGGGGAACTTTCCCCGTATTCGGCAAGGTATTGCGCTGCAGCAGTTGATCAGGGTCGTCTGCCTGGGGGTAATCCTTCCGGATGAGGCCGGCGCTGTGCGCGGTGTTACACAAAACCGGTACGCTCGCAAGGTTCGCAAAGTGTTTTCTGTCTTCCGTAGAGCGATTCATGCAATCCGCGTCCGATAGCGTCAGCAGCCCGGCGGCTGTGGGTGTCAACCTGATCGACTTCTTCGATGTCACGCCCACGTCATTGTGGCTGGAGGACTACAGCGATCTGCACCGCCTCTTCGCCCAATGGCGCGCCGCCGGCGTGACCGATCTGCAGCGCTTTCTGGAAGAAGACGTCTCACGCGTGGCGGCGTGTTCGGCCTGCATCAAGGTGCTGCGCGTGAACCGGCGCACGTTGTCCATGTACGCCGCCCCGGATGCCGAGACCCTGACCGCGCGCCTGGCAGACGTGCTGCGCGACGACATGCTCGAAGCCCACGTGGGCGAACTCGTGCAGCTTTGGTCGGGCGAGTCGTCGTTCGAGAGCCGCAGCGTCAACTACACGCTCGACGGCCGCCGTCTGGACATCCTGCTCAAGGGCGTGGTCCTGCCCGACCACGAGCAGCCGTGGGACCGCGTGCTGGTGGCCGTGGACGACATCACCGAACTCGAAGACGCCCGCCGCCGCGTCGCGGCCAGCCAGCTCTACGCGCGCGGCGTGTTCGAGCACGCGCCTGTGTCGCTGTGGGTGGAAAACTTCAGCACCATCAAGATGCTGCTGGACGAAGTGCGCATGCAGGGCATTACCGACTTCCGCACCTTTACCGACGTGCACCCTGAGTTTGTCGAGCGCTGCATGCAGGAAATCCAGGTGCTCGACGTCAACGGCTTCACGCTGGAGATGTTCAAGGCGCGCAACCGTAACGACTTGCTGGGCCGCTTGCCGGAAGTCTTTCGCGACGACATGCGCTCGCACTTTCGCGAGCAGTTGATCGACCTGTGGGACGGCAGGCTGTTCCAGCAGCGCGAGGTCATCAACTATGGGCTCGATGGCAACCCGCTGAACATCCACCTGCAGTTCTCCGTCTTCCCCGGTCGCGAGAGGGATTGGGACATGGTGCTGCTGGCGCTGACCGACATCACGGCGCGCAAGAAGGCCGAGTCGTACCTCGAATATCTGGGCAAGCACGACGTGCTGACCAAGCTGAAGAACCGCTCGTTCTACGTGGACGAGATCAACCGGCTGGAGCGCAAGGGCCCGTTCCCGGTCACGGTCATCATGATCGACCTGAACGACTTGAAGAGCGTGAACGACCAGCTCGGCCACGCCGCAGGCGACGCGCTGCTAAGGCGCGCCGGCGAGGTGCTCGGCAAGGCCATCGACAAGCCCGCACACGCCGCGCGCATTGGCGGCGATGAGTTTGCCGTGCTGCTGCCCGGCGCCGACGCACAGGCCGGTGCGGCACTGGTGGAAAGCTTGCGCAAGCTGGTGGAACTCAACAACCAGTTCTATCCGGGCGCGGTGCTCGGCTTTTCCATGGGTTGCGCCACCTGCCACGAAGGCGGGCGCCTGGAAGAAACGCTGCGCGAAGCCGATGTGGCCATGTACGAAGACAAGCGGGTGCAGCACGAAGGCAGACGCCCGGCATAACCGCGGCGTCCCACCTCTTCAGGAGCCAGCCGGTGCAAAGAACCGCTCGTGCAGTTCTCCCAGTCCCAGCGTGCTGATCACCTCGTTCAGCCGCTCGGTCGGGCGGCGGCGCGGCAGGTCTTTGTACTGCGCGATGATCAGCTCGTTCTTCATCGAGTGTTCCCACCCGACGAGTTCCGTTACGCTAACCTGATAGCCGTGCGCTTCAAGCTGCAGGCAGCGCAGCACGTTGGTGACCTGGCTGCCGAATTCACGCGTGTGCAGCGGGTGGCGCCAGATTTCCGTGAGCGCATTGCCGAGCGACTTGCCCTTGTTCTTGCGCAGCACGCCGGCCACCTCCGCCTGGCAACACGGCACCAGCACGATGTACTGCGCATGCTTTTCGAGCGCGAAGCGGATCGCGTCGTCCGTGGCGGTATTGCACGCATGCAATGCGGTCACGATGTCGATGGTGGGCGGCAGTCGGTCAGACGTAATCGACTCGGCCACCGACAGGTTCAGGAACGACATCCCCTTGAAGCCGAGCCTCGCGGCAAGTTCGGTCGACTTGGTGACCAGCTCTTCGCGCGTCTCAATGCCGTAAATGTGGGACGTGCCATCGCCCGGCTGTTCCTTGCAGAACAGGTCGTACAGGATGAAGCCGAGGTACGACTTGCCCGCGCCGTGATCGACGAGCGTGACGTGCCCCTTGGCTTGCTGCACGTCGGCCATCAGCGGCTCGATGAACTGGTACAGGTGATAGACCTGCTTGAGCTTGCGGCGGCTGTCCTGGTTCATCTTGCCGTCGCGCGTCAGGATGTGCAGTTCCTTGAGCAGCTCGATCGACTGGTTGGGGCGGATTTCGTGGGTCTTGTTGGACATCGTCAGGACAGCCTGGGCGACATGTCGCACGGAAGGGGATCGGTGCGGCGGCGCGGAGAAAAAGCGGAAAGAGGGCGCCAGTTTACCGAAAAGCGCAGTGGGCGACGGCAAGCGCACGTCAGTGGCCGCCACCCGCGGCCTCGTTTGCCCGCGCTCGGGCAGGATGTGACAATAGCGCCCCGCTTGTCTGTCCCGCATGAACCCGTCCACCCCGCATGTCAGAAACACCTAACGCTCCTCTCGTTGCCGTGATCGGTGCCGGCCCTGCCGGGCTGATGGCCGCTGAAGTCCTGTCGCGCAACGGCGTGCGTGTGGAAGTGTTCGATGCCATGCCTTCGGCCGGGCGCAAGTTCCTGCTGGCGGGCATTGGGGGGATGAACATCACGCATTCGGAACCGATCGACGTGTTTCTCGGGCGCTATCGCACGCGGCGCGAGGCGCTGGCGCCGTTCATTGGCCGCTTCAGCCCGGACGCTCTGCGTGCGTGGATCCATGGGCTTGGCATCGACACGTTTGTCGGCAGTTCGGGGCGGGTGTTTCCGACCGAGATGAAGGCCGCGCCCTTGCTGCGCGCATGGCTGCACCGGCTGCGCGAGGCGGGCGTGCAGTTGCACATGCGGCATCGCTGGGTAGGGTGGGCAGAACCGTCGGACCACGCGCAGGTGCTGCGCTTTGAAACCACCGATGTTGAACGGCTGGTGCAAGCCGACGCTGTGGTGCTGGCCATGGGCGGCGGCAGTTGGCCGCGCCTGGGCTCCGACGGCGCCTGGGTGCCGTTGCTGGTGGCGCGCGGCGTGCAGGTGCAGCCATTGCAGCCTGCCAACTGCGGGTTTGATGCCGATTGGAGCGCGCATTTCCAGGAGCGCTTTGCGGGGCAGCCGGTCAAGTCGGTCGCCATCGGTTTGCCGTCGGGCAATGAGGGTGCGCTGCAATTCCGCCAGGGCGAGTTCGTCGTCACGCAGACCGGCATTGAAGGCAGCCTCGTCTATGCGTTGTCAGCCCCGATTCGCGATGCGCTGGCCGCCGAGGGCAGTGCGACGATCTGGCTTGACCTTGCGCCAAGCTGGAGCGCGCAACGTGTGAGCGATGAACTGATGCGCCCGCGCGGCGCGCGTTCGATGTCGAGTCATCTGCAAAGCAAGCTGAATATCACGGGCGTAAAGCTCGGCCTGCTGCGCGAGTGCCTGAGCAAGGAGGCGTTTGCCGATCTTGCGCAACTGGCCAAGGCCATCAAGGCGTTGCCGTTGCGGCTCACACGCACTCGGCCCATCGACGAGGCGATCAGCACCGCAGGCGGCGTGGCGTTCGAAGCGCTGGATGCAAAGCTGATGATCGAGCGGCTGCCGGGCGTGTTCTGCGCCGGCGAGATGCTCGACTGGGAGGCACCGACCGGCGGCTATCTGCTGACGGCGTGCTTCGCGAGCGGCGCCGCTGCAGGGCAGGGCGCGCTCGACTACCTGGCGAAGATGGCGCGCTGAATTGCTGGCCTATTGGCGCGCCTTCAAGCGCCACAACGATGTCACCTCGGCAACACGGGCGCGATAGAGCGGGTCGTTCTCATCGGACGCCTTCGGGTGCTTCGGCTTGATGTCTTCCCGGCCCACAACCTGCAGGCCGGCAGCGTCGATCATGGCCAGCAGGGCATCGCGCGTGCGCAAGCCCAGGTGCTCGGCAAAGTCCGACAGGATCAACCAGCCTTCGCCGTTGGGCTCCAGGTGGGCGGCCAGCCCGTCCAGGAAGCCGCGCAGCATGCGGCTGTCAGGGTCGTAAACGGCGCGCTCGATGGGCGAGCTTGGCCGCGCGGGCAGCCACGGCGGGTTGCACACGATCAGCGGGGCACGCCCTTCGGGAAACAGATCGGCCTCAACAATATCGACCTGGGTTTGCAGCCCAAGGCGCGCCACGTTCTCACGGGCGCAGGCCAGGGCACGCGGGTCCTGGTCCGTGCCGATGACGCGCTTCACGCCGCGTTTGGCCAGCACCGCTGCCAGCACCCCCGTACCCGTGCCGATATCGAATGCCAGCGCTTTTGAAGGCAACGGCGCCTTCGCCACCAGTTCGATGTATTCCCCGCGCACGGGCGAGAACACGCCGTAGTGCGGGTGAATGCGTTCACCACCGAGCGCGGGAATCTCGACACCTTTCTTGCGCCACTCATGCGCGCCGATCAGGCCCAGCAGCTCACGCAGCGAGACGACGGAAGCGGCGTTGCTCGTGTTGTAGGCCTCCGTGCAGGCCTCGCGCATGTCCGGGGCGCGGCGCAGCGGGATCGTGTAATCCGCATCCAGCGGAATCAGCAGCATGCCGAGCGTGCGGGCGCGCTGCGATTGCGCCTGCCGGTGCAGGTTGAACGCATCGATGGGCGAGGTGGGTTCCTTGCGTGCCTTGCCGGGTTTGCGATCGGTGCGGCGGGACATCGCCTGGAGCAGTTGGCGCGCGTTCTGGAAATCGCCCTGCCAGAGCAGTGCGGTGCCTTCGCACGCGAGGCGGTAGGCGGCATCGGCGGTGGTCCGATCGTCGGCGATGACCACGCGCTTGGGCGGCGGATTGCCGGCTTCGGAGCGCCAGAGGGCGGTATGGACGGCGTCGCTGCTGGCTTCAGGGCGGTCGTCGGTCCAGGTCAGGGTGGGGTGGTCGGTCACGGGGGAAATGGGCGGAAGGCGGGGGAGGGTGCGGTCGTGGGCGACACGATACCGCTGTCGGCGTGATCGCACAAATGTGGGCGGGCGACCCGAGCGTCGCTGCACTGACGCGGTTTCGATGGGGCCTGTGTCAGAAAAAGTTTAATGCCGGGCTATGCGCCTGAGGATGTTGGCCGGTATCGGCGGCGAGCGATGGATCGCTGTGATTCTTCGGGCGAAGTGATTCTTCTGCCACCCAAAGACGCCAGTCCGACCCGGCAGGCAGTGTAAACTCCAGCCTTTTTTCGGCACTCGTAGCATGGCGCACGTCCAGCAACGCAGGGCGCTCAGCGCCCCTGCGCTGATCCGCATTCTTGCTCGCCTGGCGGACGTCGACGTTTCCGCATCCGCGCAGCCGCTTTCCGACCGGTTGAGCCAATGGCTCAGTTGGACGGATGCCATCACGCTGTCGTCGGCATTGAGCGCGGCACCGCCGGCCAGTGCCTCCAGCACGCGGCCTGTCGGTCCCGACGCCGAGACCATCGGCAGCCGTGTCCGTGCGGCGCTGACGAGATCCATCGCGTTCAGTTGCGCGCCAGAGACGAGGCCTGGGCCACGCGCGCCGATTCAGAACCCATCGGTACCGTTGGTGGTCGACTATGCCGATTTTCGGCAGCGCTATGTGTTGATGCAGCAGACCATGGAACTGGAGATCGGCGACCTGCGTGCCCGTCTGCGTCGCCTGCTGGCTGCCAGGACGCCCGACCTCGCGCGGCTTGCGGTGCTGGATGCCAGCATGGAGCAGGCGCTCGCCGGCCGCGAACGTTCGTTGCTGGGGGCCATTCCGTCGATGCTGGGGCCGTACTTCGAGCGCTTGCGCGCGGCTGAGCAGCAGCGGCAGGCCGAGTTGCCCGCAGAGGGCCAGGCCACCCCATCCACATCCCGCGCCTGGCTGGACGCGTTCCGCAAGGATATGCAGAGCGTGCTCCTGGCCGAGCTTGATGTTCGTTTTCAACCGATCGACGGGTTGCTCGCAGCCCTTCGCCCCCGCTAAGCGGGACAGACACCATTCATGTCCAGACTTCACCTGAATCTCATCGTTTTCTTTGTCGGGCTGGCGGCCTTGGGGTGGATTGCCGGCGGCTACGTCGTCGGCGGAAACCTGCTGGCGCTGGCGGTCACGCTCGTGATCGGTGCCGTCTATGTAACAGGCGCGCTCGAGCTGCGCCGCTATCGCCAGGCCACGGGCACGGTCACGCAGGCCGTGGGGGGGCTGACCGAGCCACCGGCCAATCTGGCGGCGTGGCTGGAGCCACTGCACCCCAGCGTGCGCAATGCCGTGCGCCTGCGCGTGGAAGGCGAGCGCGTTGTGCTGCCTGCGCCCGCGTTGACACCGTATCTGGTGGGCTTGCTGGTGCTGCTCGGTATGCTGGGCACGCTGCTCGGTATGGTGGTGACGCTCAAAGGCACAGGTGCGGCGCTGGAGAGCGCGACGGATCTGCAGGCGATCCGCGCATCGCTGGCCGCCCCGATCAAGGGGTTGGGATTCTCGTTCGGTACCTCGATTGCCGGTGTGGCGACATCCGCCATGCTCGGGTTGCTCTCGGCGCTGTGCCGGCGCGAGCGGCTGCAGGCAGTCCAGGCGCTCGACACGAAGATCGCGACCACGCTGCGCATCTATTCGCACGCGCATCAGCGTGAAGAGACGTTCAAGCTTCTGCAGCGGCAATCCGATGTGATGCCCGCACTGGTTGACCGGTTGCAGGCGATGATGGCGTCGCTGGAGCAGCAGAGTGCGGCCAGCAGCGAGCGACAGATCACCGCCCAGCAGGCATTTCTCGACAAGACGGAAGCCGCCTACAGCCAGCTTGCATCCTCGGTGGGCCAGTCGTTGAAAGACAGCGCATCGGAGAGCGCCCGCGTTGCGACCGCCGCCCTGCAGCCTGTGGTGGAAACGACGATGGCGGGGCTCGCCCGTGAATCGGCGGCGCTGCAGGAAACGGTCACGCACGCGGTGCAGCGTCAGCTGGATGGCCTGTCGACCCGCTTTGAAGCCACGGCCGAGACGGTTTCCGGCATCTGGAACAACGCCCTGTCGGCGCATCAACGTTCCAGCGAAGCCCTGGTTGGCCAGGTTGGGACCTCGCTCGACCGGTTTGCTGAAACATTCGAGCAACGCTCGGCCCGGTTGCTCGATGGCGTAACCGACCGCCTGAACGCCACGGCGGGCGGCTTGTCCACCGCTTGGGCAGATGCGCTTGCCCGCCAAGATCAGGCCCACGCCGAACTGGCCGCCCGGAACCAGCGCGCGCTGGAGGCCGCTGCCGCCACGTTCGAGCAACACGCCGTGTCGTTGCAAGACGCGTCGCGCCAGTCGCATACGGCGCTGCAAGCCGCACTGGAAGCACGCGACGCGCAACGTCTGGCGGTCTGGACCGAGGCGCTCGGCGCCACGGGCGAGAAGCTGAGCGAGGCGTGGGAGAAAGCGGGCGCCGATACGGCAAATCGTCAGCAAGACATCTGCAATGCGCTGGCGCAGACCGCACGCGATATCGCTTCGCAGCAGGACGCATCGCGCCAATCGCATGCCACGCTGCAAGCTGCGCTGGAAGCGCGCGACGCCCAACGTCTGGCGGCCTGGACCCATGCACTCGGCACGATGGCCGCCAAGCTGAGCGAGGCGTGGGAGACGACAGGCGCCGATACCGCGAGCCGTCAGCAACAGATTTGCGACGCACTGGCGCAAACCGCGCGCGATATCTCCGCGCAAACCCAGGCGCATGCCAACAACACGATCGGCGAGATTTCTCGCCTGGTGCAGGCCGCATCGGAAGCGCCCAAGGCGGCAGCGGAAGTGGTGGCCGAGCTGCGCCAGAAGCTGTCCGACAGCATGGTGCGCGATACCGCGATGCTGGACGAGCGTGCGCGCCTGCTGGGCACGCTGGAAACATTGCTCGACGCCGTCAACCATGCGTCGACCGAGCAGCGCACGGCGGTGGATGCGCTGGTGGCAACGTCGGCGGATCTGCTGGAGCGCGTGGGCGTGCGGTTTACCGATCGGGTGGAGGCCGAGACCGGCAAGCTTGGCGCGGTGGCTGCGCAGGTAACCGGCAGCGCGGTCGAGGTGGCGAGCCTGGGCGAGGCCTTTGGTGCGGCTGTGCAGCTGTTTGGCGAATCGAACGACAAGCTTGCGGCACAGCTTCAGCGCATCGAAGCCGCGCTCGACAAGTCGCTCACCCGCAGCGACGAACAGCTTGCCTACTACGTGGCGCAGGCGCGTGAGGTGATCGACCTGAGCATGCTGTCTCAGAAGCAGATCCTGGAAGACCTGCAGCGGCTGGGTGATCAGCGCGCGCTGGCCGGGACCGAAGCGGCATGAACGACGAGATTGACGGTGGCATCGACGCCACAGCGCCGGTCTGGGCCGCGTTTGGCGATCTGATGTCGGTGCTGCTTGGTGCGTTCGTGCTGATCCTGGTGGGCGTGATCGGCGTGCAGCTGGAGCTGTCGTCCAAGCTGGAGAACGAGGTCAAGCAGCGCGAGGCCGAAGCGCAGCGCCGCAAGACGCTGGAGCAGGCGCTTGCAGGCCCGCTGGCGGCGGGGCGCGTGACACTCGTCAACGGGCGCATTGGCATCAATGGCAATGTGCTGTTCGCGATCAACTCCGACCAGCTGCAGCCCGAGGGCCGCGCGCTGATGAAGAGCCTGGCGGGACCGCTGGCCGCGTATCTCACATCGCGTGAAGAGATCCTGATGGTGAGCGGCTTTTCTGACGACCAGCAGGTGCGTGCTGGCAACCGCCTGTTTGCAGATAACTGGGAGCTGTCCGCCAAGCGCGCACTGACCGTAACGCGCGCGCTGATTGACGAAGGCATTCCCGCGTCGAGCGTGTTTGCGGCAGCGTTTGGTTCGCAGCAGCCGGTGAGTTCCAATGCAGACGACGTCGGGCGCGCCAAGAACCGGCGGGTGGAGATCGCGCCTGTTCCAAGGCAGGCCGCTTCCAACGGTGGACGCCGTGAGCCGCACTGATTTGCCCACGCAAGCCACGCTCGACAGTTGGCGCGCAAGTGGCGCGGACCGCCTGGACCGCGTGCGCTTTTGCTTTATCGAAGCGCTGCATCGGCGCACGGCCGATCAAACCGGCGAGGCGCGGCGCATTCTCGATGCGCGGCTGGGCGCGCTGATGGCAGCCTACGCAGAAGACGTCGATCGCGCGACGGTGATGTCCGATGCGACCGGCGCAGAGGCACCTTCCGGCAGCGTGCTGTCCGAACTGCTGCGTGATATTGCCAACCGTGAACGCACGGATGTCGTGAGCGCTGCGGACGGCGGTCCGGGGCATCATCTGCACGCATTGCCGGAACTGAAGATTCTCGAAGACGTGCGGGACACCTGGTCCCGCGTCAGCGCCGAGAAACAGTTGCGCGATGCGTTGGACAAGGTGCCGGTGAATGCCGGTCCGCTGAATTCGAGCAGTCTTGTGCACCGATCATTGCTATTGATGCGCGAGGTGTCCCCCGATTATCTGCGGCAGTTTTTGTCGTATGTGGACGCGCTTTCGTGGCTGGAGCGCATGAGCGGGGACGGCCCCTTCGTTGGCCAGGACGCTGCCCGCGGCGGCGGCAAGGCCGCGCGGGGCAAGGCGCGCTAGCCGTCACAGCAGTAAATCCTTTGAAAGGCGACATAGGTTAACAAACGATCACCGTTGAAATGAGATAGATCGGTATATTTTCATTTCAGCGATGTGCCGCTGCGCCGGATGAGGCGCGGCTGGATTCCAAAATCCGTTTGTTTCTCTGCCGAGGTGAACTGATGAAAACCGTTGCGCTCATTGCGCTGACTTGTGTTGCGCTCACGGCTTGTGGTGGTGGCGATTCGTCCTCCACGGTAGCGACCGGCTCCGGGTCGGGTTCCGGTACTGGTGCAGGCACGGGTTCGGGTTCGGGCTCGGGATCCGGCAGTGGTGGTGGCACCTCAGGCAGCACGCTGACGTTGCGCTACGAAGCGCTGACGCCCGCACCCGACGCAGCGAGTTTTCTGACGCAGGTGAATGCTGAAGGCGCAAAGGGCTTCCGCTATCTGAGCGATATGTTCAACGCAACGACCAACACGACGAGTTCGATCTTCGTCAACGACGGCGCTGCGCAAACGTATACGTACGAACTGGCCGCGGCGCAGACGACTCAGTCGACCTTCATCGCGCAAGCAAACGGCGAGGGCGCGCGCGGCTACCGCTTTGAAGGGCCGCTGACATACGGAAACCTCTATCGCAAGGATGGCGGCTCGTCAGCGACTTACACCTACGTGGCCGCTGCTTGGCCGACGAGTCAGGCAGCGTTTCTCACACAGGCGAACGGCCAGGGGCAGTCGGGCTATTGGCTGGTGGGCCCGATCATGCTGGGCTCGACCAGCGCGAGCCTGTACATGAAGAACAACGCGTCCAGCGCGACGTATACGTACGACGCGCTGGCGCCGCAGGCCAGCGCGGCGAGTTTCCTCGCACAGGCAAATAGCGAAGGCGCCAAGGGCTATCGCGGGAAGGGCGAGTTGGCGTTCGGCACCGATGTGGCCTGGATCTACGTGAAGGATCAGACGCAATCGCCGACGTTTACGTATCAGTCGGCCGCCATGCAGGCGAGCAGCGCGGCGTTCGTGCAGCAGTCGAATACCCTCGGCGCGCAGGGCATCGCCTACTTTGGCGACCTCGCGCTCGGGACGGCTGCGTCGTATTACTTCCAGCCCACGAACTGCGCGGGGTTCTTGTGCACGGCACTTAACCCGCTGACACAGAACTGAGCCTCACTTCCGGTTAGTCCAGCCGGCAGACACGCAAAAAAAAAGGGAGCCGAAGCTCCCTTTTTTTGTGGCTGCGCTCAGCCGTTGATGGCTGCGTCCTTGACCTTCTTCAGGGCGCGGACCTTGACACGCACAGTTGCCGGTTTGGCTTCGAACCACTGGTCCACGCCAGTAAAGGGGTTCTTGCCGAAGCGGCGCTTGGTTGCCGGCACCTTGACCGACGTCACCTTGAACAGGCCCGGCAGCGTGAATTCACCGGCGCCCTTCTTGTGCAGCGAAGCCACGATGGTGTTCTCCAGATGGAGCAGCACCGCCTTCACCGCCTTGGCGTCGACGGCAGCTTGTTCAGCCAGATGGCTCACCAGGCTGGCCTTGGTGAACGTGTCCTTCAAAGGCTTGAGGGTCGGCGTCGTTGCGGCAGGCTTCTTTGCCGGAGCGGCCTTCTTAGCCGGCGAGGCCTTCTTTGCAGCGGTCTTGGCAGCGGTCTTGGTTTTGGTGGCCATAGTGAGAATAGATGGTTGAGTAAAGTTGACCATTCAATGGAAGCAACGCTGTGCAGCGCGCTTCGAGCAAGCATAGCAAAGGTTCAGCGCCGTTGAGGTGTTATCTCCACTGTCCGGTGGGCAGGGAACGCTTATTGCATGCGGTTTGGGGCGTCCATCAACCAGATCAAGCGTGCCAAGTTCAGCACAAGCATGGCCCAACGAAAATCGTCGCGTAGCGTGGTGAGCCCCAAGAATCGCGCGCCCGTGCTCACCCGGCTGCGTCAATCCAAGATGACGCGCTCGACCCATGCGTACGTTCGCGGCAGTACCGTGAGGTTTTACGAGTGGTTGAGCGAGGTGCAGCCGCACACGTTCCCAGAAGGGCCCATCATCTGGATTTGCGGCGATTGCCATGTCGGAAACCTTGGCCCCGTTGGCGATGCCTCTGGCGCCACGCACATACAGATCCGGGATATGGACCAGACCGTACTGGGCAATCCCGCGCACGACTTGATTCGGCTTGGCGTGTCGCTGGCGACGGCCGCTCGCGGGTCGGACCTGCCCGGCATCGTGACCGCACGCATGGTGGAAGCGCTGATGGCGGGCTACCTGCACGGTATCGATCCGGATGCGGCGGCGCACCTGCCGCCGCGCCCCGCGTCCGTGCGCACGGCCATGAAGGCAGCGACAGCGCGCACGTGGAAAGAACTGGCCAAGGACCGGCTCGACGGCACGTCCCCCACCATTCCTCTCGGGCGCCATTTCTGGCCGCTCTCTCGCGAGGAACGGCGCGAACTGAAACAACTCGTGAGCCAGCACGAAGTGCTTGCCCTGGTGGCGCGCCTTTACGAAATGCCTGGGGAAGCCTCCGTCAGCATCGTCGATGCGGCGTACTGGGTCAAAGGCTGCAGCTCGCTCGGGCAGCGGCGCTATGCCGTCTTGCTGGCAGTCGACCAGGATCGCGGGCCGCGGTATCGGCTGATCGACATCAAGGAGGCGGGAAAAGCCGCAGCGCCCAGTGCCTGCGCACGCGATATGCCCCGGATCAACGGCGAGCGCGTGGTCACGGGCGCGCGTCGTCTCTCTCCCGACCTGGGTGATCGCATGGCATGGGGACGCATGCTCGGCAGCAGCTTTTTCATGCGTGAGCTTCAACCGCAAGATATGAAGCTGTCCGTCGACAAGCTGGAGCACAAGGACGCCACGGTATTGGCTGCGTATCTGGGCAATGTCGTAGGCCTAGCACACGGCAGCCAGATGCCGCGCGATGTCGCCATGGCCTGGCACCGCGAGCTGGAGGCGCGTCACGGACGTTCCATCAATGCGCCGTTCTGGCTGTGGTCTTCAATTGTCGATCTGCTCGGGCTGCACGAGCGCCAGTATCTTGAGCACTGTCGTGCCTGGGCTGATTGATCCGATGCGCTGTCACGCATCCATCCGCAGGCACAAACGCTGCTTGCGAGGCATTCAGACCATCGCAAGTCATCCATGGCGATGGCGCTGGGCTGCTCGGGTACGCAGCCAAGACATCAAGGAGACGCGCGATGTATGTGGTGATGGGTGCAACCGGACACGTGGGGGGCGCCGTTGCGCAAACGCTGCTGGCGAGCGGGGAGCAGGTGACGATCCTGACCCGGAGGCCCGAGCGCGCAGGTCGCTGGCGGGACAAAGGTGCATCGGTCGCGATGGCCGACGTGGAGGACGTCGATTCGTTAAGGGCGGCATTCCGGCGCGGGCGGCGCGCATTCCTCCTCAACCCGCCTGCCGATATTGCCGGCGACACCGATGCGGCGGAGCGCCGGACGATCGCCAACATTCTCGCGGCACTGGAGGATTCAGGGCTGGAGAAGGTGGTGGCCGCGTCAACCTATGGCGCGCGCCCCGGGCAGGGCATCGGCGACCTGACGACGTTGTGGGCGTTGGAGGAGGGCTTGCGTCGCCAGCCAATCCCGGCCGCAATCAATCGTGGCGCCTATTACATGACCAACTGTGCCGGCCTGCTTGAGACAGTTACGCAGACGGGCAAGCTCCCGAGCATGTTCCCCGCCGACATGCCGATGCCGATGGTGGCACCGGCCGACCTGGGCGAGGCAGCGGCGGCGCGGCTCCTGACACCAGTGGAAGACGTGGGCGTGCGCTATGTGGAGGGCCCGCAGCGCTACACACCGCAGAATGTTGCACAAGCCATGGCGCGCACGCTTGGCCGTGGTGTGGCGGTGGAAGTTGCGCCACGCGACCGTTGGGAAACGATCTACAAAGGGCTCGGCTTCTCTGATGAAGCTGCCCGCGCCTACGTACGGATGACCGCCGTGACTCTGGACGAGGGTTTCGACATGTTGAGCGACGTTGTGCGCGGCCATGTCTCATTGGCAGATTTCATCGCAGCGGCGGTAGTGCAGGCGGCGCTCGCATGATCAGGCCGCCGAAATGAGCGCCGTCGCACATTGCTAGGCGACGAGATGGGCAAGCAGCGCACAGTTCAACCCCGCCACCAGCACGGCGCCCACCGCAGCCAGCACTACCAGACCGTGACCGGCTGCATGCTGTCCCATCAAGTCGGGCCGGCGCGCCAACCAGATCAGCGCTGCCATGGGAAACGGCACCACCATGCTCAGAACGACTTGGCTCAGCACGAGGGCGCGCGTGACATCCATACCCGCCCCGATGACGATGAACGCAGGCACCATGGTGATCAGCCGGCGCATCCACACCGGCAAGCGCGCACGCAGGAAACCCTGCAGTACCATCTGCCCCGCCAGTGTGCCGACCACCGAGCTGGACAACCCCGACGCGATCAGCCCAACCAGAAACACCAGCCCGGCTGATGCCCCGAACAGCGGCGCCAACGTGACATAGGCATCCTCAATGCCGGCCACCTCCGCATGTGCGCCGTGAAACGCGCCCGCTGATACCACCACCATGGCGAGATTGATGCAGCCGGCAGCGGCTAGCGCGGCCACCGCCTCGCGGTTGGAATACCGAAGCAGTTGCGACGTCTCCGATGCACTGCGTGGGCGTACACGCGCATTGACCAGCCCCGAGTGCAGAAAGAGCGCGTGCGGCATCACCGTGGCCCCAACAATGCCCGCCGCCACCATGAATGCATCGGGTGGAAGTGCTGTGGGGACCAGGGTTTGCCGAAGGGCGGCCGTCCACGAAACAGGCAAGATCCACACTTGGATGATGTAAGAGATACCGATCACGGCCACCAGCGCGCCGATCATCAGCTCGACATGGCGGAACCCGCGCGCCTGCAGCATCAGCAGCAGATAGGTCAGCACACCGGCGACAACCATGGCGTGCAGCAACGGCATTCCCGTCAGGAGCGCGATGCCGACAGCGGCACCGACGAACTCCGCAAGGTCGGTCGCCATGGCCGCAAGCTCGCTGAGCAGCCACATGCCAAGGCCGGCAGGTGCCGGCAAATGCGTGCGACAGAGCTGCGCCAGATTCTGGCCCGTCACAATGCCCACCCGTGCAGAGAGCATCTGGAAGAGCATCGCCACCAAGCTGGACGCGAGCACAACCCAGAGCAACTGATACCCGTATCGCGCACCGGCTTCAATGCCGGTGGCGATGTTGCCCGGGTCGGTATACGCAACTGAAACCACCACGGCCGGGCCCACAAACGGGATGCACGTGCGCCAACCGCGTCGCCGGCCTTCCAGCGCTTCGCGTGCGTGGGCGACGACGCATCGCGATGCAGAAGAGGTGTCGCGTTCAAGCGCGAGAGTGTCGTCCATGGAATCTCCGGGATAGGTAGCGCAGGGCCCTTCGCAACGCGCGTACCTGATTGCGCGCAGGGCAAGCGTGCGGCGTGCGATGGAACGGGTGTTGCGGAGAAGGGACGCGCCATGAAGGCACCCACCCATTCCCGGAGAACACCCATGTTCATGCACAACAAGCGATTGCAGTACACCGTTCGGGTCAGCGAAACCGATCCAGGCTTGGCCAACCTGTTGCTGGAACAGTTCGGTGGCCCGCAAGGCGAGCTTGCTGCCGCCATGCGCTACTTCACGCAAGCCGTGGCAGAAGAAGATGCAGGCCGCAAGGACATGCTCTACGACATCGCGACTGAGGAACTGAGCCACCTGGAGATCATCGGCACCATCGTCGCCATGCTCAATCGCGGTGCGAAAGGGGAATTGGCGGAAGCGGTGGACGAGCAGGCGGAGCTGTATCGCAAGCTCAATGGCGCCGGTAACGACAGCCATGTGACGCAGGTGCTCTATGGCGGCGGCCCGTCGTTGACGAACTCGGCGGGCGTACCGTGGACGGCGGCCTACATCGATTCGCTGGGCGAGCCCACGGCCGATTTGCGCTCGAACATCGCCGCCGAAGCACGCGCCAAGATCATCTACGAACGGTTGATCAACGTGAGCGACGACCCCGGTGTGCGCGATGCGCTCGGCTTTCTCATGACGCGCGAAGTGTCGCACCAGAAGTCGTTCGAGAAGGCCCTGTACGCCATCAACGGCAACTTCCCTCCGGGCAAGCTGCCGCCGGTGCCGGAGTTTAGTGATGCGTATTTCAAGATGTCGCGCGGCGGCCCCATCGTGCAGGCACCGTGGAATAGCGGCACGGGCCTTGAGCTGGTCGCGGACCCGCCGGTCCCCGTTGACGGTGGCGACGGCAATGCATCCGTCAATTTGACCGATGCCGAGTTGGAAGCGCTCGAAGCCATGAAGACGCGTCTGGCTTCGGACCCGGCTGTCGATCCCCCCACCGGTGCGGAGCTTGGTGAAAAGAAGGCGTGACAACCGCGCCCAGGCTCGGGTGCTGCGCCGCTCGGGCCTGGGCATTGCGTCTGTGCCAGGCACCGGCCGTTCCAGGCTTGATCAAACATGGAGACGCTCATGCATATGCAAGAACTGCTTGCGATCGCGGCGCTCACTCTTGCCGTGATTGCCATGTACTCCCTCGCCCGTGGCTTGCCCGCAGGTGTGTTCGGGGCGGGTGCGCAACCACTCGCGCTGATGTATTCGGGCGTCAATCCGCCTCACCCTTTCTTGAACGGAAAGCGATGATGGCGAGCGATACGGCGCGTGAAGGCGAGGTGCGGTTCGAGTGTGCCGGCCATACGGTCACGGTCAGCGCGGAGCAGGACGCGCAGGGCGTGTGGGTGCCGCGTATTGCTGTCGCAAACGGCGAGCGGCAGTTCCAAATCCGGGAAATATCCCAGACGTGGCGTGGCTGGCATACCGAAGGCGAGGCCGTTCGCGACGGTATGGAACAGGCCCGCTTGCTGCTGACGCATGAGCGGCCTTGAGTCCTGCTGTTCGACGCCGTCATGCCGGGCATGGAGGACGGCGTCGCCGTCGGTCATGAAACGATGGGCGAAGTTGTGGAAGTCGTGTCTAGCTCAAACCCGGTAGCGGCCAGACGCGGTCGTCCACAACTCCGTAGAGCGCTTCCCCGGCCGCAACAGGCGCGGTCCAGAGGCCGGTGAACTCACCGAATGCGGGGAGCAGGGCGCCGAACGCTCCAAACCGGAAACAGGGCAAGCGGAGGCGATCCTTGGCCGGCCCGCTGATGACAACGCCCGGGTGCACGTGACCGGCAATGACGTAGCGATCGGGCACCACTTGCGGCTCATGGCATAGCGCGAAGGGGCCGATCTCCCACGGCTCTTCCACCACGTTAAATTGCAGGTCCGCAGGCGGGTCGCCCGCGTGGCGGTCGTGGTTGCCGCGGACCAGCGTGCAGGCTATGTCGGCGTGCCGTATGCGCCACGCGACGAGCGCGTCGATTGCACCGTGTGCCTCGCGCGCGTGGAGCAGGTCGCCGAGCCATGCAATATGTGCGACGGGTAACCGCGCCAGCATGGCATCCAGGCGGGCGATAGCCTGGACTGTGCTTCCGGCGGGCACCGGCACACCGCGCGCACGGAAGGTTGCCGCCTTGCCGAAATGCGCGTCGGCCACCATCAGCATGCGTTGCGCGGGCCACCACAGCGCGCGCTCGGGCAGGAGCCAGACGGTCTCGCCCGCGCATTGGATGACGAGGTCTTGAGCAGAGGTCATAGCAGTGGCAGCGGCTTCGATGTCTTGCGCGGCCGGCGCGTGCGGCGGCTGGATTTTCCCGCGGTGTCGGGCGAATCGGTCAGGCGCAGCGCGGCCTGTACGTCTGTCTCGATCTCGGGCCGTGTCGCCGCATCCGGATCGGTGGGCTCGGGGCCGGCAGCGCGTTCTGCCTCGGCCAGCATGCGGGCGATCCGATCGGCGAGCTTCTCGGTCGAGAGTTGCTCGCGAAACCGCTCCACCATCAACGGAAAGCCGAACGGCGAAGGCCGCTTCAGCGCGCACAGTTCGAGCTGCAAACCGCGCATGCGGATGAGGGCGGCTTCGATGCGGTCGAGGTCCAGCTCCTGGCGCAGCACTTCGGTTTCTGCCTGCGAGAGCAGCAGGTTGCCAGGGTCGTGGCGCCGGAAGACTTCATAGAACAAACCGGATGAAGCCTGCAGCTGGCGGGTACTTTTGTGCGCGCCGGGGTAGCCCTGAAACACGAGCCCCGATACGCGTGCAATCTCGCGAAAGCGGCGTTGCGCCAGTTCTCCGGCGTTGAGGCTGGCCAGCACATCCTGCATGAGCGTGTGGGTCGCGAAGAGTTCGCCGCTGGCCAGCAGCGCGGGCCAGTTGATGGGCGTGGCCGACAGGAGTTCGAGGCCGTAGTCGTTGAACGCCAGGGAAAACGTGGCCGGCGTGCGATTGGCGGCGCGCCAGCCCAGCAAGCTTGCCAGCCCCAGGTGCGCATGCCGCCCGGCAAACGGGTAGAGAAAGAGATGCCAGCCTTCGCGGGAGTGCAGGGTTTCGGCCACCAGCGTTGCCGTGGTGGGCAGCGCAGACCAGCGCGCCTGCAGCTCCAGCAGCGGGCGCGCCGCTTCCATTTCGGGGCTGTCGAAACGCGCATGTGCCGCCGCATCGAGCTGCGCCACCACCGCGTGCGCCAGCTCGGTGGAAAGCGGCATGCGACCACCGTTCCAGCGAGGCACGGCAGCACGTTTGCCGGCGGCACGCCGCACATAGGCCGTCATGTCCTGCACGCGCACCAGCTCCAGCAGGCGGCCCGCAAACAGAAAGTTGTCACCGGGGCGCAGCCGCGCAATGAAACCTTCCTCGATCGAGCCCAGCGCGCCGCCACCGGAAGCGCGCCACCAGCGCACGGTCATCGTTGCATCGCTGACGATGGTGCCGATGCTCATGCGGTGCCGCCGCGCGAGGCGTGCGTCGGGCACGCGCCAGATACCGTGTTCATCGGGTGTGACGCGGTGGTAGTCGGGATACGCCGTGAGCGAGTGGCCGCCTTGCCGCACGAAGTCGAGCGCCCATTGCCACTCGTCGTCGTGCAGATCTCGGTAGGCCCATGCCCGGCGCACTTCCTGCAACAGTGCCTCGGGCGCGAAGCCGCCCCCGAGTGCCACCGTCACCAGATGCTGGACCAGCACATCAAGCGGTTTATGCGGCGAGGTGCGGGCTTCCACGTGGCCCGACATGGCGGCCGCGCGCGCGGCCGCGCCTTCCACGAGCTCAAGGCTATGGGTGGGCACCACCGTCACGCGAGAAGGCCGGCCGGGTGCATGGCCAGATCGCCCTGCACGCTGCAACAGGCGCGCCACGCCCTTGGGTGAGCCGATCTGCAGTACGCGTTCCACCGGCAGAAAGTCCACACCCAAATCCAGGCTCGACGTGCAGAACACCGCCTTGAGCATGCCTTGCTTGAGCCCGGTCTCGACCCAGTCGCGCGTTGCGCGGTCCAGCGAGCCATGATGCAACGCAATCAGCCCCGCCCACTCCGGCCGCGCATTGATGACGGCCTGGTACCACAGCTCCGCTTGCGAGCGCGTATTGAGAAACACCAGCGCGGTGCGGGCACTTTCCAGCTCCTCAAGCACGTGGGGCAGCATCGCCATGCCCAGGTGTCCGGCCCACGGAAACCGGCCCACACCATCCGGCAGCAACGTATCGATCTCCATGCGCTTGGGCAGGTGGCCTTGCACCAGCGTGCCGGCGCTGGGCGCCGCCGCATCGCCCAGCGCGTCCATGGCTTCCGGCAGGTTGCCCAGCGTGGCGGAGAGGCCCCACACGACCAGCCCCGGCGACCACGCGCGCAACCGTGCCAGCGCCAATTGCACCTGCACGCCACGCTTGTTGCCGACCAGTTCGTGCCATTCATCCACGATCACCACGCGCACCGAGCCGAGCGCCTCACGCGCATCCGCACGCGCGAGCAGCAACGACAGGCTTTCGGGTGTTGTCACCAGGGCCGTGGGCAAGCGGCGCGATTGCGCGGCACGCTCGGCGCTGCCGGTGTCGCCGGTGCGCAGCCCGAGCGTCCAGTGCGGTGCCAGCGCCTGTGCAGCTTCGTTCAATGCCCGCGTGGTGTCGGCCGCCAGCGCACGCATGGGCGTGAGCCACAGCACCGACAAAGGCGGCGCGCCGCCGCGCCCGCGCACCTGCGCCAACCGCTGTAGCGCGCCGAGCCACACCGCATAGGTTTTTCCCGCCCCCGTGGTGGCGTGCAGCAGGCCCGATTCACCGCGTGCCATGGCCGACCACACGGTGCGCTGGAATGGCATTGGCGTCCAGCCACGCGCGGCAAACCACGCATCAAGATCGGGCATTGGGGGTTCGTTCATGGCGGAGGCAGCAGGCTTTCCAGTGCCTGCAATGTATCGGCTTCTGCGACCGGCTTGTCATGGCGCCAGCGCAGCATGCGCGGAAACCGTACCGCGATGCCGCTCTTGTGGCGCGCGCTGCGCGCAATGCCTTCAAAGCCGAGTTCAAACACCAGCGTTGGCGTCACGCTGCGCACGGGGCCAAAACTTTCAACCGTGGTTTTGCGGATGAGCGCGTCGACCTGGCGGATCTCCGCGTCGCTCAAGCCAGAGTACGCCTTGGCAAAGGGCACCAGCTTGCGCTCGGGCACCTCGGGCGGTGCATCCCATACGGCGAAGGTGTAGTCGGTGTAGAGGCTCGCGCGCCGGCCGTGGCCGCGCTGCGCATAGATCAGGACGGCATCCACCGAGAACGGATCGATCTTCCACTTCCACCAGACGCCCACATCCTTGGTGCGCCCCACGCCGTAGCGCGCGTCGCGCCGCTTGAGCATCAGCCCCTCCACGCCGAGCTCTCGCGAGGCTTCACGCTGGCGCGCAAGGTGGTGCCAATCGTCGCCGTACAGCAGCGGAGACAGCTCCAGCGCCGGATGAATGTATTCGGCAATCACGCGTTCAAGTTGTACGCGCCGCTCGCTTTGCGTGCGCTCGCGCAAATCCTGCCCTTGCCATTCCAGCAGGTCATACGCCAGGAGCACCGCCGGCGCTTCTCGCAGCACGCGCGCGTTCAGCGTCTTGCGGCCGATGCGTTGCTGAAGCAGCGCAAAGGGCTGCACGCGGCCCTCTTGCCACACCACGATCTCGCCGTCGAGCACGGTGCCAGAAGGCAGCGCCTCCGCCATGGAGGACAGTTCGGGAAAGCGCTCGGTGATGAGTTCCTCGCCGCGAGACCACAGCCATGCGCTGTCGGCGCGACGCACGAGCTGTGCGCGGATGCCATCCCACTTCCATTCGATTTGCCAGTCAGCGGGCGCGCCGAGCAGTGTGTCGAAGGCGTCCACCTCGGCCTGTAGCGGGTGCGCGAGAAAGAACGGATACGGGTGGCCGGTATCGAGCGCGTGGCCGTCGACACTGGCATCGGCCAGCAGCGCGCGATAGCGCTCAGCCGTGGGCGCTTGGCCGATATCGGTATAGCCCATCAGCCGTTGCGCGACGTGCTTGGGATCGGTGCCGCCCACTTCGGCCAGTGCGCGCGTGACCAGCAGTTTTGACACCCCCACACGAAACGCCCCCGTGATCAGCTTCATCAGCACCAGCCGCGCTTTCAACGGAAGGCCGCGGCACAGTTCAGCCAGGCGTGGCAGCACCAGCTCGGGCGGCTGCCCGCGCAACGGCAGCAGGCGGGCTTCCATCCACTCGGCCAGGCTGGTGTCGTCTGCGTGATCTGCATCGGGCAGGACGAGGGCGATGGTCTCGGCCAGGTCGCCTACGGCTTGGTAGCACTCGTCAAACAGCCATTCGGGCAGGCCGGATGTCGTCTGCGCAAAGCTGGCGAGCACGCGCGCGGGCACCAACTGGCGGGGCTTGCCGCCGGCCAGGAAGTAGACCGCCCAGGCTGCGTCGGCATCGGGCGCGGTGCGCAGGTAGGCCACCAGTGCGGCCAACTTGCCGTTGCTCGATGTGGTGGCGTCGAGCTGCGCGTACAGGTCGGCAAAGGCTTTCATGGCGCGGGAGGGGCCGCTGGTTCGACTGCTTCGCCCGCATCGACTTCTTCGCCTTCGTCGCCATACTCGGTGGCGAAGGCGCGCGCATCCAGGCCGCGCTCGCATAGCCAGCGCACCATCGGCGCGACCTGGCCATGCGTGACATAGACCCGCGTGGCGCCCGTGGCATCAATGGCTTGCAGCAAGCCGGGCCAGTCTGCGTGATCGGACAGCACGATGCCGCGGTCGACGCCGCGCCGCCGGCGTGCCCCGCGAAGCTGCATCCAGCCGCTGGCAAAGGCATCGGCATAGTCGCCAAAACGGCGCATCCACGGTGTGCGTTGGGCGGAGGGCGGTGCCAGCACGAGTGCGCGTCGCAATTCAGCGCGGGGCACGTCGGCCGCCAGTTGCGTGGGTGGGAGCGCCACGCCCGCGTGCCGATAGGCGGTGTCCAACTGCAGCATGGCGCCGTGCGAAACAATTGGCCCGATGCCGGTATCGAGCCCCGACAGAATGCGCTGAGCCTTTCCGAACGCATAGCAGAACACGACGCTCGCGCGGCCCGCCTCGGCATTGTCCCGCCACCATGCATTGAGCTGCGCAAAGATCTCGGTCTGCGGCCGCCAGTGGTAGATCGGCAGTCCGAATGTGGATTCGGTGATGAATGTATTGCAGCGCACGGGCTCGAACGGCGTGCAGGTGCTATCCGCCTCGACCTTGTAGTCGCCGGACACGACCCACACGTCGCCGCGGTATTCCAGCCGCACCTGCGCAGAGCCCAGCACGTGCCCTGCTGGATGAAAGCTCAACCGGACGCCGTGATGGACGATGGATTCGCCGTACGACAGCGTCTGCAGGGGGATGTTGTCACCCAGGCGCGCACGCAGCACGCCCGCACCAGGGGCGGCAGCGAGGTAATGCTGGTGCCCGATGCGGGCGTGGTCACTGTGGGCGTGCGTGATGACGGCGCGGTCAACCGGCCGCCAAGGGTCAATGTAGAAGTCGCCTACTGGGCAGTACAAGCCTTTGGGCGTTGTCACGATCAGTTCCGCTGCGCTGGTCATCACTCGCTCTCATTCGAGACCCCTATCAGGTTTTGGCGACAACATTAACGCAATGGCTGCTTATGCGCAGGCTCGCCACGCATGTCGGCCGGGCCGCCGGGGCCTGCGGCGGCACTGTTGCCCGAAGGCCCAGTGATGCCGCCAGTCCCGCCCGCTCCTGAGGAGGCAGACGCGGCCGGCGGCGTAGACGGATCAGGCGCGGAGGCCGGCATGGTGTCCGGATATCGCGACAAGGAATGTTTTGCGGTCTTCGGTGGGGCTGCTGGAGCGACGTCTGGCGATGCCGGGCGCGGCTCAGTAGGCTGCGCAAGCGAAAGTCCGCCGCAGCCCGTCGATGCCAGGAAGAACAGCCAACCAGCTGCTGTTCGTTTTGTCACTTGTAATGCGTAATGCATGCGTGGCCTCCGTTGCGCTCCCGTGGGCGGAAGCAGCCGGCATGCCAGGGCTCTTCGCCGGTGGGCGCGGAGCGATTGGCTTTCCGGGCAACGGAGGCGGTCGGCCATTTCTGCAATAGAGGGGAAAAAGGGACGATCGGCGGTCTTGGAGCGCTGGATAATCGCGAGCGTCATTTCTCAGGTGCTGCGCGACAGATCCAGAGGTTGATCTGTATCAGCCAACGAAGGCCGGCGTCGGCTTACCGTGGAGTGCTATTAGAAAGAGCCATCCAATAGGCTGAAAACGGGGAAACGTCATGCTTGAACAACAACCAGACGAGGTGGTCGCCGCCACGCTTTGGGAACTGGAGTCCTCAGTGTCCCGTGCGTTAGCCAGAGGGGCCCTCGTCAATTCGACTCGTGCCAATTGCGGTGGCTACGACGTGGCAGCGAAGTGGACCATGTCTACAGCCCGTGGCAATCGGCAGGAATGCACGTTGGCGGTGCATTTCAGTGTGGCTGAGGCCAAGGCGTACTGCCGATTCAATCATCCAAGACGGGAAGAGATCTGTCGGCGGGTGAGCGAATGGCTGTCCGTCCAGTTGGAATTCCACGGCGGAGAACAGTGCGCAGACACGGGCTACGACCTGGTGCTCACCGTGCCAAACGGCTTCTTTCTTGATGAGAGAGACGCCATTCGTGTGGGGCGGCAGGATCGAGAACACGATTTTTCGCTTCATCGGGGCGCATCCCTGCCGCCATTGACGTGAGCGGCAGTTCTATCCGCAGGTTCTTGACGTGTGTCTGCCCACCGATCTGCCTTCTAAACGCCGGTTGATTGTGCGCCGTCAAGGCACAGGGGTGCGCAGCAGCTACCTTCGAATAGCGGCCCGAGAGTATGGGCGCGCGGAACTGCGGAGGTCTTATGCGCGAGCGGATCAACGAAGCCGAAAGGACTTGTCTACGTGAACTCCAAGATGCGCTAGCAGAAACGCTGCCTCGTCGGGCCGTCTTGCGGCTTGAAGGCGATGAACTGGGCGGAATCGATGTACACGCGTGGTGGATCGTAGAAGGCCCGCGAGGCGACAAGCAGGTCAATTCATTTTCATTTCACCTGACGGAGTTGATGTTGCAGATCTACTTTCACCAGTCGATCGACGCTCGAGCAAGTACCTGCGGGCGATTGAAGGATTGGGCGAACTGGGCGCTCGAGGGCGCGGAAGAGACTGGCGACAACGATATGGGCTTCGATATCTGCGCGCTTGTGCCGGGAGGCATCTTTCGTCCGAGCGTCGATTTACAACGGTCCTGATGGCTCTTTGCGTCGGTATTCACGAGCCAACCCGCAAGCAAACGATCTTAGAAGGCAAGATTTTTCTGAACACCTGCCTGTGAGACCGTCGCCAGCCCCTGGATGTCCAATATCTGAATTTCGCGATGATTGACCCGCAAAATGCCCTCGCGCGCGAGCGAACTGAAAATTCGACTCACGGTTTCGAGCTGCATGGCTAGGTGCTCGGCAATCTCTTCGCGACTCATGCGCAGAATAATGTGCCGATCGGAAAAGCCCCGCTCTTTCAGGCGCTCCGAAAGATCGAGCAAGAAACTGGCGACGCGTTCCTCCGAGCGCATGGATCCGAGACAGAGCATCAGCCGTTGTTTGCGGCCGATGCGCGCGCTGAAGATCTGCGTAACCAGTTTTTGAATCGCACCTTCTTGCTGTGCTAACTCGGCAAGGTGCTTCCACGATACGGCGCACACCTCCGAGTCTTCCAATGCAATCGCGGTTGAGGTTCGGGTATCCGATTCGAATCCATCCGCGCCGAATATGTCGCCGCTCAGGTAGAACGCGGCAATCATCTCGCGGCCTTCGGCTGTGCCAAGCGTCAGCTTGAACGTACCGTATTTCACCGCGTAGATTTCATCCAGGGGATCGCCGGAGCGGAAGATTGACTCGCCTCTCTTTACCCGGATTTTTCGCTGTGCGATGTCTTCTACCAGCGCGGCTTCACGGGCGTTCAAACCGCGCGAAAGGCAAAGGTGACCGTTCCGACACGTGGTACAGCCTTGATTGGGGGCGCTCTCGGACATGGGGGGCATTTTGGGGGGAAGACAATGGTGTTATCGGCCGCCGCTCAGAGAACTTCATGTTGCCACGTCAGATATCGGATACATGCCCTTACGCGCGCGCGGTCATTCGCGCCTTTCGGTGTGATCGGTCAGTCGCGGCGCGCAAATTCGTTGCGCAGGTGTGTCGAGATATCGGGGGGGGGAGTTGGCTTACGATTCGGGCGAAAGATCTCAGCCTTGCCACGTGGCTCCATGTGCCTGGAAGACAGTGACGTTGTCTATTCGACAGCAGGTGCACTAGTGAACCACCCCCCTTAGGGCAGTAGACTTTTTCTCATGGGATGACTTGAAAATCCAATTTCGGTGGATGTCTTCGCCTGTTCGGGCCGGTAAAGATCCGGCAACGGCAGCGGATCGCATTTGGAAGCGAGCGCGTTTTCCGCTCACCCACCATCTCATAGGAACTGCTAGTCGGAGAACACGGCCTGGTTCTTGCCGGCGGTCTTCGCACGATACATCGCATTATCTGCGCGGCGCATGATGGCAGGAATGTCGAGCGGTTTGCCACCCGTGTCGGTTGAAAACAGATAGACGCCAATGCTGGCCGACACAGAAACTGGATGTCCATCAACGGTTTGAATCGCATTCAGTACCGACTGGACATCATCTGCAATGGCTTGCGCGTCTGTCTTGCTATCAAGGTCGCGCGCCAGAATCACGAACTCGTCGCCTCCCAAGCGGGAGAGCGTATCGCCCCGACGCATGCGAGCTTGCAAGGCTTGGGCAAAGCGTTGCAGCAGCAAGTCTCCTACTCCGTGCCCATATGCGTCGTTGACTTGTTTGAACCCGTCCAGATCAATGAGCAACAGGGCCGTTCGTTCCGCTTCGCCGTCATGACCACAAAGTACGCGCGCGATGGTCTTCTCAAGGCTCTTGCGATTGCTCAGTCCAGTCAAAGGGTCGGTAGCGGCTCGCTTCTCGAGCCTGTTGACCAGCACTGACAAATAGATCGAGGTTGCGGTAACGCCAAAGGCGATGCCCAGCGCGGCGGAAAAGTTCTCTTGCCACCACGGCGCCCATCGCATGAGCGCTGCAATGCCAGCAAGCGCGACAGTGCAGGAGAGTGCCAACATGCGTTTGCCATGGCGACATCCTGCGCCTACCAAAAACCAGAAGAAGGCCCAGAGCATGGGCAATGCTATCCGGCCGCCTGCGGCAAGAATCATCACCACCGAAGCCTGGTCCATGACGGTGGTTGTGACTAACCGTGTGCGCGATGGGCCGGACAGTGCATTGACAGCCATATACGTACCGACGCTGAATACGACATAAAAAAGACATGCCAATAGCGTTCGGTGGGCCTCAGGCGTTGGTTGGATGAACGCAACGACTCCATAGGCCAGGAAGGGTAGCGGGCCCAGGTAGATCCGCAACAGCGCTTGCTCATACTCCGGCAGCCTTTCAACGGCGCTCAAACGCCGGGCTCCGCTAACACCAAGTAAATCTGCCCATCTCATATCGACTCGCAAGCCACAACCTTTCTCCTTTTAGTCGAGTGTAGTTGAAGCACAGGCGCTGAAGTTCATCTGCCGACGTAGTGAATTGGTGGGGTTGCGCACGCCTGCAGACGCGGCCTGTTTACCCCCGGGGTCCAGCCGCACGTGCGATTTCCTCAGCAGTGCGAGTTCGTCAGCGATTTCGTCCGATTGGGAGCGCGTCGAGGCGATGCGAGACAGCCCTGAATACGTTCTCGAAGGGCCTTCTGATCATTCGAATCCCGTCCAATTTGAAGCGGCAAGTTCTGTTGTCGGGCGCGCCGCCATTTGTCTCGAAACGGTCAGCGGCGACAGCGTGAACAGTATTCTCCCGGCTCTGCTAGATTTTCGAGCCGTTTGCGAAGTCACGCACGCTGCTTCGAAGGAGAGCGTATTGCGGCGAACTGAAGGTCACGAAGAGTAAGACGTCAAGACAAAAGCCGGCCATTGGCCGGCTGTTTTTGCCCGTCGGTTTTGCGACCGTTTGAGGACTCGCGCGTTAAGATGCGCCGCGCCGATAAAGCATAACGTGGCCGAACGGGTAAACAACCATAACCTGTCCAAATGGCCACTTTATGCTTAACGGCACAGTTTTGTTGATCCTCAATAAATCATGAGATGGTGGGACGTACAGGATTTGAACCTGCCTGCCTGCGTCGGTAAACCGTCGCCGCTCGACCCATGAGCTACCGTCCCGCCTTCACTATATCGACCCTTCCTGAGGAAACCCGAGTCGGGACATCCCCCTAGCCGGATCGGTCAGTGCATCGTCCCCGAGGAGGCATCCGGACGCTCTACCCCGGAATGATGCTGCGCTGGCGTAAGTCGTCGAAGATGCGCATGAACATCGCCTCCGTCTCCACGTATTCGTGAAAGCCAAAGCGGCGTGCCTTGGAGCCGTCGCCGAACATGTCGTAATCCCACGAGAAGACGAAGTCGGCAAAGCGCCACGAAGACACATCGCGGTAGGGCGTGTTCGCCAGACCATGCTTGGCGATCATGCTCTGCCAGAGCGGCGCCTTGTCGGCCATGACGGTGTCAAGCGACAAGGGCAGCGGTGGGGCGACTTCCAGGTCAAAGTACCGCGCGATCTTGGGCCACATTTCGCTCCAGCGGAATAGGTCACCGTTGTTGATGTTGAAGGCCTGGTTGGCGCAGCGCGCGTCGGTGGCAGCCCACACGGTGGCGCGGGCGAGCAGGCCGGCATCGGTCATTTCCAGCAGGTGGTCGTAAGCGCCGGGTTTCCCGGGAAAGCGCAGCGGCAGGCCCAGTTCTTTCGAGATCGACGCGTACATGGCGATGGCCACGGAAAGGTTCATCGGATTGCCCAGCGCAAAGCCGCCGACCACCGACGGGCGCATTGCCGACCATGTCCACGCCTTGCCCCCCTGTCGTGCTTCCAGGAAGGTCTGCTGATCGAACATGAATTCGGGCGGCATGAAATGCGCATCGGTTTCACGTGCCGGGGTTTTGAACGGCCCGAGGTGGCCGCCGTAAACCTTGTAGCCCTGCATCAGGCTGATGTGCGTGAGATGTGGCGACGCGGCTTCCAAGGCGTCGACCACATTGGTCAGCATGGTGAGGTTGGGCGGCACCAGTTCAGCCCAGGTCGGACGATCCTGAAAGGCGGCGTAGAAGATGTGGGTAACGTCGCCAAGCGCGCGGAGCTTGGCGCGCGTGCCGGCCGCGTCGAGCAGGTCGACGGCCACATGTTGGATGCGCTCAGTGGATTCTCCGCCGCGGCGCGACAGGCCCACGATGTGCCAGTCGTCCAATGTGGCGAGGTGCTCGATCAGGTTGCGGCCGATCACGCCTTGTGCGCCCACGACGAGCGCGACTTTGTTCTGTGCAGTCATGTTGGTGTTGGGTTGAGTCCAACGCAGCAATGGCAATGGCGGCCAGTATGAGAACGATCGAATCTGTGCGATAGACTGCCTGCAAGCACAACATCTATGAATTGAAATCACAATGTCGCGGCTTGATGTCAATCGCTTTGGCGAAATGGAAGTCTTCGTGCGGGTGGTCGAAGAGGGCGGTTTCTCCGCTGCGGCGCGCGCTTGCCGGATGACGCCATCGGCGGTGAGCAAACTGGTCGCGCGGTTGGAAACCCGACTGGGCGCGAGGCTGGTGAACCGTTCCACCCGGCGCTTTCAACTCACGCCCGAGGGCATGGCGTTTTACGAGCGCAGTGTGACGGTACTGGCCGATCTGGAAGAGGCCGAGCGCGAGGCTTCCGCCGGGGCGCAGCCTTCGGGGCGATTACGCATCAATGCGAATGTGCCGGTCGGCACGCATTTGTTGCTGCCGATTGTGCCGGCGTTTCTGGCATGCCATCCGGAGGTGTCGCTCGACATTGCGCTCACGGATCGCGTGGTCGATCTGCTGGAAGACCGCACCGATGTTGCGCTGCGCAGTGGTCCGCTGAAGAGTTCGCGGCTGGTGGCGCGCAAGCTGGGGCAGACGCGCTTGATGGTGGTGGCGTCGCCGGCGTATCTGGCACGCGCGGGCACGCCACGCACGCCGGCTGATTTAGCAAACCACAATTGCCTGGCGTTCAGTTACGTTCGCGCCGGCAACGCCTGGCCCTTTATCAAGCGCGGTCGCCGCACCGAATTCACCCCACACGGCAACACGCAGCTCAGCGATGGCGAGGCGCTGCGCGCCGTAGCGGTCGCTGGCCTGGGTTTGGCGCGCCTGGCCGAGTTTCAGGTGCGCGCCGATCTGGAGGCGGGCCGTCTCGTCCCCGTCCTGGAGGATTACAACCCGGGCGAGACCGAAGACATCCACGCCGTCTATGTCGGTCAGGGAGCGCATCTGCCGGCGCGCGTGCGGGCATTTCTCGATTTTCTGGTCGCGCACGTAAAGGTTGCCTAGGCTTGTGTTTCCCCACGCAGGAAGGGCGCGGTCTTCACATTCGCAAAACCCCTTCAAGTTGCCAAACGCCGTGCCGTTTACCGCCACATAACGTGTGCTTGAACGGGGGAAGACAATGTCGCAGCACGAAGTTGATGAACGGACCAATCTGACAAACAACAACCGTTTTGAACTGTTGCTGTTCCGCCTGGGCGAATCTGCGCGCTCCAATCAGCGCGAAATGTTCGGCATTAACGTGTTCAAGGTGCGCGAGATCATGGTCATGCCGCCCGTGACGCATGTGGCCGATGCCGGCGCCCATATCCTGGGTGCGGTCAATGTGCGCGGCCAGATCATTCCCGTGATCGACCTTGCCAGCGTGATCGGCACCAAGAACGGCAATGCCAATATCCTGCTGATTACCGAATACGCGCGTTCCACCCAGGGCTTTGCGGTGGAAGAGGTGGACGAGATCGTGCGCCTGGAATGGAGCCAGATCTTCCCGGCCGAGGCGAGTGTGGGCAGCAGCAACATCACCAGCCTGGCGCGCCTGGACGGCAACGCCGACAACTCGCGCCTGGCGCAGGTGATCGACGTTGAACAGATCCTGGTGGATGTGTTCCCGACGCGCCGCACCGATCTGGCGCCCGACAATGACGAGCGTCCGATCAAGCTGCCGCCGGGCGCCAAGCTGCTGGTTGCGGATGATTCGGGCCTCGCGCGCTCGCTGATCGCCAATGGCCTGGAGGCGATGGGCACACCATACGTGATGACCAAGAGCGGGCAGGAAGCGTGGGATACGCTGCAGAACATCGCACGCGATGCCGCCCGCGAAGGCAAGACCGTGCGGGACAAGATCGCCCTGGTGCTGACCGATCTGGAAATGCCAGAGATGGATGGCTTTACGCTGACGCGCAAGATCAAGACCGAGCCGGCATTCCAGTCGATTCCGGTGGTGATCCACTCGTCGCTGTCGGGCTCGGCCAACGAAGACCACGTGCGCCGCGTTGGCGCCAACGGCTACGTCGCCAAGTTTGAAGCGAACGAACTCGCGCAGGCCATCGCTTCGGCGCTGGGCTAAACCCTGAAGCCCTGGCGGCGTGCAATGCGCCGCCAGGGCTGTGTATCACTTGCGGCTCTGGTGATCGCCGCCAAGCGGGTCGACGACGATCATGGTGCGATCGAGCACGCCGTTGTCGTCGAAGAGGGCGTTGAAGTGCGCCTGCTGATACCCGAGCACGTACATCCGATATGACCACGCCTCCCGCTTCATCAGAGGGTAGTACTGCGTCGGCTCTTTCGGTGAGCCGAAGCGCTCAAGCACATCGCGTTTGGTCCACACACCAGGGCGTGCCTCGTAGATTTCCTTTTCCGTCAGCATCTGCCGATAGTTGGTAAGCTTGCCGTTGGCATCAAAGTCGGCGGCATAGACTTCGTGCCCCATCGGCTGCTTGGAATAGATCCAGCGGTGCGTGCCGTTTGCCAGTTGATACGTCTCGGTGGGCGCGCCAAAGGTCTCGCGTACGGCACTTTCGGGCTGGCCAATCATCTTTTGTGCTGTCTGGATGGGTGAGAGCGACGCGCATGCGCTCAGCACGAGCGCGGCGGCGCCGATCCATCTGCCTGGTCGCATCTGCATGGTGATTCTCCGGTGTGTGTGGCTTGTGCTGATGGTAAACACTTTGGGTGCGGGCAATATTCCATCGGCCCGCCGGTCCGGCAGTCTCTACAGGCCGTTTTCCACCATTTCGACCACACGCAAGGCGATGGCGCCGGTCTGCTCGGGCGGGCGCCCGCGCAATGGCCCATCAATGATGAGCAGGGCCAGCCCGTGCACTGCCGACCATGCGAGGTATTCGGCACCCGGGCGGCGTTCGGCCGGCAGTACGCCGGCAGCGGTCATCCGGTCCAGCGCCAGGCTCAGCAACTGGAACGGGTTCAGGCCGCTATTGCCGGCCTTGGCGGGGTCCGCGTCGTTTTCTACTTCATCGGGCACCGCAAAGGCTGTGCGAAAGAGGCCGGTTTCCGACTGCGCAAACCGCAGATAACCCACGCCGATGGCGCGTAGCGACGCACGTGCGCGCGCATCCTCGGGCCACGTTGGGTCGATGGCTTCCAACTCCGCTTCCATGGCGCGCGCCAACGCCGCCAATGCTTCTGCCCGGACGGCCTGCAGCAGGTCCTGTCGCCCCGCGAAATGCCGGTAGGCGGCATTCGGCACCACGCCCGCGCGGCGCGTGGCTTCGCGCAGCACGATGGCGTCGGGCCCGCCCGCGCGCGCCAGTTCAATGCCGGCGTCGAGCAACGCACGCCGCAAGTCGCCATGGCGATACGTGGTGCGCACGGGCGGTCGGGGTGGTTCCTGGGTCATGCAATGCAACTCCGCAAGTTCTATGTGGACACCGTCCATTATGTCTGCTACTGTTTGTGGACAGTGTTCACAATTCAACCCTAGGCGCTGCTTCGCAAATTTCCAAGCCTTTATTGCGACAGATCTTTCGGAGGCCAACATGACCCTAGCCACAGCTGCAACGGACGATGCAGCGGAGCTCCGCACGTTGATCGACGCATGGGCTGCCGCCGTCCGCGCCAAGGATATCGACGCCGTCATGCGTCATTACGCGCCCGACGTAGTGGTGTTCGATGTGATGCCGCCGCTGTTCGTCAAAGGTGTGGATGCATACCGCCGCAATTGGCAAAGCTGGTTCGATGCGCTTGAGGGTCAGGCCGATTTCCAGTTCGCCGAGCTGCATCTTGAGGTGAGTGGCGATCTGGCCTATTGCTTCAGCATCAATCGCCTGCGTGCGCGCTATCGCGACGGTGCGAAGCACGATGCACACACGCGCGCCACCGTGTGTTTCCGCAAGCGCGATGGCCGTTGGCAAGTCGTACACGAGCATGCATCGGTGCCGATGCCGGTGCCTGAACCGGCGTGCGGCTGAGCGAGGTTTCCCCCGACCGCGTGGCGCAATGCGCGGCTTTGCAGTCCCCCGAGTCCACCCCCAAGGAGTTGTGATGCAAGTTCAACCGTATCTGTTCTTCGAAGGCCGTTGTGAAGAAGCGCTGGAGTTCTACAAGAAAACGCTCAGCGCCAAGGTCGATGTCGTGATGCGCTACAAGGATGCGCCCAAGGATGCGCAGCCCACTGCCGAGCAATGCGGCGGCGTGGCGCCCCCGCTCGACAAGGTGATGCACGCCGCCTTCCGCGTGGGCGAAACCCAAATTCTGGCGTCCGACGGTATGGCCGGCGGCAAGACGGATTTCAAGGGTTTCGGGTTGTCCGTCAGCGTGCCCGACAACGCCACTGCCGAGCGGACATTCAAGGCACTCGGCGAGGGCGGACAAGTCACGATGCCGATGTCCGAAACGTTTTTCGCCAACGCATTCGGCATGGTGACCGACCGCTTTGGCATCACGTGGATGGTGATCGCGCCCAAGCCGATGTAATTGCTGCAATGCGTGTGCAAGCGGCCACCGGGCGGTGGCCGTGCTACGCAAAATCGTAGGAAGCTTGCCTTGGCGCAGGGCGATGGTCCGGTGCTAGACTGCGCGATCACCGGGGCCTTACCAATATCAACGAAACCACCCCCTTGGTGACGACCAGCTGGTCTGGCGCGACCCTTTGTCTGGCCCACGCAAAGGCGTCCAATTCACGTGCTGCCCCATCTGCCGGAGCGCTCTTCATGCTGAAGATCATTGCGTTGGGCATCGTCGTTGCGATGACCGCTGTGCCGGGCACATCGCCAAGCTGGCGGGCCTTTTTCTGTATGGACGCGATGGCCGGCAAGGGCTTTGAAGCCGGTCTCGCCAACCTTAAATCGGCTGCGCAATTCTGAGCGACATCCAGGCGCAGCAGCCAAGCATAGGAGTGATTCCATGACGCATGGCATCGACGAACGCAAGCGCTGGCTTGCCCTCATCGTGCTCTGTCTGGGCGTGCTGATGATCGTGCTGGATACGACCATCGTGAACGTTGCGCTGCCGTCCATCCAGGCAGACCTGGGCTTTACCGAAACCTCGCTCGTGTGGGTCGTCAACGCCTACATGCTGACCTTCGGCGGCTGCCTGCTGCTGGGTGGTCGGCTGGGCGACCTGTTCGGACATCGCAAGGTGTTCCTGCTCGGGCTCACGCTGTTCACGCTGGCGTCGGCCGCATGCGGGCTCGCGAATTCGCAAGGGCTGCTGATCACGGCGCGCGCCGTGCAGGGGCTGGGCGGCGCGGTGGTGTCGGCGGTGTCGCTGTCGCTCATCATGAATCTGTTCACTTCGCCGGCGGACCGCGCCAAGGCAATGGGCATCTACGGCTTTGTGTGTGCGGGCGGCGGCAGCATCGGCGTTTTGCTCGGTGGCTTGCTGACGAGCACGCTGAGTTGGCACTGGATCTTCTTGGTCAACCTGCCGATTGGTGTGGCGGTATACGCCGCGTGCGTGGCGTTGTTGCCTGCGGGCAAGCCGTTGGCCGACCGTACGAAGCTGGACGTGGCGGGTGCGATTGCCGTGACCGCATCCCTGATGCTGGCGGTGTACGCCGTCGTGCATGGCAACGAAGCCGGTTGGACGTCCACGCAAACGCTAACGCAGTTGGGCATTGCCATCGCGTTGATGATCGCATTCCTGATCATTGAATCGCGCGTGTCGCATCCGTTGATGCCGCTGCACATGTTCGCTCTGCGCAACGTCGCTACGGCCAACGTGGTGGGGGTGTTGTGGGCGGCTGCGATGTTCGCGTGGTTCTTCATCTCGGCGCTGTACATGCAGCGCGTGCTCGGCTACAGCGCCATGCAGGTGGGGCTGGCCTTCCTGCCGGCCAACATCATCATGGCGGTGTTCTCGCTGGGCTTGTCGGCCAAGCTGGTGATGCGCTTCGGCATTCGCGCGCCGCTGTCGTTGGGCTTGCTGGTGGCAGGCATCGGGCTGGTGCTGTTTGCACGGGCGCCTGCCGGCGGCAGCTTTGTGATGGACGTGCTGCCCGGCATGCTGTTGCTGGGCTTGGGCGCCGGTGTGGCGTTCAATCCGGTGCTACTGGCCGCCATGAGTGATGTGGCGCCGGATGAATCGGGCCTGGCGTCCGGCGTGGTCAACACGTCGTTCATGATGGGCGGTGCGTTGGGCCTCGCCATCCTGGCAAGCCTTGCTGCAGCGCGCACCGAAGGCTTGGCCGCGGCAGGCGCCGATGCCACGACGGCGCTCAATGGCGGCTATCACCTCGCGTTCCTGCTAGGGGCAGTTGCCGCGGTACTCGGTTCGGTGCTGGCGGGCGTGTTCGTTCGTACGCGCACACACGGAGCGGCGCAGGGCGAAGCATCTTCGGCAGCGCCAATTTAAGTCGCTGGAAAAGAAGAGAGGGAAGGACGCACCGCATGTCTCAAACGAGGCATGCGGTGAAACCCGTTATTGACCGACCGGTCGGACGGTTTATAATCGATCCATCCAAAACACGGCGCGCATGACGTGCCGTGCACATGCCCAAAAGCGGCCGGAGGATCGCATGTACACCCAAAGCCTCGACCAGCCCGGCGGTCTGCCCACAGAGCAGGAACTGGCCGCCGCCTCCCAAGGCGAAGCCGAGTTGCAGGCGCGCTTTGATGCACGCATCGGGGCCGACCACAAGATCGAGCCGCAAGACTGGATGCCCGCGCCGTACCGCAAGACGCTGCTGCGGCAGATTTCGCAACACGCGCATTCCGAGGTGGTGGGCATGCTGCCCGAGGGCAACTGGATCAGCCGCGCGCCGTCGCTCAAGCGCAAGGCTATCCTCCTGGCCAAAGTGCAGGACGAAGCGGGCCACGGCCTCTATCTCTATTCCGCTGCAGAAACACTCGGCAGCTCACGCGACGAGATGATCGACGCGCTGCACGAGGGGCGCGCAAAGTATTCGTCGATCTTCAATTACCCGACGCTCTCTTGGGCAGACGTGGGCGTGATCGGCTGGCTGGTCGATGGCGCGGCGATCATGAATCAGGTCCCGCTGTGCCGCTGTTCGTATGGCCCATATGCGCGCGCCATGATCCGCATCTGCAAGGAAGAGTCGTTTCACCAGCGTCAGGGCTACGAGTCGTTGTTGACGATGATGGGAGGCACGCAGGCGCAGCGCGACATGGTGCAGGAAGCCGTCAACCGCTGGTGGTTTCCCGTGCTGATGATGTTTGGCCCGCCCGATACCGCATCGCCCAACAGCGCGCAAACCATGGCCTGGGGTATCAAGCGCATCTCGAACGACGACCTGCGGCAGCGGTTTGTTGATGCCACCGTGGAGCAGGCGCGCGTGCTCGGCGTGACGCTGCCCGACCCCGGCCTCACGTGGAACGAAGCCCGCGGCCACTACGATTTCTCGCCGCTCGATTGGTCCGAATTCAAGCGCGTGCTCGATGGCCACGGCCCCTGCAACCGCGAGCGCCTTGCCACCCGCAAACGTGCACACGAAGAAGGCGAGTGGGTGCGCGAAGCCGCGCTCGCCTACGCTCGCAAGCAGGCCGAACGCGCCGCCGCCAACCAACAAGCTGCCTGAACCGGAAGGAGCCCACCATGCATCAACACGAATGGCCGCTGTGGGAAGTGTTCATCCGCAGCAAGCAGGGCCTGGAGCACAAGCACTGCGGCAGCCTGCATGCGGTAGACGCCAAGCAGGCGCTGCAGATGGCGCGCGATGTCTACACGCGCCGGCAGGAAGGCGTCTCGATCTGGGTGGTGCCGTCGGCCGCCATCACTGCCAGCGAACCCGACGACAAGCCGATGCTGTTCGACCCGATGGCCGACAAGATCTATCGCCACCCGACGTTCTATCGGCTGCCCGATGAAGTCAACCACATGTGAGCCGCGGTGATGACTTCTGACGCGCATCTGCAATACATCCTTCGTCTGGCCGACAACGCGCTCATCCTCGGCCAGCGCAACGCGGAATGGACGGGCCATGGCCCCGTGCTGGAAGAAGACATCGCGCTGTCCAACCTGAGTCTTGACCTGATCGGCCAGGCGCGGTTGCTCTACACGCGCGCGGGGCAGATCGAAGGCAGGCTTACCGGTACACCGCGCACCGAGGATGAGTACGCCTACTGGCGTGCGGAGCCCGCTTTCTGCAATTACACGCTGCTGGAGCTGCCGCACGCAGGGCCGATGGTAGCGACCTCGGCAGCCGCGCGCGACTACGCTGTCACCATCGTCCGCCACTTCCTGTACGCGGCATTGATGGTGCCGCTTTGGGAAGCGTTGACGCGTTCGACCGACACTGAACTGGCCGCCATTGCCGCCAAATCGGTGAAGGAGGTGCGTTACCACCTCGCCCATACGCGTGATTGGCTTGTGCGCTTCGGTGATGGCACCGATGAGTCGCATGCGCGGGCCCAAGCCGCGCTCGATTGGCTGATGCCATACACCAACGAAGTCTTCGCCACGGACGATGTTGAAACTGCCGTGGCCGAGGCCGGCATTGGCGTGCGCCCGGCAGACCTGCGTGACGTATGGGAAGCCACCGTGCGTGACGCGCTGGATGAGGCGACGCTGCGTTGGCCGGAGCCTGGCCCGTATGTCAGCACTGGCAAGCACGGCGTGCATTCCGAACATATGGGCTATCTGCTGGCCGAGATGCAGGGGCTGGCGCGCCAGTTCCCGGGGGCATCGTGGTAAGCGAGCGGTTGGCCCGCGCACGTATCGCGCTGGAGGCCGTCACCGACCCGGAGATTCCCGTGGTGACGATTGCCGAGCTTGGCATCCTGCGCGATGTGCAGCTCGACGAGGCCGGCACACTGGTGGCGACGATCACGCCTACGTATTCCGGCTGCCCCGCCATGGAGCAAATTGCCGATGATGTGAGTCGTGCGTTGCAGGCGGCAGACGTGGGTGCGTATCGCGTGCGCTCGGTGCTGTCGCCGGCATGGACGACCGATTGGATTACGACTGAAGGGCGCCGCAAGCTGCGCGACTTTGGTATTGCGCCGCCGGCACATGTGACCGAAGCGGATGGTGCACGCCCGATTCGTCTTACTCGCCCAACGCAGGCCGAGCACATCGCCTGCCCGCAATGCGGATCGCACGATACGGTACTCATCTCCGCCTTCGGTTCGACAGCTTGCAAGGCGCTGTACCGCTGCCGTGCGTGTCGCGAGCCGTTCGACTATTTCAAGCCCTACTAAGCCCCCTGAGCGCGATCGCCATGACTCCGCAATTCCACCCCTTGCGTGTTGCCGAAGTGCGCGGCGAGACGGCCGATACGATTTCCGTGCGCTTTGACGTGCCGAACGATCTGCGTAGCGCATACCGCTTTACGCAAGGCCAGTTCCTGACGCTGCGCGTACCGCCGGGTCAACTGCCCGGACACGAAGAACTGCGGCGCTCGTATTCCATCTGCTGCGCCGTACAGGACTATGACGCGCACGGTGAGTTGCGTGTGGCAGTCAAGCGTGTCGATGCGGGGGTCTTCTCCAACCACTTGCACGACCGCATCCGCGTGGGCCAGACGCTCGATGTGCTGCCGCCAGACGGCCGCTTCTACGTGCCGCTTGCAGCCGACAGCGCCCGCCACTACGTGGCCTTTGCGGCTGGCAGCGGCATCACGCCCATCCTCTCGCTCATCAAGACGACGCTGGCGGCGGAGCCGCAGAGCCGCTTCACGCTGGTCTATGGCAATCGCAGCGTCGACAGCATCATCTTTGGCGAAGCGCTCGAAGATTTGAAAGACCGCTACCTCGATCGCTTCGCCCTGTATCACGTGTTGTCGCGTCAGGCGCAGGAGATCGCGCTGTTCAACGGGCGGCTCGATGGCGCGAAGGTGCAGGCTTTTCTGGACACGCTGATCCCGCCCGACGATATCGATGCTGCCTTCATCTGTGGCCCGTCGACGATGATCGATGCGGTGGAGGCGGCGCTGCTCGAGCGCGGTGTGCCGCGCGAGCGCGTGCATGCCGAGCGCTTTGGCGTGCCGGTGGGCGACGCGACGGCGGTGGCCAAGCCGCGCAAGCATGCCGCCGTGGCGGGCGATGTCGCGCTCACCGTTGTGCTCGATGGCAAATTGCACGAGGTGCCGATGGCGGGCGACGCCAAGGTGCTGGACAGTGCGTTGAGTGCGGGGCTGGATCTGCCCTATGCGTGCAAGGGCGGCGTGTGCTGCACGTGCCGTGCCAAGGTGCTGGAAGGCCGTGTGGAGATGGACAAGAACTTCACCCTGGAAGACTGGGAGATCCAGCAGGGGTTTGTGCTGACCTGCCAGGCGCGGCCGCTCACGCAGCGCGTGGTGGTCAGCTATGACGAGCGTTGAACGTCAGCCTTTCGTGCCGCTCGGGCCAGCCAGCCCGCCCAGGCCGTTCTCCAGCATGTCGATCACCATTTCCGCATAGCCTTCGTACGAGAGCGGTCCGTCAGGTTTGAGCCAGGTGAACGTCCAGTTCATCATGCCGAAGAGCATCATCGTGATGGGCGTGCGGTTGGCTTCATCCACCTTGTCCGGGTAGGCGGCACCAAGTTGCCGCCCCACGGCTGCCACCACGTCCCGCTCGCGCGCGAGCACGATGTCGCGCTGTTCCGGCGCCAGGTATTTCACATCATTGAGCAAGGCCACATGCCGCGTGCGCGACGTGGCGTACTCGGCCAAAAACGTGCGGATCAGCAAATGCAATGTGGCGCGTGCCGAGAGCTTGGCATGGCGCGCGTCGCTCTCGGCGCGTTCAACCAGATCGGCCAGCCGGCGCGTGTAGCGGTCGAGCAGGTCGAAGAGGATGGCCTCCTTGCCTTCGTAGTAGTGATACAGGCGCGATTTCGAGCCGCCGCACGCAGCGGCAAGCTGGTTCATCGACACGCTCGGGTAGCTGTCGGCCGCAAAGGCTTCGGCGGCGGTGTCGAGCACGCTTTCGCGGCGTAGCTCGAATTCGTCTTCGTTCTTGACGCGGGACATGGCTGGCGGCACATCGGTTGGATGGCCGCCATGTTAACCGGCTGCGTTGCGGTGTGTCGATGTATCAAACAGTTTCGAGCACGCCCAGGAAATCCAGCACGGCTTCAAGGAACGCGTCCGGCAACTCCACGTTGGCAAGGTGCACGGTGTCCAGCATGTGCAGTTGCGCTCCTGGAATAGCGGCGGCAATTTCCTCGCCATGGCGGGCAGACGTCACGGTGTCGTGCTGACCGGCAATGACGAGCGTCGGATGCGTGATCAGCGTGATTGTGCGGCGCAGGTCGGCATCGCGCACCGCCGCCCACCCGCCGATGATGCCCTCGCGCGGCGTGGCCAGGAGTGTGCGGCGGAATGGATCAACGGCAGGATCATTCGACTCCAGCATGCGCGCCGGAAACCAGTTGCGCAGGAATGTTTCGGTAGTTGCCTGCATGTCGGGCGCTTGCCGAAGTTCAGCAATGGCGTGATCGAAATACTGCGTCGGGCCGATGTGCGCAGCAGTGTTGGAGAGGATCAGCCGGTCGATGCGCTCCGGCACATGGATCGCCAGCCATTGCGCCACGATGCCGCCCAGCGACAACCCCAGCATATGCACGCGCTGGATGCCCAGCGCATCGAGCAGTTCCACCACGTCACGACCGAGACGATCCATCGAATATGCGCCGGCCGGTGCATCCGAAGCGCCATGACCGCGCGCGTCGTAGCGCAGCACGTGAAAGTGCTCGGCCAGGCGCGGCACGCTCACGTCCCACATGTGCAGGTCGGTGCCGATGGAATTGGACAACAGCAGGACGGGCTTGCCCGCCGCGCCGTCGAAGCGATAGGCGATGCGTGTGCCGTCACCGGTGGTGATGAACGAGAGGTCGTTTCGGGTGGTCACGATGGGCTCCTGAGAAAGACGGTTGAAACGATTGGGATGTCGTCATCCTAGAAGCCGATGAGGTTCGGGGATACTATGAAGTTCTGACGAACTTTGTAGGTTTTGCCGACAATGCAGAACTTCACGCTTCACGAGCTGCAGTGCTTCGATGCGGTGGTGACGGGCGGCAGTTTTCAGGCGGCCGCCGACCGGCTGCATCGTTCGCACCCTTCCGTGTTTGCGGCGGTCGCCAAGCTGGAGGGGCAATTGGGTTTGTGCCTGCTGGACCGTAGCGGCTATCGCGTGCGCTTGACGGAGGCGGGGCGATCATTCCACCGCAAGGTGCAGTCCGTGCTGCGCGAAAGCGATGAACTGCGGACTCATGCAAAGCAGCTGGCGATGGGCGAGGAAGCCGAGCTACGCGTGGTGCTGGGTGACCTGTGCCCGCTGCAGCCCGTGCTGGCATTGCTCAGCCAGTTCTTCGGTCAGTGCCCGCAGACGCGTCTGCAATTGCAGTTTGAGGCCGTCACCGGACCGTGGGAGCGCTTGCTGGAAGACGACACCGACCTGATCGTCCACCGCGTGCCGAAAGGGGATGTGCGCATGGAGTGGATCGACCTGGGCAAGATCGCCATGGTGCCGGTGGTGGCGCCGGGCTTTCTCCCGTTTCCCATCACACCGGCAGTGACGGCACAGCAGATGCAGCGCTTCATGCAGTGCGTCATCAATGATTCGGCGCGGAACCCACCGGAGCAATCCCACTACGTCATCGAAGGGGCGCCGCAGTGCGCCGTGCCCGATCAGTTGATGAAGAAAGAGCTGATCCTCCACGGCATGGCGTGGGGGCATCTGCCGCGGTTCCTGATCGATGCGGAATTGCGCGAAGGGGCATTGCTGTCGATTGCGGGGCGGCATTTTCCTGGCATGGTGCAGGAGCTGGCGGTTGCACGACGGCGGGATCAGCCGCACGGGCCCGTCGCCAATCGGCTGTGGGATTTTCTTGGCGACCACGCACCGTTGCTCAAGCCGGCGTTGGGGCGCATGCCCCGTCAGGCGGGGGCGGCCGTCAGAAAGCGTGCGTAATCCCGCGCCTTGCCGGCTCCTTCATGCCTTGGCAGGCATGTCATCTAGTCGACTTGGCGGAGTGCCCGCCGCGCGGTTCCGGACTATAACCATTCATACCCAAGCATCCTCTTGGGCAAAGGTGGTGAACGATGGCTGCGCATGGCACCGATCAGGTCTTCTCCGGTTCGATTCCCGAGCTGTATGACACGCTGCTGGTCCCGTTGATCTTCGAGCCCTATGCGGTGGACATGGCTGCGCGGGCGGCGGCATGTCAGCCGAAGCGCGTGCTGGAAGTTGCCGCAGGTACCGGAGCAGTGACGCGCGCACTGGCGCGTGCACTACCCGCAACCACGGAGATTGTCGCAACCGACCTGAACCTGCCGATGCTCGATCGCGCGGCCGCCGTGGGCACGGACCGGCCCGTGACATGGCAGCAGGCCGACGCCCAGCAACTGCCGTTTGCCGACGGATCTTTCGATCTGGTGATCTGCCAGTTTGGCGCGATGTTCTTCCCCGACCGGCCCAGGGCCTTTGCTGAGGCGCGTCGTGTGCTGACACCGGGCGGCAAGCTGCTCTTGAGCGTGTGGGGCCGGATTGAAGACAACGACTTTGCAAATGTGGTGACGAAGGCGCTGGTGCAGCGCTTTCCCGAGAATCCGCCCATGTTTCTGGCGCGCACGCCGCATGGCCATTACGACCCGGCGCCGATTCAAGCCGACGCCCGTGCGGGCGGTTTTACCGCAGACGTCATGTACGACGTTGTTGCAGCGCGCAGCCGGGCAGAGACGGCACGCGGGGTGGCCATCGCCTATTGCCAGGGCACACCGGTGCGCGGCGAACTGGAGGCATTCGGCCCCGATGCACTGACCGACGCCACCGAAGTATGTACCGATGCATTGACGGCGCAGTTCGGCCCGGGCCCAGTCGAGGGCAAGATCCAGGCGTTGATGTTCAGCGTGACTGCTTGAGGGGAGCTGCTAGCGGCATCGGCATCGGCATCGCGTTACGCATCGCAGGTGGTGCGGAGGCGTCGCAGCTCAAGATTCTTGTTGGCCCAGGCGCATACGCGAGGCGTGTCGACGGTTGCGCATCCAGTCGACGGCGCGCCGGCCCAGGGCGATGGACGGTCGCTCGACATAGCGATGCAGCAGCATGGCCAACACCAGCGTGAACGCAAGGTTGACGGCAAACAGCATCAACTGCGTGCCGATCCATTCCGGCGCCAGCCTGCCTACCAGTCGGTGCGTGGCTTCGATCACGCTCGGGTGCACGAGGTAGAGCGCGTATGACAGCTCACCCAGCCAAACGGCGACGCGCGGCACGCGAAGCGCGCCGCAGTGCTCCATGGCCACCATGCCGATCAGCAAAGCGCCTGCGGGCAGCCCGCGGGCGAGCAGATCGAACTTGGGAACAGGGCCAACGACCGATATCACGAACGTCGCCACGCCCACCGCCATCAGTACCCGCGCGAAGGCCGGGGTGAGACGATGCCGATGCGCTGAATACAGCCACGCCAGCCCCGCGCCCAGCAGAAACTCCAGCACAAGCGGGTTGGCTGCCATGGCCTGCAGCGGTGTGGCCCAGTCGTACAGTGCTTCCGGGTTGCGCTGCACGGCCCCGCTATGCCAGAACGGCACGATGATCGTGGTCGTGAATAGCGCCAGCGTCACCAGCCCCAGCGCACGCCGGCCGAACAGCGCAAGCCCCACCGCGCACAGCCCATAGAAGAACACCTCGTAGTTGAGCGACCAGCCTACATACAGTGCCGGATACCCGAAGTACGGTGCATCCACATTGGCCTGCGGCACAAACGCGAGCGACGTGAGCAAAACGCCCGCCGACACCGGGTTGAGCCACGTGGAATGCAGCACCGACATCAACCAGTAAGGCGGCGCCAGCCTGAATGCACGCTTGACGAGAAATTCGCCGGCCGGCTCAGGCCCCTTCGGGCCAAGAATGGCGACCCACGCAATGATGAAACCGCTGATGACGAAGAACACATCCACCCCTACATGACCGCGCTTGATCACATGTGTGGTCAACCACGCAAGGGCAGGGATGTCGGTGTGGGCCAGGGCCAGCCCGGAGTGGAACACCACCACATACAGCGCGGCAAAGCCCCGCAGCGCCTGAATGCTGAGAAGGGAAGACGGAGAACGGTTCACGCAGGATGGACGGCCGCAGCGCAATCAAGGTTCCGCGGCGGTCGTGTTGTCGACAAGCCAATCTGCGTAGCAAGCAGCGTGCCGCGGTGTTACTCCGAGGACGCGCACTGGGCTGCGCGCTCCAGCAAAAGCGCGCGTTCCTGCCGATTGTGTGCGAGTGCAGCAGCGCGCTCGTACTCCGCGCGGGCTTCCTCCATGCGGTTGAGGCGCGCAAGAAAATCGGCGCGTACGCTGGGCAGCAGGTGATAGCTGCGCAACGCCGGTTCGGCGAGCAGCGTATCGACGATGTCGAGGCCGGCTTGCGGCCCATACGCCATGGCTACAGCAACGGCACGGTTGAGTTCGACGACGGGCGAGGGCGAGAGCTGGGCGAGCGCGTCGTACAGCGCGGCAATGCGTGTCCAGTCGGTTTGTTCGGCAGTGCGCGCGCTTGCATGGCATGCCGCAATGGCCGCTTGCAGCCCATAAGGGCCAAGCCCGCGCCCGCAGGCTTCGGCTTGTGCCAGCGCCGCAAAGCCACGCTGGATAAGCAGGTAATCCCAACGGCTGCGGTCCTGCTCCATCAGGAGGATGGGCTGGCCGCCGGGGCCCACGCGTGCACGCAGGCGCGAGGCCTGAAGCTCCATCAGCGCAAGCAGGCCAAGCACTTCCGGCTCGCCCGGCATGAGCCCCGCCAGGATGCGGCCCAGGCGCTGCGCCTCTTCACACAGCGTGGGGCGCGTCCAGTCGTCACCGGCGGTAGCGGCATAGCCTTCGTTGAAGACGAGATAGATCACCTGCAGCACGGCCGAAAGCCGCTCGGGCAACGCTTCGGGCTCGGGCAGCTCGAACGGCACGTGTGCTGCAGAGAGCGTCTTCTTGGCGCGCACAATGCGCTGCGCCACCGTGGGTTCCGGCACCAGAAAGGCGCGGGCGATCTCGTGTGTGGTCAGCCCGCCAAGCAGTCGTAGTGTGAGCGCCACGCGGGCTTCGTGCGGCAGCACCGGATGGCAAGAGATGAAGACCAGCCGCAGCAGATCGTCGCCGATGGCCGCTTCGCGCGCTGTTTCGGCATCGGCCTCGGCTAGCTCCTGTTCGATCCCAAGCTCGATGGCAAGCAGCGCATGTTTTTGCTCCGCCAGCGTGTGATGGCGCAGCCGGTCAATGGCGCGGTGTTTGGCGGTGGCAGTAAGCCAGGCGGCCGGATTGTCGGGGATACCGGACGCAGGCCACTGCTCCAGCGCCGCGACCAGCGCATCCTGCGCCAGTTCTTCGGCCAGCCCCACGTCGCGCAACAGGCGTGCAAGCCCGGCAATGATCCTGGCCGATTCGATGCGCCACACCGCATCGATGGTGCGGTGGATGGCGAGTGCATCGGGCGTCGAACCGGCCATGACGGTGCCGCTTATTGCTGCTTATTGCTGCCTGGCCGCCAATTCTGCGCGCAGGCGGTCTTCGCGCTCGCGGGCTTCGGGTGTGAACTCCGCGCCAAAATCTTCCGCTTCAAACACGCGCCGGATTTCCAGCCGCACGTTGCCGCCGGCATCCAGTGCGGGCCAGCGCTTGACCCACTCCAGTGCTTCTTCTTCCGACTTGACCTGCAACATGGTGTAGCCGGCGATCAGCTCCTTCGCTTCGGCAAACGGGCCATCGATCACGGTCGGCTTGCCATGCTTGAATTCCACGCGTGCGCCGCGCGAGCTGGGATGCAGCCCTTCGCCGCCCAGCAGCACGCCTGCCTTGGCCAGGTCTTCCATGTACTTGCCCATGGCGGTGAGCAGTTCTTCGCTTGGCATGACGGCGGCTTCGGTGTCTTTGTCGGCCAGACGCAGAATCATGAATCGCATGGTGCTTCTCCTTCGGTTCGATTGGGTTGGAGGCGACGCATGATGTTCGCGCCTCTACTTGCACGTCGAATGAAGGGTGGGCGGAATCGACAGACCTGGCAAGCGAAAATGTAACAATATGTAACGGTTGCGATGCCTGACGAGCGCGCCACTGCCGTTCAACGGCATTTGACCTCGTAGTCGACAACGTGCGGCGGGTCGTCCTCCCCCGCGGTGGTCACGGTCAGCTTGCCTGCGGGGCTGGTGTAGCTGAAGTCGCAGTAGGCGAGGCCGGTGCCCGCACAGTTTTCGGTTTCCACCAGGCCCTGCTTGACCAGGGCGCTCTGGCGCGGCTCACCGTTGGGGCCGCCCCGTACCGGTTTCCAGCCCTTGGCGGCAAGTGCCTTGCGGGCCTTGTCGATCGGCATGCCATAGATTGTCGGCACCTTGGCGCGGCCATGGCAGACGGCATCTTCGTCGGCAATTTTTCCCAGGCGCACCGTGCCATCAGCGTCGACACGCAAGTCACCAACCGGCGACACAACCATGTCGCCGTCCCACACGCGCACGGCGCCGCCTTCGAGCGCGGTGAGGGTGCCGATGGCGGTGTCTTCTGCGGATTTACCGTAGGCCAGCGCGACGAGCTTGTCGTTGTCGAACACGGCCACGTTGCCTTGCGTGATGTTGCAGGTTGCGCTGGTACCGGCTTCCAGGCGGCCCGCAAAACTGATGGCGCGATACATGCCGGAAGATGCCGAGCCAAGCGGCACATCGGCCATCACCGCCCAGCCCAGTGCCGCCACCTGCCTGGCTGCTGCCGATGCCGGCTTCATGACGGCCTGGGGGCAGTCATCGCGGTCGCTCTTGCTGCCATTGGCCTTGGGCAGCACGTTCAGCGCCTTGATGCGGATGTCCTTTACATCGGAGGCCACCCGCAGGGCGTTCGTTTGCGCTAACGCGGGCAACGAGAGTGCCAGGCTGAGTGCCAATACGGCACTGCGCAAGGTGCTCGGCAAAGGATTCACGGAAGTGGAATTCGGCATGGAGTGGCGTTGCATGGGAGCGAGTCGGTCCGACATGATCCACTGCGCATGTGAATCGAGGATTAACAGCGAGCCAAGGTCGAACGAAAGGTGAATTCGGCAGATCGATTCGGGAATGTAAATTCCCGATGTTCCACGCGTCGGCGCCGAAGCCGCTCACGGTGGTGCAGGCTGGCGAAGGCCGTGCATCGACATGGTTGACCAAGCGGCCGCCCAGCCCGAAGCGGCCACTCGCCCGAACCTGCCTAGATGGTGAAGTACTCCGGACGCAGCCGACGGGTAATTTCCAGCACCGGCAGCACGTGATCCAGGTGCTCACGCATGGCGCGCACGGCGCGTTTCGGATTGTTGGAGGCGAGGGCGTCGATCACCGCGCGGTGCTCGGCCAGGACTTCAGTCATGCGGCCCTCGAGCGGGAGCGTCAGCAGCCGGTAGCGGTCGATCTGCGTTTTGACTTCCAGGATGATCTGCCAGACGCCGGGGTAGCCGGACAGCTCGGCCAGCGTGGCGTGAAAGGCTTCGTCGGTGCGGAAGAAGCCGCGCCGGTTGCTCTCGCGCACGCATTGCGCTTGCCGTTCGAGCACGACGTTCAGCTTGTGGATGCCTTCGGGCGTCATGCGCTCGGCAGCCTTCTCGATGATGGCGACTTCCAGCGCGCCACGCACGAGCATGGCTTCTTCCAGCGTGTTGAGCGGAATGCGCGACACGAACGTCCCGACGCGGGCCTGGACATCGATCAGCCCTTCCTCGGCCAACCGCTGGACGGCCTCATGAACGGGGGTACGGCTGGTGCCAAATTCTTCTGCGAGATCCTTCTCGACGATGCGCGTTCCGGGTAGCAGTTCCATCTCGACAATCCGCTCACGCAGCTTCAGATACACGCGTCGGGCGGCGGTCATGGTGGCCTCGTCCTCAGGGGGCGAGGGGAAAGGGCGCGAAGTCATACAGCTCGCAACGAGTTCGGGAGGAAGTGGAAGGGATCGCAACGGCGCGGCCTGAGGTGTCGATGCGGTCAGAGACCAAGGGCAGCGCGGGCACCATGATAGCGGCAAACTCCGCGCACTTGAACTGAGGTGAACCCGGTCACAGCGTCCGGGCGGACGCCGTGACGGGCGTTCAAACCGGTCAGAACCGGTGAATCATGCCGACAGCCACGGTAAGTTGCGACCCGGTTGCCGAGGGCGCGCCGTTCTGGCCATCGCCGATGGACGCCGTGGCATCGATGATGCCCCCCGTGGGGGAGATCGTCTTACCCTTGGCTTTCTGATACGCCTCCAGCAGGTACAGGCCCGTGCGCTTGGAGAAGCTGTAGTACTGCGACAGGTTGAACTGGTGATATGTCGCCGCGTCCGCAATGCCGTTGGCCTTAGTGGCGCGCGTGTACGAATAGCCGGCCGCCAGGTCAAGCGTCGGGGTGGCCTTGTAGTGCAGGACGGCGCCGCCGGTGTTGAAAATCGCCTCGCTGGCGAACTTGGAGTTCACGCCGGGGATGTACTGCACGTTGGAGTACGACACCGACACGTCCCATGCCGGCGAGAACGTGTACGAACCGAGCACGGCAAAGCGCTGTTGCGCCGCCGCCAGTTGGTAGCCCGCGTTGATGGCGGACACGGCCGGCTGGCTGCCGTTGTTGGACAGCGCCGAGTTCGCGCCCCAGGCACCGCCGCCCACCGTCGAGTTGTTCACGCGCATGAAACCGGCACCCACGCCGACCGGGCCATTGGCATAGCGCGCGGCAAAGCTCCAGGTCGAACCGTTGCCCACGCTGCCCGGCGTTTCGCCCATGCCGTAGGAGCCGCTGAAGGTCACGCCGCCCAGTGTGGGCGAGGTATAGACCACGGAGTTGTTGACGCGGTAGTTGGTGTCGAGCGAGTCGATATCGCCCGGGTGCGCACCGTAGAAGCCGGTCAGCCAGTTGATCGGGCTGTACGGGGCCAGGATCGAGAAGTACGCCGTGTACTGGCGGCCCAGCGTAACGGTGCCCAGCTCGCGGTTGGCCAGACCGACGAAGGCCTGGCGGTTGAACATCAGCCCCGAGACCGATTGCGAGCCCGTGTCGCCATTGAAGCCTTCTTCAAGCACGAACTGCGCACTGTTGCCACCGCCCAGGTCTTCGTTGCCCTTGAAGCCGAAGCGGCTGCCCGACCAGATGCCGCTGTTCTGCTTGACGACCGAATGGCCGTTCGATGTGGAGCCGACCGAGGTCTGGTTGCTCTGATACCCGACCGACACGTCGATGTTGCCGTACAGCGTGACGCTGCTTTGCGCGTACGCCGATCCGGCGATTCCCCCCGTGAGTGCGATCGCTGCCGCGATGGCGACTTGGCTCTTCATGATGACTCCTTCCTTGATGTCGCAGCCGTGGCTGCATGTTGGTTATTGGTTGGGTTGCTTCAGTACACCGGGTGCCCGTTGATCACGCTCGGCAGCCAGGTCGAGAAGAACGGCATGTACGTGACCACGTTGATGGCGGTGAAGATGGCGAGGTAGTAGGGCCAGGCGATCTTGGTGGTCTCGCCGATGGAGACTTCGCCGATGGCGCAGCCGACAAACTGCACCGAGCCGATGGGCGGATGCACCAGCCCCAGCGAGCAGTTGAGCAGCAGCATGATCCCGAACTGCACGGGGCCGACGCCGCAATGCATGGCCATGGGCAGGAACAACGGCGTGGTGATCAGTATGTGCGCCGCCATGTCGACGAACGTGCCCAGGAACACCTGCAGGATGTTGATGTAGAGCAGCATCAGCCACGGTGCGGCGCTGGTCTGGGTGAGCATCTGCTCGATGGCGTCCGGGATCTCCAGGTAGGCCATCTGGAAGCGCAGCATGTTCGACACGGCAATCAGCAGCAGCACCACGCCGGTAGTCTTGGCGGCGTGGGCCAGCGCACGGCGAAACTTGGCCCACGTCATGGAGCGATAGACGAGCACCGTCAGGCACAGCGAATAGGCGACTGCGATGGCGGCGGCTTCGGTGGCGGTGGCAATGCCCATGGCCACGCACACCAGGATCAGCGCGATCACCATCAGGCCCGGAACTGCGCCCACAAAGGCACGTGCCACGGCAAACCAGCCGGGGAAAGGCGGCAGCTCGGTCGAGCCGTCGGCCCGGCGCGGGAAACCGTAGCGCTTGGCTTGCCAGTAGGCGGCAATCAGCACGAAGCCCATGACCCACAGCACCGGCAGCAGCCCCGAGAACAGCAGGTCGCCAATCGACACGCCGCTCACCTGCTGGCCGTTGAGCGAGCCCACAATGCCCTGCGCCGCAAAGGCGTAGATGATCATGTTGGTGGAAGTCGGCATGAGCGCGCCGGCCAGCGAGGCATGCGTGGTCACGTTGACGGCGTAGGCGGCGCTGTAGCCTTCGCGCTTCATCAGCGGAATCACCACGCCACCCATGGCCGACGTGTCGGCGGTGGGCGAGCCCGAGACGCCGCCGAACAGCGTGCAGGCCACCACGTTGGCCATGCCCAGGCCACCGCGGAAGTGCCCCACCAGGGATTGCGCGAAGCGCAGGATGCGGTCTGCAATGCCGCCGTGCAGCATCAGCTCGCCCGACAGGATGAAGAACGGCACGGCCAGGAACGAGAACGCGTTCATGCCCGAGATCATCGACTGCATGGCGGTGGCCGCCGGCAGACCCTCGTGCAGATACGTCAGCACGCATGACAGGCCGAGCGCGAACGAAACCGGTACGCCCAGCAGAAGAAACGCCAGAAAACTGACGGAGAGAATGGCGAGATCCATGGTGACTTAACTTGCGTCTTGCGCGAACAGCCCGATCAGGCGTTCGAGAGCGAACAGGGCGATGGCGACACTCGCCACGATAGGAATCCAATAGCGGACGGCTTCCGGCAGGCCGAGGATGGGGATGCGGTCACCGAACGTGGTTTCGGCCATGTCGAAGCAGCCGATGAAGATCACCACGGCAAAGGCGATCAGACAGAGCTTCTGCAGCACGTGCGCGGCGCGCTTGCCGCCGGCGGGCAGGCGTTCGACAAAGGAATCCAGGCCGATATGGCCGCCTTCGCGCACCTTAAGCGCGGCCCCGAACATGGCAATGGCCACCACCATGAGCAGGGCGATGGGTTCAACAAAATCCGGCGCGTTGTTGAAGACGTAGCGCATGATCACGCCGTAGAAGACAAGCACGGTCAGCGTGGCCAGGCATGACGCCGCCACAAGCGTGAGCACGAGCGCAAACGCATCGTTGATGCGTTTGAGTAAAGACATCGATTGCATGCTGAACCTGGAGGGGAGCGCGGTATCGGAGGTGGGCAGGCGGGGCCGGTGTACCAACGGCATACATCGGGGGCCTGCCCGGCGTGGGGCCTGCGGGAAAGTCGCAGGCCCCGCGCTTGAGCGGTGATGCAGGCTTACTTGGTGGCAACGATTGCGTTGACGATGTCCTTCATCTGCGGCGTGGTCTCGTACTTCGTCCAGATCGGCTGCATGGCCTTGACGAAGGCGGCACGGTCAACCTGCGAAGCCGGCACGATCGTGGCGTTGCCCTTGGTCACGGTTGCCGTGGCCGCCTGCTCGCGCGCGGTCCAGAGCTTGACGTAGTACGGCACGGAGTCGGCAGCAGCCTTGCGGATTGCGGCTTGCTCCTGCGGCGTCAGCGTGTCCCAGATTTTCTTGGAGAAGACGAGCACTTCCGGCGTCATCGCATGCTGCGTTTCGGAGTAGATCTGCGCGACTTCAAAGTGCTTGGTTTCTTCATACGACGGGATGTTGTTTTCCGCCGCATCCACCAGGCCCGTCTTCAGGCCGGTGTAGACCTCGCTGAACGGCATCGGCGTGGGTGTGCCGCCCATGGCCTTGATCTCGTCGACCATCAGGTCCGACGGCTGCACGCGGATCTTCACGCCCTTCATGTCGGCCGGCGTGTGGATGGCCTTCTTGGCATAGATCGAGCGCGCGCCGCTCTCATAGAACGTCAGGGCGACAAAGCCCTTGGCGGCAAACGCATCGAGGATCTTCTGGCCGACCGGGCCGTACATCACCTTGCGGAAATGGTCGATGTCGCGGAACAGGAAGGGCAGCGAGGGGATCACCGATTCCGGGACGATCTCGTTGAAGGCCGCGCCATTGGCGCGCACCATGTCGATGGCGCCGATGCGCACTTGGTCGATGGTGTCTTTCTCCGAGCCCAGCGCGCTGTTGCCGAACACCTTGACGGAGTCCTTGCCGTCAGTGGCCTTTTTGATCTCCTCACCCATGAACTTGACGGCCATGTTGGTGGGGTAGGTATCGCCGTGCACGTCGGCAACACGGAAAGTGCGCGCTTGCGCAGCGCCGCTTGCAAAGGCGGCCAGCAGTGCGGCGAACAGCAGGGAGGTACGAGCGATTGCGGTAGGGCGTTTCATGATGGATGTGTGGGCAGCAGGGTCGGAATAAAAAGGCGCTGGCCAGCAGAACCAGCCAAGCGCGAAGGAGGCGGGTTGCTCAGCGGGCGTCGGTTACGGTGGTGTTGAAAGTCTGTCCACCGATCACGACGTTCTGCAGCGTGATGTCGTGCACGTTGTAGGCGTAGATCGGCCCCGGCGTAGTGGCGCTTGCCGGGCCTGCCGCCGTGGGCGTGCCGAAGTTGCAATTTGAGATCGTCACGCCAGTGATGGGCGGAACGGTGGGCACAGGCAGCGCGCCGTTGTAGTCGAACGCCACGGGGCCCTGCGCAACGATGGCCTGGAAGCACGAGCCCGTCAGGCCGCCGGTGGTGACGTTGCCGGCGGTTACGTTGGAGATGTTCACGTTCTGCACCAGTGCCGGCCGCGTACGAATGGCATCGGCTGCAGGCTGGTAATCGCAGTCGAACGTGATCAGGCCGCCTTGCGAAGCTGACGGGTTTGCTGCGGCCGCCGTCACCACGCCCAGCGGCACCGTGCTGTTGATCGGGCTGCCTGCCAGCATCTTGCTGCCGTAACCGGCACCGGTGAGGTTCACGCCGTTGGGCAGGCTGACGTTGGTGACATAGAAATTCTTCACGAACCCGCCACGGTTCATGTTCGTCTTGATGCGGATGGCGATGTTCAGCGAGTTTGTCGCCCAGAACTGGTTGAGCATCGCCAGGTTGCGCGCATAGATGTTTTGCACGCCGCCGCCCATTTCGCTGCCCAGCGTGATGCCGCCGTGGCCGCTGTTCATCGTGCAGTTCTGGATGACGTGGTCTTGCGCCGGGCCGTAGCCGGTGTCGAGGTTCTTGCCCGACTTGATGGCGATGCAGTCGTCGCCGGTGTTGAACGTGACGTTTTCGCACAGCACGTTGCTGCAGGCGTCGGGATCGAAGCCGTCGTTGTTGGGCCCGATGCTGTCGACCGTTACGCCACGGATGACCACGTTCGTGCAGTGCACCGGATGGTGCTGCCAGAACGGCGTGTTGACCGTGCGGTAGTTCTCCATCAGCACGTTGGTGCAGCCGATGAACTCCACCATGCTGGGGCGCAAGTAGTGACCGAGCCCGAAGATGCGCTTCTCAACCGGCACGCCGGCTTCGGACAGCGCGGGCAGATAGTTCTGGTCTTGCTGCCAGGGCGTTGCCGGATTGGTGAGCAGCGTATACAGCGCGCTCGGAATACCCGGCACCGCGGTCTGCAAGTCGACGTTGTTCGGGTTGCTGTAAGCCTGCGACGGCGTACTGGAGCTGGCGCAGCCATAGGCGCCGTTGGTGCCCTTGAAAGTCCACCAGCACGTGCTGGTGTTGCCCGTGCCGGCAAACGGTGTCATGGCCTGGCCGTTGAGCACCGAGGTCGCCCCTTCGCCCGTCAGCGCGATGTTGCTGGCGTTGCGTGCGTAGATGGGCGAGCCGTAATTCAGGCAATCGTCGGCCTGCCAACGGCTGTAGTAGAGCTTGCCGTTGGTGCCGCAATCGATCGGGCCATCCTTGGCGTAGTCGGCCGGATTGGCGCTGAAATAGATCGTGCAGTTGGCGCTGAGGTGAAAGTTGACGTTGCTCTGCAGCACGATCGGCCCGGCGCAATACCACGTGCCCGACGGCACCACCACGCGCCCGCCACCGGCTGCGTTGCATGCTGCAATGGCTGCCAGGAATGCCGGGCGCGAATCGAATGCGCCGGGCGCCTGCGTTGCGCCGGCGCCTGAACTGACGGGCGACTTGGTCGGATCGGTGTAGGGGCTTGTTTGTGCGACAACGCTGCACGGCTGCGCGCCATACGCTTCGACCTGGAAATCAACTGCCGGGAACGCACTCTGCGCCACGCCCTTCAGCGACGAAATGATGGTGGTGGCCAAGCCGTTCGTGCCCCAGATCGGGTCCGCTTGCACAGGTGCGGTGGGCGTGGTGGCGACCGGTGCTGCGGCGTCGTCGGAGCTGCCGCCACAGGCGCTCACCAGCGCGCCCCCGACCACGGCACCGCTGTAACTCAGAAAGGCACGTCGCGACGGACTGTGCGGGGCGCGGGCATCAGATGCCTGCCGCCGCCGGTTACGGAAGGGCGCTGTCATTGGGTCTCCTCGTCGGTTTTTTGTCTGACGTGTCGACCCGGCAGGAGGCTGCTGAATCCGGGCACGTCTTTTGATATATCAGAATTTATTGATTGATATATTAGAGGTCAAGGGCGGGTTTTCCCGATCCCCACCAGCGGGGTACGGAGGGCGACGACAACTAGGTAACCCGCTCGGTGCGGCGTCGCATTGGGCTCGATGGCAACGTCTGCAGACATGCCCGGGGCGACAACGGATCGTCCATCTGCCACCCGCTGTAGGTGCTGCTGCGGGCCGGGGCAGCGCATGGCAGCGCGGTATTGGCCCTCCCCGCACAGCATCAAACAGGCGCTCTGTTTCGGGGTATCGAATTGCGATTTGATCCAATCGCGATTGAATGTGTACGACTTAAAGAAACGCCCCTGTCACACATCATTCCTACCATGCGAGTGCCAATCGATGTGACCGATTCATTTCATGAATCGCAGGCAATAAAAAGAGCATCGAACGCATTCGCAATCTGAGGATTTTTGAGAATGTTGTTTCTCGGGGACTCAGTGCGGTTGATCTGTGTCGATGAGAATTGCGGCTTTTCAGGCATCACTTCATTTCCCTTCGAGCGTTGGACCAACCCTGCGAATTGCGGCGGCAATCGCTTTGCCTTCTGGGTAGCCTAAAACGTAACGGAGAGAACCATGTCAATGAAAAGTGGGGCCGATCAACAGCAGCTGACGCTGGATGATCTGGCCGCTGTTCCTGAGCTGAAGCGCCGGCAATTGCTGCGCATGATGCTGGCTTCGACGGCGGTCGGACTGTCGGGCGTGCTGAGCGGGTGCGGTGGCGGCGATTCGCCGGACGCCTCAACGGGTTCAACGGGCACCCCGCCAAGTGCGGGCGATCCGGGCACCGGAACGACGACACCAAAGCTGGTGTCGTCATTCACGCTGGCGGCCTTGCCGGATACGCAATTTTATCCGCGCTATGCATCTGCAAAAATGGGCGGGTTGTATCAAAAGAATTATCCGACCATCAATCCGCAATTCGACAATCCATTCAAGGCGCAGACGCAATGGATTGCCCAAAATGCAAAAGCGCTGAAACTGGCTTTTACCACGCACCTTGGCGATATTGTCGACCAGTCCTGGTATTACACGTCTGAAGGTTCGGCGCCATGGAGTGCAAGCACAGATCTGCTGAGCAATAGCCAACTCACCAACGGCACGGTGACCAAAGAATGGGAGCTGGCGAGCCAGGCGATGCAGGTGCTGGAAAAGGCCAACTGCAATTATTCGATCTGCGCGGGCAACCACGACGTTGGCGCCATCGGCTCGTCGATGCAATGGGGGCCTGACTGGGGCGTTGGCGTCTCGGGCTTTGACAACACCGATGGGTACCAAGATGGCGGCAGCCACCGGCAAGGGTTGGTGGAGCCATATCTGAAGGTGTTTCCGACCGCGCGTGCACAACGGCAGTCAACCTTCGGCGGCCGCCATGGCTCGGGCTTTCACGAGTACCACGTCTTCAACGCGGAAGGGAATCAGTTCCTGGTGTTGTCGATGTCGTGGCGCGCTTCGGACGATGCGATTGCGTGGGCCAACTGGGTCATCGCAAAGAACCCCGGCATTCCGGTCATCCTGATTTGCCACCAGCTTGCGGGCATTGGCCCGGACGCTGTTACGGCAGCCGATACGGCGTATTCGAATTACCTGTGGGACAAGCTGATCAAGAATAACGACCAGATTTTCATGGCCGTATCTGGTCACTACCACGGGTCGTGCAAGATGACGAAAAAGAACGCGGCCGGCAACGACGTCATCTTCATGGTCGTCGATTATCAGATGGCGTATATGGGCGGCAATGGCCTGATGCGCTTGTACGAATTCGATCTGACGAACAACAAGATCGTCGCCAGTTCGTTCTCGCCGTGGGTGCCTGTCAAGCCGGAAGCGAGCCTGAATCAGTTCGATTCGGCATGGTTGACGGCGGATAACCAGAACTTCTCGATCGACATCGATTTTGCCAAGCGCTTTGCCGGCTTCAATCCCGCCTTCAAGGCGGCAGCCGGCTCGGTGTCGGGCAGCCTGTCGGACGTCGCCAAGGGGCTGATCCTCGCGAACTATCACAACCCGCCGCAGGAAGCGGGCAAGCCGGCGTCCGGCCCGAACGACTACCCGGTGGTACCGAACACGCTGGCGCACTGGCGCTTCTACAACACGGCCGCTGCCGAAGGCGAGGCGCTGTCGCCGTACCAACCGGGCTTCCAGATCAAGGACGCCTCCGTGCCGGGCGATGCCACTGCGGGCGCGAATCCCATTTCGCTCAACACGTGGATGGGTGGTCAGCCCGGCGACCTGGTGTGGTCGAAGGATCATCACCCGTTGTCTTCCGCTCCGGGCAGCCTGCAGTTCAAGAACGCCAGCCAGACGAGGTCTTCGTATTTCACGACAGCCCCGAATTCGCCCTTGAATGTGCAAACGTTTGCCAACGGCTACACCATCGAGGCGTTCGTGAAGATCGACTCGGCCTGGACCGCGCAGAACAACGCGTGGATGGGCATTCTCTACCGGCTTGGCGCGCGCAGCGCAGCCACTGGCGTGTCATGGCCGGGCGATGTCGACCAGGGCGACACAATGGCGATGTTCGCGTTTTCCAACCTGATGGAGTTCCAGTGGGAGGTCATCCCGACCGATAACACCGAGAACCTGGCGTGCTGGTCGGGCGGTGTCTCGGCAGGGCAATGGCTGCACGTTGCCATCGTCAACGATGGAAAGGGCAGCACGACGATGTACGTGGAAGGCGCGCCCATTCTGCGCAACAACAGCGGGATGGACGGCATCCGCTACGTGGCGAGCAACCAGCAGATGGCAATCGGTTGCGCGCAGTACGGTGGCAGCATGGGCAATGGTTTCTTCGGCAGTCTCGGGGAGATGCGGATTGTCGGCGCCCCGCTGCAACCAACTCAGTGGTTGACGGCACGCGCTTCGTAACGTGAGGGCGGCTCCCGCCGAAGCGGTTTGGCGGGAGCGCGGCTGGAGCCCGCAGGTGTGGCGGCTCCGCGACCTGTTCGTCCACACCGGAATAGCGATTCAATTCCGACTCAAGTGTGCGCAAGACACGCGTTTTGCGCTTCATTTCATTGACGATGTCGGCGGCACAGCGTTTCATGTCAGCAAAGCAGCTTGCATGGAGACGCACGTGCCACACGAAGACAACGCAGCGCCGATGTACCGAAGCGGAACGGCCGCCCGCATGGCCAAGATGCCTGTATCCACGCTCCGTGTGTGGGAGCAGCGCTATGGCGTGATTTCGCCCACCAAATCACAGTCCGGCCAGCGGTTGTACTCGAGCGAGGACGTCAAGCGCCTTGCCCTTCTGCGCTCGCTCGTCAACCAGGGGCACGCGATCGGCGCCATTGCGCATGCAGACAGCACCGAGCTCCAGCAGTTGCTGGACGCCTCGCTCGCTGCTGAAGCACCGGCGCTCGCGCCGGCCACCGCCGCAATTTCGCTTTCCGTCTGTGGCACGTTGCTGGCGGAGCGCGTCCGGCGCAGAAAAAGCACGCTGGTGTCGCTTGGGATCGAGCCCGTCATCGAATTGCCCGCGCTGGACGCCGAGGCCCAGCTTGAGTCACCGCCAAGCACAGATGCGTTGATCGCCGAAGCCGCGTCCCTGCATCCGGAAACGGCGGAAGCCTTATTGGCGCTGGCGCGGCGGTGCGGTGCCAGCGCCGTCGGGGTGATCTACAGCTTCGGCACGGTGCGCGCCACCGACATGCTGCGCGCGGCCGGCGTGCGGCTGTATCGGGAGCCCAATGCGCACGGTGAGCTTGACCAGGTTCTGCAAGAACTGGCGCAGCTCGTGCGCGTGGACGCGGTCTACGGAAAGCTCGAACCGTTGCGACGCAATGCGCGCAGGTTCACAGACCGGCAGTTGGAGATCTTTGCCAACGCCTCGCAGACGCTGGCCTGCGAGTGCCCGCGGCACCTTGTCGGGCTGATTCGCCAGCTCGATGCATTCGAGCGTTTCAGCGATGGCTGTGCGGTGCGGTCTTCGCTTGATGAACAACTGCACCGCTATCTCGGGGATGTCGCCAACCGCGCCCGGTTGATGCTCGAAGACGCCATGGAATTCGCAATCCGGGCGGAATCGCTGCATCCACCAGCAGGTTAGCCACGTATATACCGTATGCGTCCCATCCGCCTCGCTCGGGAGCTTGCCTGAGGCGGCATGGGCAGCGACAGCACCGCCGAATTTTCGGAGCAACTTCAATGAAACTGACTTTGGATCCGCCCGGGTTTGCCGGTGCGGCTGGCAGCGTGCCGCTTTCTGTCCGGATTCGTGAGCGGTTGATGAGCGCCGGCCACCGCTTTCACGCCAATGACAACATCGCGGCCTACCTGCGCGATGGTGAACTGGATCTCCTGCAGGCCGAGGTTGAGGAGCGCCTGCAAGCCGTGCTGCGTGCGCTGGTCATCGATGTCGAGCAAGACCACAACAGCCGGGAGACGGCTCGCCGCGTCGCCAAGATGTTCGTGCGCGAGGTATTTGCGGGGCGCTACGTCGAGGCTCCCGAAGTGACCGCGTTTCCGAATGCGGAGCGGCTCAACGAACTCATGGTGGTGGGGCCGTTGCGCGTGCGCAGCGCCTGCTCTCACCATCTGTGCCCGGTCATGGGGCGTGCGTGGGTTGGTGTCATGCCGCACAAAGACTCCCAGTTGATCGGGCTGTCCAAGTACGCCCGGCTGATCGACTGGGTCATGAGCCGCCCCCAGATCCAGGAAGAAGCCATCAAGCAGATTGCCGACTTGCTGGAAGACCGCATGGCGCCCGATGGCCTGGCGGTCGTGCTGGAGGCGGAACACTACTGCATGCACTGGCGCGGCACGAAGGACGACGGGTCGCGCATGGTGAGCAGCGTGATGCGCGGGGTGTTTCTGACCGATCCCAGCTTGCGGCGCGAGTTTCTTGCGCTGCTGCCCGGCCGCACCGGCGATTGAGCGCCAAGCCACCCTAAGAGGCATCGCCTTGAACATTCTTCAGTTTCCTGCAAAGCGCATTGCCGTGGTCGGCTCCGGCATCTCGGGGCTCGCGGCTGCGCATTTTCTTGCGAAGCGGCACGCCGTGACGCTGTTCGAGGCCGCCCCTCGGCTTGGCGGGCATACCAATACAGTCGATATTGAAGAAGGTGGGCAAGTCTTTGGCGTCGACACCGGCTTTCTGGTATTCAACGCGCGCACGTATCCCAACCTCATCGCGCTGTTTGACGAGCTTGGCGTTGCCCATTGCGAGAGCGACATGTCGTTCAGCGTGTCGGTTGACGGCGGGGCGCTGGAATGGGCCGGCACCAGCCTGAGTACGGTCTTTGCCCAGCCGCGCAACTTGGTGTCGGCGCGGTTTCTGTCGATGCTGGGCGACATCCTGCGCTTCAACCGGCAAGCCCACGCCAATCTGGCGGCGGCGCGCAACGAGCGCCACAGCCTGGGCGCGCTGCTTGCCGCCGGCCGCTATGGCGAGCCGTTCTGTGCGCATTACCTGTTGCCGATGGCGGCGGCAATCTGGTCCACGCCCAGCCGCGACATCCTGGCATTTCCGGCGGAAACCTTTCTGCGGTTTTGCCTGAACCACGGCTTGCTGCAGATTTTCAACCGGCCGCGTTGGCGCACCGTCAAAGGCGGGGCACGCAGCTATGTCCACACGATTGCGCGCGGGCTGGCAGACGTGCGCGTCGGCACGCCGGTACGCGGCATCCACCGTGCGGCGGACCACGTCGATGTGCGGACCGATTCCGGCAGCGAGCGCTATGACGCCGTTGTGCTTGCTACGCACGCGCCCCAGACGCTGCGTCTGCTCGACGATCCCACGGACGACGAGCGCGCCGTGCTGGGCGCCTTCCGTTATCAGCCCAACACTGCCTTCCTGCACCGCGATACCCGCCTGCTTCCGCGTCGGCGGCGCGTGTGGTCGGCGTGGAATTATCTCGATGCCTCGCGGGCGGGCACAACGGGCGCGGCGCCGTGCGTCAGCTATCTGCTGAACCAGTTGCAACCGCTGCCGGTGTCGACGCCGGTGGTCGTGACCTTGAATCCGTCCGAACCGCCCGCGCCCGAGCTGGAGTATCAGCGCTTCGAATATGAGCACCCGGTGTTCGATCAGCCGGCCATTGACGCGCAGGCCCGCTTGCCGGAGCTGCAAGGTCGCGGCCACACCTGGTTTGCAGGCGCCTGGACGGGGTACGGCTTCCATGAAGACGGGCTGAAGTCTGCCCTGCGCGTGGTGGCGGATTTTGGCTGCGCCCCCGCCTGGGCACAGGTGGCGCCATGAACGGCGACGCGCAGCTTCTCGTCGGTCAGGTCATGCACCGCCGCCTGCGGCCGGTGGCCAACCGCTTTGTCTACCCGGTGTTTGCCGTGCGCGTGAAGCTCTCGGCGCTGGGGCGACTGACGGGCGCGTGGTTTGGCGTGGACTGCTTGCGGCCGCTGTCGTTGCGCGTGCGTGACTATGGCCCGCGGGACGGCACGGATCTGCTCGCCTGGATACGTGGCGTGCTGAGCAGCGCGGGTTTGCCTGCCGATGGCGAGGTCTGGTTGCAGACCTTTCCGCGCATTGCCGGCTGGATGTTCAATCCCGTCTCGTTCTGGTATTGCCACGACGCGGCCGGCACGCTGCGCGCCGTGCTGGCTGAGGTCAACAACACCTTCGGGCAGCACCACCGTTACCTGCTGTGCGCGCAGGACGGCGGGGCCATCGACGCACAGACCGTGCTGACGTGCCGCAAGCAGTTGCATGTCTCGCCCTTCTGCAGGGTCGAGGGCGGTTATCGGTTCCGCTTTGCCGAGACGGCGGCAACCGCGCTGGTGCGCATCGATTACCACGACCACGACGGTCTCTTGCTGCATACCGCCATCGGCGGATGGCTGCAGCCGTTTGATGCGGCTCACCTGCGCCGTGCGTTGCTGCGGCAGCCGTTGCTTGCGCTGCAGGTTATCGGTCGCATCCATTGGCAGGCCCTGCGCTTGTGGGTCAAGGGCGTGCCGTTCTTTGGCCGTGGTGCCCACGACAGAACTTCTCCGGAGAATTCCCGATGACAGCCTCGCGCTCCCTGGCCTGGGTGCCGCCTCATGTTCCTGCGGCCGGCCGGCTGTTCCTGGCACTGGCCGGTCGGCTGCGGCACGGCTTCCTTCATCTTGTCACGCCCGACGGCGATGTGCAGATCGGCGATGCCGCGTCGCCGCTGTCGGCCGAGCTGCGCATTACCGACTGGCGCGCGTGCGGGCGCATCCTGCGCAGCGGCGATGTGGGGTTTGCCGAGGCCTATCGCGACGGATGGATCGACACGGGCAACCTCGCCACCCTGCTGCGCCTGGCCATCGTCAATGCCGCCACGCTTGATCAGGCGATCTTCGGTCATGCGCTGGCGCGTTCCGTCCTTCGCTTGCGCCACCTGCTGCGCAGGAACAGCCGTCGCGGCAGTCGCCGCAACATCCACTTGCATTACGACCTCGGCAACGATTTCTATCGGCTGTGGTTGGACGAAGGCATGGCATATTCGTCTGCATGGTTCAACGGCAACCTGCGGCAGGGGTTGGCAGACGCCCAGGCCGCCAAGTACCGGCGCGTGTGCGATCTGCTCAGGGTGGGGCCCGGCATGGATGTGCTGGAAATCGGCTGCGGATGGGGCGGCCTGATGGAAATGGCCTGCGCGCGCGGTGCCCATGTTCACGGCATCACGCTCTCGGAAGAACAGCGCCGCTACACGGCCGAGCGCCTGGCCGACGAGCCACGCGCCCGCGTTGAACTGCGCGACTACCGAGACCTGGACGGTGCTTACGATGCCATTGCCTCCATCGAGATGTTCGAGGCGGTAGGCGAATCTTATTGGTCGACCTACTTTCAGACGCTGGTGCGCTGCTTGCGCCATGGCGGGCGGGCCCTGGTGCAGAGCATCACCATCGACGAGGCGCACTTCGAGCGGTACCGCGCCGGCACCGATTTCATCCAGCAGTTCATCTTCCCGGGCGGCATGTTGCCCAGCCGCGAGCGCTTTATCAGGCTGGCGGAGCAGCACGGCTTGCGACTGGTCGACCGCCTCGACTTCGGCCGCGACTACGCAGAGACGCTGCGCCGCTGGAGCCAGCGTTTCGAAGCCCGGCTGGAATCTGCGCGTGCACTCGGATTCGACGAGCCCTTCATCCGCATCTGGCGCCTGTACTTCGCGTATTGCGAGGCCGGCTTTGACGAGGGCCGGATCGGCGTGTCGCAGTTTCTGCTGGAGCGGGGGTGACCATGTCGGCGATCGGCGTCGCACTCGTTGCGCTGGTGTTCCTGGTGGCCGTGTTCAGCGCCGTGTGGGCGTGGCAGTTGCGCAGTGGGAACGCCGGCATGGTCGACCCGGTCTGGGCGTTTTCGCTGGGCATGGTGGCATTGCTTTACGCGTGGTTGGGTGCGGGGTCGTTGCTCGCGCGCGTGTTGGTCGGGGTAGGCGGCGCAGTGTGGGGGGCGCGCCTTGGCTGGCACTTGTGGCGCCGCAATGCGGGCAAGCCGGAAGACGCGCGCTACCGGAAACTGCGCGAGGAGTGGGGCACTGCCGCACCGCGAAACATGTTTGGCTTCTTCCAATTGCAGGCGGCGGTATCGATGTTCCTGTCGATCGCGTTTGCCGTGCCGAGTTACCGGCCCGATGCACCGAGTGTGCTTGCCATGGCGGCCGCTGTGGCCCTGTGGCTGATGGCGGTAACCGGCGAAGCCCTGGCCGACAGGCAACTGCGCAGCTTTGCGGCGGACCCGGCAAACCGGGGCAAGACCTGCCGGGTGGGGCTGTGGCGCTATTCGCGGCACCCGAACTATTTCTTTGAATGCGTGCACTGGCTGGCCTACGTGCCGTTGGCGATCGGCACGCCGTGGGCATGGCTCACGCTGTTGCCGCCGGTGGCCATGGCATGGCTGCTTGTAAAGGTCTCGGGCGTTCCCATGCTCGAAGCCCATATGCGCGCCACGCGCGACGACTATGCCGAATACGCCCGCACAACGAGCGTGTTGATTCCCTGGCCGCCGCACCACTGATGTACAGACATACAGACCCAAGGAGCCTCACATGACTGCGCTGTCCACGCCGACCATACCGCCGCAGGCCGCGGCCGACGCCAGCGACGGCTGGCTCATCCAATGCTGCGAGCGCGGATGGCTGCCGGATGTGCTGGTGCGTGCCGGCATGCGCGCCCTGATGCGCCAGCGTTTGCAAGATGAAGGCCTTCATGACGGCGAACTGCGTTCACGGCGCTTCAACGCGCTACTGGATGAGTTGCACGGCAGCCCCATCGCAATTGAGACAGACGCGGCCAACACGCAGCACTATGAATTGCCACCCGCATTCTTCGAGGCCCATCTGGGGCCGCAGTTGAAGTATTCCTGCGCGCTATACCCGAGCGGCAATGAAACGCTGGCCGAGGCTGAAGAGGCCATGTTTGCCTGCTACGCCGAACGCGCTAGCCTGGCCGACGGGCAGTGCATTCTGGACCTGGGCTGCGGCTGGGGATCGCTGTCGTTGTGGATGGCCAAGCGCTATCCCAACGCACGCATTGTGGCGTTGTCCAATTCGCGCGGTCAGCGCAGTTGGATCGAGGCCCGGGCTGCCGAGCGCGGGCTGACGAACCTCAGCGTGCACACCGGAAACATCGTCGATTTCGATTTTGCAGACATGCCCGCGGGTGGCCGCTTTGACCGCGTCGTGTCGATCGAAATGTTCGAGCACATGAAGAACTACGGCCTGTTGCTGGGCAAGATTGCTCGCTGGATGCGACCGGATGCGGTGCTGTTCGTGCACATCTTTGCGCATCGCACGCTGGCGTATCACTTTCAGGTGCAGGACGGCACCGACTGGATGTCGAAGTACTTCTTCACCGGCGGCACCATGCCATCCGAAGCGCTGCTGCTGCATTTCCAGGAAGACCTGCGCGTGGCGCGGCAGTGGTGGGTCAGTGGCGCGCACTACGCGCGCACGGCGGACCATTGGCTGGCCAATCTTGACGCGGCCCGTGGCAGGTTGATGCCGGTGTTCGTGCAGACCTATGGCGAGCGCCAGGCCGCCGTGTGGTTTCAGCGGTGGCGCATGTTCTATCTGGCGGTGTCGACCTTGTTCGGCTATGCCGGCGGCAACGAGTGGGGCGTGGCGCATTACCGGTTCGTCAAGCGCTAGCTGAACGCCGGCCGCCGTGGCCGTCAGGGCAGGCTGCCGGTTCCGTCGCTGCGCTCGCCCATCCATACTAGGAGCGGCATCCATACCGCCCACCCGATGGCCAACACGCCCAGCGTGGCGGTCAGATCGGGAATGAGCGCCGCTCCAAGTGCCGCTCCCGCACGAAACGACAGCGGGCCGGCAATAGCACCCAGCGCCATGGCCAGCCACCACCTGCCGCGCAGCCAACGAAAGAGGACATTCACTTGGATCGCGAACAGCACCCACAGCGCCAGCAGCCAGGGCGGTACGAACCCGGCCCACACGGCCCCGTGCGGATAGACGATGACACCGGTGCGTATCAGCAGGGTTTCCCACGGCGCCGCGAGCACCACCACCCACATCACGAGCCGCAGTTCCTGGTATGGCCGGTGGGCTTGCCGCAGATGAAGCGCCAGCAGTACCGCGACAAAAACGATGCCGACCCACGCGGCATCGCGCGCGGCGCTCAGCACGCAGACAAACCAGCCGGCTTGTCCGGCTACCGTGTAGAGGAGAGCACGATGAGAACGCATCAAAGAGGCCACCGTTGGCTCACCCTGTCAGGTTGGGCACGTCGTTTGGCGGTATTCACGCTGGCCATCGCCAGTGCCGCCTGCTCCAGCCCACCCCCGAATCCCAACCCACGGGCTGCCGTGCCGCTGAAGACGGTACCGGTTGATCTGCCGCGCTACATGGGGCGCTGGTATGTCATCGCCAACATTCCGTACTTTGGTGAGCGCGGCAATGTCGGCAGCTATGCCGAATGGTCCCTGCGGCCCGATGGCCGTATTGACGACGCCTATGTCTACCGGCCGGGCAGTTTCGACGCCCCCTTCAAACGCATGCAGTTCGTTGATTCGGTGGTAGAGGGCAGCGGCGGTGGCGAGTGGCGCGTGCGTTTGTTCTGGCCGATCTACGTGTCGCAACTGACGCTGTATGTCGATCCGGAATACCGGGTGACGCTGCTCGGCTATCCAGACAAGAGCCTTGGCTGGGTGTTCTCGCGCGACCCCAACATGAGCGATGCCGACTATCGCGCAGCACTGAGCCGTTTCGACGCGATGGGATATGACATTTCGCGCTTCCGGCGTGTGCCGCAAGTGCCGAGCCAGATTGGGCAACCGGGCTTCCAATCGCCGGGAGATGCCAACTAGCCTTGCGTGCGTCAACGTGACTTGCCCAGAAGATGACGACGCAGGGACGGAGCGCGCGTGCCGGGTGCCAGCCAGATATCGAAGAAGGCACGCGCGAAGGCCGGATCGTCCACCTCGGTCGTCAATTGTCCATTGGCGTAGAAGCGTGCACCGCGCCCGGGCAAATACACGCCGCACAAGGTGTCGCCCGGCCTGACATCGGGGAAGGCGGGGGTCATTGCACGCTGCCATTGCGCGAGGGTGTCATCGGACGGGACGGGCGCCTGGAGTCTGCGGATCTCGTCGATGGCGGTCTCGATGAGGCGGCTGCGTTCGATCGCGCGCCGATACGTCACCTCCAAGGCAAAGGGCGCGTTATAGCTGGGCGGGAGTTCTGCGGTCCATAGTTGTGCATCGTAGAGGCAGAATCCGAAAAGGCACAGCGCGCCCTTGCCGGAGAGTTGCGGCGCGGGCACCGTGTCGCGGCAGTCGGCCCACGCTCCAACGCTCATGAGCGTGCAAAGCGTGAGGATCAGGGCTCGGACGGCGTAAATGCGTTGGGCTGGCATATCGCGAGGGCATGCTTACAGGTGGGTCAAGCGGCGGACTGTCGGCTTCCAAAGTCTACTGACGCAGCGTATGACACGGAAACGCTCGCACCAAGTTTTCTTGATGCAAATCCTGCTCACGATTGACATTGCTGAGCACCACAGGGATTGCGGCTGCGTGAGCTGGCATGCCAACTCAAAGCATGTTCATTGGCGGAAATGAGCCGCTTGTTCTGCTGCATTTCGTTGACGGGCAGCGCTGCGCAGCGTTTCATGTCACAAGTAGCGGCATTCACTCTAAGGGGACTCGAATGGCAGATGCGTTGACAACCGCATTTCAATTCGCGAAGCGCGCAGGGCTGCATGGCGGGGGCATGTTCAAGCAGATCGGCGTTGTTCTGCGGGCGGCAGCATTGTCCACAGTGCGTGCGCGCCTGCACTGGCTGGCTCCGCTGCTTGCAGGGGCATTCCTGGCAGGTTGTGCGCCAACCAGCCCGCCAGAAGGCATCACGGCCGTCACGCCGTTCGATCTTCAACGCTACCAGGGGCGCTGGTACGAGCAGGCCAGGCTCGATCATTCTTTTGAGCGAGGCTTGACCGATGTCTCGGCCACGTACCAGCCGCAGCCCGATGGCAGCGTTCGCGTGGTCAATCGTGGCTTTGACCCTGCCAAGGGTGAATGGCGTGAGGCGGTTGGCAAGGCGCTCTTCGTGGGCGACCACGATACCGGTTCGCTGAAGGTGTCGTTCTTCGGTCCGTTCTACGGCGGTTACCACGTGGCGGCACTCGATCCAGGCTATCGCTGGGCCCTGGTTGTCGGGCCGGACCGCAGCTACTGCTGGGTGCTGACACGCGACAAGCATCTCGACCCCGCACAGCGTGATGCGATCTTTGCGCGTGCCCGTGCGCTGGGCATTGATACGTCCGCGCTGATCTCCGTGTCACACGAGCGGCAGGATCCGTCTAAGTAGCGGCGAGGGCGCATGCACCACACCAAGAGCGAGCACGCAGCGCAAGACCGTGGCGCCATGTTCCGGCGGGCAATGACATGAACCAGAGCGCAAAGACGATCCGGCTGGTGCTGGGCGATCAGCTCAACCCGCAGCATTCGTGGTTTGCGCGTGTGGATCACGACGTGATCTACGTGCTGATGGAGGTGCGGCAAGAAACCGATTACGTGCTGCATCACGCGCAAAAGATCCTCGCCATCTTTGCAGCCATGCGCGATTTTGCACAAGGGCTGCGAGCCAGCGGCCACCGGGTGCGCTATGTGGCGATCGACGATGAAAGCAACCGCCAGTCCCTGACCGAGAATCTTGCCGCATTGGCCAGACACTACGGTGCCGAGCGCGTGGAGTGGCAATCCCCCGATGAGTGGCGCTTGGATGCGCAGTTGCGCGAATGGGCCCAAGCGCAGCCGCTATCCACGTGCGAAGTCGACACAGAACACTTCCTCACGGGCAGGCATGATCTGGCCACCATGTTTGCAGGCCGCAAGCAGTGGCTGATGGAGCGGTTCTATCGTGAGATGCGCCGCCGCTTCAACGTGCTGCTCGACGACACGGGCGGGCCGGAAAGCGGGCAATGGAATTTTGATCATGACAACCGCAAGCCATGGCGCGGCACGCCCCCCGAACCTGCCGACGCGCGCTCCGTACATGACCACCAGGCGTTGTGGCTCACGGTGGAGCGCTGCGGTGTGAAGTCGTTCGGAGACCCGCAGGCCGGAGAGTTTCGGTGGCCCGTAAACCGCACGGAAGCGCTGGCTTGCCTTGACGCATTTATCGAACAGACGCTGCCGCATTTTGGCGATTTTGAAGACGCCATGAGCAGCAGCCACCAGCGGCTATTCCACTCGTTGCTGTCGTTTTCTCTCAACGTGAAGATGCTGAATCCGCGCGAGGTGATCGCCCGCGCGGAGGCAGCGTATCGGCATGGCAGGGCGCCGTTGCCTGCAGTTGAGGGGTTCGTTCGCCAGATACTGGGCTGGAGGGAATATGTACGCGGCATCTATTGGGCGCAGATGCCCGGATACGCGTCGTGCAACGTGCTGAATCATGATGCGCCGTTGCCATCATGGTTCTGGAGCGGAAAGACCCAGATGCGCTGCCTGCAACTGGCGATTGGCCAGTCGCTGCAAACGGCCCACGCCCATCACATTCAGCGCCTCATGGTGATCGGCAACTTCGCCTTGCTGGCGGGGCTCTCACCCGACGAGGTCCACCGCTGGTACCTCGGCGTGTACATCGACGCATTCGAATGGGTGGAGCTGCCGAATACGGTGGGAATGAGCCAGTGGGCAGACGGCGGACGCATTGCCACCAAGCCGTATGTCAGCAGTGCCGCTTACCTTTCGCGCATGAGCGACTACTGCAAGGGCTGCCACTACGACAGCAAGCAGCGTGTCGGAGAGCGCGCCTGCCCTTACAACGCGTTGTACTGGGATTTCTTCGCACGCCATATTGACGTGTTCGGCCGCAATCCGCGCCTGTCCATGGTGTATCGGCAACTCGCCAAGATGGAAGCCGAGGAGCGCGATGCCCTGCGCACGCGTGCAGCCCAAGTGCGAGCGCGGCTCGAAACGTTATGACGGATGCGACGGCCTGCGCGGCGCAACTGCAACCAGGAGACCAACCATCGTGCGCATCTTGTTGACTGGCGGCACCGGATTGATCGGGCGTGCGCTTTGCCGCCAGTGGCGTGCGCAGGGCCACGATCTGGTTGTCTGGAGCCGCTCGCCTGAACGGGTAGCTCGGTTGTGTGCGGGTGCACACGGTGTGGCAACGCTGCGTGAGCTGGGTGGCGCCCCGCCGTTTGATGCGGTCATCAATCTGGCCGGCGCACCGATTGCCGATCGCCCATGGACGGTTCAGCGGCGGAAGGTTCTATGGCGCAGCCGGGTCGACCTGACACGGGAGCTCGTGGATTGGCTGAGCCGTTGCGAGCAACGGCCTCGCGTGCTTATTTCCGGATCCGCCACCGGTTGGTATGGAGATCGAGGGCAGGCGCCCCTGGATGAAGACAGCCACCCGGGCGAACACGACTTTGGCAGTCAACTCTGCGTCGCATGGGAAGACGAAGCCCGCCGCGCGGAGGGGCTGGGTATGCGCGTCGTATTTCTGCGCACGGCGCCCGTGCTGGCGCGTCACGGCGGCATGTTGCCCAGGCTGCGTCTGCCGTTCAGCATGGGACTCGGCGGACGGCTCGGCAGTGGCCAGCAGTGGATGCCGTGGATCCATCTTGACGACGTGGTCGGCCTGATCGATTTCCTCTTGCATCGCACCGATTGCCGCGGCGCCTTCAATGCATGTGCGCCGCATCTTGTCAGAAATGCGGACTTTGCCGGCACGCTGGCGACTACGCTGCGCCGGCCGATGCTCTTGTCTGTTCCTGCGTGGACATTGCGGATGGCGCTGGGCGAGATGTCAGTGTTGCTGCTGGGCAGCCAGCACTTGCAACCCAAGAAAGCGATGGAAGCCGGCTATCGATTTCGCTTTCCGCATCTGGAAGCGGCATTGGGTTGCCTGTTGGGGCGCGAGAAACATCCCGCTACCCGGCGCCCCGCAGAATGACCTGCAGAGGAGGGCATTGCGCCCGCAGCGCATAGCCGGCTACCGACCCGAGCCCGAAAGCTCTGGGCTGTCTTCGTCGGGGGATGGGGGATTCGGCCAACCCCGCAAAGCGGCGTGTTGCGCCAACGAGCGCATCGATGCCGCCCGTTTCGATGTCATACACCCCGCCGTACAGATTCATACGGCCCTGTTCGAGCTTCAGTGCCACAGATGGGTGCGTGCGCAGGTTGGCTGGCTGTGCGATCACGTTTTCGCGAACCATCCTGGACATTGCATCCAACGCGCACGGGTGTGCGTATATTTTCCAGCGCTCTGTCTTGAACTCAACCTGTATGTGCCTGCACTTGATTCATATCTCATCGAGCATGGGCGGCGTTGACCGCTCCCCGTGCGTTTGCCCGGCATTTTTTTGGCTGCAAGGAGGAAGTCGATGCGTGGCGTAACCCGCCGAGCATGGATGGCAACTGCGTTGGCGAGCCTCGCAGGATGTTCCGCCCTGGACGTGCTCAACGCAGTGACCAAGTCCGACGCAAGCGTGCCGACGCTGGGTCTGGCCTATGGTCCACACCCGCGTCAGAGATTGGATATCTATCGACCCGTCCGGCCGATGGAAGGGCCGCCCCGTGCGGTTGTGTTCTTCTACGGCGGGTCGTGGCGCGAGGGAGACCGCAAGGACTACGCATTCGTGGGTGAAGCATTGGCCGCAACTGGGGCGTTTGCGATGGTTGCCGACTACCGGCTGTATCCGGAAGTGCGCTACCCCGACTTCCTGCTGGACTGCGCAGCCGCCACGGCTTTCGCGCGGCGGTGGCTGGATCGGCAGGGCCATGCCGGCTCGCGCTTGTTCGTCGCCGGGCATAGCGCGGGCGCCTACAACGCTGCGATGGTGGCGACCGATGGTCGCTGGCTCGAAGCGCAGGGTCTGCGCATCGAAACGCTATCGGGCTGGATCGGTATGGCCGGCCCCTACAACTTCCTTCCGATTCAAGCAACCGATGTGTTGCCCGTGTTCAATCATCCGAACGAAACAGCGGATAGCCAGCCGCTGTTCCATGTAAGCCAGGGGTGGCTCCCTCCAGCTTTGCTGCTCACTGGGGAGCACGATGCGTACGTTGATGTCCGGCGAAATACGTTCTCGCTTGCCGAACGCCTGATGCAGTATCGGCACCCGGTGGAACTCAAGGTCTACCCGCAGCTGGACCATAAGACACTCGTGGCCGCGCTGGCTTCGCCGCTGCAGTTTCTGGGGCCTGTGCTGTCAGATATGGCGCGCTTCGTGGCCACTGCCTGAGCGCGCGCGGCGCAGCTGCACATGATTAGGCGCGAAATGCATCTTCAACGGTGTGCCCCGCTGATTGAATCGGGGATGCGTTGAAAATTCGCGCCCGGCCGGCTATGTCACATGTTGATTGCGGGCCCGTCATCCATATACTCGGTCGGGCCGATCAAGCTGCGCTGTCAGTTGCCGAAGATCAATGAACTACACCGTCGTCTGGTTCAAGCGTGACTTGCGGGTGCACGACCATGCCCCGCTTGTCCATGCCGCCCGCCAGGGAAAGGTCCTGTGTCTGTACGTCATCGAGCCCAGCCTTTGGGCTCAGCCGGACGCCGCATCGCAGCACTATTTCTTTATCCAGGAATGTTTGCGGGATCTCTCGCAACAGTTGCGTGCGTGCGGCGCACGGTTGCAGGTGGCCGTGGGCGAAGTGACAGAAGTGTTGGCGCGGCTGCATGCAGCGGCGCCTTTCAGCCACCTGGTGTCTCACGAAGAGGCGGGCAATGGTCATACATTCGCGCGCGACAAAGCCGTCGCCCGTTGGTGCCTTGATCACGGTGTTAACTGGCGCGAGTGGCCCCAGCATGGGGTGGTGCGGCGCCTGCCGACCCGGGACGTCTGGCACGACCGCTGGGCCGAACACATGTACGCGCCGCGCGTGGCCGCGCCCGAAGCGGGCAGCTTGAGTGATGTTGCCCTGCCATGGAAGACGATGGATTGGCCTGGGTGCGAGGCTCTTGGCTTGGATGCCTCTTCGCCACCGCGTCGCCAGCGCGGCGGACGAGCGCGCGGCGCAGAGGTACTGCGCGAATTCCTGTCCGAGCGAAGCCGCCACTATCGAGGCGGCATCTCCTCACCTTTGACGGCGCCAAGCGCTTGCTCGCGACTTTCCCCTTACTTGGCATACGGATGCCTGAGCATGCGTGAAGTGGTGCAGGGCACCGAGCAACGCCTGCTCCAGCTCAAGGGCAACGCAGACGACGATGCGGTGTGGCAGCGTAAGGGGTTGTCTGCGTTTGTCAGTCGCCTGCATTGGCATTGCCACTTCATCCAGAAACTGGAATCTGAACCCGCCATCGAGTTCCGCAATCTTCACCGTGGCTACGACGGCCTGCGTGAAGCGGGATGGAACGCGGCGCACTTTGCTGCGCTGGTCGCTGGGCGCACCGGCTGGCCGATGGTGGATGCCTGTGTGGCCATGCTGAGAGAAACCGGTTGGATCAACTTTCGCATGCGGGCCATGCTTGTCTCCGTTGCTTCCTACCCGTTATGGCTGCACTGGCGGCCGGTGGGCCTTTGGCTAGCCCGGCAGTTCATCGATTACGAGCCGGGAATCCACTGGAGCCAGATGCAGATGCAAGCCGGCACCACCGGCATCAACACCACGCGGGTCTACAACCCCATCAAACAAGCGCAGGATCAAGACCCCCATGGCCGTTTTGTCAGGCGCTGGCTGCCAGCGCTGCGTCGCGTGCCCGATGCATGGCTCCTGCAGCCGTGGCGTATGCCCCCCGATGTGCAGGCCCGCTGTGGCGTGCGGGTTGGGGAGGACATCCCCGTTCCGCTGGTCGATCTTGAGGCGGCTACGCGGCAGGCCAAGACGCGCGTGTATGCGCTGCGCGCCCGGCCGGAGGTTCGGGCCGCTAATGACGTTATCGTGAAGAGGCACGCCTCCCGCTCGCGCCGGGACCGTGTTGACACCCCCCGCGGGAAAGGGGCCACGTACTCGCAGCTCAGTCTCGACTTTTGAATCCGTCGATGCACAAGAAGCTGAATCTGCCGAGCAAGCACTGCGTGCACTGCGGCTTGCCGTTCACGTGGCGCAAGAAGTGGGCAAGGGACTGGGATGCGGTCAAGTACTGCTCCGAGCGTTGCCGCAAAGACGCCAAGCAAGGCAAGGCACGCGATGGAGAAGCGCGTTGAGTACCGTCCTGTTCTGGTTTCGCAACGATCTACGGCTGCATGATCAGCGGGCACTGCGTGCAGCGTGCGAGAGCGGGGCCGGGCACCTCGTACCGGTGTACTGCCATGCCGACTACGACGAGCCGACGGCCTGGGGTTTCGCACGCGTGGGCGTGCACCGTCGGGCCGTGCTTGCGGCAGCTGTCCGGGATCTGAGGCGCCAGTTGGCCGATCTCGGCAACCCCCTGGTCGAGTGCTGCGGCCCGCCAGGAAAGGTCCTGCCCGCATTGGCGCGTGCTATGGGTGCCACGGCTGTGTTTTGCGAAGACATCGCCGCACCATACGAGCAGGCGGAAGTGGCCGAACTGCGAAGTGCGGGACTGCATGTGCACACCGTCTGGCAGAGCAGTCTGATTGATCCGCTTGGCCTGCCTTGGCCCGTTCAATCGCTGCCGCGAGTGTTTACAACGTTCAGGCAAGCGATCGAGCAAGCGCGGATCGAACCGTCGCAGCCTCTGCCTCCGCCGGCCTACCTTCCGCCACAGCCGCCTGGTCTCGTCTTTCCGCCTGGCCTGGTGCGTGTGCCTGCTTCCGATGCAGCCGAAGTGTCGGCGGCGGATTCGCGCTCGTCGTTTCCGTATGGCAGGCCGGAGTTTGATGGAGGTGAGAGGGCGGGCCTTCAGCACCTTGCCAATTACCTGCAGCGCAAGCTGCCTCATACGTACAAGCGCACACGCAACGCCTTGGCGGGGCTGGACTTCTCAAGCAAGTGGTCTGTGTGGCTGGCCAGCGGCGCGTTGTCGCCGCGGCGCGTGGTGGCGGAGCTGCGGCAGTTCGAACAGTTGCACGGCAAGAGTGACGGCAGCTATTGGCTGTGGTTCGAGTTGCTATGGCGAGACTACTTTCGCTTCCTGCATCTTCAGCATGGCGCGCGACTCTACCGCGCACGCGGGCTCTCCGATCAACCGCAGCATGCCGGGCGCCTCGATGCCCAGGGTTTCGAGCGCTGGCGTCGGGCGTCGACCGGGGAACCGCTTGTCGATGCTGCGATGCGCGAACTTGAGGCCACCGGGTACCTTAGCAACAGGCTCAGGCAGGTGGTCGCCAGCTACCTCGTGCATGACCTGAACGGCGACTGGCGCGCAGGTGCCGCGTGGTTCGAATCGCAACTCGTGGACTACGACGTCTACAGCAATCAGGGCAATTGGTTGTATATCGCGGGGCGCGGCACAGACCCACGTGGCGGCAGGCGATTCAACACCCGGAAGCAAGCCTCCGAGTACGACCCCGAAGGGGCTTATCTGCGCCTATGGGCGGCGCGATAGTTCTCCCGCTAGCTGCCGCCGGAGGGCGGCTGAACGGCGCGCCGGAAAAAGGCTGAAGGCAACTTGGGCGCCGTGGCGCTTGTGCGCGAGCACTGGTGTTTGTGAGTGGCTCAGATGAGTCTGAACCACTGCGCTCTCACACCGCGCGGCGCACCATCAATTCCTTGATCTTGCCGATGGCCTTGGTCGGGTTCAGACCCTTCGGGCACACATCGACGCAGTTCATGATCGTGTGGCAGCGGAAGAGGCGATACGGATCTTCCAGGTTGTCCAGACGCTCGCTGGTGGCCTGATCGCGGCTGTCGGCGATGAAACGATACGCCTGCAGCAGACCGGCGGGGCCAACGAACTTGTCCGGGTTCCACCAGAACGACGGGCACGACGTCGAGCAGCTCGCGCACA
>NZ_JBRFVG010000009.1:0-226113 GCF_052950655.1 Ralstonia sp. VS2407
CACTTGCAGCACTTCCCACCGGTACAGGTCAACTGTCACGCCATCGAGCGTGGTCAGCATGTAGGCCCCAATCGCGTCCATGAACCCGGCCTGGTAATCGAGGGCCTTGTCCTTGACGTGGAACTGAAGCTCAAAGCGCAGCGTATGCGGCTCGAACTGGCGGTGCATCTTCATGTGCATCTGCGTGCGCCGCAGATAATCCCGCGCGCTCAGGGCGCCTTGTGCATACAGGATGTTGGTCTCAAGGCTCATCGGGCACCTCCGGACGGAGGACGTTGCGTGATGCAGGTGGAGCAGCAATTTGCGGGGCGATGCCCGCGTGGGATGGGTACGGCTTGGGTCGGTTGATCCATTGTCTTGCCTCCGGTTGAGTGAGGAGCCACCCACCTGGGAGGGTGGGCGGGCACACGACAAGGTCTGCAATACCGACGAGATAACAAGACGGCAGGGCCGGAGCCCTCCCTGCCGAGGCCCGCCCGAAGGGCGAACGACAGCAGCGGAGGAAACTTGAGAAGTTTCTCCGGTTATCTCGATCGGGATTGCAGTCCCGGCTGCGGTTGTTTTCGCAGCGTCGTATAGTCTAACGGCGCCACCCCAATGGATCAAGCTGCATAACTCACGGAACTAAATTTTGATCGCCTTGAGCTTCTTCAGCTTCTTCCTGAGCCAAGAAAAATGCATACCATCGACTCAGTCTAAAAATCCTCAATGCCGCTCGAAGAGCCAACACAATGCTGTAAATGAATACAAAATACCCAAAACCTGATCCAACAACATCAATTACCCTAATGAACGGTTTGTAGCCGATGAGGATTTTCGGAGTTTCGAAGTGCATTGCATTCGCAACAAACGCAATGAGCAGAGCGGCTACTTGGAGCAGCGTAAAGTAGAGAAACGACGCACTCACACTTATATATGGAGAAGCATCAACATCGCTCCCTGCCGCTAGCATTCGCTTAAATGCCTCACTCCCAAAACCCAAGAAAATAGCGAAGCCACCAAGCGTAAACCCAAGAACGTTCGGCACAACACCAATGACCTGCTCCCACCATTTTCCATACAACCAAAAATGAAAGGAAAGTGAGCAGACCGTTATCGCAACATAAAAATCAAAAGATTTGAATACCCCCCTCCATCTCTCTGCGATTTTCCAGGAGAGAATAATCAACTCAACATTAGTTTTTATCTCTGATGATTCAGGCTGCCTAGCCATTTCTCAACCTCTTAAATCCCTCTCGCACAAATGCCTTGAAAGAATCCATTAGAGTCGTAGTGTTTTGATCATACTGAGTGCGCTCAAGACGAGGAATATCCTTTGAAGATATTTCAACAGGCTTTCCAGACGCCTCAATGCCTTTTGCTTGTACGGCACCGTTGTCTGCACCAACAGTAACAATTGCCTTCATTTGCTCATCGGGAACAATAGTATCCGCGTCAGGCGCCTTCTTGAATCCGAATTTCTCCTCCGACACACCGCGGGCCTTCATCCGCCTAAATACCTCCTGTTCGTCGTCGTAATCCGTCGGATTCGGCCGCTCGATCGAAACCTCAATTGTTTTTATAACCTGCCATTCATATAACTCCTCGAGCTTACTTTGATCCGTTAGAATTGTCGCATCCACCCTACCAAATCTATCGATCACGATTTGCGCCGCCCCCAAACGCTGAATTAGCTTTAACACCATCCAGGGCGAAACACCAGTCTCCATCTCCTTACGGATAAAGTATAGCTTATGCTTCTTTACATCAAAAAAATACGGAATCTCTTTTAGCGAAGCCTTAAGTTTTTCTGGAATTATTATTTGATTTACATCCCTCGGATCCGCCTGCTTATGCCTCTCAATATCAAACCACGGCTCGTCTTTTCCAATATCTAAAAATCTATAAAGGTAGCCATAGATTGGCGACTCCGGATCATCTTCGTTCTCGAACCTTATATCTCCGATCATTAGCGCCGTATTTGCGTGAGTAATTGACTGACGCTGATTCCAGAACGCGCGCCAGAGCTCAACATAGTTCTTTACGTCGTGTCCCGCCTTATGAACACGGATGTTGATGCCCGACACCGAATACATTCTTTTTCTGGCCATTTTTTCCCCTTTCCTATTTTGGACAATTATTCAATTTTTATAAACCGCGGCAGAAATGCGGACTTACAGCACACCTTGCTTAAGGACACTGTGGACAAGTTGAGGCGTCCGCCTCGGTTGAGATGAGGACTAGGAAGACCGCCCCATCTGCAACGTATACCGACACCCCGTCCGGTAATTGCTGCACCCCCAAAACGCCCCACTCCTCCCATTCCGCGCCACCAGCTTCACCCCACACGCCGGGCACGAAGGCGTCCGGTAATCCCCCTCAAACACCTTCGCCAGCAGCGCGGCCTGCTTGTCTTCCGCCAGCGCGCGGATGCGCTCAAGCACCGCCGGCCCGTCCAATAGCTGGATACCGGCAAGCTCGGAAAACTCCTGCACCGGGTTGCCGACATAACCGGACAAAGACCAGAACACGCCGCGCTTGACCTTGTGCGCCAGCATGGAGCCGCCCAGCGCCCGCACCTGTTCCACCTTCACGGGCTTGGACCACGCCTTGCACTGGACCACCGCCACGGGCGCATCCAGGCCGGCTTTGTACAGCGTGGCGTCAATGCCGCCGTCCGGGCCGTGCGGCACCGTCTTCACGGCAAACCCCATCTGCTCGTAGTACTGCACGCACAGCAGCTCGAACCGCTTCCACTCAAGCGACTGGATGGCCTCCAGCGTCCAGCTCTGGGGCGTGGCGGGTTCTGCCCGCGTGGGGGCTTGCGTGGGTGCAGTGGTGTTGCGTGTGGTGTTAGGCGGATTAGGCGGGTTGGGTGTGTTGCTGCCCGCGGCGTTCCGGGCGGGCTGGGGCGGTGCCTTCGGCGGGCGGGCTCGCCCAGTCGGTTCCGTGCGCGGGGGCCCGAGCCGGGCATCGGCCTGCCGGCTGCGCTCCCGCAGGTATGACAGCACGGCAAAGAAGCCGAGCAGCAGCGCGGGCATCCAGGCCAGCCCGCGCGCCAGCATGCCGATGGCGCTCAACAGCGGGTTGGCGCCAAACGCCGCTGGGAGGATGTTGTGAAGAATCAGGTAACTGGCCGCCGAGCCAATGGCCAGCATCCACCACGGCAGGGCCAACAGCATGTCGCTGGTGGATGCTTGTTTTCTCCTCCGCCCCATCTACCGCCCCCGGCCTAATGCTTTTTAGATATTTAGGACTAGGCGCTTTCTCTGATAATCCGATTCAAACCAGGGCGCCGGTTTTTAATTGGGAAATAGCATAGGCGATGCGTTGGGATTGCGCTGCCCCCGTTGGTGGGGTTCTGGGTGGTTTTTTGGGCGGGGGTTGATAAAGATCGAAACGGCGGGGCTGATTTATATCTGACGAAAATCTGAATTAAGAATTGGGCATGTCACAGGCCGCGCTGACAGGCGCCGCTTCGCTGCGTTAGCATCTCCGCCCAGCACCTTGCTTGACATACAAAGCGCCATGGAGCACTTGGCTCTGGCGACTTCGCAGACCACCGTTATGAGAACGCTCGCAGAGATTGAGGCCGAAGTCGCGCGCCTGGCTGAACGAGTCGCCGCGCCGGGTAACGCCCATCCGACGTTCGGATACACCGCCGATTTTGCCCATCCACATATCGAGGTTGGGGCCGGGCAATATCACTACGTTGCTGTTGAGCGGGGCACCGAGGTATTCCGCAAATCGACGTCCGATCTGGACGAACTGCTGTACTGGATATTCGAAGGTGTGACGTTTTCCATGGCGTGCGCCTATGAATTGGCGCACCGCATTCCCGGACAGGACTTCCGGCGATTGATGTTCAGCAAGCAAACAGAGTTGCTGACCAGCATCGATCCGGAAATGGGGCGGCGGCGCCAGGATGAAATCGCCAAGACATTGCGCAACGCGCCGTTCAATGACAACCGGCCATAGGCTCGACGCAGCAAGGAGCCACCGCAACTTCCTGCACACGCCACCCCAATCTCCAACGCCATGCCCGAGCACATGAACGTCGCGATCATGCTGGAGCGGCCAACATCGCCACCAGATCGGCTCATGACCATTTCCGCACTGGCAACTGCGTTTGCTCGGTTCTATGGCGAGCCCAAGGAGGTTTTCCGCATCAACTACGTGACCGGCGCGTCGGAATGCGAAGCGTGGTCCGCAGTCCCGCGCCTGCTTGAAGAACAGCCCGGCGAGCATGAACTGCTCTTCGTCTATGGCAACCGGGTGGCGCTGCTCGATGGCTCGCGCAGCAGCATCCATACGGAAAGCAATGGCATGCGGGCGAGATTTGTGGTGTCTTTGCCTGTGCCGCTGAGTGTGGCGCTCTCCAAACTGGAGCCCTACCTTCTAGATGCGGCACAAGCCGTCAGCCGTGTGGCCGATACGTTTGCGATTGCTGGAGGCTGGGAGCTTGAACTGGGCGCGGACTTGCAGTTGCAAGACGTGTTGCAAGGCAACTTCACAGACTTCCCGTTGTGCCGGTGGTTGGCAGGCCCCACGCCGTTGTTCTCAAGAGAGCCAACGGGTTTTGCAACGGTGAACAGCTCTGGCGACATCACGCTGCTCAGACGCGTCTGAGTTCGCAGCCACAGCATTGCGACCAGCGCAGACGAAAAAAAACCCGAAAGCCGGCAACCAGCTTTCGGGTGACGTAATGACTGATCGACGGATCGTTGATCGACCAGCCGCCCCACGCGCTTCGATAGCACCCAACTGCTCGTGGGATTCAGGGGTATGCCGGCAATACCCGTAACTCTGGAACCGGAAATCTGTCGGAGTACGCCTGGATGATGTTGCGCAAGCCATCCTTGAGTTCGGCGTGGCGAAGACGGTATTCACCGTGATTGGGGTCGAATACGTGAACATGGTTGCCCGATTGATGCGTGGCAATCGCATGGTTATCGCCGTTGATTCGCATGATGACGACCACGTGGGATGCGTTGGCTTGGGCGAACATGTTTGCCAAGGTCTGCATTGCCTGTTCTTCGTGACTGATCACATCGACAACGACATCCGCCCCAAGCCGCACCCCGTAGTGCTGGAACGCAGGCGCAAACCACTCGCGGTACGGCCGGCGTTGGCCCCGAATCGCCAATTCATGCTGACGGTAGCCTTGTTGTTGCGCGCTAATACCCTCAAGCGTTTGGACCTGACTGAAATGCTCCATTCTTCCGGTGCTTGTCAGCGAGTCATTGGCAATCGAATGAAGCCAAGCGGCGGAAAATACAACGCAAGCGGCTCTCGACTCCCCGACTTGCGCAAGTGCAGAGGCTTGTTCAAACGGGGCATGCCTTACGCGCTGGCTCCTGTCCGATGGGCAGAAGCGCAAGCACCGCCTACTGGAAGCTTCGCCCGCAAGCGAAGTCCTGGGCTGCTCACGTGGTGAACAGCCCTGCTGTCGCGAAATGGCGCCTTGGGTAGCGCACCACGCTGCAAATTCGGGGCGTGTGCAATCCGAGCGGACACCTCTGACGGCATGTTCGATTGCGGCTGGGGCTGTGGTGAATCTAGCGACGGCATCGGAGTGCCGTTGGCGGTGGACTGAATTTTCATTGCTTTGATGTCGTGCGTTACGCCAAACAAAGAATTTTCGCCACACGGCGGCCTGTTGCCCGGCCAGGTGTGAAGCGGCAAACCCCGATACGAATCAACGCATTGGGCGATTCAGGTTTAGCGCCGCTAACAAGACCGACCGACGAATTGACCGCAGACGTCGCCCCGATACGCCTCTGGCCTCTGAACACGATCCCTAGGCGTCAGTTCAGGATTCCGAACTGTTGCTTCTGGAATCATGCACGATGGCCTCCTGAATCTTGTGCATGCGGGAAGCTTCGATAGACATGCTGTACGCGAGCGCATCGCGTTGGATGCGAAACGCGTTGACTCGCTCTCTCAGTGTCTCGGTAGGACCGTTGTTGCTCGTGCTGACATTTTTATGCGCCAGGCCCGGCTGCGCCTTAACTACCGTGTCGACGGTGCCGCGTGATTCAGCGTGCTTGTAGAAGACCGCTGGCAGGATCTTTGTTCCGTCGATATATTCCGTGCCATTCACATGCGCAGATTTATTGCCGCTCTGGAAACATGCCCCTTGGTCATGCAAGCGTTGATGCAGATCATCGAAGAATTGAGAGTGATGAAATGCATGTAATGCGAAGTTGAAGCAAAAAGGTTGGCAACCAATTTTGGATTTTTGCGCTTTAACATCAATCACCGCCATCCTGGCGTTGGCGCCGAATTCATGATCTAGAGCGTCGATGAATTCGTGGTAGCCGTTTTGAAGCATTGGCTGCCCATGCGGGTCATGCTTGAGTGCTTGGGTCGTTTCCATGACAAGCAAGGATCGACGGCCATCGTCATGTGTGCGGACGTCAATTGCGATTCGGTGCGAGCCTCGCGGGTCCAGAATAGCAATGGAGCGCCAACTCGCTGCATGGGTGGTAGCCAGAGCAGCCCGGAATTCCGTCGGCGTTCTCGCACACTGCAGGTTCAGCCCCGGATACTTATCGTTATAGGTATCTGCCAGGATCGCTAGGTTCCGTGCGTCGAGGTTGCTGATTTCTCGGGTAGTTTGGCTAGTGGTAACCGTGTCCAATACCCGTTGTGCATAGTGCGCTAGCTGGGGGTTGACGTTGTTAGCAAGTCTGAGCGTGTTGGCCAAGCTCTCGGCTTTTCTGCGAGCTCGGCGCGGCAATTGCGAGAAGGGGGACGCATGCGTATTGACCTCCGCGCTAGTGGAAGGGCTGACGGCTGCATTCTCGCGTTGCGTGTTGTTGATCGAGTCGTGCCGGTCTACGTAGGTGGTGCTTTGTTTGGATATGCAGAGTCCCAAGGTTCGTTCTCTTTTGCGAGGGAGGGTAAGTCCCTAGCATAGTGCGGCTCGCGCGTGGCTCAGAAAGCGAGGCGAAGTCATTGTGCGTCTTGCGAAGTGACCCTATGCCCCTGGAGAGCCGAGTGAATCTCAACAATGGCGTTGGCTTTGCGGGCAGGGTGAAGCGCCTTCTTGATGCGCGGGACGGACACACCTGGCGGGGGTGACGTGTCACCGGACAAACTTATAATGTCGCCCGGCCACCCGCCTAAGCCCCCACCGCGTGCCGCGCACAAAACTTGCGCCGCACCTGCGGTGGCCACCGGGCCGCAACGTCACCCGGCCAAGCCCTTTTACCCAACGCCATGCCCTACCGCTTCCGTCCGTTGTCTGTTTTGTGCGCTGCTGCCAGCATGGCTGCCGCTCTGGCTGCGTGCAGCTCTGCGCCCACGCCGCTCTATCAGCAGGAGCAGTTCGATGCGGCGGCAAGCCCGTATGCGCGCACCTTCCACGCCAAGTCCGACGCGACGTGCGAGGCGGCACGCCGGGCGCTGTTGAGCCAGGGGTATGTGTCGAGTTCGCCGCGCGCTGACACGATCGACGGCAGCAAGAATTTCCAGCCGAGCAACGATTCGCACGTGGTGATCTCCTTCCACGTGGTGTGCGCGGAGGCCAATACCGAGGGCACGTCGAGCACGGCCTATGTGAACGCGGTGCAAGACCGCTACACGCTCAAGAAGACGAGCACGTCGGCAAGCGTGGGGTTGAGCATCCTGGGCTCGGTGTCGCTGCCCATTGGCTCGGGTGACGATTCGATGGTGAAGGTGGCAAGCGAGACGATTCCGGCCGGGGTGTTCTACGAGCGCTACTTCAACCTGGTCGACCACTTCCTGAAGATCGACCCGGCCCGCCATGACCGCAAGGTGGCCAAGGCGGCAGAGAAGGAACACGTGGCCCCGCTGCCCGAGCCCGCCCCCACGCCGCAGGGCGAGCCGATGAAGATGACGACGCCGGTGGTGCCCACGCCGGCCGCGCCGCCTGTGCCGGTGGCGGCGCCGGCTTCGGCTCCGGCTGCTGCGCCGGCGTCTGTGCCCGCTTCAACGCCAGCGGCGGCGCCTGTGGTTGCGCCGGCTTCTGCACCGGCATCGAAGGCGCCAGTTGATGCTGCACCGGCATCGGCTCCTGCGGTGACCACGCCGCCTGCACCCACGCCGGGCCCGGCCCCCGCATCCGCACCGGCTGGTGCAACAACGGGCGGCGCTAACTGAGCGCGACCGACCCGCCGCCCCTCCCTATATATAAAAGGGCCATCGAGGAATTCCGCAGAGCGCAGCGCGGTAGCCGGCCAACGGCGCTGCTGCAGAGCGCGTGGCGGCATCGGGCAGGCGTTTGCCTTCAGGCGGCCAGCTGTAGTGCAGACGCAATAGTCGTCGCCTGCCTCTCTTCCTCATGTACCGCCAGTTGGTAGCCACGCGCATAGACCGTCTTGAGCTCGACCCCCGTGGCCTTTCCGAAGCACAGCTTCTTGCGCAGCTTGTAGACGTGCTGTTCGATGGAGCGCTCTGCAACGCTGGCGTCCGTCCCCCACACTGCGGAAGCGATCTGCTGACGTGACAGGAACGCCCCCGAAGACGAAAACAACAGCCAGGCCGTGGCAAATTCGCGGGCGGTCAAACGGATGGGGGTGCCGTGCAACGTCACCGTCCGGGTAAGCCGGCACAAACGGTACGGCCCGACCACCGCACGCGTGGCGGACTCGGTTTGCTGCGTGCCGTGCTCGGCGCTGCGCAGGATGCGGCGTACACGCGCCTTCAACTCCTCGGCGGTGAAGTGGCCGGTGATGAAGTCATCGACAGCGCTGTCAAAAACGGCCCGCATTTCGGCGCGTTCGACAAAATTGCCGAACACCAGCGTTGGCCAGCACATATCGGCGTTGCACTCGCGCCAGGACAGCACGAGTTTGCCGGCCGTGCTGAATAGCTGTGCATCGATCATCAGCAGATCGAAGACCTCACTGCGCCGGGCGCGCAGCAACGCCAATGCATCGTCGAATCGCTCGCACGTCACGTCTTGCGCTGAGAGGCAAGCCGTCACGAACGCAAAGCTGGAGGGATTGCTGGTAAGGATGGCGAATTTCATGACGTACCCCGACTGATGCGGTGCCAATCAATGTGTCGGCCCCGCCTGTTTTCTTTTACCCCAGCATAACTTTCACAATTCCTTCACACATCCCTCCGAAGAGTGATATTCCGGTGTGGCAGCAATTCCTCTGCGATTCGACGCATTTGTCATCAAATTGACACCTATTTGAAATATTTAGGCGCGGATTGCGGTCACGGCCACCCCAGGCCCCGGATGCCGCGCGTGCCGTCGGACAGGACCCGGCCAGCGCCAGATCGGCGGCCTGGCTGCGTACTACGGCATCCTCCCGAAACTTCATCCGCAGCGCGTCGAAGAACACGACCGGATACGAAGTTTCGCCATACCGGATCGGAGAGTTTCGTCACGTTCCCCTGCCCTTCGCGTTATCCGTGACCTTTATCGACGCTCCAACGTACTGTGGAACGTTCACTTGCCATATGGCGCATACCTCGACGCCGTAGGCAGCGCTTGCCGCAGTCACGGTGTACGGAATTGGAGTCTCGAAACGATGAAAATCAATCCAACCGGTAACGTCGCCATGCCGACGGTTGCTGAGCAGAGTCACACTCCCGGGAATGAAGTTCACGTTGCATCAGCGGGTGCATCACGGTCTTCCGTGGCGGAAGGTAGCCCGTTGCATGGGCTTCGCCGCACGCGCAGCCTTCCGGCGCGGCTCGGTGCCGCTTTGTCCGACGACTCAACAGAGACGAAAACACGCCGAGCGTCCGGCCGAAGGCTGGCAACAGCCAGTCAACGTTCCGTCGCGACGGGACAGCACGCTCGTAGCCCCGGCGTAAGCGAAATCAGGACACCCACCTCTAGCGCCAGGAGCGAACACAGCGTCGACATCGGTGATGCGCACGGGCCAGTCCCGCCGGGCGGCACGCAAGACGCGTCGATGCCATTGGCGACATCTTCGCAAGCCGGCGTCATGCAACGGCTATGGAACATGGCCGACATACGCACACTGTTGAGCCAAGCCAACGATCATGAATTCATCGGGGCATTGCGGGCCCCCACGGACGAGGCCAATGCCGATGGCGATGGCGCCCGGCTGGATCGCTTGGTCAGCCACGTTTCGGCGTTGAAGACGCATCTGGATAGCGCTGGGCTCGATGGCGCGCTGGCAACGCGATTCAAAGCGCGCCTTGATGAGGTGGGGGTCACGCTTAAAGCTCTGCAAACGGATAAACCGCTCGGCGAACGTGCCGCAAAGGTTATTGGCCTGAACGCCCTGCTCGCGCCGTTGCCGTTGATGATCCCGCTCATGACGAAGCCACGGCAACAGAAGACTGAAGCGGAAATTGTGGCGCTGATGGCCAAAGCAATGGTCGAAGCCATCGGCATGATTCGCACGCCGACGACAGACAACAATCTCCTGAAAGACCGTGCGATGGCGCGCTACTACGCGAACACGGTGCAAGCGGTGGAGTTTGCCCTGCCTACGTTTGTCAGCGGCCTGCGATTCCTGAACGACAGCCCGGCGTTCAACATTGCGGCCGGCGCCGTATCGACCGGTGCCCTGTTTGGCGGCTTTCTGTCGAAAGAAATTCGGGACAAGTACAACGTCTGGCGCACCGGGTCGAAACATCCAGACTTGCGCAAGGCAGGCGTGGCGCTCTCTTCCGAAACGAAAGCCGCGCTGGACGCAGTCAGAAACGCGGTCGAGATGGACCAGCAGATGCTCAATGGCGCCAAGGATAGGTTCATTACGGAGCACGGCCGTGAGCTGAGCCCCCACTTGAGTAAGCAGGTGGCGATTGCGGTCAACGCCTATCAACGCATTGCAGACGAACTCGCCGAGTGCATCGGTCTTCCGGCCGCCGAGGGGCACGCACAGAATAGCGACCGCTCCGCAAAACTCGCGCTCGCTCTATTCTCGACCGCGGTTTGCACAGCAACGACGGTTTTGATGCTGCCTGACAAGATCGGAACTGTGGACCTCGCGTCCGACGCTGCCTTTACCTCCGCATTGATGTTCAGCTTGATGGCGGACAAGAACGTAAGCCGCAAAGACGCCTTGGAAGAGTTCAAGACGTTTGTTGGACTGAGCCTGGTCATGCTCGCGGTACTCGCGGCCAACAAAGCAGCGAATGACTTCATGGAGCGCGGGGTAAGTGGACTGCTGGTCGGCTCGATCGCGATGAGCGCACTGAACTTGACGATGCCGGGGCCAGTGGGGCATGCCGCTGCGCGTGGCATCGAGGCACTCATGAGCATGAGCCCGTCGGACATGTTGAACGGACTGAAAAGCATTGGCGATCGCGTGTTCCAGATGTTTGCTGGCGAGCAAGCCCGCCCCCTTCCTCGAAGCACTGTGAGGTTAGAGGAACTGGACCCCGACCTTGAGGGGGCGCTATCAGCCCGATAAAGGGCTCGTCGTTCCGTCCAGCGCGATGATCTCGTTGGAGCACCTCGCGCTGGAGCAAGTGGGCGAGGCGCCCTACCCCACGCTCACAGGCATTGGCATGACGTGGCTTTATGGTTTCCAGTTCGAGATCCAGGTGATCGCCAAGCTGCCCGAGCCGGCATGACGGATGCGTCAGTCCTACGAGAATCCGTACCCGCCTCTGCCGTAGGAATGTGCGAGAGTGCAAGCCACGGCAATGGCATCCACTTCACCTCACGGGCACGCGCACTCTGTGGAATGCCTCGACCGCACACGCCGATGCCCGCTCTTCAGGAGACACGCATGGTCAGCAAGAACACGATCTGTCTGTGGTACGACCGCGATGCGCTGGACGCAGCCAACTTCTACGCCAAGACCTTCCCTGACAGCAAAGTCACCGCTGTGCACCGCGCACCGGGCGAGTACCCGGCCGGCCAGGAGGGCGATGTGCTGACGGTGGAATTTACCGTGGCGGGCATTCCTTGCCTGGGGCTGAATGGCGGCCCGCAGTTCAAGCACAGCGAGGCGTTCTCGTTCCAGATTGCGACCGACGATCAGGCCGAGACGGATCGGCTGTGGGACGCCATCGTCAGCAACGGCGGTCAGGAAAGCGCGTGCGGCTGGTGCAAAGACAAGTGGGGGCTGTCGTGGCAGATCACGCCGCGCGCGCTCACGGCGGCCTTTACCGACCCGGACCGCGCAGCGGCCAAGCGCGCCTTCGACGCGATGATGACGATGCGCAAGATCGACATTGCGACGATTGAGGCGGCACGGCGGGGCTAGTTGATCGTTCATCGGTTGCCGCATCTGCATTGCCGGGCGCCAGCGGCTCGGCAAAGCAGACCGATGCCTGGATCAGACAGACCGCACTGGTTTGTGGCGCCACGCGGTCACTTCTTTGCCTGCGTCTCGGCCTCCTGGTTCTGACGCGGGTCATAGCCGGTGAAGTACCAATGCCCGTCTGCTCCCAGCTGGAAGCTCACCTTCTCGTAGATGACGCGGCCATCCGTCAGCCGCGTTGCGTAGTCGACGTTCGCATACAGGCCATCGGGAACATCCTTGACCTTCGTATAGGTGAGCCGCGTAACGGATGCCCAGCCGCGTTGGCTGACCGCCCCGACCGACTTGCGCGCTTGCGTGAGCCCACTGGCAAAGCGGTCTGGCGTGTAGAACCCCCGCACGAAAGGCGCGGTCTGCTGCCAGAGCCCGGTGTAGTCGCCCGCGTCGATGCGCTTGAGCGCGAGCGTGGCGTTGCCGAGCAACTCATCTGCGGAGTCGCCCGCTTCCGCACCGTGTGCCAACACAGAAGCGGCGGCAAGCGCGCACGCCGCAACCGTCTTGAATGGGCCGTTAAGACGTTTCATCAACCACTCTCCGTCTGATCTCGATCTGTCTGGTTACTTTGCGGGCTTTGCCGGTGCAAAGGTCTCGCACTGCGGGTCGGCCCATCGCGTCTTGGTCACGCGGTTGTCGTCGTCAAACTGGATCTGGTACTGACACGTGACAGGCTTGTCTGCGCTGCGGAAGTGGAACAGGTAGTTCCACACGCGCACGCGAAACACGCTCTCATGAAAGTGCGGCACGCCGATCAGCTCATAGACCTGGCCCTTGGTCATGCCGGGCTCGACCATGCGCAGATGGTCAACGTTGGGGAACGAACCCTCGGGCGTCATCGCCGTGTCCGGTTTGGGGAACGCGGTATCGGTGGGGCCGGGGCCCGCGCATGCCGCAAGGGCGAAGATGCACGAGAGCGTTGCGATGCAGGCTGGGAATGAGCGCTTGTTCATATCAGGAATCCGAAAGAGTCACGTTGCGGTTGTGCGGGGCGCCTTACCACTGATACCCGGCACCGACCACGGCGCCATAGGTGCCGCGCGTGTTGGTGGATACGGCGGCCTTGTAGATCCAGCGGTTGTTTTCCGACACCGTCGAGATACCGAGCGCCTGCCCCGATTGGCCGTTGTACACACTGCCTGCTACGGCCACCATGCTCTTGCCGGGGCCGGTCGGCTGCGGCAGGCCGGCCATTGCCATGGCCATGGCGGTGCCGCCTTCCGCATCGCGCCGGTACGAATCGATGCTGTTGCGCAGGCCCGCGACCTGGTTGTCGGTGTAGTTATTGGCTTGCGTCACCGCGTTGTTCAGCTGTGACACGTTGACGGCATCGGTGGGGGCCGTGCCGGCGGCCACGTTGATGACCTGACGCGACAAGGTGGACGAGCCCACCGACACGACATCCGTGCGGCCGCCGTCGTTGCTGCCGGCACCAATGGCCGTTGACCCGCTGCCCGTGGCGACTGCGCCGGTGCCGACGGCGGTGGTGTTGTTGCCGGTGGCTTGCGAGCTGTTGCCCAGCGCCGTGCTGTTGCTGCCCGACGCTACCGAACCCGTGCCGCCTGCCGAAGAGTTCGGACCCGGCGTGGCCGGTGGCGTGTTGTTGGTGGTGCCGTTGGGCGAGGTAGAGGTGAACGGGCCACCGTTGTTGCTGATGAGCGTTGAGAGCTGCTGCTGAACGGCCTGCAACTGCGACACGTTGACCGCATCCGAACCCAGGCGGCCGGCAGCCACGCCCGTGATCTGGCGGTTGCCGACGTTCAGCTCACCCGACGAGGTTTGCGGCGCCGTCAGCCCAAAGGCCATGTAGTTGGTCAACGCGCCCACCGAAGTGAGCGAGCCCGCGCCCAGCGCAACGCTGTTGGCAAACGTGGCGGTGGCGCCGGAGCCCAGGGCCATGGCATCCACCGCGTTGCTCTTCGCGCCCGAACCGATGGCGATGCCGCCCGCCAATGCCGCGTTTGCGTTGGCGCCTTGCGCGATGGACTGCGCGCCGTTTGCAGTCGACCCGCTGCCCAATGCAATTGCATCGGCCTGGCCGGAGGTCGATGCCTGGCCGATGGCAATGCCGCCCGGCGCGGTTTGCTGGACGATGGCGCCGTTGCCGACGCCGACGCCGTTGTCACCGTTCACCACCGTCGTTGGCCCAACGGCCACCGACTGCGAACCGACCGCGAGCGAATCGGCCGCCGTCGAGTTGGCGTGGAAGTACAGCGTGGGCGTGACCGCGAACGATTGCAGCGCGCCGGTCAACTGGCGGATCGTTGCCGCATCGTGCTGGCCCGTGCCATCAGCCACGTTGGTCAACTGGCGATACGTATTGCCCGCAGCACTGCCGAACGACACGGCGCCCAGCAGCGTCCCGTCAGACGTGTTGAACGGAACGGCCTGGCTGCCTGCGGGAATCGACCCGACACCGGAGGCAATGGCCCGATCGGAAATGGCACCCGAGCCGATCGCCACACCGCCTGCCACCGACACCGTCGACAGCGAACCGAGCGCAAGCGCGTTGGCCGTTTGCGCCTGCGCACCATTGCCGGCTGCAAGGCTGGTGGCGCCGGCAGCAACCGCAAGTGGCCCGATGGCCACGCTGTCCGTGCCAGTGGCCTGGCTGTCCGCCGCCGTGGAATTGGCGTGGAAATACTTGATGCCACCGCCGTTCTGGATGCTGGTGATCGTGTTGCCGAGGTTCGTGACGTTCTGGTTGGTCGCGAAGAGCTGCGAGCCATTCACCGCGTCTGTGCTCGTCGCATTCAACGCGCCCGGCGCAACGTTGGTGATGATGTTCGGCCCCGTGCCGCCGTGGTTCGCGCTGAAGGCGCCCGTGCCACCATTGGCGGTCGGATCCCACAGCAGCGCGTCGTTCTTGGTTTGCGTCAGCTCGGTTTGCACCGACTGCAACTGGCTCACGTTCACGGCATCGGTTGCGGCCGAGCCGGCTGCAACGTTGGTGACGCGGCGCTCGTTACCGGCGGAGCCCACCGAGACCTCGCCCACCGGCGAGGTGCCCGCAAGCGGTGCCGTGCCAGGGTTGTAGGCGGCGGCGCCCAGGTTGGCGGTGGTGGAGGAATTGGCGCCGAGTGCGACGGAGTTGGCTGCCGTGGCCTGCGCGCCATTACCCATGGCCACGCTGTTTGCGCCGCTTGCCACTGCCAGCGGCCCGACGGCCACGCTGTCCGTGCCGGTGGCCTGGCTATCCGCCGCCGTGGAGTTGGCATGGAAGTACTTGATGCCCGCGCCGCTCTGGATGTTGTTGACCGTGGTCGAGACACCATCAATGGCTTGGTTGGTCGCGAAGAGCTGCGAGCCGTTGACCGCATCGGTGCTCGAATTGCTCAAGCGCCCCGCGGCGACGTTCGTGATCTGGCGTTCGGTGCCGAGCGCGCCAACGCTGACGACACTGGTCGGGTTGGTGCCCGCGAAGGTGCGCGTGGTGCCGGCAATGACCGCATTCGCGGTCGGGTTGGCCGTGCCCGTTACCGAGCCCGAGCCCAGTGCGACGTCATTGGCATTGGTCGCGGAGGCGGAAGCCCCCAGCGCGACTGCGCCTGCGGCCGCCGCAGACGAAGTATTGCCAATCGCCAGCGAGCCCGTGCCCTGCGCGTTGTTGCTGTTGCCGATGGCAACTGCGCCATCGCCGTTTGCCGTGTTGTTGGCGCCCATGGCCACGGCGCCATTGCCGGTGGCGGTGTTCGGATCGCCGATGGCGACGGCACCGTTGCCGCTGGCGGTCTGGCCTTCACCCAGCGCGACGGCGCCGGTGCCGCTGCTGACGCGCGAGTTGTGGCCGCCGGCAATCGAGCCGGTGCCGGCGGCGGCGGCCACGACGTTGGTGTCACCCAGAGCAACCGTTGATGCGGCCAGCGCTTGCGAAGCGTTTCCGATGGAGGTGGCGTTTGCGGCCGACGCAGTAGCCGTCGCTCCGATCGCAATGGATTGTGTGCCGCTGGCGTTGGCGCCATTCATCATGGCCAGTGCAGTCGTGCCGCTTGCAGCGGCCCCGGCGCCCAATGCCACACCGTTCAGTGCCGTGGCAGACGCCAGGGTGCCGGCCGCCAGCGAAGACGGGCCGGAGGCTGTTACATCCGTACCAAGCGCGACAGCGCCATCAGCGGTCGCGCCCGTGCCGGCAACGGACCGCGCACCGAGGTATACGGCATTGAGGCCGGTGGCAACAGACTGGAAACCAACCGCAACCCCATGCGTTCCGGAGGAGGTAGCGCGATAGCCCATCGAAACGGCTGCATTTCCACTTCCCACCGCCTGGAAACCAATGGCAGCAGCGTAATCAGCGTTGGAGGTGACGTCGGTGCCAAGCGCAATCGACCCAGTGCCGCTGGAGCCGGTGCCCGCACCGGTGCGCGCACCCAAATACATGGCATTGACGCCGGTGGCCGACGCTCCCGAACCCACCGCTACAGCATTGGTTTGCGAGCCGACCGCCCCGCCGCCTACGGCCACCGCACCCGACGCAGATGCGTTGGAGGTTGTGCCCATTGCAACGGTGTTGTCTCCCGTTGCCCTGGCCTGCGAGCCGACGGCGGTCGACAAGTTGCCGCTGGCGACGCTTTGAAGGCCGACACCAACGCCCGCCGAGCCGCTGGCAGTGACGTCCGTGCCGATACCGATCGACGACTCGCCAGTCGCACCAGTACCGGGAGCGGTGCGCGCGCCCACATTGATGGAGTTGGTCCCGGAGGCAATGGACTGGAAGCCGACAGCCACTGCGTTAAGGCCCGTACTGCTTGCGCCGTAACCGACGGCCGTGGACCCGCCTTGCGTGGCAGTGGACATGAAACCGACGCACATCGTGGTGCCGCTGTAGAAGTTGTACGGCGCCGTAGAGCAGTTCACCTGCGCATATGCCTGCCCAGGGAGAACGGAACCGAGGAGCGCAACAGCGGCTGCAATCAAGGTCATTGCACCGCCGGCGGTGTTCCGGCAACCGCACCGCACGACCGTACCGCCCTTGCCTTTTGCCCGGTCCACCTCCGATGCGGCCACCCAAGCGCCCAGCGCCTCGTTCCAGATCGTTTTATATGATTTGTTCATATTGATTCCATCATGCTCGCCGTGAGCTCAAGAAAAGAAACAGAAAAACCGGGTGAGCCATCGCGCAGCGCAAACCATAAAGACGAACGCGCCCTTGGCACCCGCAAAGACAACGGGTTCCCGATTGATTGGAACTGCCAGCATTCAATGGCCGATGACTACACGGCTTTAAAAGGACGCAGAAACTCACCGCTCCGATAGGAGCGTCTTCAATACAGCGCGAGTTGGGTGCTGGTCCGCCGAGCCTAATGTTCAGTGGTCAACGGCTTGGCCCGTGAAGGCGCGGGGAATCAGGGCGGATCAAAGGGCCACTTGATAGCGACATGAATGGCGTGGGTTGGGCTTGGATCGACACTTGGTCGATGTCTTACGTTTATTACCCAAACGTTTGCCCTGACCGTGTAGCTCGTCGTATTCATTGCTACCGTACCCCCGGCAGTGCGGCTTTCTTATTGACGAAGGAGCGCTATCTCATGCACAGACGCGTCTTGGTGTGCAGGGGCTGAGATAGGCGCAGAGGGAAAATCTTCAAAGACTGAAGAAAAATAGTCGAGTTTGAATATTGTGTCTAGATATTTAGTACTAAGAAGAGCGGGGTTTTTACAATCGGAACAACCGATCATGCGTATTTCGGTGAATTCATTGGTTTAGACATACCCAGCCACGATCCATTGTTAACGTATTGAAATATTTTCCGGATATTGATTAATAAATCCATGCTCACGCAGTGGTTAATATCGCTAATTCTATTTCAAAGAAATTTTGCGCAAAGAACAAAAAAAGAGCGGCGCGCCTCATATTGGGGCGTGCCGCTCTTTAATCGCGCACACATTCGGGGATTTGGCCTGTCGCTGCGCCGAAAGCGTGCGTTCTGTGCATTTGCTCCGTTAAACGAGCGCGCTCACTGCGCGACAGGGTGTCGCGCCAACGCCCGGAACCGGTGCGCAAGCGTGTGATAGAACGACGGCGACAGCGCCTTGGAGACCTGGCTCGACAACAACGCCACGGCCATGAGCGGCAAGACCATCTCGTGGCCGTCGATCATCTCCATCACGATCACGAACGATGTGATGGGCGACTGCGTGACTGCTGCCAGGTAGCCGACCATGCAAAGCGCGGCAAGACTCGGCAACGGGATCGCCGATGTCACCAGCGACATGACGTTGCCCAGCCCCGCCCCAATAGCCAGAGACGGCGCAAAAATACCGCCCGGAATGCCGGACAGGTACGACGCGATCAGCGCACCGAACTTGAGCACCGCATAGAACGGCGAGAGCGCCTGATGGGTCTCCAGCAGGCCCCGCGCTTCTGCATAACCGCTGCCGAACGTGGTGCCGCCCGAAACGAGGCCGATCAGCGCGATGGCGATGCCGCACAAAAAGGCAAACCACACCGGTTGCCCTTGTTTGATATCAACCAGCCGTGCAGGCATCCAGCGCGGTATGTTGAGCAGCAGCCAGCAGAACGCGCCGCCCGCCACGCCCGAAATGATGCTCGCGGCAATCACCACGGGCACCAGCGCCAGATGAAACTGCCCAATGGCCTGGATGCGCCCGAAATACAGGTAGTTGCCTTGCAAGCCCAGCGCGACCACGCCAGAAAAAATGATGGCGGTAATGAGCGTGCCGCTGTTGCGGGCCACGAAACTGCGCGTGAGTTCTTCAATGGCAAACACGACGCCCGCCAGCGGCGTGTTGAACGCGGCCGCAAGCCCGGCCGCTGCGCCTGCAAGGGCAAGCTGTCGCTCGATGTGCTTGCTGCTTCGACGATAGCCCCGCCGCATGGCGTACATGAGCGATGCGCCAATCTGCACCGTGGGGCCCTCGCGGCCGATCGTAAAGCCACAGAGGATGCCCAGGAACGAAACCACAATCTTGCCGAACATGATGCGCAGGGAGAGCAGCGCACTGGACAGCCGCCCGTCCTCCAGCGTCGCAATGACCTGCGGAATGCCGCTGCCCTCGGCACCGCGAAAAAACTGGCGCGTCAGCCAGATGGCAAGCGCCGCGCCAAGCGGTGTAATGACGATCGGTAGCCAGAACGCGTGCGACACCATGCCGCGAAAAAGCTCGAAGCCCAAATCGATGAGCTTGGCGTAGGCGACGGATACCAGACCCACGAGAACGGCACCGAGCCAGAAGATGCCGTAGTTTGCCCAGAGTCTCCTGGCCCGACGCACTGATCGATCTGCGATGTGGAGAGGAGAAAACATGGGGCTGGGGTGTCGGGTCTGGGAAGCGGAGATTATAAGACCCGACATGAGTCGGCCTAGTCTTGCGGCCTAGTCGTGCGGCCTTGATCGCACGCGGCAGTCCAGGCAGCGATGCCGCGTGATAGAGTCGTCCGCCCCTCCCCGGATCGTGTAGCCTTATGTCGACATTCGCGCTTGTTCCCAAGCAAACGGCGTTGTTGGTCATGCACTACCAGACCGACATCATGGCGTTGTTTCCGGCCGTCGCACCCACGTTGCTCTCCAACACCCGCAAGCTATGCGACGCCGCGCGGGCCAAGGGTGTGAGCGTCTATTTTGCGAAGTTCCACTTCAGCCCCGGCTATCCGGAAGTCAGCCCGTTGAACAAGAACGGGCAAGGCGTGAAGCAACTGGGGCTGTTCGTTGAAGATCGCATCTCGCCGGAGCTCGGTCGGCAGCCTGATGAGCCGATCATCATCGCGCACCGCGCCAGCGTGTTCTATGGCACCGATCTGCAGGTGCGGTTATCCGCCAAGGGCATCGATACCTTGATCATGGTGGGGGTGGCGTCGACGGGCGTGATGCTGTCGACCATTGCCCACGCGAGCGATGCGGACTACCGGCTGTTCACCGTGAAGGACTGCTGCTACGACCCCGACCCGATCGTGCACGACCATCTTTTTGCGACGGCGTTCGAATCGCGCACGACGGTGCTGTCGCTGGCGGATGCGCTAACGATGCTGGAGTAAATGGCGAGAAGTTGTCGGCACGCTTCAGACGCTGACGACCTTGTTCTTGCCGGCGCGCTTGGCCTGATACATGCCGCGATCGGCGCGATGGATGGCCGCCATGGGCGGTTCGTCCTTGCCGACTTCGGCCACGCCGGCAGAGAAGGTGATGAACAGGCGGGTGTCGCCCGCTGCAAAGAAGCGCTGCGTGAGCGCCCGCTGCAGGCGGACGATGGTCTGCACACCTTCTTCCAACGGCGTATCCGGCATCAGGATCACGAATTCCTCGCCGCCAAAACGCGCGAGCGTGTCTTGCGGGCGCATCGATTCGCGGGCCACCTGGGCCAGGTGCGACAGCGCATCGTCGCCAAAGCTGTGGCCGTGCGTGTCGTTGATCGACTTGAAGTCGTCGATGTCCAGGAACGCGATGGAGAGCACGGTGTTCTGGCGCGCCGCACGGGCAACTTCGCGCTCCAGCGCTTCTTCCAAACCCTTGCGGTTGAGCGCGCCGGTCAGCAGATCGTGGCGCGCCGACGCCGATGCCATGTCGAGCGCCTTGCGCAGTTGCGCCACCTCGGCGGCGGCCTCTTCGGCCTTGACCTTCATCGCCGACAGCACGTCGCGATTGCGGGCCGACTCCAGCGACATCCAGCGGGTGGCCGACAACGCATCCTGAATGGCCGGCGCGATCTCTGCGATGCTGTTGGCCGATTCGATCTTCTTGGCACAGGCTTCCATCTGGCGATGATGCTCGCCGGAGGTTTCAGCAGCAACGGACAGGCGCTCCATGAAGGCAGCCAGCAGCCGCTTCATCTCTTCCTGGGCCTCGATCGACTTCGACTTCAACGAGCTTTGCTTCTGGATCACCTCCATGAGGCGACGCCGCAGGTCATCCAGCCGGCGCAGGCTCACGGGGGCTTCGCTGGCTTTCATCAGGGCGTCGATCTGGCCGCGCAGCCAGTGATCGTCCAACGACAGCTCGCCGATGTTCTCGAACACCAGCTGCAGCAGGCCCAGCAGCGCACGGCGGATCTCGTTCTGGTCTTCGGCCGCAAGCGACAACCGGTGGTTGAACGTCGAGAGCTTGGCGTTCAGATTGGCAAGGCTTTCAAATTCGGAGCGGCAGGCCCGGATCAGCGCCCAGGCGGCGGGGCCGATGCTGGCATCGTCTTCACCAAGCACCGGCAGGCAGCATTCCACCGTGCGCGCGAGTTGTTCGCACAACTCGCGTACCAAGGCCATCCGTTCGGCGTCCTGGGCGTCTCCGTTTGGCTTGCTGCCGGCGATTTCGTAATAGATCGAGGCGAAGTTGTCTGGCGTGGGCGCCAACCTGCGTGAGGCCAGCAGCTTGAGGGCGTGCCGGGCGGTCTCCGAGGGATTGTTTTCTGTCATTCCGAACTACAGGTTGGCGAGCAGGGTTGGAGCGCGATTCTCCACGGTTCCGGCCCCACCGAAAAGCCGTCCAAAGGGTTGTGTGGGCATCGCGCTGCATGGCTGCAGCTCGCCAAATTTGGTGTCGAGGCAAACATCTGCGCCAAGAGCGTGATCCCGTTTGGCATGACGGGCGCGCCCGGCGTTTCATCGCCCCGGCATGTGCCGCCAGCAATGACGTGCTGCGCCGCGCGCCGGTTATCCAAGCGTCTGGATATACCTCAAGAATGAAGGGGATTCGCCTCGCGCTCCGTAGAACCGGATGACGCCCGACACGTCGCCGTACTGCTGCACCAGGCTTTCTGCAGCAGCACGAGCGCGCCGAACCCCTGCCACGTTCTTCAGGAAGCATTCCGCCAGCGTCGGGTCAAAATATCGGCCGCTCTGGTGGGCCACCACATCGAGCGCGTCGTCTTCCGGCATCCCCTGGCGGTAGACGCGTGGCTCCAGCATGGCGTCGAACGCATCTGCGATGGCCACGACGCGCGCGGCAAGCGGAACATCGTCACCCGCAAGGCCGCCCGGATAGCCGCTGCCGTCAAAATGCTCGTGATGATGGCGCGCGACGCTGGCTGCCAACTGCAGGATCGGGTCGGGCGTTCCGGCCAGCAGGTCGGCACCGATATCCGAGTGCCGCTGCATGACCTCTTGCTCTGAGTCGCTCAGGGAGGCGGGCTTGAGCAGCACGTCATCCGGAATGCCCAGCTTGCCGATGTCGTGCACGGGCGCCACAAGGTAGATGTGCTGTTGTTCGGTATCGTCCAGCTCCAAAACGTTTGCCAGGTATGCCGCAACAGCAGCGGTCCGGATGAGGTGGCCCAGAGCCGACGGATAGCGCGACCCGCCAGCAAGCGTCAGGCTGGCGAGAATGATGTGGGGGCGGCTTTGTTGTGCCATGGTGTTGACCTTCTTGGTAGCGCGCCTGCCAGCACGCATTGAGGCTCGATGGAGGATTGCACGATAGTCATCGCGGCAGTCGACCGCAACCACCTACGCGGGGCATTTTTGATCTAACCCGCCTGCAACCGCCGCCACAACGTCGTCTTGCTGATGCCCAATGCCGCGCACACGGCATCCCGGTCGCCGTCGTGGGCTGCCAGCGCTGCGCGTATCTCTTCGGCTTCCACGCCCCGGCTGCGCTCGCGCAGCGTCAATACCGCCGCTTTGCCGGGCGTGGCGTGGGCAAACACTTCCGGTGCAATCAGCCGCAGCACATCTTGCGTGACGGCGCTGGCGTCTTCGGTGTAAGCCAGCTCCACGGCAATCCGTTCGATCACGCTCTGCAGTTCTCGCACGTTGCCGGCCCAAGCGTAGCGCCGCAGCGGCTCGGCAATGCCGGCCAGCACACGGGCGGCCTCTTCGGTATCGGCAATGCGCAGCAGCAGGCGCGGTTCGCGGCGCGCGGCTTGCACGAGCAGTTCAGCGGCCAGGGGCATCACGTCGTCGGGCCGTTCTCGCAGCGGGGGCAGCGCAATGCTCAGGATGTTGAGCCGGTAGTAAAGGTCGGCGCGGAAGGTGCCGGCTTCTACCGCGTCTGTGAGCGCGCGGTGTGTGGCGGCCACCACGCGGATGTCAACGCGTGTGGGCTCGGTGGAACCCAGCCGCACCACTTCGCGCTCCTGCAACACGCGCAGCAGGCGGCTTTGCAGCGGCAGCGGCATCTCGCCGATTTCATCGAGAAACAGCGTGCCGCGGTGCGCGGCTTCAATCAGCCCGGTCTTGCCGCCCTTGCGCGCGCCGGTGAAAGCGCCCTCTTCGTAGCCGAACAGTTCGCTTTCCAGCAGTGCCTCGGGAAATGCGCCGCAGTTGATGGCGACAAATGGAAAATCGCGCCGCGCGCTGAGCTGATGCATGCCCTGCGCGACCATCTCCTTGCCCGTGCCGGATTCGCCCAGCACGAGCACGGTGGCGTCGGATTTGGCATAGCGACGCACCAGCGTGCGCACGCGCTCCATCGGCATCGATTCGCCCACGAGGTCTTCGAGCCTGTAGCGCGCGCTGAACTGCTGCGGGCGCTGGCGTGAGCGCAATGTACGGTCCAGCCGCTCGACCGCACGGGATTCCTGGAAGGTGAAGACCGTGCCTTCAGAGGCACCGGCGCCGGTGCTCGTCAGCGGGCCACGGTGGATGACGTAATTCACGCCCCGCACGGTGCCCAGCGTGTCGCCGTCGGCATCGGGCAGCAAGCCGAACAGGCTGGGCGCAATACTCAGCAGCGGTTGCCCGATTGCCTGCTTGGCCTCGATGCCCAATGCAGTGGCCAGCCGCTGGTTGATGGCCTCCACGCGGCCCTGCGCATCCAGCGCGACCACACCGTCACGCAGATGCTGCAGGAGGTTGTCCAGCCGCTGGCGGCGCAAGGTTTCGCGGCGTGTGGCCTGTACGACTTCCAGCGCGGTATCGAAGGCCGCACGCACGGAGTCACGCGAATACAGGAACACGGCGTTCATGCCCGCCTGCGTTGCCAGGTCCGTCACCAAACCGGGGCCGACCACCACGCCCACGCCGCGGTCGCGCAGGTCCAGCACGCAGCTCTCTGCGCCCTGGCGCGAGGTGTACGAGGCAAACACCACGTCCATGCCATAGGCGGCGACAAAGCGGCGCACCTCTTCGGGCGTGTCGCCGTGGGTGACGAGCGCTACCGATTCCGCATCCCGCCGTGCGCGCGCCAGCGCGTGCATCACGTCAAAACCTGTCGGATTGATGACGACCACGGGCAGCGACAGACGCGGCTTCAAGTAGGCGCCATTGGAACCGCCCGCCACCACCACGTCGGGCCGCTCTGTGCCGGCGGCCTCGATCTCGCGCACGATGTCTTCAAAGCCGCGCGTGATGACGCGCAGCTCGGCGCGGTCGTTGTACTCGGCGGCAATGTCGAGAAAGAGATCGCTCAGTCGGCTGATACCGCAGGCCCAGATGCGGGGGCGGTCGGTCAGGTCGGTTCCAGTGGGGCTCATGGTGCGATGCGGCCGGAAAAACAGGGTTCACACATTATGCGCCGGGCTTTTCCATATTGAAATTGCGAATTTCATTTTTGAAATGGTGTGCGCCCGGGCGTCAACATCACATTCATACAAATCAAGGAGTTACAGCGGCTTGCGTGGGTGGCCCGCTTCCTGCTCTCTTAGGCCGATCTTTCTGGAGCCAGACATGAGCACAACGCAACGACACCCCACCAGCGCCGGCGCCAAATTCCGTGCCGCCGTGGCTGAATCCCAACCGCTGCAAGTGGTGGGCGCCATCACTGCCTACGCTGCCAAGATGGCCGAGCAGACCGGCTTCAAGGCCGTGTACCTGTCGGGCGGCGGCGTGGCTGCCAACTCGCTGGGCATTCCGGACCTGGGCATCAGCACGATGGAAGACGTGCTGATCGACGCCCGCCGCATCACCGACGCCGTGCAGATCCCGCTGATGGTCGATATCGACACGGGCTGGGGCGGCGCCTTCAACATCGCACGCACCATCCGTTCGTTCATCAAGGCCGGTGTGGCCGCCGTGCACCTGGAAGACCAGGTCGGCCAGAAGCGCTGCGGCCATCGCCCGGGCAAGGAAGTGGTTTCCACCGACGAGATGGTCGACCGCGTGAAGGCGGCCGTGGATGCCCGCACCGATGACGATTTCGTCATCATGGCCCGCACCGACGCAGCCGCCTCCGAAGGCATCGACGCGGCCATCGAGCGCGCCGTTGCCTACGTGGAAGCAGGCGCCGACATGATCTTTCCGGAAGCCATGAAGACGCTGGACGATTACCGCCGCTTCAAGGCTGCCGTGAAGGTGCCCATCCTCGCCAACCTGACCGAATTCGGCAGCACGCCGCTCTTTACCACCGACGAACTGCGCAGCGCCAACGTGGATATCGCGCTGTACTGCTGCGGCGCTTACCGTGCAATGAACGCAGCGGCACTCAACTTCTATCAAACGGTGATGCGCGACGGCACCCAGAAGGCCGCCGTGGAAACCATGCAGTCGCGCGCCGATCTGTACCAATATCTCGGCTACCACGCGTACGAAGACAAGCTCGACGCGCTGTTTGCCGCACAGAAATAACGCTACAAATCCAACGCATCCAAGGAGACCACACCATGAGCGAAGCCGATAACAGCACGCCGAACACCGGCGCCTTCAAGCCGAAGAAGTCCGTGGCCCTGTCGGGCGTGACGGCCGGCAACACCGCGCTGTGTACCGTTGGCCGTACCGGCAATGACCTGCACTACCGCGGCTACGACATCCTCGACCTGGCCGGCGCGTGCGAGTTTGAAGAAGTCGCCCACCTGCTGGTGCACGGCAAGCTGCCCAACAAGGCCGAACTGGCGGCCTACAAGGCCAAGCTGAAGGCGCTGCGCGGCCTGCCCGCCAACGTGAAGGCCACCCTGGAATGGGTGCCCGCCTCCGCCCACCCGATGGACGTGATGCGCACCGGCGTGTCGGTGCTCGGCACGGTGCTGCCCGAGAAGGACGACCACAACACCCCCGGCGCACGTGACATTGCCGACCGCCTGATGGCATCGCTCGGTTCGATGCTGCTGTACTGGTACCACTACAGCCACAACGGCAAGCGCATCGAAGTCGAAACGGACGACGACTCCATCGGCGGCCACTTCCTGCACCTGCTGCACGGCGTGGAGCCGCCGAAGTCGTGGGTTGACGCCATGCACGTGTCGCTCAACCTGTATGCCGAGCACGAGTTCAACGCATCGACGTTTACCGGCCGCGTGATTGCCGGCACGGGCTCGGACATCTACTCGGCCATCACCGGCGCCATCGGTGCACTGCGCGGCCCGAAGCACGGCGGCGCCAACGAAGTCGCCTTCGAGATCCAGAAGCGCTACGACTCCCCGGACGAGGCCGAAGCCGACATCCGCCGCCGCGTCGAAGCCAAGGAAGTCGTGATCGGTTTCGGCCACCCGGTGTACACCGTGTCCGACCCGCGCAACAAGGTCATCAAGGAAGTCGCGCGCAAGCTGTCGAAGGAAGCCAGCAACACCAAGATGTTCGACATTGCCGAGCGCCTGGAAACCGTGATGTGGGACATCAAGAAGATGTTCCCGAACCTGGACTGGTTCAGCGCCGTGTCGTACCACATGATGGGCGTGCCGACCGCGATGTTCACCCCGCTGTTCGTGATCGCGCGTACGTCGGGCTGGGCAGCGCACATCATCGAGCAACGCATCGACAACAAGATCATCCGCCCGAGCGCCAACTACACCGGCCCGGATGACCTGAAGTTCGTACCGATCGGCAAGCGCCCGTAAGAAGTAGGAAAGAAGAAAGGAACGTCAACGCAAACCCACCGCCGGTGTGGCCGTTGACGTTCCTGCCCTGGATGGCGCCTTGAATTTATGTTGCAGGGAGGAAAAAGAAGGGAGGCTTGTCTGAGCGCAGCGAGTTTGCCTCCCTTCCCTCCCTGCGACAGAAATTCAAGGGGTAGTCGCCATCCCGGGCGCGCCTTTCTTTTGCTTACTTTTCTTTGGCAAGACAAAGAAAAGTGAGTCGGCCCCGGCAGGGGACGATACCCGGGATGGACCACAACCGCCCGCCCCCGACAGGGGATGAAACAAGGGATGCACCCACACCATGAACACAGCACACCGCAAACCCCTCCCCGGCACAAACCTCGACTACTTCGACGCCAGAGAAGCCGTCGAAGCCATCCAAGCCGGCGCCTACGACAAGCTTCCCTACACCTCCCGCGTCCTCGCCGAGAATTTGGTACGCCGCTGCGACCCGACCACCCTCACCGACTCGCTCAAGCAACTCATCGAACGCAAGCGCGATCTGGATTTCCCCTGGTTCCCGGCGCGCGTGGTCTGCCACGACATCCTGGGCCAGACCGCGCTGGTGGATCTGGCCGGCCTGCGCGACGCCATTGCCGACCAGGGCGGCGACCCCGCCAAGGTCAATCCGGTAGTGCCGGTGCAGTTGATCGTCGACCACTCGCTGGCCGTGGAGTGCGGCGGCTTCGACCCCGATGCCTTCGCCAAGAACCGCGCCATTGAAGACCGCCGCAACGAAGACCGCTTCCACTTCATCGACTGGACCAAGCTCGCGTTCAAGAACGTCGACGTGATCCCGGCGGGCAACGGCATCATGCACCAGATCAACCTGGAGAAGATGTCGCCTGTCATCCAGGCGCATGACGGCGTGGCTTACCCCGACACCTGCGTCGGCACCGACAGCCACACGCCGCACGTGGATGCACTCGGCGTGATCGCCATCGGCGTGGGCGGCCTGGAAGCCGAGAACGTGATGCTCGGCCGTGCATCATGGATGCGCCTCCCGGACATCGTCGGCGTGGAGCTGACCGGCCAGCGCCAACCCGGCATCACCGCCACCGATATCGTGCTGGCGCTGACCGAATTCCTGCGCAAGCAGAAGGTGGTGGGCGCGTATCTTGAGTTCTACGGCGAAGGTGCATCCAAGCTGACGCTGGGCGACCGCGCCACCATCTCCAACATGGCCCCCGAGTATGGCGCCACCGCCGCGATGTTCTCGATTGACGACAACACGCTCGACTACCTGCGCCTGACCGGCCGCACCGACGAGCAGGTCAAGTTGGTCGAAACGTATGCCAAGACCGCGGGCCTGTGGTCCGACACGCTCAAGCATGCTGAATACGAACGCGTGCTGCGCTTCGACCTGTCGAGCGTGGTGCGCAACATGGCCGGCCCGTCCAACCCGCACGCGCGTGTGGCAACGACCGACCTGGCCGCCAAGGGCATCGCCGGCAAGTGGGAAGAAACGCCGGGCCAGATGCCCGATGGCGCAGTCATCATCGCGGCCATCACGAGCTGCACGAACACCAGCAACCCGCGCAACGTGATTGCCGCCGCGCTGCTGGCGCGCAACGCCAATCGCCTGGGCTTGACGCGTAAGCCGTGGGTGAAAAGTTCGCTGGCGCCGGGCTCCAAGGCCGTTGAGCTGTATCTGGAAGAAGCCGGCCTCAAGCACGAACTCGAAAAGCTCGGCTTCGGCATCGTCGCGTTTGCCTGCACCACCTGCAACGGCATGAGCGGCGCGCTGGACCCGAAGATCCAGCAAGAGATCATCGACCGCGACCTGTACGCCACGGCCGTGCTGTCGGGCAACCGCAACTTCGACGGCCGCATCCACCCGTATGCCAAGCAGGCGTTCCTCGCATCCCCGCCGCTGGTGGTGGCCTATGCGATTGCGGGCACGGTGCGTTTCGATATCGAGCGTGACAGCTTCGGCACCGATGCCAACGGCAAGCCGATCCTGCTGAAGGACCTGTGGCCGACCGACGAAGAGATCGACGCCATCGTGCGTGCGTCGGTCAAGCCGGAGCAGTTCCGCAAGGTGTACATCCCGATGTTCGAGCAGCGCAGCGAAAGCACCGCCAAGGTGAGCCCGCTGTACGACTGGCGCCCGCAGAGCACCTACATCCGCCGCCCGCCCTATTGGGAAGGTGCGCTGGCTGGTGAACGCACGCTCAAGGGCCTGCGCCCGCTGGCCGTGCTGGGCGACAACATCACGACCGACCACCTCTCGCCGTCCAACGCCATCCTGGCCAGCAGCGCCGCCGGTGAATACCTCGCCAAGATGGGCCTGCCGGAAGAGGACTTCAACTCGTACGCCACGCACCGCGGTGATCACCTGACCGCGCAACGCGCGACGTTTGCCAACCCGACCCTCATCAACGAGATGGCCGTGGTGGATGGCGCGGTGAAGAAGGGATCGCTGGCGCGCATCGAGCCGGAAGGCAAGGTCACGCGCATGTGGGAAGCCATCGAGACCTACATGGACCGCAAGCAGCCGCTGATCGTGATTGCCGGTGCCGACTACGGCCAGGGCAGCTCGCGTGACTGGGCCGCCAAGGGCGTGCGCCTGGCTGGCGTGGAAGCCATCGTGGCCGAGGGCTTCGAGCGCATCCACCGCACGAACCTGATCGGCATGGGCGTGCTGCCGCTGGAGTTCAAGCCGGGCACCACGCGCCTGACGCTCGGCATTGACGGCACCGAAACGTATGACGTGATCGGCGAACGCAAGCCGCGTGCAGACCTCACGCTCGTCATCCACCGCAAGAACGGCGAACGCGTGGAAGTGCCCGTCACGTGCCGCCTGGACAGCGACGAGGAAGTCTCGATCTACGAAGCGGGCGGTGTGCTGCAGCGTTTCGCACAGGACTTCCTTGAGTCTTCGAAGGAGGCAGCATGAGCCACCCCGCGCAAGTGAAGATTCCCGCCACGTACATGCGTGGCGGCACCAGCAAGGGCGTGTTCTTCCGGTTGCAGGACTTGCCGGCGGCCGCACAGCAGCCCGGCGCGGCGCGTGATGCGCTGCTCATGCGCGTGATCGGCAGCCCCGACCCATACGGCAAGCAGATCGACGGCATGGGCGGCGCCACGTCGAGCACCAGCAAGACGGTGATCCTCAGCAAGAGCACGCGTGCAGACCATGACGTGGACTATCTGTTCGGCCAGGTCTCCATCGACAAGCCGTTCGTGGACTGGTCGGGCAACTGCGGCAACCTCTCCGCAGCGGTCGGCCCCTTTGCCATCAGCAACGGCCTTGTCGATGCGAGCCGTGTACCGCAAAACGGCGTCGCCATCATCCGCATCTGGCAGGCCAACATCGGCAAGACCATCATTGCGCATGTGCCGATTACCAACGGCGCGGTGCAGGAAACGGGCGACTTTGAGCTGGACGGCGTGACCTTCCCGGCGGCGGAAGTGCAGCTCGAATTCCTCGACCCCGCAGCCGAGGAAGACGGCGACGGCGGCGGCGCGATGTTCCCCACCGGCAACCTCGTCGACGACCTGGACGTGCCCGGCGTGGGCACGCTCAAGGCGACGATGATCAACGCGGGCATCCCGACGATCTTCATCAACGCAGAGGCCATCGGCTACACCGGCACCGAGCTGCAGGACGCCATCAACGGCGATGCGAAGGCGCTGGCAATGTTCGAGACCATCCGCGCGTACGGCGCGGTGCGCATGGGGCTGATCAAGAGCATCGATGAAGCCGCCACGCGGCAGCACACGCCGAAGGTGGCGTTTGTCGCACCGCCAAAGGACTACGTGGCGTCGAGCGGCAAGCAGGTCGGCGCGGGCGATGTGGACTTGCTGGTGCGCGCGCTGTCGATGGGCAAGCTGCACCACGCGATGATGGGCACGGCGGCGGTGGCCATTGGTACGGCAGCGGCCATTCCTGGCACGCTGGTCAACCTGGCGGCCGGCGGCGGAGAACGTGGTGCGGTCCGCTTCGGGCATCCGTCGGGCACGCTGCGCGTGGGCGCGGAGGCCAAGCTGGTGGACGGCGAATGGACGGTCACCAAGGCCATCATGAGCCGCAGCGCACGTGTGCTGATGGAAGGCTGGGTGCGCGTGCCGGGCTGAACCCGCGAGCGGCGCACGTAAACAAGACCGCCGCATCCGGCTGATGGCTGGGTGCGGCGGTTTCTTTTTTTCTCTCGGAACTCAGCTTGCGCCGGTGTTCTTCATGCCGAGCACCTCGATGGGCGCGATCTCGGGCGGTGAGGCCAGCAGCTCGGCCGCATTCGCCATGAGCGCCTTGGCAATCGGGCCGTCGAGATGTGCCTGGCGATCCTGCTCGCTTGCAAACGCATCGAAGATGCCGAAGACGTTGGGCGCAATGCGCAGTGCAAACCAGATGGGTGTGGTTGCTTCCTGGTTGGCCATTTGCAGACCCGCCGACAGAAAATCGGCGACGGCCTGTTCGTTGCCCGGTTTGGCAGTCAGCCGGGCAAACAATGCGTACTGAATCATTGAAGTCTCCTGATACGCGCGCAGAGGGGGGGCGCGGTCAGGCCTACTCTATGCCGAAAACCGGCAGGCCGCGTCATACGAACACGCGTACGAGCCGTTCCGCACACGGCGGTAACGGCTCGATGACGGGCCAGACGCACAGACCGGCCCGCCGTGGCTGCATGCGCTCAGTGGAGCAGCGCGCCGCCCACGGTGGTCAGCGCGCCGCCGACGGCACCCGTGACGGGCGCAAGCGGCGTGGTCGCCCCGGTGGATGTGAGCGAAGTGCCGACGCTGGTGACCAGCGAGCCAACCGGCGCCGTCGTGCCGCCGCCGGCTGGACCGCCCAATGCGCCCGTCACACTCCCCAGCGGATTGCTGCCGCCTAGTGCGCCGGTAATCGGTGCCAGCGGGTTGGCCGACGTAGCACCCCCCGGTGTGGAGGTCACCCCGCCCAACGCGGCCACCGTGCTGCCCGTGGCCGTCACCACGCCACCAAGGCCCGACACGACCGGCGTGTTCGTCGCCGTGAGCGACGTGCCCACATTCGCCACCCCGTCGCCCACGGTCTGCAGCAGATTGGTTGCCGGCGCGCCCAAGCCTGTCGTGTTACCCAGCGTCTGCGTGGCCGTCGTCACCTGCGAGGTGAGCGGCACCACCGCGGAACTGACCTGTTGCGTGACCTGCTCCACCGGCCCGGTCGACAGGGCCGTGCCGAGCGTGCCACCCGCGCCGGCCACCGCCTGCCCCACCTGCGAAACCGCACCGCCCACCGGTGACGTGACCGGCGACAGCGGTTGCAGCGGTCCGGTGCCGAGACTGCTCACAAGAGCGCCCGTTGCATCGACGGTGTTCCCGGCCTGTGTCACCACATTGCCGGTGCTCGATACCGTGGTGCCGACCGGGTTCGGGTTGGTGCCGATGCTGCCCAGGCCGGACTGCACCCCCGTGCCGAGTGCCGACACCGTATTGCCCACGTTGTCGACCACGTTGCCCAGCGCCGACGCACCCGGCAGATTGCTGCCGCCGACAGTCGACCCCAGGCTGCTGATTGCGTCCCCCGTGGCCGTCACCACCCCGCCGCTCTTGTAGGCGATGTCGCCGGTGGGCGTGGTGGACGCCGTGGTCGTCGTGCCGCCAGATCCGTTGGAACCGGAGCCGCCGCCGTTGCTGGCGGAGCTGCCGTCGCTGCCGGAGGTACCGCTCATGTCGCCCGAGCCGGAGCTGGCGCAACCGCCCAGCACAAGCAGGCCCACCAAGGCCGCCGAAACCAGTGTCCCTCGTTGCAATGTCTTCATGTCTGCCTCCTGTTTTAAAAATGCGCTTGATAATGCGCACTTTTGCCTGATTCGATCTTTATCGGCGCGCTATCCGAATCACTGGATAGCGCTTTCAAATGCAGTCTATTAACCGAGTCGATGGCAATTGCAAACATTGTCAAACGCCGGCGATCCCTGCTCTGAAGCCATTTGCGGGCAGGAAATCGCCGCCAAGCGCAGTGCCACCGTGGCGCAAACGTTCGCTTGGCGGCAAGCGTTTCCGATTATGTTTGGAGGCAATGCTCCAAATTACTCAAATTGAGTTAAATCCAGGCCCACGTTATCGGGCAGCCGTTCGCACAAATGGCAGGCGCGGCATGCGAAGCCCAGGAGCACGCTGTGGCACGGTCGCATCAAAGTGATGGCGTTCGATCACGATGCCGCGCGCCGGTGCCGCCTCGATGAAGTGCTCGACCATCTCGCGCACGTCGGGGTCGATGTAATCCGCTCGGGCACCGTCGACGATGAGCGTGGCGTGATCCGGCACTTGCGCCAGATAGCGCTTGAGCGGCACCTTGCCCATGAAGGACACATCCTTGCGGAACGAGAGCAGGAAGTGGTCGTGATGGCGCGCCATGACAATCGTGCGGCGCAGGTTGGCGCGAATCGCCAGCGCGATGCTCAGCGCAATGCCGATCACGATGCCGATCAGCAAGTCCGTCAGCAGCACGCCGACGATGGTTGCAATGAACGGTGCAAAGCGGTCCCACCCCTGCCGCGCCACCGCCACGAACAGTGACGGCTTGGCCAGCTTGTAGCCGGTGAAGATCAGGATGGAGGCCAGGCACGCCAGCGGAATCAGATTGACGATGGCGGTGAGCGCAAACACGCTTGCCAGCAGCAGCGCGCCATGCACGACCGCCGACCAGCGGCTCTGCGCGCCGGCGTGCACGTTGGCCGAACTGCGCACGATGACGGACGTGATGGGCAGCCCGCCCAGCAGGCCTGCCACCATGTTGCCCACGCCTTGCGCCTTCAGCTCGCGATCCGGCGATGCGGCACGTTTCTTCGGGTCGATCTGCTCAACGGCCTCCAGGCATAGCAGCGTCTCGAGGCTGGCCACGATGGCCAATGCCATGGCTACGCGCCAGACATCGGGATTGCCCAGTGCACCGAGCGTGGGCGACTCAAGCGCATCGAGAAACGCTCCAAACGACGCCAGCGACGGTAGATCGACACGATGCTCGGCCGGTACTGCAATGCCCGGCGCCACCACCTCCAGGAGCAACGTCACGCCAATGCCGAGTGCCACCACAACCAGCGGTGAAGGCAGTGCGCGGACCAACGTGAAACGGCGCAGCATCGGCGTGTCCCAACCGATGAGCACGGCGGCTGACAACAGCGACACCAGCAACGCCGGCAACGAGACCGAGCCCCACGGCGTGGCGATCATGCCCGCGCCCACGACGCCTGCAGCGCCGTCCTCGCCTGCCAGCCCGAACGCCAGCGGCATCTGCTTGATGATCAGCAGCAGCCCGATCGCCGCGAGCATGCCCTTGATGACGGACGACGGCACATACGCCGCAAAGCGCCCGGCGCGCAGCATGCCGAACACAAACTGCAGCGCGCCCGCCAGCGCCACGGCCACCAGAAATGCCGAGAAACCGCCCAGCTTGGCAATGCCGTCCACGACAATCACGACGAGGCCCGCAGCCGGGCCGCTCACGCTCAGTTGCGAGCCGCTGAGCAGCGCGACCACCAGGCCACCGATCATGCCGGAGAGCAGCCCCGCAAGCGGGTCAACGCCCGATGCGTTGGCAATACCCAGGCACAGCGGCAGGGCGACAAAGAACACGATGACCCCGGCGAGCATGTCGCGCGGGAAGAAAGCCGGAGAGGTTGGTGTCTGCATGGTTGTTGGAGTTGTATGAACTGCGCACGCGCGAACGCCTGCCTGCGGGCGGGGGCACCGCCGGCATGCGTGAGGAGAGAAAGCGTCAGGAAACAACGGCAGCCACAAACGCCGCCGCCGATCGGGTTAAGCGATGGCCTCGGCGGGCATCAGGATGTCGCCGCGCGTGGCGTGTTCCGCATCGGGATCGCCCGACGCCAGCACGCGGATATGCCCATCGGCCAGGCCGAAGATCCAGCCATGTATGCGCGGCGGGCGTTCCGCCTCGCGCACGATGGGGCTCTCGCGCAGGCAGCGCACCTGTTCGAGTACGTTGAGTTCAGCCAAGCGATTGACGCGCGCGTCCAGATCGGGCACGCCATCGAGTTCTGCACGGTGGTGACCCGCCAGCGCACACAGCGGCGCAATGCGGCGCGCCACGTGCGGCAAACCGTCAGGCGGCGGCAGCAGCGATGCACGGACGCCGCCGCAGCCGTCATGCCCGCACACGATCACGTGCGCGACCTTGAGCACGCGCACCGCATATTCCAGCACGCTCATTGTGTTGTCGTCCGCCGGGCAAACAAGATTGGCGATATTGCGGTGGACGAATAAATCGCCCGGGTTGGAATGGGTAATGGTTTCAGCCGGCACACGGCTATCTGCACACCCAATCCATAACACCTGGGGTTGTTGGCCTTGGGCCAAACGCGAAAAGAATCCGGGGTCGCGCGCGGCTGTTTCGTGCGCCCACGCGACATTCTCGACAAGCATGCGTTTCGGTCGATGCATTGGTATGGCTCCTGCGGAATCTGCGAAACCGCTGCTGCCCGGAAACCCACCTGGGCGGGTGTTCTCTGCAAACGTTGCAGTGCAGCGGAAACGTTACGAAAACTATCGTATGAGAAAGGTTCCCGCTGTGCCAGTGAGGGTATCGACGTCTAATTCAATCGAATATGCACCGATAATGCGCATGCCCTGCGCGACTGTGTCGCACCGATTATCTGCAATCGGGAAACTGCGTGCAGTTATTGCACTGCCCGAGTTATCTATCCGAAATATTTAATCCCTGGATCGGAAAATATTCCATCACAGGTGAATGACCAGCGTGCTGGATCCACCGCGCGGGTGCCCGCATTTGGGGCACATCTTCTAAGCCGATCAACAGCTTGCGCGTTAGCCCAGGCGAACTTGCGCAACGGCTTCGCGCCATTGCGTGAACCGCCGGGCACGCGCTTGCGCATCGCCATCGTCACGCCCATAGCGTAGGGCGACATAGCCGGCGGCGGCATCGCGCAACGCCTGTGCCGCTTGTGGAAACTGCGTGGCAGCGCGCTCGGCATAGGCCATCGGGCCTTCGGCAACGCCACGCGTGCAACCATGCCGCGCCAGCCTGTCACACAAGCGCTGCCACTGGGCTTGCACCGGGTCAGGCTTGGGCTTGCGTTGCTGCCACAAAAGCGGCAGCGCCGCGAGCAGGAAGAGGCCCGACACGCCCCACAGCACCGCGCGGGGGTCCGCCGCATCGAGCCCCAGCCACGCAAACAGGCGCGCCTGGCGATTGCGGTCGTAGCCGAGCACCCAGCTGTTCCAGCCGCTGATGAGGCCATCGAGCCCCCAGCGCACGCTGCGCAGCCAGCCCGGTTCTTCCGCACGGCGCGAGCGGAATTCACTCGCCGGCACAGCGGCGGCCAAGCCGCGTTCAACGCGTTGCGGCGCGACGGCGGCGGTCGGGTCCACACGCACCCAGCCGCGTCCGTCGAGCCACACCTCAGCCCAAGCATGTGCATCGGACTGGCGCACGATGATGTCACCGCTCATGGCGTTCACCTCGCCTCCGAGGTAACCGACCACCACACGTGCTGGCACGCCCGCCGCGCGCATCAGAAAGACGAAGCTGCCCGCGTAGTGCTCGCAGAAACCACGGTGCGTGCGGAAGAGGAAATCGTCAATCTGCTGATCCTGCAGCGGCTCCGGTTCAAGCGTGTAGGCAAACGGTGCGCGGCCGAATAGCTTGAGGGCTGCCGATACGCGCTCGGCCGGCGGCAGCGGTGCCCATTGCGCTGCCAGTGCGCGCGCCTGCGGGTTGCCCGGCGGCAACGCAAGCGCCATCTGCTGCGTGAGCGGGTCGAGGGCACCCGCGTCATCCGTGCGATTGCGCCCGGGCAACCGAGACCGCGCGTGATAGCGCACGCGCTGGTCGAGCGGCTGTGTGCTGATGAATTCGCCGTCGATGCTGCGGCCGGTGCCGTCGCGCGCCTCGATCGACTGGCCACGATCGAGCGCAAACAGCCAGCGCTGGCGCGTCGGTTCCAGCGTGATGTTGTAGTCGAACACACCCGGCGCGCCGCTGATTGCGTCCGCAGAATTGGGTACGCTTTCCGGTGCGGGACGTTGCCGCATCGATGCAGCCGTCCATGTCTGGCCATCGAAACGCCACAGCACCATGCCGCGCCAGTAGAGCGTGTCGAGCGGTGGCGGCGCGCCGACAAAGTCAACGCGGAAGGCAAGATCGTCGGACAGGATCAACTGGCCGACAGAGCCGGGCGCCATGCGATCAGACAGGCCACTGACTGCGGTGTCGGCTGTTTGCGGCAGGCGCCACAGCGGATGATCCAGCCGCGGAAACAACAGGAACAGCACTGCCGCGCACGGCAAACCCATGAGCACCAGGCGCGCAAGCACACGCGCAGGCGACACGCGCGCGCGCGCCTGCGGATGCAGCAGCAACAGCCAGTTGCGCAACAGCAGCGCCACGGTCGCCAGCATGGTGGCGGCCAGCCAGGGCGGCTGGTCAAACAGCACCTGCGAGAGCAACAGGAAGCAGCACAGCTGCGTGACGAGCACGCCGTTGCGCACGGTGTGCGATTCCATCAGCTTGAGCACGAGAAACGCGCCAAGCAGCGCCACCGACAAGTCCCGGCCGATGTTTCCGCCGGTGCGCATGGCGAGTGCCAGCGTTACGACAAGCGTGGCCACGCCCGTCAGCCCCAGCACCCACTTGCCCGGCAATGGCGCGCCCCGCACCCACAGCAGCGCGCGCCAGAGCAGCAGCACGCCGAACACCGCACACGTGACGAGCGGCAGCGCACGCAGCAGCGGCGCGAGCACGACGGCAAGCTGCGCAATCAGCCAGCCATGTTCGCGATGGGTCAGCGCGCGGGCGGAGCCGAAGGCGGCCGCTTCGGTGCCGATGGTGGCGGTCGTCGTCATGCGGTTTCGCCTTCCGGCATCGCAGGCTTGCCCCACAACGCCAACGCACGCAGACACGCATCCCGATGCGCGGCACCTCTCGCCGGACCAATGACAACGCCCGGCAGGCTCAGCGTGTATTCGGGCTCATCACCGGCGGGCGCGTGCTCGGCGGCCAGCACCCAGGCGCACAGCCGCGACAGGCGTTGCTCCACGTTCATCGAGGGCGGCAATGCTTCCCACGCAAGCACGCATTGCGCGTGACGGACTTGCTGGCCGGTGCGGCTCATCCATGTGTCGAGCCGCGCGCTGTGTTTCCAGGCAATGCTGCGCAGTGCGTCGCCGGGGCGGTATGTGCGCAGTTGGTCTGCGGCTTCTTCGACATGGGTGCGGGCGGCGCGCGTGTCGTCTTCGTCGCCGGGATCGGGCGCAAAGCTGGCGGGCAGCGGCGGCGCGGAGGGTTCCGGTGCCGGATAGACGAGCACGGTCAGCGGCGCGTCGGCGTAGCTCCATGCGCGAAAGAGGCCGAGCGGAAAACGCGTCGACACCGTCAGGCGCGGCAACTTGAACCAGCCGCGCGGCTGATCGGCGAAAGACAACGCGGCCACCACGGCGTCCTGCGCGTCGAGCGACGTTTCCACCGCGGCGGCTTGCGCGGCGCTCACGTCCACCCCCACACGCGCCCATGGCGTGACATTGGCCAATGCCACGCCCACATTCAACGCATGCCCGGCAAACACGGCATCGCCCGCCGCGCCGCGCACTTCCAGATCAACGAGGTTGCGATGGGTCTGCCACATGGCCGACGCCGCCACGCCAGCCAGCACGAACGTCAGTAGGAAGCCCAGGCTCACGTTGTAGTTGAGCGAGGTGAGCAGCATCACGCCCAGCAGCAGCGCAAAGCCGCCGCCGGCCGCGGTGGGCAGGATGTAGACGTGATTGCGGTCCAGCCGGATGCGGCCTTCGCGCGGCTTGCGCGGTCGCTGCAGAAAGCGTTGCACGCGTGCCCGCACAAACCGTATGCCGGGCAGCATCGCCAGGCCCGTACCGAGCAGACGCAACGGCGCGAGCAGCAGGGATCGCAATCGCGCCATGGCGCTGCCTACTTAGGGAATGGCAACCGTATCGAGCAGCCGCTGCGCCAGTGCGGTTGCCGACAGCGTGCCGCCCGTGGGCAACAACCGGTGCGCCGCCACAGCCTTGAATACGGCTTGCACGTCTTCGGGCAGCACGGCATCGCGGTCATCAATGAGCGCCCAGGCACGCGCAGCCGCCAGCAACGCCAGCCCGGCGCGCGGCGACAGGCCCATCTGCACCTGTGCATCGGTGCGCGTGGCATTCACCAGTGCGAGCACGTAGTCGACCAGCGCCGGTGCCACGTGCACGGCATCGGCAGCCGTCTGCAAGGCGATGACCTGCGCGGCGCTCAACACCGGCTCGATGTCTTGCGGCGCACCGCCGCCGAGGTACAGCGCACGTTCGGAACTTTGATCGGGATAACCCAGCGACAGCCGCATCGTGAAGCGATCCAGTTGGGATTCCGGCAGCGGATGCGTACCGATCTGGTTCAGCGGGTTTTGCGTAGCAATCACGAAGAACGGCTCGGGCAACGGATACGTCGCCCCGTCATGCGTGACCTGCCCTTCGGCCATCGCTTCGAGTAGCGCGCTTTGCGCCTTGGGCGTGGCGCGGTTGATTTCATCGGCCAGCACCACCTGCGCGAACAGTGGCCCCGGGTGGAATTCGAATGCGCCCTTCTCTTTCACGTAGATCGACACGCCGATCAGGTCGGTGGGCAGCAGATCGCTCGTGAACTGCACGCGCTGATATTGCAGGCCAAGCGTGCGGGCCAGCGCATGCGCCAGCGTGGTCTTGCCCACACCGGGTAGGTCTTCCAGCAGCAGATGCCCGCGTGCGAGCAGACACGCCAGCGCCAGACGGATCTGCAGCGGCTTGCCGAGCACGATGCGATCGAGCGCACGTTGCGCCTGCGACAGCGCAGCCGGCAACGTGAGCGGCGTGGCGGGTGTCGTACGAACGGGAGACAGCGGGGCTTGGTTGGGCGTCATCAAGGTGCAGCCGAAGCAACAATGCCAGCGAGTGTAGCGGCATCCCACGACACCCGCGCGCCCATGTCTTGTCTGCGTGAGCGCGCTACAACATCAGTCCGGTTTGCGCGCGGGGATAGCCGCATCGAGCAACACGCGTGCCGTGCGCGGCAGGCTCTTGATCAGGCGCGGCGCATCGGTGCCGAAGGTCTGGCTGGCGGTATAGGCGCCTTCGATGAGGAAAGCCAGGTCATCGGCCAGCGCATCGGGATCGGCCGCCCCGGCGGCCTGGGCGCGATCACGCAGGCGAGCGAGCAGCAGCGCCTTGTTGCGCTGGACAAACTGCCGCGCCGGATGCGTCAGGTCCGGAAACTCTGCCGCCACATTCACGAACGGGCAGCCCCGGTAGCCGGGGCGTGAGGCGCGTTCGGAGACATCGATGAAGAACTGCAGCAGTTGCGCGCGGGCGTCGGCCGGGTGCTTGGCCATGCTGGCGTTGAAGTAGCCCCAGAAGCTCTCGTCGCTGCGCTCCAGGTAGGCGATGACGAGATCGTCCTTCGACTTGAACTGGCGGTACAGGCTCATCTTGTTGACGCCGGCCTTCTCCACCACGGCTTCGACACCAACGGCCCGCACACCTTCGTAGTAAAACAGTTGACGAGCCGCTTCAAGCAGGCTGGCGTGCGCGTCTTCGCCGCTGATGCGACGCGGCGTCGGCTTGGGCTGATCAACGGTGGTGGAAAGTGCGCGAGGTCCGCGACGATTGAGCGTGGCCATGGTGATGCTCCTGCAAGCGCGGTGGGAGGCAAACCCCCAGCCACGCCGGTGTCATTCGAATGCAGCTTGACATGTTACCGATCGGTACCTACTATCGCAACCACGTTGTTACCGACCGGTAACGAATGCGATATTGTCGCCCCAACAAGAATCGAAAAAGCATCGAACAATCGGACGCCCCATGCAGCGACTTGCCCGCCTCATCGCCCCCCGTTTCCACTACAGCTGGCTTGCGCTCGCGGTGGTGTTCCTGATCCTGCTGTGCGCGGCCGGCACACGCGCCACGCCCAGCGTGATGATGCTGCCGCTCGAACACGAATTCGGCTGGAGCCGCAGCACGATCTCACTGGCCATCTCGATCGGCATTGCGCTGTACGGCCTGACGGGGCCCTTTGCGGCGGCATCGATGCAGTATTTCGGCATCCGCCCGACGGTGCTGGGTGCGCTGGCGGTGCTGGTGTCGGGCACGGCACTCTCGGCGATGATGCATGAGCCGTGGCAGATGGTGCTGCTATGGGGCGTGATGGTGGGCGGCGGCACGGGCGTGGCGGCCATCACACTGGGCGCGACGGTGGTCAACCGCTGGTTCACTTCGCATCGCGGGCTGGCCATGGGCATCCTGACGGCCAGTTCGGCCACGGGCCAGCTCGTGTTCCTGCCGATGATGGCCGCAGTGGTCGAGAGCTACGGCTGGCGCCCGGTGGTGCTGATCGTGGCCGGCGCGCTGGCGCTGCTGTTGCCGGTCGTGTGGCTGCTGCTGCCGGAATCGCCCAAGAGCGTCGGGCTGCGCACCTATGGCGAACCCGCCGATGCGCCGGAAGCCGCGCAAGGCCCGCGCGCCAACCCGATCACCCTGGCCATGCAGACGCTCGTGCAGGCGGCACGCAAGCGCGATTTCTGGCTGCTGTTTGCCAGCTTCTTCATTTGCGGTGCGAGCACCAACGGCTACATCGGCACGCACTTTATCGCCATGTGCGCAGACCACGGTTTCTCTGAGGTGAAAGGGGCGAGCCTGCTCGCCGCAATGGGGATTTTCGACTTGGTGGGCACCACGCTGTCGGGCTGGCTGTCCGATCGCTACAACAGCCGCGTGCTGCTGTTCTGGTACTACGGCCTGCGCGGGCTGTCGCTGATCTATCTGCCGTATGCGTTCGGCTTCGAGTTCTTCGGCCTGCCGGTGTTCGCCGTCTTCTACGGCCTGGATTGGATTGCCACCGTGCCGCCCACCGTGCGCCTGACCAACGATGTGTTCGGCAAGGCCGCCGCGCCCATCGTGTTCGGCTGGATCGTCGCGGGGCATCAGTTGGGCGCGGCGTTTGCCACGCTGGGCGCGGGCATGATGCGCGCTTCGCTGGGCAACTACACGCTCGCTTCCATGATTTCGGGCGGGCTGTGCGTGGCGGGCGCCTTCCTGGTGCTGCGCATTCACCGCACGCCCAAGCAGGATGCCGAGCGCGCGGGTCAACCGGCTACCGCGTAATCAAGGTTTCAGAAAACCGTACCGGGCCAGCACCGACTGGCCCGCCGGCGACAGCACATACGCCACAAAGTCGGCCGCCGGCTGCGGCTGCTTCGTGCCGGATGTCACGGCGATCGGGTACGTGAGCGGCACATTCAGCGGCACGGGGCTCGCCACCTTCACCTTGTCGGCGGCGATGGCGGCATCGGTGGAGAACACCAGGCCGGCCTCGACCTCGCCGCGGGACACATAGTCCAGCGCCTGCCGCACGTTCTGCGCCAGCACCGCCTTGGCCTCCACCGGCTCCCACAGTTTGGCCGCTTCCAGCGCACGCTTGGCGTAGCGGCCCACCGGCACCGACGCCGGATTGCCGATCGCCACACGCTTCACGTCGGGCCTCGTGAGATCGGTCAGGGCATGCACGGGCACCGTGCCTGCGGCCGGCACGATCAGCACCAGCTGGTTGGCGACAAAGTCGTGGCGCGTCTCAGCCTTGATGACTTTCTCGGCCACGGCCTTGTTCATCGCTTCCTGATCGGCAGAGGCAAACACGTCAGCGGGGGCACCCTTCACGATCTGCTGCATCAGCACGTCAGACGCGCCAAAGTTGAGCACGACCTTGGTGTCCGGATGCAGCACTTCGTACTGCTGCGCAATCGTCTTGAAGGCGTTGGTCAGGCTGGCGGCTGCTGAAACAACGAGGTCCGCCGCATGCGCGGGCGCTGCCAAGCCCAGCGACAACGCAGCGACCAGACCAATGGTGCGCACGTGCGCGCGCGGCAAGAAACGTTGCATGACTGACCCGGGAGAGTGGATGGATGACCGGCCGTAATATACGAGCCGATATAACGCCCGGTCAATGAGCCGCGGCGTATGTCCGGTATCACCGATGCCGGGCCTGTGTCTCGTCACTTCGTTCCCCTCCCGGACTGCTCAGCGATTCACAAGCAAAACTCAAGATTCCTCAGGCCCGCCCAAAGGCGCCGATGACGATGCTAGCCTCTCGCTCACCGATTGACGGGCGCCAGAACGGCGCCGGAATCGAGACACAAACAACAGCAGGCAGCGCACCAGTGGCTTGATCAAGCCCCGGCATGCATGCCGCATCTCCACGCAGAAGTACCGCGCAATGCGCCGGCCGTTCTCGTGGTTCGGGATATCTGAATTGGGGGGAACAGGCATGGAGCCGCTCGCACCGAGCCACGCGCGCGTGGATCACCGACGTGGCCGCATCTCATTGCAGCATCTTGATGAAGGTCTGCAGCGCCGGCTGCGCTCAGGCATCGGCGCGCTTGTCGGCCGCTCGCTCTATCAATGGGATGAAGTCCTGCCCGGCCAGGCCGATGTGGTGGTACTCGCTCCCGGGTCGGCCGATGCGGTCGCTGTAGCTCCCATCAAGATCTGGCTCGACGAAACACCACAATCCAGCCACGGCGACGACGCGTTCCACTTGCCACTCGGGTTCAGCCTGCCGGACCTCTGGGTGACGCTGGATCGCATCGCGCTGCGTCTCATGGACAAACCCGCGCGTCCGAGCACCGCACCCGTCGAATCCCTCCCCACGCAAACAACTGAGGCCAGCCCCGAGCCGACCTACCGCCTGCTGCGCTGGGTCACGCTCGAGATGCATCTGCAGGCGCTGCGTTTCCGGCGGGCGATGGCAACCATGACCAATCGCGCGGTCAGCCTGCGTTGGCTGACGACGGACGGCGGACTTGAACAGGAAGAGGCCCGCCTGCTGCTGCGCACGCTCAATCGGCTTGGCGCCCTGCAGATCGACGTGCACCGCGATGCTCCCGTGGCGACCACGCCCGCCAACGCAAGTGTTTCGCACAACCGCTTCTTCGACGTCGTCGGGCGCTGGCTGCGGACGTCTCGCCATCAGCTACAAGGCCGACACTGAATGCATCGCATTGGTATTTTCGGCCCGATGGGCATCGGCAAGACAACAGCCATTCGCACGCTATGCGGTGAGGTGACCATCGATTGCGATGTGCCCAATCTTGATCGCCACGCGTCCGCCAAGGCCACCACAACCGTTGGCGTCGACTTCGGCGAGGTGGACCTGGGCAACGGCGAACTGCTGCAGGTCTACGGCAGCCCCGGGCAGGACCGTTTCGATTTCCTGCGGGATTGGCTCATCTCCGTCATCGCCGGCGCGATCGTCATGGTTGACGTCAACGCTCCCGACGTCGGCGAGCGTTGCATCCCGCTGCTGCGTCGCATCGCCTCGGAACCCACGCAGCCATCCACGCTGGTGCTCGTGGCGCGGCCGGCCACGCCCGCCCAGGTCGATGCGTTTTCCGCCCGGCTCAGCCAGGTGCTCGGGCGGGCCATTCCGGTGGTCATGGCCGATGTCCGAGAGCCGGCACAGATGCTCGATATCGTCGAAATCATGCTCTACACCCTGCAAACATGAACGCAGCAGCATCCCCCGTTCCAACCGAACTCACGCACGCCGCCACGGCGGTGCTGACGAGGTACGCCGATGCGCTACCCGACCTGTCCGCCGCGACGCTCTGTACGCTCGACGGCTTCACGATTGCCTCTGCGCTGGACCCAACGCGCTATAGCGCGGCACGCCTCTCGGCCATGACCAGCACGGTCATGTCGGTGGTGCGTGCGCTGGGGCGCGAGATGCAATTCAACACCTGCCACCGCATGGTGCTCGAAACCGACATGGGGACCATGGTGTTCCAGCCCGTGCGCCAGTCCGCGATCGTGCAGGTGTGCATGGCGAACCGGCACGATGCCGTGCTCGGACGCGCCCTGTGGGAGGCCAAGCGCATCGCAGAAGAACTCGCTGCGCTGCCCGCCATGTCTTTGCTGCACCGACCCGCCTAGCCGCATTGGCCGTGGTCGCACTGATTTCATCGCCACAACCTACTCACACCATCGGGGGGAGTCCAATCATGAGCAATCTCAACAGTTCCATTACCCATCTCGCAACCTTCGACGGTGCGATGTGCGCCATGCTGGTCGACAGCGCCAGCGGCATGATCCTCGCATCGGCAGGCGATGGGATCGACCTCGAACTCGCCGCAGCGGGCAATACCGAGGTGGTACGCGCCAAGCTCAAGACCATGCAGGCGCTCAAGCTCGACGACGTCATTGACGACATCCTGATTACGCTCAGCAAGCAGTACCACATCATTCGCCCCGTCGCGAGCAAGCCCGGGTTGTTCCTCTACGTCGTGCTCGACAAGAACAAATCGAACCTGGCGCTGGCGCGGCGCAAGGTTCAGGAAATCGAACAGAGCCTGAGCTTTTGATCGGTTGAGTGCCCGCGGCACACCGCATCACTGATGCGGACGCGCGGCTTCGTCAATGCAATCGGCAAGCCGCCCCGCAATGGGCTGGCGACTGTGGCGGGGGCGCTCGATCAGGCCGATCTCGCGGTAGAAGGTGGCGTCGCCCAGGCTGATGGCACGTGTGCCGGACGGCCACCCGTCTTGCGCGGCGGTCTGCGGGGCGAGTGCGACGCCCTGCCCGCGCGCCACGAGCTGCGTCATGCCTTGCAGCTCGTCGAGTTCGATCACGTCGTGCGTGGTGATGCGCTGGTCGCGCAGGAACTGGTCGACGCGGCGGCCGCCGAACGAGCGGCGGTCGTAGCGGATGAACGGTTCACGCGTGAGCAGCGCGCGCCAGTCATCGCCGGGCACGCTGGCCGGCACCAGCAGCACAAACGGTTCGGCCACCAGCGTGCGCCATTCCAGATCGGCCGGCACCGCAAACGGGGGCCGGATCAGCACGGCGAGGTCGATCTCGCCGGCATCCACCAAGCCAAGCAGATCAAGCGAGACGCCCGGCACGATGCGCGCACGGCAATGCGGAAACTCGCCGCGGAACTGCACCAGCGCATCCACCAGGAACGACGTCTGCACCGAGGCAATCGCGCCGATGCGCACCAGGCCGCGCTGCTCGTTGCCGCCGGCCTGGTCGCCCAGACGGTCGTACAGCGTGACGATGTGCTCGGCCAGCGCCAGCGCATCGCGCCCGGCGGCATTGAGCGTGGCCGAGCGCCCCGTGCGATCGAACAATTGAAAGCCGAGCGATTCTTCCAGCCGCTGGATCTGCGCGCTCACTGCCGACTGGGTCAGGCCGATGCGCTCGCCCGCGCCCGCAAAGGTGCCGTGCCGAGCGACGGCGATGAAGGTCTTGAGTTCTCGAAGCATGAGGCGCGCGGATCAGAAGAGAAGCGCAAGGATACGCGCGCGCCGCGCCGCCTTACTTGGCAAACAGCGATGCCATGTTGGCAAACGCCTTCATCTCCATCGCATTGCCCGACGGGTCGAGGAAGAACATCGTGGCCTGCTCGCCCACTTCGCCCTTGAAGCGGATGTGCGGCTCGATGATGAACGCGATGCCGGCGGCGCGCAGCTTATCGGCGGCGGCTTCCCACTCGGACATGGAAAGCACCACGCCGAAGTGGCGCACGGGCACGTTGTCGCCATCGACGGCGCTGGTCTTGCGGTGGCCGATTTCGTCGGGCGCGAGATGGGCGACGATCTGGTGGCCGTAGAAATTGAAATCCACCCAGTCCGGCGAGCTGCGGCCCTCCGGGCAACCGAGGATGCCGCCATAAAAGGCGCGCGCCGCGGCAATGTCGTGGACAGGAAAAGCCAGGTGAAACGGTGCAAGCACGGGGGTGACGTCGCTCATGGTCGGGGCAAAGGCGGCAGGGATTGAACAAGGCGGCACCGGCACGCAGGTGGGGGGCACCCACGCACCGGGCCACGCGGGATGAGTCTATGCGCATCCATTCATCCGCAAAAGCGATGATTTTTTGCTGTGAGCACCATCAATATCGATGAATCAGCCAAAAAAGAAGCCGCCCAACGGCGGCGAAAGAGACACACGGTCAGCGCGCCTGCATGGGCGCAGGCACGCGAAACTGGGACGGTTCAGGCGAAAACGAATGGCGTCATGACGGCTTCGGCCGCCGCCAGCGGCAGGCGCACGGTGCAGACGGTGGCGTCGCCCGGCACATTGGCCACGCGGAAACCCGCATCGCGTGCGAGGCTGATCATGCGGCGGTTGATGGACAGCACTTCACCGAAGACCTCACGCGCACCGGACACCCGCGCAGCGCGGACCAGCGTGGCAAACAGGCGCCGGCCGACGCCCTTGCCCTGCCACGCATCGGCCACCAGCATGGCGAACTCGGCCACGCCGTCTTCCACCACGAAGCGGCCGTCGGCGATGAGGTCTTCGCCGGTGCCGTCGGGGCGCGCCACGCTCACGACCAGCGCCATGTGGTTCACGTAGTCGATTTGTGTATAGGCGGCGAGCATCTCGTCGGTCAGGCGGCCACCGCCCACTAGAAAGCGCGCGTAGCGGGACTCGGACGACAGGCCCTCGACCAGAGCGGCCTCAAGCGGGGCGTCTTGCGGCAGAATCGGGCGCACGGTGGCGATGGAGCCGTCGTGCATGGTCCAGCGGTCGATCCATTCGGCGGGGTAACGGTGGATGGTGTAAAGCATGGGGATCTCCTCACGCGATGGATCGTTGTTATTGACCGCCAGCACGGGATCACCGCCTGACTTTCTAATTTGAAGCCAGATTAGCAGAAACCCTGGCTTTTGCAAGTAAAGTCAGAATTGACTATGCTTTTGCCATGAGAATTCCGGAACCCTTCCCCGTCCCAGCGGCGTCCGAGCTTGTGACGTCGATGGAAGAGCCTTGCTCCATCGCGGCCGCCGTGTCGATCGTCGGCGAGAAATGGACGCTGCTTGTGCTGCGCGAGGCTTTTTCGGGCGTGACGCGGTTTGATGAATTTTTGCGCCGCACCGGGTGCTCGTCGGCGATCCTGTCGTCGCGGCTCAAGGCACTGGTGACGTACGGCATCCTGCGGCGCGTGCCATACCAGGAGCCGGGTGACCGCGTGCGCGACGCCTATCGGCTCACGCGGGCGGGCGTGGACCTGCTGCCCGCCATCGTCGCGCTGATGCAATGGGGCGACCGCTACCTCACGCCCGACGGCGAAGGCCCGATCCTGTTGCGTGACCGCGAAAGCGGCACACCGATCCACGTGGCGCTGGTCAATGCGCTGGGCGAGCCGGTTGCGCCCAAGAACTCGATACGCGAGCGCAATCCCCGTTATGGGCAGGGGGAAAATCCCGCTGCAACGGCTGCGGATACGCCGCCGGCCAACGGGTAACACACAACTTTACAGGCCCGGAAAAACGCCCTATCGTCGCGAATGAAAGGGCAAACGGCCGCGTTCAACCCGGCTTTCCAACGCATCCCGCGCCTTCCCACCATCGGCTGATGGTTGCCCCTCCTGACTTCGCCCTCGACCTCGCTGCTCACGCCCGGAACCACGACTGCCATGCCTGATGCCGTGGTACCGCTCTACCACCAGATCTACGTCGTCCTGCGCCAACAGATTCTTGAGGGCCGGTTCAGTGACGGCCCGATGCCGGGCGAAATCGAGCTGGCCCGCCAGTTCGGGGCCTCGCGCGTCACGATGCGGCGCGTGTTCGACTACCTCGTCAAGGAAGGCCTGGTGCGCCGCCATCGCGGCATGGGCACGTTTGTCGTCAAACCCGACGACCCGGTGACGATGGCCGGCGGCGCCCAGACGCTGCTGCAGAACATCATCGACGTGGGTGAGCGCACCTCCGCCGTCGTCGTCGAATTTGAAGACGTGCTGGCCCCGCCCGACGAGGCCAAGTGCCTGGAAATCCCGCCCGGCACGCCGATCAAGAAACTCGTGCGCGTGCGCCATTTGGAAGACACGCCCATGGCGCTCATCACCACGTGGCTGCCGCTGGACGTGACGAGCAAGCTCACGCTGGACCGCCTGGCGAACCAGTCGCTGCTGCGGCTGATTGAGGGCTCGGGCGTGCGGATCGACCGGGCGTCGCAGGTGGTTTCCGCGCGATTGGCCGATGTGGCGACGGCGCAGTATCTGGATGTGTCGGTGGGCGCGCCGCTGCTTTCCGTCCAGCGCATCGTGCGCGAAATGAGCGGGCGACCCGTGCAACTGCTGCAGGGCCTGTACCGACCCGACCGCTACGAATACCGCATGGAGCTGTCGCGCGTGGGCGAAGACCGCGCTCGTCTGTGGATCGACAACGCTGGCCACGACGTGCAAGGCGGCCATAGCGAAGACGTGGAAGAGACCCCCGCCTCAGCGCCCGCCCCCGCCGGACAGCGCGCCTGACACCACCATCAGCAAGGTTATTGGCCGTCAGCAGGCCCAGAGGAAAGTTGTTAGGATCGCCGCTTCGCTGCGATGCAGCAATCTCCTCCATGAGGTTCCCATGTCGACCTCGCCTGCGTCCACAACGCCTGCCAATACCACCACCGCACCTGCCGCACCTGACACCCAAGGGCTGATCCGCCTGCTCACCGCCGGCGCGGGGATCAGCGTGGCGTGCATTTACCTGAACCACCCACTACTGGGCCTGATCGGCCGCGACCTCGCCATCGCGCCGCAGGCCTTGGGCGTGCTGCCAACGCTTACGGCGGCGGGCTACGCCAGCGGCATCTTTTTCTTCGGCCCGCTGGGCGACCGCTACGATCGCCGCATCGTCATCCTGTGGAAGGCGGTGCTGCTCACGCTGGCGCTCATCGCCAGTTGCCTTGCGCCCAACCTGCCCCTGCTGGCAGCGGCAGGCTTTGCGGTGGGGCTGTCAGCCACCATGGCGCAGGACTTCGTGCCCAGCGCCGCCGCCATCAGCACAGACCACAACCGCAATCGCAACATCGGCACGGTGATGACGGGGCTGTTGATCGGCATCGTCAGCTCACGCGTGTTCAGCGGCATCGTGGCGGACCATTTCGGCTGGCGCGCGGCATTCGGCGTCTCAGCGGTGGCGATTGTCGGACTGGCGATTGCCGTACGCGCCGCGCACTTTGGTGTGGCGCCGCCCTCCGCCACCACGAGGCAGCCTTACCTCGTGTTGCTGCGCTCGCTCGGTACGCTGTTCGCGCAGCATCCGCGGCTGCGCGCGTCGGCCATCACGCAAGCGTTCATCGGCATTGCGTTCTCGGGCTTCTGGTCGACTGTGGCGTTACACCTGACGGGTACGCTCGGGCTCTCGACCGGGCAAGCGGGGCTGCTTGGCTTTGCCGGTGCCGCGGGCGCGCTGGGCGCGAGCATTGCCGGGCGATTGTCGGGCCGCGTTGCGCCCGGCCACATCGCAGCGGGTGGCGCGTTGCTCATGGCAGTGACGTTTGCCGCGATGGCGCTGTTCCCGCAATCGCTGATCGCCATCGTGATCGGCACGCTCATCTTTGACGTGGGCGTGCAGGCGGCACTGGTCTCGCACCAGACCATCATTTATGCATTGGCACCCGAAGCGCGCAGCCGCATCAACGCGGTGTTCATGACGGCGCTGTTCATCGGCATGTCGGTGGGCGCGTATGGCGCGAGCCTGGCGTGGACGAGCGCGCGCTGGACGGGACTGATGACGTTCTGCACGGCGGCGGCCCTGGTGGCGCTCGGGCTGCGTGCAGTGTTCAACGTGCGGCAGGGGGCCCGTTGACAAGCCCGCTCGGCATTGTGGTTGTGACCATTTGTGAACTATAGTTTACAGGTTGAAGTGCGATCCTTAGCATCCCCGCATGCTGACGATCCGCACCACCACCGCTTTCGACACCTGGTTTTCGAGGCTGCGTGACAAGACTGCGCAGCGCCGTATCCAGGTGCGCATCGACCGCTTACAACTGGGTCATCCAGGTGATGTGAAGCCTGTCCGAGCTGGTGTCAGTGAACTACGCATCAATCACGGCCCCGGCTACCGGGTGTATTTCGTCCAGCGTGGCGCAGTACTGATCATCCTGTTATGTGGCGGTGACAAGTCGACACAGGAAGCCGACATCCGACGCGCGATTGAGTTGTCGCGCCATCTCGACGTGGAGTGACCATGCCTAACGACAAACCCGTCAAAACCCGCCCGTGGGACTCCGCCGAGCATCTCAAGACCGAGGCCGACATGGCCGCATATCTGGACGCGTGCCTGGAGGAAGCGGCCGACGACCCCGCATTCATCACCCACGCGCTGGGCGTGGTGGCCCGAGCGCGCGGCATGACGCAGCTCGCACGTGACACCGGCATGACGCGCGAAGGGCTGTACAAGGCCTTGTCCGAAGAAGGCAACCCGAGCTTTGCCACTGTGCTCAAAGTCATGCGGGCGTTGGGTATTCGCCTGCATGCGGTCGCGGTGTAAGAGGCCGAGCGTACCCGTTTCTGCGTAACCTCCGCAGGCCTCCCGCAACACACCATCTCATCCATCGGGGCAATTCCGGGGCGCGACAATCTGCGACATGTCGCTACAATTCTGAGGGTCAGCTTAGGCTGCCCACAGAACAACCACACCGAGACGCCCTCATGGATAGCACTGCCACCCCGCATGCGGTTGACCCGCACGACACACGCCGCCGCATCTTTGCCATCGTCGGCGCGTCGTCGGGCAACCTCGTCGAATGGTTCGACTTTTACGTCTACGCATTTAGCGCGCTGTACTTTGCGCCGGCGTTCTTCCCCAGCGGTGACCGCACGACGCAACTGCTGAACACGGCGGGTGTGTTCGCGGCGGGCTTCCTGATGCGGCCGATTGGCGGCTGGCTGTTCGGCCGCATTGCCGACAGGCACGGCCGGCGCACGGCAATGATGATCTCCGTGCTGATGATGTGCGGCGGCTCGCTGCTCATTGCTGTACTGCCGACCTACGCGCAGATCGGTGCTCTGGCCCCGTTCCTGCTACTCGTCGCGCGGCTGTTCCAGGGCCTGTCAGTGGGTGGCGAATATGGCACCAGCGCGACCTACATGAGCGAGGTGGCGCTGCAGGGGCGGCGCGGCTTCTTTGCCTCGTTCCAGTATGTGACGCTGATCGGCGGCCAGCTGTGCGCGGTGCTCGTGCTGGTGATCCTGCAGCAGCTGCTCACGACGGCCGAGCTGAAAGCGTGGGGCTGGCGCATTCCGTTTGTGGTGGGTGCGCTGACGGCGCTGATCGCCCTGTATCTGCGCAAGTCACTGCACGAAACCCAGACCGCCTCTGCGCGCAAGGCAGAGCACGCCGGCACGATCCGCGGCGCGTGGCAGCACAAGGGCGCGTTCCTGCGCGTGATCGGCTTTACCGCCGGCGGCTCGCTGATCTTCTACACGTTCACGACGTACATGCAGAAGTACCTCGTCAACACGGCGCACATGGAGACCAAGACCGCCTCCAACGTGATGACAGGCGCCTTGTTCGTCTACATGGTGTTGCAGCCGGTGTTTGGCGCGCTGTCCGACCGCATCGGCCGCCGCAATTCGATGCTGCTGTTCGGCGCGCTTTCGGTGCTGGGCACAGTGCCGCTCATGAAGGCGCTGGCCACGGTGTCGAGCCCGCTCGCGGCCTTCGGCCTCATCACGCTGGCGCTGGCTATCGTCAGCTTCTATACGTCGATCAGCGGTCTGATCAAGGCCGAGATGTTCCCGCCCGAGGTGCGCGCGATGGGCGTTGGCCTGTCGTATGCGATCGCCAACGCAGTGTTCGGGGGCTCGGCGGAATACGTGGCGCTGTGGTTCAAGCAGGCCGGCACCGAATCGACGTTCTACTGGTATGTGACAGCGCTGTGCGCGGTGTCTCTCGTTGTGACGTACTTCATGCCCGACCCGAGCAAGGAAGGGTATCTGCGCCACGAGCCGTGATGGCTCGTCACTGATCGATGCACGCTGGGGCGCTCTGATTTGGTAGAGCGCCCTTTTTCATGTCCATTTCAATGAGCGGTCTTGCCATTCGCCTGGGGTGATTTGGCACGCAGCGCCTGGACAGGATGTCGGCAAGCGCATTGGTGAAACCGACGCCGCTGACGCTGCGATGGATTCGGCGTCCTACCCTTAGACTGCAGCGTACGCGCCAAACCGCTGGCGAATCAGCTCCGGCGAATAGCGATAGTTCCAGCGCAACTCAACACCGGCGGCCACGCGCTGTGTGGCAAAGAAGGCGCGGATGGCAAAGCGTCGTCCGCAACGTGAAGTCGCCTCAAACACCGCAGCCTCCATGTTGTAGCCCGACTCCGCCTGCCGATCCGCCTTGCCGCGTTCGTAGGTAAAGATGGTGTTGGCCATCGCCAGGATGTTTTCCCCGTCGACCCAGGAATCGACGCCGCCAGCGGTGGTGCTCAGCACGAAGGAATCGTCGAGACAGGTGTAATAAGTGGCGGGCGTCAGGAGCCTGCCGCCGTAGACGCCGAGGCATTCGCCAACGTCGATGTCCCGCACCGCAAATACACCAAGCTCGCCGGTGAGTGCCTCCTCGCGCGCGTCGCGTAGGTCAGCGCGCTGCATCCGCCGGCACACAAGCGTGCGTTGGTACAGCGCGCCACGCAGGCGGGGCGCCACATCGGCCTGCAGATACGGCCATACGGCGTCTGCCGGGTAACGCTCGAAGCGGTCTCTGGATCGACCGGTCGGCTCCAGCGTGGCGATAAGAATGGGCTGCTCCATTTCGTCGCGAAACGGATAGCCCTGGTCCACCTCGGGCGAATACGCGAGTCGCGCAATGGCGTGCGACTGCTTGAATGCTTGCGTCTCTTCTCGAAAGGCCTGAACGCACTTCAGCACGGCGAGGTCGTCCGGCTCTTCGGACACCAATTCCAGAATTTCGGAGCGCAGCGCCTGAGCGGTGGCATAGAAGCGCTCGTGCCGCGCGGCAAGTCCACGCGTTTCAGCAGCCCTTCGAAGCGACGAACGAATGCGCTCGGCCAGCGCATCGGCAAGGCAAGACGTTGATGACAGCATAAACACCACGGCAGCAGGACGAGTCACGGACGGCCACAACCATAGCGGCCGCCCGGCGCACGGCAGCGCCACAGCGCGAAAGGAACTGTTGCGGCGCGAAACAAGATCGCGCCCATCATCCAATGACGTGTGTCCAAAGGAAGCGCTCAACAGATCAGAGACTGCGTTACGGTGCGCCGAGAGACTGCGTCAAGCGGCTCGAGAAAAACCGCCCCCCTCTTCGGAGGGGAAACGTGGCATGGATCGTGCGTTATTGGCGCCCGTTTCACGCCAATAAAAATACGGGTGGGGTATGAACAAGAAGCGGATCCCGGCGATCGCGCTGGCGAAAGGCAGGCGCCAGTTCGGCATGTGTGGACTGGACCATCGCGCCAGTCTGGACCGGGGGTGCCCCTAGCAGGCAGATCCGCCTGTTTCTTCGACGCGGCAGAGCGCCTCGGAAGTTTCAGGCGCAAGGGGGCGCGAACGTCCTGCGTTCTCCGTCCTTTCCAGACCTTCACCGCACGGTGACAGCGCTGCCCCTCATGACGCCCTTGCCTCTTACCTGGTTCCGCCTCCCTGGCCTGGCTGCCGTGCTGATCGGACTGTCGATGGCACAGCAGGCGCATGCCACGGCGGCTGACGAGCCGCTGCAACTGCATATCGAGCACTCGACGCTCGAGCATGTCCTGATGGAAATCACGCGGTTGAGCGGTCAACCGGTGTCGTTCGCATCCAGCCTTGTGAAGGAGCGCTGGGCAGGCCCGATCGACGGCAAGATGACGGCCGCAGACGCGGCCCGGTTGGCACTGCAAAACAGCGGGCTGGCGCTCTCCGTGCTGCCTGACGGCACGCTCACCGTTGTGGCGGCCGACAACGCCGGCGCGCCCGACTCACCGCGTGACATCGGCTCACTACCGCCGTCGGAAGTCCATGGCGCGGGCGACATAGGATTCGCGGTAGGCTCCAGCAGCGCCATCACCCGCGTTGAAATGCCGATGACGAGCATGCCGCACGCCGTCAATACGGTCACACGCGGTCTCTTGGCCAGCCAACAGCCGACCTCATTGAATGCCGCATTGGCGCAGGCCGGCGTGGCATCGGTATTGGCTGACCCCACAGCACCGCCCCTCTATGCCATCCGCGGCTACCTGACCAACACAATTTCGGTGGATGGCTTGCCCGACAAGCTCGGCTCCTTGCGGCCCGTGGATGCACTTGAAGAGATCGACGTCATCAAAGGACCGAACGCCGACGTGGCGAGCGTCACCATGGCTGGCGGCGCCATCAATGCCAGCCTGAAAGCGCCGACCGCCGTCGCGCAGCGCAGCATCGCCATGGAGATCAGCTCGCACACCGGGCGTAAGGTGGTAGCCGACCTGGCCGGCGGCTTCGGGGGCAACGGGTTGTCGTACCGCTTCGTTGGGCTCAATGACACGACGACCGACAGCGACGCCGGATACGCGGGCCACCGCGTCAGCTACGTCCACGCCGCGCTGGGCTGGAACGACAGCACAACAAGCATTACCGCCGGAATCGAATCGCTCACCAGCCGGCAGCCCGTGCCGCCCGCCACCTTCGCACTGGGCGGCGCACCTGCCCGCGTGCCCGTGCAGCTTCCCTTCGGCAACGTAGACGACCGCGTGGAAGGCAGCGGCACGCGCGTCTACTACACGGCCTCGCGCAACCTGACCGATGACTGGGCCATCCACTCGCGGGCGAGCTATGAATCCGTGAGAGAGGAATCGGCCCAGTGGGACCTCGGTTCGGCCTCGTCGTATCGCGTCATGCCCAACAACACGATCTGCGGCCTGCGCCACACAGAAAGCCACTTGTGGGCCATGTCGAACGAGTTGACGGGCACCTTGTCGCACAACGCCGTGCGCCATGCATTCACGCTCGGCTGGGAAGAGATCCAGGAACGGCAGAACCTGATCAAACCGGGGTCCATCGCCCAGGTCACGCAAGACCCGTTTGCACCCGTACCGCTGCCGGAGGCAACGTTCGTTCCGGGCAACGGGTTGTCGCAAACGTTGCGGCAATCGATCTTTCGGCTGCGCGACCACGTCTCCATTGGCGACAGATGGGAGATGTCCGGTTCCATCCGCGCGAACAACTACGTCGCCCTGCTGCCCCATACGCAATTGCGGGGCGTGGCCTGGACGCCCGCAGTCGGCGTGCTCTACAAGCTCACCCCCAGCACGGCGTGGTTTGCCGACTACATGCGCGGCTTCCAGATCAACACCGGCTACTTCTATGACGGCACCGGCACGCAACCCGAGCGCAGCCGCCAGGTGGAAACCGGCCTGCGATGGGAAAACGCCCACCACACGCTGACGGCACAAGCAGCGCTCTACCGCATCGATGCCAAGAACGTGAGCCTGGCCGACGTGTCGCACCCGGGCTATTACACGCAACTGGCCGAACAAACCAACCAGGGCGTGGAACTGTCAATGCAGGGCACGGTGGCGCGCGGCTGGGAGGCCTCGTTGTGGTTGTCGGCCTCTCGCATGTCGGCAAGGCTGCCGGGCGGCTACGCACCCGGCGTGCCAGCCCGAAACGCCGCGCTCTGGACGACGTACACCATACAAAGCGGCGTGCTCGCAGGCGCCGGCATGGGGCTTGGCATCAGCGCGCAGGGCCGAGCCGATGCCCATGGTGACGCCCCTTTTCGAGTACCCGGCGCCGTGCGCGTCGACAGCAGCCTCTTCTGGCACCAAAAGCGTTGGCGCATCGATGTCTTTGCACGCAACCTCTTCAACGTGCGCACATACGGCAACACGCTCAGCAGCAGCTACATCCCGATCCTGCCCGGCCGCACGCTGGCGCTGCGCGTCACGCACAACTTCTGAAACCCACTCCCGATGGGTCCGCCGCATGCCCTGACACGGCGGCGCGCGCGTGAGCCTGCCTCCTCTCACATCTCGCTGGCCTGCGATTTCGTCTCGGTGATCAGGGCTTCGGCCTCGCAGCATGGCCTGATGGCCGACATTCCCTAACGTTCCACCAAAGTCGCCCGACATGCCATTTCGCTCTGCGATCGGCGTGCCGGCACGCGGCTGCCCAGGGCTGCGCGGCCCGGCACGGGCAGAACGCGCAGGGCCATACCGGCCCCGCGACCCGAACCGGAATCGGAATCGGAAGCGATTGCCGTGCCGCCGTTTCTCTGCAGAGGCCGGTCGCGCGGCGTCTCTCTCCTCTCTGTATCGGCATGCGCCCAGTCAGCGGCCTGGGCGGTGCCATGCATCACGCCTGCCCACTGAGGTGACACATGAATATGAAGGTCCAAGACAACGCTTCACTAAATATCTCGACCCAGCTCCAACTGGATCAGCCCGGCAAACAGAACCAGGCCGACAGCCCGCTGCAGCATCTCGTGCAAGACATCCTGAAGGTGCTTGAAGCCATGCTGCGCAACGCCACCGCACAAGGCGGCGCCAATGCAGGTGGCGGCGGTGGCTCGGGTGGCCCAGCCGGCGGTGGCGCCCCGGGCGCGGGTGCTGCGCATGGCCCGTCGGCCAGCCAAGGCGCACAAGGCGCCCAGGGTTCGCAAGGCGCGCAAGGTGCCAGCAAAGGCCAGCAAGTTGGCGATGACAACGGCGGCGACTCCAGCAGCCAAGACCCGATGCAAGCGCTCATGAAGCTGCTGGAAGACCTGCTGAAGTTCATGACGCTCAGCGAGCAGATGCAGCACAAGCTCGACACGGGCGAAGGCGCCAAGGGCGTCGATGGAGCAGGCGGTGCCAACGGCGGCAAGGGCCTCAACATGGACGACATGCTCCAGATGCTCGACGACGCGCTGCAACTGATGCAGCAGCAGATGATGACAAACGCCTTCGGTGGTGCGGGCGGCGCAGGTGGCGCTGACGGTGGTGCCGGTGCAGGTGGCGCTGATGGTGGCGCTGGCACTGGCGACGCTGGCGGTGCTGACAACGCAGGCGGCGCAAACGGTGCTGACGGCACGGGCGACACCGGCGGCGCAGACGGCACCGACAACTCGGGCGACACCAGCGGCGCAAACGGCACCGACAACTCGGGCGACGCCGGCGGCGCAAACGGTGCTGACGCCACAGGCGATGCCAGTGCCGCATCGGGCGCGGACAATGCCAACGGTGCCGAGGCCAGCGGCCAGAAGAGCAACGACTCCATGATCGAACAACTGCTGAAGGTGTTGGACGACCTGGTGAAGATGCTGGCGCAACAACAGCAACAGGCGCTTGGCGGCGACCAGACGCAAGGTGGCAGCGCTGGCGCGGGTGGCGCAGGCAACGCGGGCGCGGCAGGTGGTGCGCAAGGCGCGGGTGGCGCAGCGGGCGGCACGGCAGCCGGTGGCGCAAACGGCCCGTCCGGTGCCTCCGGCACGCCGAACACCACCACGGCCGATGGCGCGAACGGCGCAGACGGCACCGGAAACGGAGCGAACAGCCCCATGGCGCAGCTCGAAACGCTACTCAAAGACATGATCAAGGTGCTCGAGCAACTGCAAGCCCAAAAGGCCGGCGGCACGCAACAGCAGCACTCCCAGGTGCAGGGCGCGTAACGCCAGGCCACTTAACCTGACGGCCGGCAACGGTCGTCATTTTTGCTATCTCAAGCACGGAGACTCACCATGAGTATCTTCAGCAAAATCAAGCACGCCTTTCAGCACTTGGGCAATGACATCGCCAAGGTCGGCAAGGGCATTGCCCACGCCGCCGAGAGCGTCGGCAAGAACCTCGTCCACGATGTGGAGGCCGTTGCCAAGCAGACGGCAGCCATGACCAACGACCTGGTGCACCTGCGTATTCAAAAAGCGCTGCACGATGCCGTGGGCGTTGGCGAAGCCACCTTCAAGGGCATGCGGGATCTGAATACCGCCGCCTTTGACGTGGCCGAAAAATCGCTGGAAAACGCCCACCTGAGCAAGGGCCTGGACAAGGCTCTGAGCAAGGTCGACAAGGCCCGGGGCTTCGTCAACGATATCGCCGACCGCACGGTCAAGAGCATCGGCGATAGCGTCAACGGTTTCGCAGACAGCGCCATTGCAGCCGGCAAAGCCGCCGCGCATGGTCACTTCGGTGAAGCGCTGGGCGACATCGGCTCAGCCGCTGGTAACGCCGCACAGTTGGCCTCGGACCTCACGCCGGAAGGTCTGGCCGCCAGCGCTGCCGTGGCAACACTGCAGAAGACCCACCTGGGCGGTACGGTGGTCGACTCCGTGGTGGAAGGTGCGCTCACGGGCGGCCGCAGCGGCCTGAAGGACGCAGTCAAGCTTGCCGCCAAGGAAGGCACCAAGGCGGAGGCCGGCGTGCAGGCGCAGAACCTGTTCGACAAGGTGAGCGGTAATGGCAACGGCAACGGCGACATGCTGCTCGGCGCTGCTGCCGCGGGCGCTGGCGTGGCAGGAGACTTCCATGCCTCGCGCAAGAACCGTCACGCCACGCCGCCTGAAGCCCACCACACCGGCACGCAACATCAAGCCGTCGCGGACGACCACGAAGGCGCAAGCCGCAAGGGCAAGAAGAAGCACGAGGCCGAAGTCGACTCCGGCAACGGCAACGGCAACGGCAACGGTAATGGCACCAGCAAGACGGGCAACGGCAACAACAACGCTCAACCCAACGGCGCGGACCCCACCGGGCAGGATGCGCTCCTGCAGCTGCAACTCCTGCAACTCCTGCAACAGCAGTCTGCGCATCAACGCATGCTGAACGCCATCAAGTCGAACGGCGATGACGACGACGATGACGACGGCGACGACGTCACCTCCAAGGCACCCGCTTCGGCACCGCAGTCCTCCGGCTCGAGCCAAGTGAGCGCTAGCGCCAACGTCAGCACGTCGACGCATAAGAAGGCCGCGTAAGCCAGCGCCTTCGTGTGCTTCACGTCGGCCCCACGCGATGTTTGCGTGGGGCTGATGCTTTCCATCATCGGTGCGACGCCACCGCGGTGCACCTCTCGACGCGAACTTCAATGCATTCGATCAACCCATTCCGCCGCACTTCGCAGGCTCAGGCCGCCGATTCCACTCCAGCGCGCAGCAACGTCCCCGCCTACGCCACGCCCCCGCGGCAGGAGCCTGCACGGCAGCCACGGCGCAGCGGCATTGCCGGATTGTTCGGGCTGCGCCGCTCGCCCGCCAATGCCGGCGGGCCTGCCGCTGCACGCCCCAACATCCGTGCCGGCACGTCCACTGGCCCATCGCGCACGGCGCCAAACAGCCCACTCCATGTACACGCCCCCGCGCTGGAAAGCCCACTGCACGGCGCCGCCGCCGTGAATGCGCGCATCGCCGGTTCCGGTGTCCGCCTGGCCCTGGAAGCGTGGCACGCGCAGATGCTTACCCGGATTGCCGACTACCGCCCGGCAAACCCGCCTGCCCAGTTCAATGCGGAACGACAGCTCAACGTTGCACTGACGCACATCGAAGACGTAGCGCGAGGGCGTCGAGAGCCCGCAGACAAGATCGAACTGAAAGCGACGCCCGTGCTCCATCTGCCGGATCTCGTCTCCGAAATCGCACACCTCAAGACGCTCCACTTGTCGGATTGCGACTTGCGCGAGTTGCCGCATGATCTGGGTAACCTTGGCCTGCTGGAGACGCTCAAGCTGCACGACAACCAGCGCTTGCATGCGGTGCCCGACACGCTGGGGCAATTGTCGAGCCTGAAACATCTGGAAATCGTGGGAAGTGGCGTGCGCGAGTTGCCGGCCATGCACGGTCTGGCGAACCTGGAGCACCTTGCCATCCAGCATTCACCGCTCACCTGGCTGCCGCGCGACATCGGCAACGCACGCAAGCTGAAAACACTGTCTCTGGCGCATACCTATCTGCGCGAAATACCTGCCAGCATCGGCAATCTGTCGAAGCTCACCGAACTGAACCTCCACAACAACGTAGGCCTGACTTCGGTGCCTGATTCCATTGGGCAACTGCGTCATCTGAAAACGCTCGATCTCTCCGACTGTCCGCAGCTCCGTGCCGTGCCGGCGTCGGTCGGAAAACTACACCAGCTCAAGACCCTCGATCTGCGTGGCTGCACGGGCCTCACCATGCAGGGTCTGCCGAAATCGCTCATCACCCCGATGCCCGGCCGCAAGGTGCACTTCCCGGAACATCTGCGCACCGAAATCGGCAAGGTGCGTGAAGAATGGGCGATGAAGAATGCGCCGCGCCTTCAACTGCTGCAGGCCGACATCGAGCGCAAGAACGAAGAGATGGAAAACGCCGTCTTCGGTTCGGCAAGCGACATGAATGACGGCCAGTTGTTCTCGGTCGCGTTTCGACTGAAGCATGCCCATGACAAGTTGCCCGAAGTGAGGAATCAGGCCCTGCGCAATCCGGCAGCCCCGCAGGCCGATGCGTCTGCCGCCATGCGGCAGGCGTTGGCCAACGCGTTCAACGTTGAGCCCGATCGCGAGGTGTTCGCACGTTTGGATACCGCTGCACGTGCATTGCCGCGCGCCCTGCAGCATGAACTGGCCGATCTGGTGGCCTCCAGCTCGGGGCGTCAACTGGTGATCGCCATTGGCGAAGGTGCATTTGGCGTGCGAGGCTCCAGCCGGCTGCAGCAGATGCTTCCCGCGTTCGCGCAGAAGATTGCCAACCACGCGCAGATCCAGAGTCTGCGCGAACAGGCAAGGCGTCCTCTGTCAACCAGCCCTGCGCACCAGGTGGCTGCACAGCTGGTACCGATTGTTCAGCAGTTGTGGACCGCCACGCAGGCCCAGGCCGCACTCGCGGCGCTTGCACAACCATTGCAGACTGAACTGAAATCGCTGCTGGCCTCAGAAGCTGGCCGCCAGTTCGTGTTGGACCTCAGCAAGGTGGCCGAGGGTGCCAAGGGAACGAGCACGCTCAGGCGGCTTCTGCCGCAATTGGCCACGCGGATTGCGCACGACCCGAAGGCGCAGGCCCTTCACCGGCTGGCACGGCAGGATCAACACGGCACTGCAGACGAACGCCGGGAAGGCCTTGCGCTGGCACTGCTTCCCATCGCCCAGCACCACTGGAATGCGCTTGCGCAGCAAGGCGTCGCCGAGCCGTCAAACCGCCGTTGACCGCGTTGCCGGCGAGCACAAACAGAAAAGCCTCCCGACGGGAGGCTTTTTTTCTGCTGCATTGGCAAGTGGCCTTACAGCGCCACCACTCGCGGGGTTAGCAAAAACAAGCGCTGGAACCGCTGGCCAGTCGTCTGGTCGTGCCGGAACAGTGCACCCAGCAACGGGATCTTCGAAAGCCCGGGCACAGCATCCACACCCTTGGTCTGCTGGTCAACCGAGTAACCGGCGATCAGCAGGCTTTCGCCTTCGTTGATGAGTGCCTGGGTGTCGATCTCGCTCTTGTTCACCACCGGCAGGTTGCCGACCATCTGACTGGTGATCTGGCCATCCTCAATATGGATGTTCATCCGAATGCGCGACGTGCCTCCATCGGTCACCACCATCGGCAACACGCGCAGCGACACGCCCGCCGAAATACTGTACAGATCCGCCGACTGATACCCCGCCACCGGCACGTAGAAATTCTGCTTGCTGTCCATGATGGCCTCGGTGTTGTCGAGCGTGGCCACCTTAGGGCTCGCGGTAATGTGCGCCTGGTTGGTCTGCTGCAACGCGCTGATACGCGCCATCAGGTAACGCGATGCCCCACCGATCACGGCGGTCAACACACCCCCCGTTGGCGTAGCGGCAATGGCCGCAGCGGCATTGGCCGTGGTGGTGACCGCATCGAGCGAGCCCGGATTGGACAATTGCGTGTTCGTGCCAGAACCGGTCTGCATGTCGACGTGGCTGTTGTGCAGACGCCAGTCAACGCCGAGGTCTTCCAATGCGCTCTCGCTGATCTCGATGATATTGGCGCTGATCTCCAGCACAGCCGGGCGTGTGTCCAGCGATTCAATCAACGATTGGTGGGCCGCCATGCGGTCTGCGCGGTCTCGTACGAGCACCGAGTTGCTGCGCGGGTCTGCATGGATGATCGGGGCGCTGCCGCCGTCTTCCTGGAATGCATCCGTACGGCTGCGGCCTTCGCCGCTGGGCAGCGGTGCCACAGCGCCACCACCGGCATATTGGCCGATACCGCCAGGCGGCAGAGGCGCCTTGCCGCCACTGCGATCATTGCCGCCCAGGCCAGAAAGCGCACGCGTGCCACCACGGCCTGCGTTTGCCTCGCCGGGGGCGACGCTGTCGACGCGACGGTCACTGCCGCGCTGCGGGGTGTTCTCCGTGCTCGGTGCGTTGTTGCCGTACATGCTGTTCAGGATGGACGCGACACCGCGGATGGTGATGGACTGGCCGTCCACCATCATGGTGTGGTCCGTGGCCCAGGCATAGCGCAGCGGGAAGGAACGTACGACCGTGCGGTTGGCGTCCTCGCGGCCGCGATCGATCAGGCGTGCGATGTCCTGCACGAGTTCGACCAGACGCGGCGGCCCGGATACGACCACACTGCCGGTTTCGTCGTCGTACAGCACGGGAAAACGTGGGTCGGTCACGCCCAGGCGCGTCAGCGCACGCTTGACTTGCGCGGTGGACGCGCGTTGCAGCGCAATGGTCGCGCTCTGCGCCTCGTTGGCGCCCGTCACACGCAGCACGGCGCCGTCGTAGTACCACGCAAAGCCGAATGTGGCCGCCATGCGATCGAGAAAGCGCTGCGGTGTTTCATTGAAGTTGCCCGTCACGCTGCCCTCGACCTGCGGCGAAATCCACGTCATGACGTGCTGGCTGGCGCCGAGGTCTCGCAAGACATCCTTCACGTCTTTGCGGTCGGCCACGTATTCAAATTTTTGCGACTGCCAGGGGATCACCGCCGCAGCGGCACTTCCGGCCAGCGACAGCACTGCGATGGCCGCGGCCATCAGGCACCGGCACGCGGCCAGCACGCGACCCTTCCGGCCCGCAATTCGAGTCAGATGCATGGTTGCACTCGTGAGAATGAAGAAGACAGACCGCACCAGCGCGCGGCCACGCGACACAGCGCCCGCGAATTAACGCCAGATGGTTTCCGACGGCGCTTCGTTGAACTGCTTGCGATACCCCTTGACCAGCGCCGAGCGGCTGCGGATGCCCCAGCGCGATGCCGTATCGATGATGTTCGACGGCCCGCGCCCCTCGTCCAGCAGGTCGGAGCGGATGCCCTCCAGACGCAGGCGCCGGATGACCGAACTGGGCGACATGCCCACCGCGCTCTTGAACGCAAGTTGCAGCGCACGCTCAGTCACGTTGATATGCGCGGCCACCTCACGCGTGGTCAGGTCGCTGCGCTCAATGTTGTCCAGGATGTAGTGATACGCACGCCGGTACTTGGCAGACAGCCGCGCGCTCACATCATCGGACGCACGTGACGCGGCGGGCGTGGTCTGGCTGACACGGCGCACGCCGGGCGATTCGGTGCGCAGGCAGCGCAGGGCGTCTTGCATGTAGGCGGTGTAGTACTTGAGCGCACCGGCTGCGTCGCCGCGCTGCGCGGCCATCTTGGCGCGGCAGTAGAGGTAGTCGAAGTTCCAGCGTCGCGCGCCGAAAGACGTATCGCGATTGCAGATCTGGTCATAGACCTTGCCGGCCACGTCGTGCTGCTCGCCGCTGAGCGCTGCCAGCACAACCTCCACCTTCGTCTGCATCAACAGGCGGCTACCCATGCGGCGCGACTGCCCGATGATCGCCATGAGCGGGTCGATTGCCGTGCGATCGCCATCGGCCATGCGGCGCAGCAGGCTCAAATACTCGGCGCGGCGATGGACCATCGCGGGCACACTCGCATCGTGCTTGCCGTTGGGGGCCCATCCGTCGCGGCCGCCATGGTGGTGCAGCATCGCAGCACCCACTTCGGCCGACTGCCAGAACGCGTGTTCGAGCAAGCGGTTGGAGCACCGGATGCCAGCCTGCACCGCAAACTCGTACACGACGAGATCGAGCGTGGCGAGCCAGCCGGCGTCGTTGCGCTCCGTTGCAATGGCGCGCGCCGATTGCAGCGCCTCGTCTGCTGCGTCCTGCTGACCAAGCTGGTGATGCACGAGGGCCAGGCCCATCATGCCTTCGATGCGCTGCAGCCACGTCGCGCCATCGTCTTCGGCCATGCGGGAAAAGCAGCCCGCCGCGGCCGAATAGCGATCGCGCAGCAGCGATTGCCAGCCCATGTTGCGGCACGAGACCACGCGCAGTTGATCATCCGAATGGCGAATCAGACGCTGCGCGGTGCGGAACGCTTCTTCGGCGTCTTCATCGCACTCCAGCAGCATCGATGCATCGGCCATGGCCAGCACCCCGGCGTAGTCGCCAGCGTCCTTGCCGTGCAAGCCGCCATGATCATCGACCAGTTGATACGCGCGGTCGAAATCCTCCGCGAAGACGGCCTTCGCATAGTCAGGCAGGCGCTCACGCGCTGCCAATCCGGAGGCCAAGGCAAAGTAGATGTTTCCCAGCATGTCGACGCTCCCGTGTCAGAGATTGCGGCTCGCGAAGCGCGGGCCGCTTGGTGTTGGATTTCGTAAGGACATCCTAAGAAATCGCCGCACCCACAATCTCAACAAAGCTTCGTCAGGCGCTGAACAATCCTCACCGCATATTCTTCGGTTTTGACGACGTGTCATCGCCCACCAGTCCGCTCTTGACCCGCTGCAGCAACTGGCTATAGGTGAGCGTATCCCGCACCTGGCTGGACATGGCCACGACCAGCGCCGTGACCATGAGGATGGCCACCGCACCCTTGATGGGCTGGCCAAGCGAAGCGGGTTCGAGCTTGTCTGCCGCACGCGATAGCAGGCCGATGCCGGCATCGATGAGGAACAGCGTCATCATCACCGGCGCTGCGAGCTTGACGGCGGTGGAGAAGATGGAATCGGTTTGCTGCAGCAGAAAACTCTCGGCAACAGCGCTCATGTCGGGCAGCGTGGCGCCCAGCGGCCACCAGTGGAACGACTCGAACACCACGCCCAGCAGGAACAGCATGCCGCCCGCTGCATAGAACAAGGTGACGGCCAGATTCAATAACGTGTTGCCGATCGGCGTGTTCTGGTCGCCCTGCAACGGGTTGCTCATCTGCACGTTGTTGAAACCCGCCATGTTGTCGACGATCGTGCCCGCCGTCTGCGCCACCCAAAACACCGTGGACGCCGCGTAGCCGAGGCACGCGCCCAGAAAGATCTCCTTGCCGGCCAGCAGGAACCACCGGGCCGCGCTCAGGTGTTCCGCCACGGCGGGCGGCTGCGCCGCTGCAACGATGATGGCGAGCGTGTAGACCACGCCATTGCGCGCGGTGCCGGGCACGGACTGGTCACTCGTGGCTGGCAGGATCGCGAAAATGGTCATGATGCGCACGCACGACAGCGCGAGCAGCGCAAGGATGACCTCCGCGCTTTCATCAAGATCAAACCAGGCGTGCAGAACGGTATCGATCGCTTCCATATGAGGGCGTGAATGTCGTCAGAATGTTTCGCCATCAAGCCGCTGCGCGTGGGCGCGGACGCGCCAGGATGGCCTCCACGGCCTCTTCCTCGGTGGCAAGCTCGCGCTCGGTGGCTTCCTGCTGGTCGATCCGCTCCGCAGTCTTGCGGCATTGATCGAGCATGGCATCGAGCCGCGCCAGTGCCTGGCGGCGCGCCTTGAGTTCTGCCTCGCGTTCGGCCACGGCGGCGTGCGCGGCCGCCACGTCGTGCTCGGCCTGCACGACCGCATCATCCAGCTCGCCGCGAAACGCGTCGTAGCGCAAGTACGCATCGGCCAGCAGCACGGGGGCGGCAATCAGTTGATCCATGCGGCCGATATGCCCGCGCAGCCGCTCATGCGCGCGCTCGCACGCGTCTTCGCTGTCTTGCGCGGTGGCCTGTGCTTCCGCCACGGCTTGCTGTGCGGCAGCAATCTCCGCTTCGACACGACGGCGCTGGCGCGTTTTGGCTTCGATCAGCGTGTGCCAGACAGCGGAGCGCTTGCGCTTCATGTCTGACCCACCTCGCTCAGCAGCCGATACGTCTCGTCTGGGCTGCACCACTCGTCGGTGCGCTGGCGCAGGAAGTCTTCCATCCAGCCGTTCCATTGCACGGCGGTGTCGGCCACGGCATCGCTGCCTTCCTTGTATTCGCCCATCTGCAGCAGCGTCTCGACCTCGTTGTACTTGGCAAGCAATTGGCGCATGCGGCCGGCTGCTGCGCAGTGGTCAGCCGGCGCGACTTGCGTCATCACACGGCTCAAGCTATTCAGGATGTCGATGGCCGGATAGCGATTGCGCGCGGCAATGTCGCGCGACAGGATCAGGTGGCCGTCCAGAATGCCGCGCACTTCTTCGGCCACGGGGTCGTTGCCGGATTCGTCTTCGGCCAGCACGGTGTACAGCGCGGTGATGGAGCCCGTGGCGCTCATGCCTGCCCGCTCGAGCAGGCGCGGCAGCTCAGCAAACACTGACGGCGGAAAGCCACGCCGCGTGGGCGGCTCGCCCGCTGCAAGGCCGATCTCGCGCTGCGCACGGGCAAAGCGCGTGAGCGAATCCATCATCAGCAGCACGCGCAGCCCTTGGTCGCGGAAATACTCGGCGATGGCCGTACCCACGTGCGCAGCCTTGGCGCGCTCCACGGACGAACGATCGGACGTTGCACACACCAGCACGGAGCGGCGCATGCCTTCCTCACCCAGAATCTGTTCGATGAACTCGCGTACCTCGCGGCCGCGCTCGCCAATCAGCACGATCACGTTGACGTCGCATTCGGTGCCGCGCGCCAGCATGCCGAGCAGCGTGCTCTTGCCCACACCGGCCGGCGCGAAGATGCCCATGCGTTGCCCCTCTGCCAGCGTCGCCAATCCGTCGATCACGCGCACACCGGTGGCTAGCGGCTGCTCCACCAAGCGGCGCGACATCGGGTCAGGCGCCTGCGCAAACACCGGCACGTAGTCGTACACATCCAGCGGCGGTCCACCATCGGCGGGTCTGCCCAGACCATCCAACACGCGGCCGAGCAACCCGGGCCCGATCCCGACCGAAAGCGTGCGCCCACTCGGCACCACGCGGGTCGATCGCGATAAGCCCACCACGCCGCCAAAGGGCGCCAGCAATGCAAAGTGCTCGCTAAAGCCGACCACCTCGCCTTGCTGAAGCTCCGTGCCGTCGGGCATGGCCAGCGTGCAAAGTTCGCCAAGCTTGACGTCCACGCCGCCCACCCGCAACAGAGTGCCCGTCACTTCCACGACCTTGCCCAGCCGCTGGACGGGTGCCACGCTACGAATTGCCTCGTCCATGGCGTCGATCAGCGCGGCTTTGGTCATGCCGCATCCTCGTCGAAGCCGCCCTCGTCATCTGCGAAGTCTTCGTGCGGATCGGCATGTTCAACCGGCTTGCGCTTGCGACCGGAAAGCGCCTGTCGAAGCGCGGCCAATTGCACACGCAGGCTCGCATCGGCCACGCCGTGGTCCCAGTCGCACTGGCAATGTCCGGGCTCTGCGCGGTCGTCTGCCAGCACCTCGAAGGCGGCGTTGAGGGACCCCGTCTGCACGGCCTTGGCGAAGGCGGCGCGGGCCGGTTCGATCTCGTCTGCGCACACACGCACTGTCAGCCGAGCCTGGCTTTGCAGCACGCGGCCGAGCGTGGCGGCCACACGCGCAAACAGTGCCTGGCGGTCGGATTCCAGCACCACATGTTCGACCGCCTGCATGACCGTGGCGATCAGGCGGTCCTCCTCGCGGCGCGTGGCTTCGTCATCGTCGTACGCGCGCGCAGCCATGGACGCGTGAAAATCCTCCAACGCACGTCGCTGACCAGCAGCATAGCCAAGCTTGGCGCTGCGCTGCGCGCGCTGCTCGGCTTGCCTGAGCAACTCGTCGGCATTGGCCTGGGCTTGCGCCACGATGGCTTCAGCCTCGGTGTGCGCCTGCGCCAATGCAGCTTCGCGCGCCTCGTCCACGGCTTGCCATGCGGCATCCAGTTCGACCACGTGCCCGTAGTCTTCAGCACGGATCACGTCCGAGCCAATGCCAAGCGGAGCATCGCGCCTCAACCAAATAACCATGCCAACTCCGGAAAGAGAACAGGCAACGCAGCCATGAAGGATTCGGCTGGCGTTTCATCTGAGGGAGTGCCGGCACACTGCGGCAACGGCGCTTGCATGCCGATCGTCAGGCGCATCAATTGCGCGAGCGACGGATCCGACACCGTACCGTCGGCAATCAGGGCATGCAGGCCGGCCTCGGCAAGCTGCGCCAAGTCGAGCGCGGGCAGCGGCCCACTGGCGCCTGGCGCCCAGTGCTCGCGTTGCGTCAACGCCGTGAGCGCTGCCTCCCCCAACAGACCGGCAAGACCGGCGAGGTAAGCACCGTCGATGCATCGCGCCAGCGAGGCACGCCTGCCGATCAGCATGCGGGCGGCCAGCACGCGCTGGAGGTCGTCTTTATCGAGCACGGCGAGGCGATGCCCGCGCGAAAGCAATGTCGGCAAGCCCACCTGACCCACGCCAAGCGCGATACAGACCTGGCGCCAGTCTTTGGCCGCGCCTGCCGGTACACCGTTAGCCTGCGCGGCGCATGCGGATGCATCGAACACATGCACTAGCCCACGCATCCGCTCTTGATACGCGTGCAACATGCGCAGGATCATGGCGGCGGCCGGATCGGGTGCGGCGCTCGTGTCGATCATGCTGTTACGCGCTTCTTCCAGCGTGCCGGCAACTTGTCTTCCAGCCGCGCACGCGCTGCGTCAAGCCGTGTCCGTACAGCAGACAGCCGAATGGCGGCACGCCACAGCAGGACGATCACGCCCAGCGCACCCACCACGGCCCCGAGCGTGACCCACGACACACCAGCCGGCGCGCGGCTGGCGACATCGGCGGTGGGCGCATCCACGGTGCCGGGCACCAGCGTGACGCTGACGTTCTCGTAGGTAAGCCCTTCCACGCTATGCACAACCAGGTTCTTGATGCTCGGAACCAGCGAAGACACATTGGCGCTCGGGCGGTATTTGATGAACACCGATGCGCTGGATGGCTTGACCACGGTGGCCAGCGGATCGTTGTTGGGCAGCACGATCTGCACATTGGCTACGGACACGCCGTCGATGCGCGAAAGCGTTTGCGAAAGCTGCTGCGATACGCCGTAAATGAAGCGCACCCGCTCTTCCGTGGGCGTAGAGATGAGCCCGTCCTTCTTGAAGATGTCGCCCAGGCTCGCGTACTTTTCATGCGGCAAGCCGTGGCTGTGCAGGACTTCCATCGCGCGGGCAAAGGCATCCTGGTCGACCATCACCGACCAGGTCTTGCCGTCGTCGGGCGAATTCTTCTGCGCGTCGATGCCGGCCTGCAGCAGCACGGTGAGCATGTCGTTGGCGTCGGCCTCGCTCAGCTGGGCAAAGAGCTGCTTGTTGCAGCCAGCCAGCAGCGCAGTCAGCACGAACAGCAGTGCGAGTGCGCCGCGCCGCATGCGGCAGGATGGAAGCGCGGTCCGCATCATTGGTTCCGCATCAGGGTCTGCACGGCGTTCTTGCCGGAATGCGCAATGGTGCTGCCCAGGTGGATCTTCGTCATGGTGGCCGCGCACTCCATTTGTACGCGCACGCCTTCGGCCACCACTTCCTGCACCGACATACCGCGTTCGGCCTCGGTCATGGCCTCCACACGCGCCATCGACGCCTGCACGGCGGCATCCTCTTTCTTGACCAGTTCGCCAACGGCTGACGGCCCCTTGCTGTGATGCTGGCTGTGCTTGGCGTTCTGCAGCATCGATTCGAAGCGTGCAACAAGCTCGGGCGCGGGCGCGGCAGTTTCAGCCGGGGCAATGCCGGCGCCCGGCGTGCCGGCAGTGACCGGCGGAATGGCAGTCGGACCTTGGATCATGATGGACTCCCGGGAGGATGGTTAAGCGCGGGTGAAGTAGTGCGCGCTGTGGTAAGCGCTCAGATCCACGCTTTCTGCGGCCGGCGCGGCAGCGGCGGTGGTGCCGAACGTGCCGGCATCCATTTCTTCCTGCACGCCGATCAGCGTGCGCACCAGCGCGACGGAATCGGCGTCTTCGTTGCGGGCGAGCACCTCATTGGCATACACATGCCACTCCTGATCGCCCAGGGCGTTCAGGCACAGCGCCATCATGGCCGAGGCAAACGGCACCACGCTCTCGGCACGCTCGCCGTTGTGCAGCTCGCGCAGGATGCGCGCGGCATCGGCGTATTGATGGCGGCCCACCAGCAGCCAGCCTTCCACCAGGTCGAGTTCGCGAAAATTCGGGCGCAGCGTGCGCAATGCAGTCAGCAGCGATTGCGCGTTGTCGAACTGGCCGCTGCGCGTTGCGTACATCAAGACTTCGAGCAGCCCGCCCAGCAGGCGGTTGCTACATTGAATCGGTTCCATATCGCAGGGTTCTCCGTGTCGGGTCATGTCGATGCCGGCGTGGGTGCTCCGGCCAAGCTCTGGTGGAACCATAGACGCCCGCATGCCGCGCGCCGGCCAGTTGCCCCGAAAAAGAGCGCCCTGCCCCGAAGTCCGTTCGCCCTGTGCGCCAGTACGCACAACGCAAAAGCGACCGCTCTCGCTTCGCTCACACCCCAGCTTCGGAACCGTGCATCCGCCTTCGCCCAAAGGGCACGCGGAAGGCGCCCGCGTCCGCACAATGCCTCCCATCGCTACGGCACCGTACGCCGCGGCCTCCTCCGTCGACACCCCAGGGCACCGCCATGTCGGACGAAAAAACCGAAGAGCCCACAGACAAGAAACTCAGAGACGCGCACAGAGACGGCGAAACCGCCAAGAGTGCCGACCTGATTGCCGCCGTCGTGCTGCTCACGGGCTGCCTGCTGCTTGCCATGACGGCATCGCTGCTGGGCGATCGCTGGCGGGCGCTGGTCGACCTCGCGCTCGATGTGAACAACAGCCGGCACCCGGCCATGACGCTCAAGCAGACGCTCGGCCACGTCGCACTTCAGCTGGCCCTGATGACGCTGCCGCTGAGCCTCGCGTTTGCGCTGGTCGCCTGGATTGCCACGTGGGGCCAGACGGGCATCGTGCTCTCAACCAAGCCGCTCGAACTGAAGATGAGCGCCATCAACCCCGCATCGGGTCTGAAGCGCATCTTCTCCATGCGCTCGATGATTGACCTGCTCAAGATGGTGGTGAAAGCGCTCGCCGTTGGGGCCGCGCTGTGGAAGCTCGTCCTGATGTTGCTGCCGACCATTGTGGGCACGCCGTATCAGCCCGTCATGGATATCGCGCAGATCGGCATGTCGATGCTGGTGAAGCTGCTGGGCGCGGGCGGCCTGCTGTTTCTGTTGCTCGGCGCGGTGGACTTTGGCATCCAGCGCTGGCTCTTCATCCGCGACCACCGCATGAGCAAGGACGAAGTCAAGCGCGAACACAAGAACAGCGAGGGCGATCCGCACATCAAGGGCCAGCGCAAGCAGCTGGCGCGCCAGATGGTGGACGAAGCCAAGCCTAAACAGACCGTGGCCGGCGCGCAGGCCGTGATCGTCAACCCCACGCACTACGCCGTGGCGATCCGTTACGCACCCGAACAATGCGGCTTGCCGTGCATCACCGCCAAGGGCGTCGACGACGAAGCCCTGAGGTTGCGCGAAGAAGCGCAGGCGCTCGGCATTCCGATCATCGGCAACCCGCCGCTGGCACGCGCGCTGTACCTCGTGAAGCTGAATGATCCCGTGCCCGAAGCCCTGTTTGAAACCGTGGCCGAAGTGCTGGCCTGGGTGGGCGAGATCGGCGCGAAAGACCCCGGCGCCAAACACTCGGGCGCAGGCCCTTCCATCTTGAACTGAGGCATCCGATATGGCCAAGAAGACCGCCTTCTCTGAATTCAGCGGCGAAATCGGCATCGCCGCGTTGGTGGTTGCCGTCATTGCGTTGATGGTGCTGCCGCTGCCCACCGTCCTGATCGATTCGCTGCTGGGGCTGAACATCACGCTATCGGTCGTGCTGCTGATGGTGACGATGTACATCCCGGCGGCAACGTCGCTGTCGGCATTCCCGTCGTTGCTGTTGTTCACCACGCTGCTGCGGCTCTCGCTGAACATCGCATCGACCAAATCCATCCTGCTGCACGCAGACGCCGGCCACATCATCGAGAGCTTCGGCAAGCTCGTGGTGGGCGGCAACCTCGTGGTGGGTCTGGTGGTGTTCCTGATCATCACCACCGTGCAGTTCATCGTGATTGCCAAGGGCTCTGAACGTGTGGCCGAAGTTGGCGCGCGCTTCACGCTCGACGCCATGCCCGGCAAGCAGATGAGCATTGACGCCGACCTGCGCGCCGGGCACCTGAGCGCAGACGAGGCCCGCAAGCGCCGCGCGCTGCTGGCCATGGAAAGCCAATTGCACGGCGGCATGGACGGCGCCATGAAGTTCGTCAAGGGCGATGCGATTGCCGGCCTGGTCATCACGCTGGTCAACATCCTCGCAGGCATCGTGATCGGGATCACGTACCACGGCATGACGGCCGGTGAAGCTGCCAACCGCTTTGCCGTGCTGTCGATCGGCGACGCCATGGTGTCGCAAATTCCCTCGCTGCTGATCTCGGTGGCGGCCGGGGTGATGATCACGCGCGTGTCAGACGACGACCACGGCGCCAAGCCAAGCTCGCTCGGCAAGGAGATCGTGCGGCAGCTCTCGACCAGCGCACGGGCCATGTTCACCGCCAGCGCGCTACTGGCCGGCTTTGCGCTGGTGCCGGGCTTTCCGTCGTTTCTGTTTGTCGCGCTGGCAGGTGTTGTCTTCACTTTTGGCTACACGCTGCGCAAGCGCCTGAACACGGGTAGCACGACCGACACCGACACCCTGCCTGCGCTGCTGCGCGAAGGGTCCAAGGATAAAGCGCCGACCATTGCCGACAAGGCCCCGTCGTTCACCGCGCCTCTCGGGGTAAGGCTCGGCACGCGGCTGGCAGAGGGGCTCGACATTCCCAAACTCGATGCCGCGTTCCAAAGCGGGCGGCACGCCTTGGCTGAAGAGCTGGGCCTGCCCTTCCCCGGCATTGCGGTCTGGAAGAGCGCCGCGCAACCTGAAGAGGCGTACGAAGTGCTGGTGCACGACATCCCTGGCCAGCCGGTCGCGGTGTCTGAGGGCAAAGTATCGGTATCCGATCTGCCTGAACCATTGCGTGCGCAACTGGACGCAGCGCCCGATTCAGCAACCCACGCCGAGCAGGTGATTGCCGACCACGTCGTGCATGTGCTGCGCAAGCACGCACATCTGTTCATCGGCCTGCAGGAAACGCAATGGATCATGGAACGCGTGACCACCGAGTACCCGGGTCTGGTCACCGAGGCGCAGAAGGCCGTGCCCGCACAGCGCATGGCCGACGTGCTGCGCCGCCTGCTGGAAGAGCAGGTGCCCATCCGCAACATGCGCGCCATCCTCGAAAGCCTTGTCATCTGGGGCCCGAAAGAAAAAGACACGCTGATGCTGGTGGAGTACGTGCGCGGCGATCTGGGGCGACAGATCGCGCACCAGGCCACCTGTGGCTCACGCAAGATGCCCGCCATTCTGCTGGACCCGACGGTGGAGCAGACGGTGCGCCAGGCGATCAAACCCACGCCGGCCGGCAACTTCCTGACGCTGGACCCGCAACAGGTTGACACCATCGTCACGCGGCTCGAACACATGAGCCGCAGCGCACCGCAATCGGGCGCGACACCGGTCGGTGCGCTTGCCATCGTCACGTCCATGGACATCCGACGCTATGTCCGCCGCATGATCGAGCCGCGCTTGCAGGCGCTGAACGTGTATTCCTTCCAGGAGCTGGGCGCGTACGTTGATCTGCAGCCCGTGGGCAAGCTCACGCTGTAAGCCGCCATGACCACGCCCGTACGCCTGTGGCGAGCCCCGCCCATCGTCCATCCGGCCACGCCCGTCCGGCGGCCCGTCGCGCAACGCAGCGCAGACGCGCGAGCCGGCATGCAGGCCGAGCCCTGCGCGGATGAAGCTACCGCCTGGATACCGCTCGATGCGTACAGCGACGCCGCATGCGAGGACACCCCAGAGCACGAACCACCCACGCAAGATCACGCCGATGCGCAGCCCAATGAAGCGCCGCCCGACGCCCCGCCGCTTCACACGTCGGCCATGGCCAGCCGCCTGGTGCGCACGTGCTCAGAGATCAGCGTGGGGAGCACCGTGACGGAACATCTCGCGCAGCTGCTTTCCAGGTTCTGCGGCTCCCGTGTTGTGAAAGCCAACAGCGAATGCTGGGAAGTGACGCTGGACCTCGACCCGCGCGTGCTGCCCGACACCCGCCTCACTCTGCGCCTTTCGCCCCACACGCTATGGCTTCGCTTCCTGGCGGCACACCCGCGGGCGCGCGACTTACTCTCCGAGCATGGCGATGCACTGCGCCAACGCGTTCACGTTTTGCTGGAGCAGCGCATCGATATCGAACTCGAAGTGTGGTGATCGTTCCCACGCCTCACCCGACACCTTCCGCCGACTCGCCATGGACACCGGGCTCACGCCATCCCCGCTCGATGCGCATCTGCGTGCGTTCACGCCGGCCCAGGCCGCGTTGACACGGCTGACCGGAACGCCGTTCCCGGATGACCACGGACGCCGCTGGCAACTGCACGCCGTAGACCACGCCGCGCCCATGCAGGCGCCTATGCGACTTGGCATTCGCTCATCGCTGTGTGCGGTCGACGTTGTTGTTGAAGGCGCCAACCACCCCGCGCTCCACGCCATCGCACACGAAGCCGATGCGCAACGCCGCACGGCGCTTGCCGGGCTTTGGCTCGCGCCAATGCTCGACACGCTGTCTGCGGCAGGGCTGGGAGACGCCACCTTGGCGACATTCACGCCCGAACACAACGATGCGCAACGTAGCGATCAGCCGGAATTGCCGATGCGGCTGGATGGGCCACACGGTGAAACGCCATGCCGCATCGCCACGCTCGATTGGCATGCCGCGCCGCCCGCGCCACCCGTGGCCGATCGCAACGCTGTGCTTGCACAACTCGGCGTGGTGGGACTGCCGGTGGGCGTTCGTATCGCCAGCCGTCGATGCCCAACGCACACGCTTTCTTCGCTCGCGGCCGGCGACGTTCTGCTCGGCTGGGGCATACACGCCTATCGCCCCGACACCGATGAAGGCGCCGTACGCCTCACATGCGGTGATAGCCGACGCGCCCACTTCACTGCCCATGCTCACTACAAGGAAGGCACCGTGACGATTCTCGATGTTCCCGCGCTCGCAGACGACGACACCGCCGCCACGCACGACACCGCACCCGACAGCACTGACGGCATCGCAGTAGAAGCACTGGAGGTGCCCGTCCACCTTGAGGTTGCGGTGATGAGCCTGCCGCTGGCCGAGTTGGCAGCGCTGGCGCCAAGCCATGTCCTGCAATTGCCCGTCGTGCTGCGCGACGCCACGGTGCGCCTGGTCTGCCACGGCCAGACTCTTGGCCAGGGCCAGCTCGTGGCAGTGGGCGAGCATCTGGGCCTGCAGATCACCGCCATGAGCGCGCGCCATGCAGAACATTGAATTCGCCTCGCTCATCATTGCGGCGGTTGCCATTGCGCTGCTGCCGTTTGCCGCCATGGTGGTCACGTCGTACACCAAGATCGTGGTCGTGCTCGGCCTGCTGCGCAATGCGTTGGGCGTGCAGCAGGTGCCGCCCAGCATGGTGCTCAACGGCATTGCAATGATCGTGTCGTGCTTCGTGATGGCGCCGGTCGGCATGGAGGCCATGCAGCGCGCCCACATGCAACTCAATGATTCCAGCGCGAACGTCAGCCAGGTCATGCCGCTGCTCGATGCCGCGCGCGAGCCGTTCCGGCAGTTCCTGGACAAGCACACCAACGCACGCGAGAAAGCGTTCTTCATGCGCTCGGCTCAGCAACTATGGCCACCGGCCAAAGCCGCACAGCTCAAGGAAGACGATCTCATCATCCTCGCGCCCGCCTTCACGCTGACGGAGCTGACGGCGGCGTTCCGCATCGGCTTCCTGCTGTATCTCGTCTTCATCGTGATCGACCTGGTGATCGCCAACCTGTTGATGGCGCTGGGGCTATCGCAGGTGACACCCAGCAACGTTGCCATCCCGTTCAAGCTGCTGCTCTTCGTGGTGATGGACGGCTGGTCTGTGCTGATTCACGGCCTGGTCAACACCTATCGTTAAAGGGGCCGCCATGGACTACGACAACATCACGCGCCTGACCAGCACGGCGCTCATGCTGTGCCTGCTGGTGTCCTTGCCCGCTGTGGCGGTGTCCGCCATTGCCGGGCTGCTGATCTCGTTCGTGCAGGCCGTGACCTCGCTTCAGGACAGCAGCATCTCGCATGGGCTGAAACTCATCATCGTGTCCGTGGTGATTGTGGTGGCTGCACCGTGGGGCGCGGCATCGATCCTGCAGTTCGGCAACACGATCCTGCAATCGCTCTTCCAATAGGAGGGTGCCATGACACGCATCTCCGCCTCGACGCCCAACGTTCTCTCGTTGCCCGATCCGGTACAGGCACCGCAGAACACGGCCGCGCCGCACCATCGCAAGCATCATCGGCATAGTGCGCACGGACACCACCACTGGGCCGACCAGTTGGTCGAAGACCAACTGCACCGCCACAAGCACGTCGCACAGGTTGCGAAGCGCGTGCGCCGCCCGCGCACGGGCAAGCGCAGCGCAGCGGGCTCGCCCGAAGAGCCCATCACCGACAGCACGTTCGAAGAATTGCTCCTCATGCTGGAGGAGCATGCGCGCAAGGTCGAGCCGATGGTGATTGGCCTGTCGTCCCGGCAAGACCAAAGCGACGGCGACGACGACCAGGCAAGAGACCGCCGCAGCGCCCAGGGCCGCCGCGCCCTGCTGCTGCAGTACTTGCAGGAACAAGCCGCAGAGACCGCTGCCGCCGCACCACAGAAGACAGCAGCCACAGAGGCCGGCGCGTTGCCGGCCGACACGCTACTGGCCGAAGTGGAATCGCCCAGCTACCAGCGCCTTGAACAGGAGCTGCTTGCCGTGCGGCACGCCATGCACACGGGCCACCCGATGCCGCTGCGCATGGCGTTCGACATCCTGCGCAGCTATTTGAAGCAGACGCCCATTGAAGGCACGCCCGGCACGCTGGCCGCCGTAAAAGACCGGCTCCTGGCGACCACCACGCCGCAACACGCCGCCAGCGCGCTGACCGACCGAGAAAAGACGTTCAACCTGCTGTTTCCCCTCTTGCTGCTCAGTCCTTCGCGGCCGCGCATTGGCCGCGAGCGCGGCGAGAGCATCGCACGCAGCAGCGCCGTCGCGCGCCGCTGGACAACCGAACTCTGGTCTTACCGGGCGGGGCTGGGTCTGGCCCTGCCTCCGCTATCTGATCCTTCCCCGCAATCACCATGAACAAGCACATCCGCGTGTTGGCAGGCGCGCATGCCGGCGCCTGCCTCGACCTGACACCGGGCCGCTGGACGGTCGGCCCCGACGCACAAGCCAGCATCCGCATCTCTGATTGGGCGGGCGATCCGATCGCGCTGCTTGTCGATACGGAACACGGCGTCCTGATTGAATCCGACGATGGCGGCAGCACCTGGGACGACCTGACCCCTCGCCGCTTTGGCGAGGTCATTCTCTGTGTCGGGCCAGCCGGCGAGGCATGGCCATCCGACCTTGCACTGCTGGAGCAGGTGCTATCGCCCGCAGCCACGGACACCGGAAGCCACAGCGTTGCCGCTGCGCAAGCCCCCGCTTCCGAAACGCACGCGCCCACCCGGCCTCGCGCACGCAAAGGCTGGATGGGCGTGACAGCAGTCGCGCTGCTCACGCCGTGCGCGCTGCTGCTGGCATCGACACGCGAGCCATCCTCCGCCGCGCATTCCGCAGCCACGGCACAAGTACCGCTAATCGAACGTGTGCGCACATGCCTGGCACTGCACCGCATCGACGGCTTGCAGATCGAACAGCACGACAACGAGATCATCGTGCACGGCATCGTGACGTCAGCCAACGAAGAGCTTGCCACGCTGCGCGATCTGCGAGCGGTGTCAGCGTCTGTCCGCACCGATCTTTCCATCGCGCAGGAGGTCATTGAAAACCTGCGTGAATCGCTGCAGGAACCGGGGCTGCGCATCAGCTATCTGGGCAGCAACCGGTTCTCCATTGCGGGCCCAGCCGTGCACCCCGAGCGGGTTCGCGCAACGGCAGACCACGTGCGCAGCGACCTGGGCGGCAACATCAAGGACATCGCCCTGGACATCACGCAGGCACGCGTGCGTGACCCCAAGGCCGATGCCACATCCGCGCTTTCCGTGGATGAACTGAGCTACATCGAAAGCTCCGACGGCACCAAGGATTTTCTCGCTGCGCAGCGTTAAGGCGCAGATCGTTCTTGCCATTCCCCTTCTTCTGGAGACTCACATGTTTGACCATTTCACGCTCGACATCATCGAAACGTTTGACGACATTCAGGCTTTTGCCAAGCAGGAAGGCCCGAAGGATTTCGGCCCGCTCAACAAGGCTATCGAAGCGCTCAAGCACACCGCCATGGACATGGAACAGCGCGCCATTCGTGCGACGGACGTCAACAACCGCGAGCAGCTTCGCGTGCTGTCGCACGGCTTTTCCAGCGCGGCACAAGTGTGCTCGGGGTTGATCCCGGCATAACGCGCGCAGTGCACATACGGGCTTCGCGAGACGACATCACATTTCGCCTCTTCGCCGGTCCAGCGCAATGAAATCCACGATGATGACTTCACGGCGAACACAACAGCAGCACGTTCGCTGAACCGAATCAGCGGCATCCCATTCCGGGGTGTTGTTGAAAAACCCGGCTCTCACCCGAGACCACTTATCCACCGAAAAGGAGTTTTCCATGACCGTGCAAACCACCACCGCTGCCCTGCGTGACACCGGTAGCCGCCTGTCGTTCGATGCTCAAAACGAAGCCATCACGAAAGAAGGCGAGCAAGACATGCTGAACGCAGCCCGTCTGCAAAACGAACTGAACCGCACCAACATGTTCGCCAAGCTGATGGAAGCGGGCCCGAAGGCCGCCAAGGACCTGATCTCGTAATGGTCGGTTCCGGACGGCACATTCTGTGCCGCCAACGTTCGGGAACGGGGCCGCGCCGTTCCCGAGCGGCTTTTTAGATGTATTGCCCGCGCGCCTCTGCTGTTCCTCCCCCCCCCCGGCCCATCGCGCCGCAGCCCGATTCACCGAATCCGACCCGCTACCGCGATCCCGACATGACCCCCATCCACCGCAACGTTTCTGCAACTGCCGCAACCCCTGCGCAGGATCCGTCTGCATCGCACCCTGCGCACGGCCACACAGGTGCGCACGCATCCGGCACGCTGCATGCCGTGGTATCCGCCGGCGCGGACGACATGCTGAACACAGCCCATCTCGAGGATGAGCTGAACCGCACACAGGCATTCGCCAAGCTGATGGAAGCCGGCCCGAAAGCGGCCAAAGATCTGCTGGTGTAAAGCATGAGCATCGAACGGCGCGACAGCCTCATCCGCGACATGTGCATGCATCTGCAGATTCCGGATGCCGATGCCATCATCGCCGCCGGCCGGCTCACGGTGGAGGGGTTCGAAGTCATCATCGATGCAGTCGAGGAAGACATCGACGCGTTCTACCTGAACTTCGACTACGGCATCGTCACAGGCGGCCGCACGCTGCGCGTGTTCCGCCTCATGCTTGAAGCCAACGTCACCATCTATGCGCAAGACCATGCACAACTCGGGTTGGATGGCGATACGGGCGGCATCATCCTGATCGTGCGTGTGGCCTACGACCCCGACATCGACGGCGAGCAACTGGCCGAACTGCTGGGCCACTATGCCGAGCACGGCCGCTACTGGCGCGACAACATCCTGCAGACGACAGACGACATGTTCGAGAACCTGGCGAACGGCACCTACGTGTGGATTCGGGCGTAATGCGCATGCATGGGGCGCACGGCAGCGCCCCTACGGGCGTGCCTTCGCAGCGCCCGTGATGACTTCGTGAACGCGTACGCCGGCTGTCATATAACGCCGTACGCTCGCGGCATTACATGCGAAGGTGCTCGTTGAAGCTGACGCATCGGCTCGGCGGCATCGCCAATCCAAGTTCATGTCCGCCTCACGCACACCGTATCTGCCAACCATAGACATTCCGCTTCTGCGCGCCGGCGAGTTCTTCCCCTTCGCTGCGCACCCCATCCTCATCGGCGCATACCAGCTCTGGTTCACCTGTGATGCAGATGCAAATGCCGACCATGAGTCGGTCACCGTTTGTATCGACCTAGGCAAGCCGCTTGAGATCAACGTTGACGAAGCACTGCACGTGATCCTCGGGCTGTGCCTCGGCCTGCCTGCTTCGTCGCGGGGCGTGGTGGCGCAGCAGGCGCACACCGGCACGCTGGTCTATCGCTTCCCTTACACGCTTCACGACGACCCGACGGGCGCTTTGCTCATTGATGCAATGACCGGGATTGCGGCGTCAGCCACATCGGTCTCGAAGTGGTCGGTGCACTAGCCGATTGCGCCTGGGCCGGTGGCATGCAACTTCGCCATCGTCACGGCGGATTCGCATTGCGCGCGTGTTTGTCATTCGGCCGCATCAAAGTGGTATGCCGATTGACCAGGCCAGTGCCTGAACATCTCGCGCCATGCCACCTTCACGCCTATTGCCCGTCAACGTGCCGACATCGCCGTCGGAGTACGAGACACTCCACGACTTCGCCGCGCGCACGCCATCGCCCTCGGCCGATGGCGGCGATGCTCTGCAGCCCCGCAAGAAGGGTGGCTGGCTCAGCAACCTGAAATCGCGCGTGCGCGAAAAGCTGCCCAAGAGTGACGAGACAGAACTGGCCACGCTGTTAAGCGACCGCAAGCGCTCCGGCACGTCGTTCAATACGGTGGACAACTACAAGGCACCCACGCGCGGCACGTTGACGACCACGCCCGAGGCAACGCCGCAGGCCACCGAAGGCACCCCGCACCCTGCCACAGCGCAGGTGCAGGAACGTCAAGAAACACGCCGCGCGGCACGTTCGCAGCGCAAAACGTCGTCCATGATGCAGCGTGCTGAACAGGGTGCGCAGCGCTTGCGCCAACGCGGAAAACCGCCGACACCCCAAGCGGCATCGCCCGCCGCAGCGTTGACGGTTCCGGCTACGGCCGAAGCGTTCCGCCAGAGCATTGCGCAGTTGTTCCGCATGGCGGGCAGCGCAAGCGAACGTGAGCTGCTGGCCGATCGGCTCGGCGTCTTGGCGGCTCCAGCGCAGGGCGCCTCGTCGGCCGCAGGCAGCTACATCCGCCCGATGTTGGCGGCACGCGCGCTGGCGGCCACCAGTGGCGGCAATGCAGGCGATGCGCTGCGGGTGCTGCAGCACGTCACGCATGCGGTGCACTTTGATGCTGCCGCCTTTGCGGCACCTGTTTCGACGCCGAGTAATGAGGGGTCAACACATTCCACGAGCAGCTCCTCCTTGGGCATGGGCCGCCTGTTCAATGAGACGGCATCGGCAACGGCGTCGCACCGTTCCAGCACGTCGGACCTGGGCTTGGCTCATCTGTTTGGCGAGGGCGAAACGTCGCCACAGCGCAGCGAAACCGGCGCCAGCCGGACCAGTGACGAGCAAAGCCCGCGTTCGTTTTCCCGGCAATCCAGCCTGTTGGCCCACTACGGATCAAGCAGTTCAGACGGGTCGGGTGGCTCCGGTCGCTCCGGTCGCTCCGGTCGCTCTTCAAGCAGCCTGGCGGTCCCGCCAATGCCGCAGGGCATGAGCGATGCGGGCGTGGCAAGCGCGGCCTGGCGCACGGCGCAGTTGCTCTCGCGCAGCCATCACGGCTTTGAAGCGCTGACCGGCCTGATGCAGACTCCGCCCACACCGGAGCAGGCGCACACCGCGCGCGCCTTCCTGCAGGCGGCCGACCACGTGCATACGGCCGCCGCCACCGCGGCCGACCCCACCGCCCTGCTGCACGCGCGTCCGGCGGGCAGCGGCACGCAAGCCGAGTCACTCGCCGTCAACGTCATGCACGCCGCTGCGCTCAAGCTGCGCGGCGAGCCCGTCAGCGCGCAACAGGCGGGGGTCCTCTTTGCGTGGCACCAGGGCTTTCGTGAAGATGGTCCGGGCTCGGATCTGGCCAACACCAAGGCACGCCTGGCCAAGTTTGTCGGGCGCACCATTCCGCGCGTAGAGAAGCAAACCACGGGCAGCCATTTCTGGCAGATGATCGGCAAGAAGAAATCGCCGCTGTCATCGGCTGCGCTTGGCATGCACGGCGCACAGCGGCCGGGTCTCGTCAAGGAAATGGACGCCTATACGGCGGCGCTACGGACGATGATCGACACGCTCGCGCAGGCAGGCAATGCACCGCCGCTGCACACCATCGCCCACCCGGGCGATCTTTGGCGCGGCGCAATCCTTGCACACTGGGCCGGGCTGACAGCTGCCAACGCGCCGTTGAGCGACTACGCGCTCACGGCAGAGAAGCTGCGTGCGCTGCAACCGGAAGTCGGCGCAGCGGTCAGCCGCATGCAGCGCGAAAGCGCCGAGCCGACTGCCGTCGCACGCACACCGGGCAGTTCGCCGGCCCATCAGGAATTCGCGCAGCTCGTGGCCGCGGCCGGACTGACCGACGATGCAGACACCCGGGCGTGGGCGCAAACCCGCCTGGACACGCTGACCCTGCCGCAAGTCAACACCGCGCAGGCTCACGTGACGCAGCTCATCGACCACGCCGGCCTGGTGGGCGAGCCGCCGGAATACCTCGTGGGGCTCCAGCCGTCTGCCACGCTGTTGCGCTACTGGAGTGCCCACGCGGGCGAGGCCGCCGAGGCGCCCGCATTCCGAAGCGCGCTCGAGCGTGCCGACAAGCTCGAGCACCCGGAAGACCTCAAGATGCAGGCGCCCACCATCGAAGACGCGCGCAAGACCATCGAGACGCTGCTCACGTCCATGGAATCGGGCAACAAGGTGCGCCTGTCCAACGGTGGCTGGATTGGCGGCAGCACGGCCGGCGTATCGACAGGCTTGTCGCACGTCGGCAAGGCGCTGCCGGTGCCCGTATCCGTGCAACTGGACGCCAATTACGGCAGAGGCCGCCAGGCCGTGGTGGAAATCGGACGCAGTTCTCATGGGCGCGACGTGTTCGTCGGCACTGACCGCACGATGCGCGCCTCGGTTGGCGTGGGGGCCTCCGTTGGCTACGACCTCAAAACGTGGGGCAAGCGCCTGCGCGCCAATCTGCTCGCCGTCAAGGTCACGCCATTCGATCTGGAGACAGGTGAGCCGCGCGGCGTGGTCATCCGGGCCACGCGGCCCACGCAGCGCCCCGTGGAGGGCCACGACGACTGGGAACCCATCAAGTACGACGACAAAGCCGCTGCGGACGCCATCGTCAAGGCCACCAACCTGCTGTTCGAGCACGCGTGCGCCGCGCCCGAGCAGCGGCCCGATGCCGATACGCTGTGGAATGCGCTGGCACAGCACTGTGGCGAAAGCGGCGGCAGCGGCGGCATTTCGATCAGTTGGGTCGACCAGACCAAGAAGCGCTGGCGCGCCTCGATGGACGCAAGCGTCGGCATGAATGTACGCGTGAGCAGCCCGCACACGCCGGTGCGGATCGGCCCGTCAGCCCGGCTGCGCGGCGAAAAGACGCTCAGCAACACGGCGACCTTGCAGGAGAAGACCGGCACGATGCGCGTCGAGCAGTTCAGCGTCGCGACGGGACACAAGGTGACGGCCCGGGGTGGACTGGCGTTCTCGGTGGGCCGCACCTTCTACACGGCGGCTCCTGACGACAACGCCTCGGCCAAAGCCGGCGAGAGCGGCAAGTTCACACAGTCGTTTACCGGCGGCATGCCGCTCGGGTTCAACTGGAAACTCTCGGAAGGCGGCCATACGACGAAGGTGAAGATGGGCTACCAGAACGGCAAGATTGCCGATCGCGTCAGCTACTTCGACACCGAATACCGCAGCGTGCGCGAATATCTGGTCGTCGTGCGCAGCGAACGCGATGCATGGATCAACATGCTTGCGCACAAGCCAGGCGGCACACCGGAACAGGCCGCGCGCGAGTTCGAGGCCTACTGCGAGACCGTTGAAAAGCACGCCCGCCCCAACCAGCGCTACCTGAACCGGCATCGGCTCCGGCCGTCCGCTGCTCGCGAGATCGAGGGCCACCTCGCCCTGGCGGACCTGCACCGGAGCATCGACCCGAATTCTGCCGACGCGCAAGCTTCAGAAGCGCTTGCGCAGGCGCTGCTCGAAGCGCCCACATCCCGCGTGCCGGAGAAGCTCGCTATCGTCGAACAAGTGTCCACCAGCCGCAGCCGTGGCCTGACGAGTGCGCTGCAGCTGCGTGCCAGCAAGGAAGCAGAAGGCACCCGTGAACTCGCCGCCATCAAGTTCGGCTAGAGATCTTTTCATCAGATTGTCATATCAGCCGCCGAATTAATGTTCTCGGCGGTTTTTTAATTGGCATATGCGCATAATCGTTCACTCATAATGCGGCATGTGCATGCTCAACTCACTCTTGCAGAGTCAACAAAAAAAACTTAATCAGATCTAAACGCGATTTCACTCTTTATAGGGATGTGTGAGCAAATTGTGAACGTTATGCTTGGCCTCAGTTTGAAGCGCCATCTGCAACGATTCGATACTGTAGTGCAGTGGCTTGAAAGGGGAGCGCCATGAAGTTCGCCGTATTGACCTCGAACCCATCCAGCTTTGCCTACGTGGCGAGCTGTCTATCCACCCAGGAGGCGGAGTGCGTCCGCTTTGACGACGCCCTGTCGCTGCTGCGCGCGCGCCGTACGGAAACGTTTGATCTGTTGATGATCGATGCCCAGCATTTCCGTACGGCCGGTCAGCTCGTGCTGTCGTGGCGGGAGTGCAATGCCGACATGTGCTGGCCCACCCTGGTGTTCGGGCAGTTTGTCGACCGGGGGGACATGGCGTCGGCCTTCGATGCCGGCGTGGACGACGTGCTGACCGGACATTTCACCGCTGAAGAGCTGCAGGCCCGCGTGCAACGAGCACTGCGCCGTGCCGAGCCAGTGCGCCAGAATGCCGGCATCCACGTCGTGGTGGGGCCATATCGCCTTTGCCGCCTGACCCGCACGGCCACCGTCAACAGCATCCCCATTCGCATGACCGCGCGGGAGTTTGCGACGGCATGGCTGCTGTTCTCGTCGCCGGGGTCGTTTCTCTCGCGCCAGCAGATCGCATCCGCCGTGTGGGGCGCAGACGCCAGCATCGTCGAGCGCTCGATCGAGCAGCACATCTACAAGCTGCGCAAGAAACTGCAGTTCGGCCCCGAGACCGGCGTGGAACTCAAGACCGTCTATGCACGCGGCTATCAGCTCGCCGTGCAGGCCGCCAGCAACGAGCCCGCAGGCCCCGAGGCGCGCACCATCCTGGCCGCCTAAGCGGCCTTTTTGCGCAAACGATTGCGCGCTGCAGGGCCCACCGCACCCACGGCAGATTGTTTTAGCATTTCTTAATAAAACGCTTCAAGGCAGATAATTTCAGTATCGGCTTAATAAATTCAGTGCCGGTTTAAAAAATATTGCCTTGTTAATGGTTATCGCGTTAGTGATTTTCGTGCGAGCGGTTTTCACCCGCACATTGCTGATATAGCGCTGCCAATTCGGTCCGATTGCGTGCTTGTAAGCGCATCAGGATTTGGCGCACGTGCGATTTCACGGTTTCTACGCCGATATGCAGCGCCTGCGCGATTTCCACATTGGATTTTCCCGATGCCGCCTCTCGCAGGATGTCGCGTTGGCGTGGCGTCAGCGCGGAGAGCAACGCCCCCTTGCCGGACGAACGGGCAGGCGCCCGCCGCCTGGATTCCAACATCCGCCCAAGCATCGCATGCGCCTGCTCCAGCGTAACGGGCTGGGCGGGCGGCTCTTCACCGGCGGCCTCGGCCAGTTCGGTCAAGTCGACCAGGATCCCGCCGTTTGGGGCGGGCGAAACCTGCCGAACCGCGATCGTGAGAGGCACCACCGCCTGCGCCCGCCAAGCGGCAGCTGCAGGGAAAGGGGAGAAATACCGGCTTTCTGCCGTGCTGTCGGCTGCGTGTAGCAGCACGTCGTTCTGGACCCGGGCGTTCATGTCGTCCTTCGCTCTCGTGAAAGCTATGCATCTGGATGCAGTGGCGCTCGCGGATGGGTACCGCGGCAGCCTCTTACTCTCTCTGTGCATCGAGAAAGAAAAACCGGAACCCCGATCGCAAAAAAAATTTTTGCGGCAGACCAGCGCTCAGCGTGGGCCGATGCGCACCCACACGCCGGCAAGCTCCTTCACCTGGATGGGGAGTGTCTCGGCCAGCATGTGCAGGGCACGATGGCCGTCGAGCGGGAACCGCCCGGTCACGCGCAGATCGGCCACGTCAGGGAGCAGCTCGATCAGGCTACGGTGGTAAGGGCGCAATGCGTCAATCACGTCGGACAAGGGCTGGTGTTCGACCTCGACCATGCCGCGTGTCCAGGCCGCCACGTTGCGGGCCATCAGCGTCAGTTTTTCGATGCCGCCGTCACCAAGGCGCCGTACCTCGCCCGTACGCGCCGTGGAAACGGCACCGGCCGGCGTCGACAACGCCGCGGTGCCTTCGAGCACGGCAACCTTCATCGCGCCATCGGGCTCCAGCGTTGCGCAGATCATGCCGCCCGTGCATTCCACCGCGCCCGCGGCAGACCACAACCGCAACTGACCCGACGGCGACCCGGCGACGGCCAGCACGCTGCCACTGCGCAGACGCACGTCGTAACCGCGCGCAACCGCAGAGGCATCGACCGCGCTGCGCGCATTCAGGCGTAGTTGATAGCCGCCAGCCAGCGTGAAGTCGCGACGCTCCGAGGTCGCCGTGCGCATGTCGGCAGCCAGGTCGGTCAGCGGAATCTCTCTGTCAACGAGGGCGGCAACGCCCAAACCCAGCCCGCTGAAGATCAGCGCGCGGCGCACATGCCGTGCTGTCGACGAAGGCGCATCGAGAAGCCGTCGCGCGGCGCGCCGATGCGGTTCTGCCACGGACGGCAGTGCCATCGAGCCCAACGCGCCTTGCAAACGTTGCACGGCGGCGGCGTGCGCGGGATCGGCCTCCTGCCAGGCGGCAAAGCGCTGGCGCTCCATCTCGGACGCCGTACCCGAACGCAGTACGACAAGCCACTGGATCGCCTGCTCGGCAATCCGATCGTCCAGCACGTGCTTCACGATGATTCGGCCAAATAGCACAGGCGCAAGGCCTGCGTCATGTATTTCTGCACCATGCGAACAGACACCTGCAAGCGTTCGGCGATCTCCGGGTACGTGAGGCCATCGAGTTGGCTATAGAGAAAGGCGCTGCGCGCCTTGGGCGGCAACCCATCGAGCACGCGATCGATGGAGGTGAGGGTCTCGAGGATCAACGCGCGCTCTTCCGGCGATGGCAGCGTCGCTTGCGGTTGCGTGGCGGCCCAGGCCATATAGGCCTCTTCCAGATCACGACGACGCCAGACGTCATAGAGCAGGCGCTGCGCAATCGTTGTCAGCAAGGCGCGCGGCTCACGGGTGTCTTGCCACCCTGGCCTCTGCAGCAATTGCGCAAAGGCTTCCGCCGCAATGTCTTCGGCGCCAAAGCGGCAGCCTGTCTTGCAGCCCATACGGCGGGCGAGCCAAGCATAGTGTTGTCGGAACCAGTCAGAGGCCAGTTCGGTAACTGGCTGGCAGGTTTGCGTCACGGTACCCTCCGCGAAAATCTGTGCTGGCCGTCCGTCGGCAAACGGCCCGATCTGTTGGCGAGAAAGCCCACACCCAGATGTCGAGATTTTACCTACCGCTGATATTTCAGGGGCGCATTTTTTCGGCTTTTATCGCAGTTTTTCGGCACACCCACGACATCTGGAAGGCCCCTGCTGGCATCGTTGAGCGGTGCAACCCGGTTGCTGCAATTCGTTGCAGCAACAACCGCCACGGCGCCCGCCCATGCCCCCCGAAGAATTGCCCCAACCCCCGTTTGACAACGACGCACTGCCCGCGCATGCCCTGCGCATTGGCAGCCGCAACGTCTGGCTGGCTTATGACAGCTACGCCGAGCCCGACATGCTGACGGCGTATGTCGAGCTTGGCCCGCGCGACACATTGGACGTGGCGTTGACGCTCAATTTACTGCTTAGTCTCTGCCTGGAAGTGGACGGCGCGGCACGCGGCAGCGTCGTGCGACACCCGCAGACCGGCCAGATGATCTATCGCTTCCGCTATGCGCTGGATGACGATCCCGAAGCGACGGATTTGCTTGACGCCATCGCTGCGCTCACGGCTGAACTGGACGACGGCGGCGCGCCCACACGATATTGAGCCGCCGAGGCGGTCGCTTCGGATGCCGACGCAGCACTTCGGCGCCCGCAACATTGGCCGGCGGGGGCTGGCTACGCTTGCAAGGTTCAATTGTGCTCGGGCGAAACCGCGTTGCCCCGGCATACCAACCTTCGGAGCCCTCGCCCGTCATGAAGATATTCTCCCGCCACTCCAGTGCGACGCCTCCGGCACAGACGTCGTCCAGTACGTCGGCATCGCAGTCCTCGCTGCCAAGCGTGCGCAAGACTTCGCAGTTGCCTGGCGGCCTGCGTGACCTTGCTGACATGGTGACGGCGAGCCGCCAAAAGAAAAGCGCCGCATCGCTGACGAACGAGCAGCTCAAGGTTGCGCTGTCGAGCACCACGTTGAGCGGACGCGGAACGCGCGCCGCGCACCGGGAAGCCCAGAAGCGTATTCGCAACGGCAAGCTGCAGTGGCCGCCCCAACAGCCGGCGCAACCGCCGTTGAATCCCTTGTCCAGCGAGCGCGAGCACGGCCGTCACACGCCGCCGGATGCGCCCGTATTCGATCCCGATACCGGCGTGCTGAACAAGCCACAGTTACGCCAGATGGCGCTGGCGCTCAAGGATGCGCTGCCTAGGGTGCCGGTGGAGCTCATGCACTCGCACCCGCAAAGCGACGGGCTGCTCGCCAAGCTCCAGCATCAGTTGGGCTCCATCCAGACGATTGCCGCAGACAACACCCGCAAGGCCCCGCACGAGGTCGGCATGGCCGTGCGTGATGCATTTGCGTCGGCGGCCAAGACCGCGCGCCAGCTTGCCAAATCGTTGGGCAATCATGATCCGGCTGATGCATACAAGGGTATCGCGGCGCTCCTCACCGAGCTCAAGCGCACGCACCTGAGCGGCAGCGCGCACGAGGTCATGAGCCACTATGCCGAGAAGGAAACCGCCAACCTCGAAGCCAAGGCGCCCGGCATCAGCACGGCAAAGCCCGGCTCCAACGTGAGCACCGGCACGTCTGCCAGCGTGTCAATTTCGGCCTTCCCCACCAACCGCTATGCCGGTGCACACGTGTCGGTGGAAGCGGGTGGCGGCAAAGGCCGGCTGTACTTTGCCGATGACGACGGCGACGTCGACTACTGGCCCTCGGCACAAGCCTTCGCCAAGGTCGCGCTTGGCGGCAAGCTGGGCGAGTGGGCCGCCAAGCTGACGGGCCGGTTGGATCTGTCCGGCGGCAATGTCTACCTCGAACACGATGACTTGCGTCAACTCGTCAAGCTCGTTGCCAACCACGATGCCAACCATGCCTGGGTCAAGTCTGCCGGGCCACATGCGCGCCAGGCGATGCAGCAGCTGGAAGCGTTGGCCAATCTCGTGTCTCACGCCATCGGGCGCAACTACACGGAAGCCGCAGGCAAGCCCTACTTCCTGAACGACGCCAAGATCGCCAAGGGCTTCAACACCTTGAAGATGACCCTGCTGGCCGGTGCCATCGACCAGAAAGTGGGCGGAGACCACTTCAGCACGTTGATGAAGGCCGCGTACCCGCCCATCGTCGACGTACTGACGGATCGCATCGGCAGCGGGCAACCCATGCCGGCGCAACCGCGACGCGACGTGCCCGATTCCGTGGCCTATGGCGACCGCTTCCTGGCCTATCGCCAGGTGACCGGCAGCCTGGATGCCACCGTCGGCAACGAGACCCAAGGCGGCACAAACCTGGAAGCCGGCGGCAGCTTTGATGTGAATCTGCGCGGCAACGTGGCGCAGTTCTTCACGGAAAGCGCAGCCGCACCGCACACGCTGCTGGACCCGGGCTATCACAAGGATTACCAGTCCACCTTCAAGCTCCATCAGCAACTCGATGCCGCTTGTGCCGAGCCGCCGCCCGCGCAGCTCCACCTGTACAACGAGACACGCAAGGCACTGACGCACGAACTGCACGCCGGCCCCGCGCAGCCCTTTACCGAAACCGAACGGCTGCACTACGGCGAGGAAGCCGACATTCCCGCGCAGTTCCGCAACGCCATCACCCACGCAAGCCCCGACCAGCTCAATCATGCGACGGATCAGCTGGAGCAGCTCATGGGCTCCTATCTGCAATTTGCCAATCATGCCGGCGCCGTGCTCGCCAGGAACGATCGCTTCATGCCCGCAAAAGAACGCGATACGTTGATCCAGCACCGCGAAGCCGCCTTCGCACAGATCAACCAGACCGTATGGCATGGCCGGTACCCGCAGAAGGATGCGCTGGCCCACCCCGAGGCATTCGTCGCCAAGAGCCACGCTGCGATCAGCTTGGCGCTCGGCTGTGTGGGTGCGCATATCTCTGTCGTGAAGCAGCAGATGGCGTTGCGCGAGGAGCACGGCACGGCCGCCGCCGAAGCCATCCTCACGGCGGATTCGATGTACAAGACCGCGCGTGAAATGCTGGACAAGACGTACCTGCCGCTCAAGAACTACGACGTGCAGAAGAACGGCCCGCTGAAAGACAAATCGCTGTGGCAGCGCTGGGATACGGCACTCAAGGCGACGGTGTCCGGCGGTGCGCAAAGCAGTGCGCTCAACGCGATCCTTAACCGCTTCGGCCGGTCCAGCGGCAAGGTGCAACTTGGGCCTTTCACGGGTTCCATCTCGGTTGGCAATAGCGCGGGGCAGGTTTCGCTCAGCGCCGAGGCGCGCCTGATGAATGCCAATCATCAAGTCAACCCGAGCCGTACCGGCAAGTTCTTGCAGTTGACGTTCACGGCGCAGGGCGGTGCACCCATTACCGGCGCGATACTGAACAAGGCCATCGAAGCGGCCATCGAGAAATTCGCGCCGAACATGCGGCTGCAGGACGACAAGTTCGATCCGCAGGAAGTGATCCGACAGACGCAGGGCCTGCTGCTCAATGTGACCGACGGCACCAGCCTGGTCGTCAAGTTGCGTCAGGCCCCCGACGTGCAGAACGCGCCGATGGAGCTGCAATACGCGCGCGTCCTGCGCAACAAGAACAGCGGCATGAGCCTGGCGGTAACGGTACCGACACCGCACGGCACGTTCACGCCGTCGGTCTCGCATACGGACAGCACGCAGAGCTACGCTGGCGAGGTGATGGGCTCCGACACGAGCTACCTCATCATGCAGCACCCGTTCCTGGCCAAGATCGTCGACGCAGAAGCCCACCAGGAAGATGCCGCGCTACGGCAGGCGTTCGATGCGAATCCGGTACACCGCGATCGCTACCTCGCCAACCCGAACCTGATGGTCGACGTGGTGGCCAAGTACGCAGCAGCCACGCAGGAGATCAACGCCGCGGCTGCCGAAAACCGCCCCGTCCAGATCAAGAACGAGTTCGTGCGCTACCACGCCGCAACACCGTTTGCACGTGCGGCCCAGGTGTCAACGCAGGTGGCTGCGCACGCTCCAGGCTCGACCGCCAACGGCGAACCGCTGTTCAAGCTTGCCGAACCGCTGGCCAAGCCGATCGACGTGAGCCACATCGACGTGAACGCGATGCGTGCGCGCCTGCAAGCCATGACCACCATCGAGGAACGCGCCGACTATTTGTGCGACTCCAACCGGGGGCGTCCGCTGCTCGATGCGTTCTCGAAGATCATCGGCAATACGCGGGCCATCAACTCGGCCGCGCTGTTCCATACCGAGGAGCGCAATACCGGTATCCAGTCGCTGGTGCGCAACCCCAAGGCGCTGCAACGCGAGAACAACCGAACCCAAGCGGCCCTGCACGGCAAACCCCAACCCACGGGCACCATCGGCCAACTGCGCACGCGCCTGGAGCCGACCAGGGCATCGGTCAAGCAGGCCAACCTGGCAGATCTGCAGCGGCTCGCCGCCATGAACCTGCCGATCAGCCAACAGGCGCAGCAGGAGCTGCAGCGCCGCAAAGCGGTGCTCGGCAACGCATTCCCGACCAACGAGGGCGAATCGCAGACGTAAAGGCTGCTGACTTCACGTTCCACCGCCAGCTCGCGATGCGCCCGGGCTGGCTTTTTTTTTGGCTGCCCGCAAGCATTCTGGTTTCGTTGCCAGGCTCAAGAAGACAAAGGCCGGCATCGAGCCGGCCCATGGAATACACGATTGAACGGCCGTATTAGCCAGCGTGCAGCCAGTCGCGCGCGACGGCAACGTGCCGCTGTGCCACGCCCTCGCCGGCCCTGACGTAGCGTGCAACGTAGCTCTGCAGCGGCGGCCAAGCCGCGAGCTTCTGGACCGCCTCGTCGATCGATCCGCCAGCAGCGCCATATTCGAGCAACGCTGCGAAAGCCTCGGCGCGCACCATTCGCGCGGCAGCGTCTTCGGGCAACCCGGGCTCGCGCAGGCGCTCACTCACCAACAGCGCCATCAGCGCGTCAAGCGGCAGGGCCTCATCGTCAAGGCAACCCAGCGCATAGCGCTCTTGGGCTCGCTGAAAGACGGCGCTGCGCAGCGCCGGCAGATCGCACAGGCCATCCACCAGTTGGCCGAGACGGCGGCTGTCGCGGTATGCACGCATGGCGTCGGGCGCGATGGCGTTGATATAGCGCTCCATCCAGATGCACAAGGCGTCGCTGCCATATTCGGCGTCATAGGGCTGCAGGCGCGCGCGCCAGCCCTGGCGCAGCGCCATCCAATCTGGCGCAATGCTGGAACCTGCCGTCGAGACGGCACCGGCTGCGGGGCGCAATTCGTCCAACCGAGCGGACAAGTGCGCCGGCACATCGACGCGGCACGCTGGCGGCAGATCGCGCAGCGTATCGGGCAAGCCCGACAAGGCGTAACAGCCACGCAAATCGAGGTGCGTCAGCGCCTTCAGGTCGCCCACGGACGCAGGCAAGCTGCGCAGCGATCCGCAATCGCGCAGCCGCAGCGTACGCAGTTGCGTGCAATGACCAATGCCTTCCGGCACGGCCACGAGGCTCGCCATGCCGGAGACATCCAGATGACGCAGCTTGTGCAGTCGCCCCAAGGACTCCGGCAGCATGGTCATGGCGCTGTTCTCGCGCAGGTCCAGCCGCTCCAGTTCGGCCAGGTTGCCCAGGGTATCGGGCAGCACGGCGAGCAGCGGATTGCCGCGCAAGTGAAGCTCTCGCAGTTGCGCAAGCTGGCCCAGGCTGATGGGCAGTTGCACGAGCAGCTTGTTGGAGGCCAGCGTCAGTGTTTGCAATGCGGCCAGCGAGCCAAGCTCGACTGGCACGATGCGCAGATCCGTGCCCTGCAGAACCAGTCGCTCCAGCTTCGGCAACTGCGACAACGACGACGGCAGCGCGCGCAGCGGCGAATCGAGCACGACAACCTCCTGCAGCTGCAACAGCTTGCCGATCCGTCCGGGCAACGCTGACAGCCGTGGGTTGCGCGCGAAATGCAGCGCGCTCAGGTTGACCGGCAAACCACCAGATGCCGGCCACTCGAAGAGATCGCAATCGTGCACGGTCAGCCGCTCCAGCTCTTCGGCCAGGCACAGGGCCGCTGGCAGGCGCATCACCGGAATACCGTCGAGCACGAGGTGCCGGCTCTTCTGCTGCATGGCCAGCAGCATGCGCGTGGCCGCCAGGGCCAGGCCTTGCTCCGTGGGCCGTGCGGTGTCGGTCAGCAACGGGCCGCTGTAGCGGTGCAGGCGACGCGCCATCTCCTGCTGCCAACCCGCCACCGCCTCGCATACGGCCAGCCAGCGGCTGGCATCAGTAGGAGGAACGGGGGCACGCAGGCTGTGGCCTTGTGGCATGGCCTGCTGGATGCGCAACGCATCGCGCGCCGCGCCTGCGCGCTGTTGATGCTGTGTGCGCGAAGCAGTCGCCGCGACCTGTCGATCATGATGCGGTGTCGGCACGTGAAATCGGCTGGCGGCTGGCGACGGCTCGGCGTGCCCGGTCCGCACACGTTGCAGCACGCGCCGCAATGCGCGCGACAGCTTGTTGGTCACCGACACACCTGCATCCGCCTCACCGTGGTCGGCACGGGTCTGCGCGAGGGTATCGGGCGGCATGGGGGCACTACCGTAATGTGATTGCATGATGGGCCCAAGAAAAGATGAAGTGGCAATCGGCGGCGGGCCACACGCCCTTTCCGCCTGTTTGCTGATCGTATGGACCACCGCGCAACACGACCTGTGGCAGGACGAACCCGTTGCGCCCGCGGCGAACCATCGTGCCCATGCACGCTCTCGATCCGGTTTCGCTGCAAGCCCGGCAAATTCGCACGGCGCGTGCGCATCGCCCGGCACGCGTTTCTATGATGCGCGCATGCTCGTTACCGGAGATCCGCAATGCATGCCCCATCGTCTCGCATCATGGCTGCGCGGGAGCGTCGCGCAACTACCCATGCAGCCCCGCCCACACGTCGCGAAACACGTCACAACTGGCAGCAGCAACGCCTGCAACAACGCCACCCCGTGACGCGCGCCTGCACTGGCAGGCAAGACCATGCGCGGGCGTGACCGGCTTGCCGCGGTGCTGCGGCGGGGGCTGGTTTTCGCCATTGCGCTGCTGGGCTGCCTGCCTGCCGCAGCCCTGGCAGATTGCATCGACGATGCCGCCGCGTACCACGGCGTCAACGCCCAAGTCTTGCGTGCCATCGGCTATCAGGAATCGCACCTGAATCCGCAAGCGCACAACCGAAACCGCAACGGCAGTGAAGACCTGGGCATGTTCCAGATCAACACCATCCACCTGCCGGAACTGTCGCGCTACGGCATCGGCCGCCAGATGCTCTATGACCCGTGCGTCAGCGCCTATGTGGCCGCCTGGCATCTGGCGCGCAAGGTGCAATTGCACGGCAACAGCTGGCATGCCATCGGCGCCTATCACTCAGAGTCTCCAGGGGAAAACGGCATCTATGCCCGGGCCGTGGAAGGCATCCTGAACCGCAAGCTCGCAGCACGCACGCCGCTGCCGGTTGCCGGGCAAACGCGTGCCCAAGAGCCGGCGCTGCAACCCATGCAGGATGCCGCCAAACCCATGCACGCCGTCGTTCTCAAGCACGCGACAGATGCGCCACCCGAGCACAGCAGGCATGTGTTGAACGCCCCGACGGCAGGTGAAGATGAACATTGGCTCGATGCCATGCTGACCAGCCTGAACCAGAGTGCAAGCTTGCGAGACCGGTTCAGCCGGTAAGCCCGGGCGCCATCGCTTGCTTGCGTGGCCCGACCGGCCCTGCATGCCGCGTTGCGTTTGCCGCCCCAGGGTCCGAACAGGCACGACGCTCGAACTCTGAATTTTTCTCAACTGCCCCGTCGTCCATGGCGGTCCGCAGACGAAACGCTCTATCCTTCCCGGCCACCCCCCAAACCAATAAATCGGGTGTCAGTAATACAAGGGGAGCATTCAAAATGAACAAGCGATTTCGTGGAGGAATTGCGCATGGGCCTGTCCGTCGGTCGCTAGCTGCAGGGGCGGCTGCCGCCCTTTGGGCCTTCTTGCCGGCTGCGCACGCAGTCGAGCTGGGCGTGCTGCATCTGCATTCGAACATTGGCCAGCCGCTTGAGGCTGAAATCGACTTGACGGGGTTGCAGCCGCACGACGCACAAGCGCTGGTGCTGCAGCCCGGCACCCGCGAAAGCTACCTCGCCGCCGGCGTGCCTTACGGCGCAAGCGCAACTTCGCTGCATACGACATTGGTACAGCGGCAAGACGGCAGCTATGTCGTTCGCGTGTACTCGACCGTTCCGCAGGCAGACGCCATTGCGGATATCGTCGTGCGCCTTGCGGGGCCAGGTGGAAACACGCTGGCGACCTATACGGTGTTGCTCAGTCCGCCGGGCGCGGCAAGCGCCCCCACCACGTTCCTGCAGACGCAACGCAAATCGGCGCCCGTTTCGGGAGTGTCGCCGCCCAGCAGTGCACCGGCACACCGCCCGCAGACGCAAGCAGTGGCAGTCGCATCGGCTCCCGCCGTCAACACGGCAGACGGCGCGCATCCATCGGCTGCCGCCACGGTGCCGTCTGCAGGTGAAGACGACAGGCACGCCGAAGCCGTCTACACCGTCAAAGCGGGCGACAGCCTCTCACAGATCGCGCTCGGCACCGTGCAGAATCGGGCGGACGTGTCCGCCGGACAAGCCGCGCTGGCGCTTTACCGGAGCAATCCGCACGCCTTCATTGGTGGAAACATCAACCAACTGCGCGTCGGCGCCACGCTACGTGTGCCCACGGCAGAGGAAGCAACGGCGGTGGCAAGCGTTGAAGCCAAACGCCAGCTCCGCTTGCTGACGCAGACTGCGGCTACCGACCGCGCACCGCCTGTGCCCGAGGCAAATGCCAACGCCATCGCCGGCAGTCGGCCACCTTCGGTGCCAGCCAATGCAGCGGACAAAAACACGCTGCGCATTTCCGCTACAGGCACGCAAGAGCAGGCGAAGGTGGAACAGCTCAACGAGGAGTTGGTTGCAGCCCGGCAGGCGATCCATGAGCTCGAATCGCGCCTTGCGCAAGTTGAGCAGAACCTGGCCGATATGCGGCGGCTCGCGGCCTTGAAGAATGCCTCGGCACAGCCTGCCGCAGCATCGGCGACGGCCGGGGAAGAGAGCCACACGCCAGACGGTGGGCTTGCAAGCCGCAGTCCGATTACGACCGATGACCCGGCACCCTGGAAGCGTGCCCACATCATCGGCCCAGTCTTGGGAGTGTTGCTGGCTTTGCTGATGGCCGCCTTGATGCTCTACCGAATGCGCATGCGCAAGGTTCAATCTGCGCTGGCTGCGATCTACACCCAACTCCACGATAACGGCGATCCGCTGACCGAGCGCGGCCCGCGCGCCCGACACAATAACGAGACGGTGTCATCACGGTAGATCGCAGAGGACGTGGAACTTGGGGGCAACAGGAAGCGCATGCACCGCGAGCCCGCCGCATCACGCATGCCGCTGCATGTGCAGCGTCGTATGTATACGGCGCCCTCACATTGGACGCCCAGGCAGTGGAAACCCCCACGCAAACGTTTTTTCTAGAAAGAGCCGCTTCAGATCGTCTGATCCGCGTCGATCTAAAACGAGCCCTGATACTTCCAGCCAAGCGTCAAAGCGAGGGGGGCACGCAAATGCTCAATCGTTTGCGTCACATTGCCGAGTCTGGCGTCATATCGGAGATGGGTCTATATGGCGGCGCAAAAGGCACATGCCGCGCCCCTGATCGCTGGGGTCGATGGCCCAATCCAACCTGATCGACGTCTAGCCAGCACCAAGCCATGCCCTCCGCGTGCCCTCCGCTTCTGAAAGCCATCCCGATTTGCCTGATCCTGGCCGCATGCGGCGGTGGCGGCGATGCGGCCACCACGCCACCCCCCAGCGCAACGCAGCCGGGCGCGCCAATTGGAGCACCGGTCGGCCCGGTGGCCCCAACGGCCCCGGCCACTTACTCCATTGCGGGAACGGTCACAGGCTTGCTCGATTACGGCAGCCTCACGTTGCTTAACAACGGTGCGGATCCGATTGTCCAAGCCACCGACGGCGGCTTCAGCTTTTCCGTTTCCGTAGCGGCAGGCGGCGCCTACGCTGTCTCCGTCAACGCCGAACCGCTTTGGCAGTCCTGCGCCGTTGCAAACGGCAGCGGGCTGGCCAACGGTAATGTCAATAACGTGAGCGTGAACTGTGCTGTCGCACAATCGATGGTGTCCACCATCGCCGGTTCGACGACTGCGGGGTATGCAAACGGCACGGGTTCGGCTGCGTCGTTCCGACAGCCGAGCGGTGTTGCACGGGACGCCTCTGGCAACCTGTATGTAGCGGATTACGCCAACCACGTCATTCGCAAAATCGCACCGGGCGGCGTCGTCACGACCCTGGCGGGCACGGGCAGCCCGGGCCACGTCGATGGCATGGCGGGCAGCGCCAAGTTCGCGACGCCTGTCGGCATTGCCGTGGCGGCCAGCGGCAACATCTATGTGACGGAGTTCTACGGCAACGATATTCGAATGATCACGCCGGGCGGCATCGTGACGACGCTTGCCGGGTCGGCAACGGCGGGGAGCGCCGACGGCATCGGCGCAAGCGCCTCATTCAACAACCCGCTGGGCATCGCGGTGGATGCCAACGAAAACGTCTACGTGGCGGATTACAGCAACAACATGATCCGCAAGATCACGCCAGCCGGCGTGGTGACCACACTGGCCGGCACGACAACAGCGGGCAGCAACAATGGCGCGGCCGCGCTCGCCACCTTCAACGGCCCGTCGGGCATCGCGCTCTCTCCGTCTGGCACGCTGTATGTGGCGGAGTGGTTCAACAGCGATATCCGGCAGATATCGCCGGCAGGTGTCGTCTCGACATTGGCGGGCTCCGGCGCGGCCGGCAGTGATGACGGCGTGGGTACCGCGGCAACGTTCTCGCTCCCGGTGGGCCTCGCGATCGGCACCAACGGCGTGCTTTATGTCGCCGACGACGGCAACAACCTGATCCGCATGGTGACCCCGGCGGGCGTGGTTGCTACCCTGGCGGGCTCCATCAACGCGGGCAGCACCGACGGCCCTGGGAGCACCGCGATGTTCAATCAACCCTCCGGGATCGCGGTCGACACAAACGGCAACCTGTACGTTGCCGACCTGGCAAACAACATGATCCGCTACGTCGCACCCACCCCATAGCGAAGCTCGGCGTACCGCTGCGCACGCCCGCCGCGACTTGGAACGTGTCATGCCCGGCGTCGCTTGGCCACGCCGGGCGTGCTGAACCGCACTTGAGACAAAGGATGTCTCTGGCGGGCACCTCACTTACTGCACGCCAACACCACCGTACGACAGGTACTGGCCGAACAGGCGCGCAAACTGGCCGCCATCGGTGTTGATATTTGTCGAATACGTGCCGCCACCGCCGAAGACGATCGCGAACGTATGCAGGCCGCCGTATTCCCACGGGTTGCGCAACATGTAGTCGACGTGATTGTCACGGTAGTGGTTGGGGGTGCCACCCGGCGTGTCGGACGGCACACCCAACGGCGTCTGCCACCACAGGATCGGCAGCCCATTGCCCAGCGCATCGCGGTAGGCTGCGACCTTGTTCTGCTCCTGGTGGAAGTTCGGCGTCTGCACGTTGTTCTCGTCCAGATAGAACGGGCCGGTGCGGCCCATGCATTCGCCAACTGCGGCGGCCTCGAGGCAGCCGGCATCACGGTCGCCAGCCTGGGCGACGATGAAGTCAGCCTGGTTCGCGCCGACTGCCTGCATTTCCTTGCCGATCACGTCGGGCGTGCCAGTCCAGAACGAGGGCGGGAACCCGAGCAACGCCTTGGGTGCGTGCCAGCGGCCCATCGACACCAGGCACATGCCGATGCCAGCTGCGGTATTGGGCAGCCAGCTGCATTCCTGCTGGTTGTTCACAGAGGCAGCAAGCTGCGCCGGATCATGATTGGGCGCCTTCGACCACACGTAGCCCCAGAAATCCGGCTCCAGATTGACCAGCACCGGCGTACCCAGTGCGTTGATGCGGTCATACATCATGCGCACTTGCGACCAGTAGCTGTTCATGAACGTCGCGTCGTTGATGCCGCTGATGTTGCCGTCGCCATTGGAGGCCATCTGGTAAAGCGTGAACATCGGCGTTGCGCCCATGCCCTGGACGCGCTGCGCGGTGTAGGTCACGTAGGCGCCGTCCGTGTTCCAGTTAGGCCAGGCGTTTTGTCCGACGCCAACCAGGTAGGTATCGACGATGTCGGGGCGAATATTCTGCGCTTTCATGTCATCGGTGGACTGACCGGAACCCAAGCCGACCTGCAGGCGCGGCACGCGACCCATCTTGTTGAGGATGGCGGTTGCGGGGGCGCTCTCGGTGCCCTGCGTGTGTTTGAGCCCCCCCTGGCTGGCACCCGGCTGGGTCGTTGCCGACGCACTGCTCGTCGCCTGCGTGCCCGCGCTACCACCGCTCGTGCCGTCGCCTTCGCCCCCGCAACCGAACAGCGCAAGCGAAATCAAAGCGGCCGCCGCATACCGATGAGAATATCCGCGCCCCTTCCTGCCCGAATCTGCCGCATAGCGCGCTTCTCGCGCATTGCCTGCACCACCCTCTTTTTTCATGATCCCGACCTCGCCAAATTTGTTTAATATTTGAATCCAGCGGCGCATACATCCGCCCTTCAATTACTTACAAAATACGCAAGCATAACAAACATCAAAACTTTTAAATAAAGTTGATGTTCCATATAAACATGATCAGAACGTATGCCAACCACCATGGCGAGACTACCATCGCTTGGTGCGCATGAATGACGGGTGAGGTTAATTGAAGTTTTTTTTGAAGGAACCAATGCGATACGAAAGTATTGATTGGTATTTTTTTCAAAACTCGGTTCATCGCGATTGCTGCGGCAATATGCAGAACGAGGGCGAACGTTCTTCGCGTGATCGACGTGGTGCTGAAGGCCGGAGCGTTGGAGCTGCGCCATCCAAAGAAAGAAAGCCCCAGGCAGCTTGTAACCGCCCGGGGCTTCTTGACCGCTCTTCACGGAGGCACGTGAATCATGGCTACCGGCTAGTTTATCGGAGCATTGCCTGCGAACGAACATCGATGAGATTAATTGAACAATGTGAGCATCACCGTCATGAAGCTTTCATCATTTAATTCACCAAGCGATTTAACAACGCGATCGTAATGTTGAATGACCGTTGACCGGACAAGAAGAGCGCATACCAAGGCCGGTTCAATACGGAGGGCGCCCAGCAGCATTCGATGTGTTATTCCAGTCAGGTGGACGATGTCTCGGATGCCTGTGGTTTGGCGGTCGAAGTCGTCGCCGCAGTCACTTCCGGCAACACCACCGCCTTTTGACGGCTTGAGCCGGAGCCCGTGCTGACCGGCCGCTCCTGCACACGGGACCCGACCGATTGCGGCTTGGGCTTGCGCTGCCCAAACAGCTTGCTGGACAGACTGCCGGACTTCTTGGGAGCGGAAGCAATGCCGGCCTTCGCATCCATTTGCTGTTTCAACCGCTCCAGATGCGCGCGTGTGTCGTCGGGTCGCGAACGCGGCGGAGACATGGCCAACATGTCGGCAAGCGACGAAGACCGCTGCCCGCGCGGCGGGACGGAAGCCGATTCGCGGTCGACCTCTTCGTCCGCTCGTTCGATTTCGGAACGCGCACCTTGCACGCTCTGATACAGCGGTATGTCCGAAGAACCCTGGCGCTGCAGCGGGCGAGTCGATGGCGGCACGCGGGGCGGGTCTTGTGTTGCCGCTGAATGAGGCGGCGTGTTCTGACCTTCTTTCAACTGCGCTTCGTACTCTTTCAGCAGCTTGGCATCGATCGTATCGAACACGATCTGCCGCTCAACCTTGAGCCCGGTGTTCTGCGTCAGGCGCAGCCCCGCATTGACGTTGAACCCGTCGGCCTCGCTGTATTTTTCGTAAGCACGCAAGCCGATCGGCATCCAGGAATTGGGGGCGTTGATGGTCTTCGTGTAGGACGCAGCAAGCTGCTCGTGCAGCTTGGTCTCGCTTTGCGGCGTCACCAGCGAAAGCTGCTGCAGATCGTTGAGCGTTTTCGCAGCATCCGCGGTGAGGGCGCGCCGCACAAAGAAGGCGTTGTAAGGGCTGTCGAGCAGCCGCGCCGTATCGAGGTTGTCGTTGACCGCCTTGAGACCCTTCGCCAGGCCGCCATCCGGATCGTTCCGGTGCGGATAGGCAAAGAATTTCACCCACTCCTGCTTGGTGGCTTCAACATACCGGGCGTAGTCGTGGAAGCTGTCGAACTCGAAATCGGCCACCGACTTTGTCGGCAGCACGTTGTCTCGATCGATCGCCAGGCGCAGCTTCACGTTCGTGCCACGCTCCTTGACCACCGCGCCCCCACCGAAGAGATCGGCCGACGTATTACCAGTCGTGCCAGTCACTGCCGATGTGGTGAGCCCGAGGTTGACCTTGTGCCGACTCAGCTTCTGCTCGCGCAGGTTGGCAATCCGGTAGGTGCCGGTGGCGTCGAGCTGCTTGAATGTCGACAGCCATTGCTTCTCGAACGAGTAGCCCAGGCTCGTGCCAAGAGCGCCAGTCTCTTGCTGGCTTTTACGGTGCTGGCCGGGGTTGAGCAGCTTGGTGACGGACACACCGATCCCGACCGACATCTCGCTGCGATGCGCGCGCGTCTTCTGGTTGATCCAGCTGAGCGAGAGATCGTGCTCGGCATAGAACTCGCTGGCAAAGGCGTGGAAAAGCGCGTCTGCGTCGGGCATGCCCTCAGGCGAGCGGCGCCGGGCATCCGCGGCCGAGAACATGAAGTCGGTGACGCGCGAGAACAGCGCGCGGACTTCCGCATCTTTGGCCGCCGTCCGGCGCGGGATGCGGACCATGATGCCGGTGGCATCCGTGCGCTCGTGCTCGTACGGGTTCACGTCGACGTTGGCACCCGTGCGGCAGCATTTGAACAGCTTGGCACCAAAGAAGCAGCCCGCGCCGATGCGGCCACGGTGGCGCTTTTCCGTGCCGATAAACAACTCGGCGGCGTGGACGGGGTACGACATGGAGACCGCCGCTTCGCGCCCTTTCTCATAACGCAGATCGACACGGGCATTGCCGGCCACCGGCACGCCCAGCAGCCGCTTCTTGGCGTTGACGAGCGCCTTGGTAATGCCCTTGGTACTGAACCCGCCGGTGGTGCCGCGACTGAACCGCACCGTGTTGCCACCCGGAATCGTTTTGAGGTAATCCACCAGCATGGCACGCACGCTGTGCTGGGATCTGTCTGCGGGGGCCAGCGGCGGCGCCGTGGCAATTTTTCGGGCCGCCTCCATTGCCTTTTGGAAGGGCTCGGGCTGCTCGACATTGAGGAAATTTGCAAGCGCATGCACATCTTCAAAGCCAAGGCGCACATTGCCAAGATGCTGCCGGACGTTTGCAATCGCCTGTTCAAGGGCCTCGGGCGAGCCCGATGTCACCTTGTGAGCAGCATCCTCCGTGAACTTGCGAATACGCTGCTCAACCGCTTCCGGCAACGCTGCTGGCGAAAATTCGCGGCCGAGCACGAGCTGATGCCCTTGGCGGGCGGCCTGGTGCTCGGGCATCCAGTCTTCAAGCGCGACCCGCAGCGCGATCCACTGGCAATGGGTATCGCTCAACGTTTCCGGGCGAGTGGGCGCCCCCTCTCCGGAGGCAGCCTCAGCGGGCGGGGTGCTACCGCAAAGGCGTTCCATCTCGACAGCCACCGCCTGCACCACTTCATTGACCGCCGGCTTCGCCAGCTCGGCCATCAACGCTTTCTGCTCGTTCGCCAGGACGGCGCGATCGCCCTGCGCCATACCAGAGCGCGCCGCAGAGAGCGGCGATTTGTGGTGGCTTGGCAATGTCGCGCGCCGGTCGTCGTCCATCCGGTCAACCCAGGCAAGCGACTTGAACATACGCGCCTTGAACTGGCTCAGGTCGGAACCTGGTCCGTCGTCAGTGAAGCCGTTGCGCCATGCGACCAGATCACTCTTGTCGGCGGCGCTCAACGTCGACGGTCCTACACCGTGGATGAGCTTAGCGCTTGCGTCGCTGACGCGCTGGGCGAAATTCGTCGCGCTCGACACGGCCTCGTGTGGGGCAAGCCGCGCCGCAATCAGTGCCTCCGGGGTCGGCTTGGCCTTCAGCGCTGCGGCAATCACAGCGCCCGCCTGCAGATGGACGCGCAGGTTTCCTTGAGCGGTTGCGTCAAGATTGCGGTTGCCGGTGGCGGCGACCATTGCCTCGAAATTGCCGGTGGTCGCGGCATGCTGTAGGGCGCCCCACGCAACGGCTCGCCCCGTTTCGGCATGCTTGAGCTGCTGGTCGTGTGCGTGCAGGTGCGCCGGCGTCGAAACCACCGAGATCATCGCCTCCTGCGCCTCGCGTATTTTCTCGGCGGTGTGGGCGGAAACTTCAACCGCACCCTTTTGCGCGTGCGCAGGCGGTTGCGAGCCGATTTCATCGGCCACCGCTTCGAGCGTCGCCAAGCATGCGGCAGCCGCCTCGGCGTTGCGCGCATCGAACTGCGCGTGGCTGTCGCGCACACCCGGCCAATCGGCAAGGGCCTGCGGCGCCTGTCGTGCCGCCCCGCGCATGGCGATGGGGAAATCGCGCACCGTCTGGATGAAGGTCTGCAGCGCCTTCACGTCGATCGCGTGTGACGGCGCCGAAGACTCGCCGCCCGAACCCGCGCCCGTGGTGCACCGGCTTGCCATCAAGGCATCGCGCGTCTGCTCCATCGCGCCACGCAGGGCAAGGATATGGGAGTCGCGCGATGTCTCGGAATGCGTTTTCGCATGTCCGATTTCGGCGCCCAGGTCCGCATGCTTCAGATAAGAGAAGACGTCGCCATTGAGCTTTGTGGCGTTCTCCGGGTCGAGACGTTCCTTGGCCGACACAAGCGCCAGCGATACCGCCATGGCGACGGCGGGCGAATGCGCCGCAGCCATCTCCTGCACCCCAGCCACGAATGCCTCCGGTTCGCTGCTGATTTTTGCAGCCAGGGCTTGCCCTTGCGCAGAATCCCAGTAGGCAATGACATCATCAACGTGCTGCAGCGCTTGCGCCCCCTGCATCTGGCCACCGTGGAGACTGGCGCTGGCATTGGTGATCGCCGAAATCTGGGTGCGCAGCCCCGTCATTGCCTGATTGAGCGCCTGCTCCGTTCTACGTGCCGAACCCGAAGGGCTGCCGGGCTGCGGCGCATCCTCGCGCGCGGCGGCGATCCGCGCCGCAGCTTGCTTGACGTGCGCGAAATCACGCAACGTAGTGGGCCTGCCGGCCCGCGAGTGGGCGCTAAACGGCGTGTTCCAGTCGAGCCGGCTCGCGCCGTCCTTCGTCACGCCACTGAATGTGCTTTTGACTTGCGCACGCATTGCCTTGCCTATCCGTTTCGCTATGCCGACGTTGGCCTGCGGTGCGCCCGGCAGCGCTGGCGGCGCTGGCGGTGCCTTCTTCAACCCGTCAAGTTCGCCGCGCCGGCGAGACGCCTGTCTGGCAGATGTGGATGGCGTATTCGTCTCGCCGCCAGTCGCTTGGGACGACGAGGGATGGGCGGCAGGCGCACTGGACGAGATGCAGGGCAGTTTGAGTGGCATGGGGCGGCAGAACACATTGAACCAGGTTGGAACGCGTTCAAGTCTGCTTGCACCAAGGTGAGGCCGACGTGCACCGTCCGAACCCGCGGCATCTAAAGCGAAGCTTGGTGGGCCGCGCGATTTCATCTGCACAGGCCACGTGATCTTCGACCATGCACCGCGCACCTTCAATCATCCGCTTCAGCAAGTCAGGAGATTCCTCGCCTCGAATCTGTCTTCCGGATGGCGCAAAAAGCCGAGTCAGGCGTGGGGGTGGGATACCAGGGAATGAACCTGGCCGGGCGCCGCAAATGTGCGAAGTCCAACGCGTGCGGCCACCAGGAAGCAAACGCCCGACAGGATGGCCAGCACGTCGGTGCCCAATAGCACGAAGGTCAGGGGCGCTGGGGCTCCCGATCGGGCGAGCCGATCGCTGATCAGGCCGACCGCGAGGTTGCCGAGCGTGATGGCAAACACATTGATCAGCAGCATGCTCAAACCGGAGATCGTCCCACGCATGTGCACAGGCACCTGGTTCAGGATGACCGTGTTGGTCGGGCCATACAGTGCCAACGGCAGGAAAAAGCCAGCGCACATACCCATGTAGAACAACGCCGAGCCGGGGGGCGCGAAGCGATACGCAATCATCAGCGGGCCGCAGATGGCGACAAGCAACACCATGAAACCCACATGTCCGCCCCGCATGCGCTTGGCGAGGCGATCACCCATGACACCGCCCGCGACCGATCCAATGGTGCCGACAATCAGTTGCAGCGTGCCGATGGTCCGCGCGATGGCGGCGGCATCGAATCCACGCTCACGCACGAGCCACAACTGCGCAAATGACAAGCCGGCAAACACCATGTGCACCAGCACAAAGCCAATCGTCACCGCCAGCAAGGCCGGATTGCCAGCCAGCACGCGCAACGCGCCGCGCATTTGCGTAAAGAAAGGTGCGCCCCGCTGTTGCGGGCCGGCACTCTTGGGCGCCTCTTTCATGCAGGCGAGCGATACAGCGATCACCACGCCGACAACCCCGAGCACCTGAAATGTGGAGCGCTCGAGCGCCAATGCGCGGAGATCTCGGGCTTGCTGGGCTTCTCGGAACCCAGTGCTTTCACCCGCTGGTTCAAGGCGACGTTCGGCTGCAGCCCGACGCAGTACCGCGTGTCTGCAGCCAGCGCGCCCGGTAAAGAAGGATCGTCCGAAGCAAACCGGACGATCAGAGAGAAGGAACGAAGCGGGCGCTTAGTGACCGACTATCTCGGTTGAGCGAATCCCTGTTGGCTCCGACTTCTGCGGAAGCGCGCGCTGTTTGATGAAGAGAGCGACACACGCGATCAAGCCCGCAATGGCAATGATTGAGAAGATGCCGCTGAACCCGACTTGTTGACGAGTGAGCTCTGCCACAAGATAGGAACCGGCTATGCCACCAAACCGCCCAATTCCAAGCATCCAAGCAACGCCTGTAGCCCGACCTTGCGTCGGGTAAAAAGCGGCGGCCAGCGCGGGCATAGACGACTGTGCTGTGTTCATCAGAACGCCGGCAGCAAAAACAACAACAACGAGCAGTCCGACGTTGCCAACGGCCTGGCCAATGCCATACACGGTCAGGGCAGTCAGCGCATAGCAAGTTGCAATCACCCGATTGGCGTTGAATCTGTCCATTAGGGCGCCGCACAGAACGGCCCCAATGCCGCCCAGCGGGAAGAGCGCAGAAATCAACGTTGCAGCCTTTGGCGTGAGCCCGGCCTCCTTCAAGAGAATGGGCATCCAATTGATAGAGGCATAAAAGATCACCAGCCCCATAAAGTACGCCAACCAAAGCATGATCGATCCGACAACATAGGATCGGGACAGAACCAACGCAATACCGCCTTGGCCCGATGGAGCCTGGGTCTGCTCGGTCATGAAGAACGATGACGCGTCGTGCGCGGCCACATTGATCTTCGCCAACGTACGGCGAATCTTCTCCACGGATTGGCTCTTCGCAATCATGTAGCGAACTGACTCCGGCAAATGCGACACCAGCAGCAGGAGCAACACTAGCGGCGCAACACCGCCCAGCATGAGAACGCTACGCCAGCCGAAATGCGGAATCATCCAGGCGGCCAAGAACCCTCCGAACGCGGCACCTAGAGGGAAGCCGCAAAACATCAGGTTCACAATGACCGCGCGGCGTTTGTCAGGACAGAATTCGCTCATCAGGGTCACTGCGTTCGGCATTGCGGCACCAAGCCCGATACCGGTTACGAAGCGCAACGCTGTCAGGTTCGTGATGCTGCTCGCATACGCAGATGCGAGGCAAGCGACACCGAAGACCAGCACAGAGACGATCAACATAAGGCGGCGCCCGATCCGGTCTGACAGTGGGCCGGCGACGAGAGCACCCACTGCCAAGCCAAAGAGCGCGGCACTCAAAACGGGGGCTAGAGCTGGGCGCGAAATGCCCCACTCCGACACAAGCGATGGCGCAATGAAGCCTATGGCCGCTGTGTCAAAGCCATCCAACAGGACGATAAAGAAACACATCCCAAAGATAAGCCACTGGAACGGGCCGAACCGGCTGCCATTGATGATGCTCTGTGCGTCGACGTTAGATTGACTCATGGTGTTTCCAAGAGATAAGCCGCAACAATCCGTGCCGGCTTTCAACAGGCTCCAAGGAGCGCTATGGCTTGAACGGACGGTCAATGCTTCATAGGAATGGACCAAGGCATACCGCCTCTACCAGCACCATCCCTTCGCTTCACTGACAAGCGAGAAGTTCTAATTACGAACACTTGTTCTCAAAATGAACTTCATGCTAGGGTAGGCATGCGTCCATCGAAACTCGGGATAACCCGCACAGGAAACGCTCCCCATTGGAATGGGCACTGCCTGGACGGGGATATGTCCGGTGCCGTTGATTCGTCCGTTGAGGCGTTTTCATTGCTCGACGTGCGAACTCGACGGATGTCACCCAGCGTCGGACTGCAGATGATCGCCCTCTGAGCAGTCACACCGGCGCGGACGAAAGGCCGGCACAACGTTCCTGTTTAGGGAAAAGCCTGCTTAAGCCTGCCCGGCTACCGGACGCCTCCTGCATCTCATCTTTGATTAGCCCTAGCAGGGAAGAAAAAGCCGGTCGAAGATGACCGGCCATCGCGATCCGCGGCGGCAAAGCGCGCGCCACGGCTTCCAGGGGGCACCAAAAACGGCTAATCCGGCACCACCGCCGTCACCTCAATTTCCACCTTCGCCCGGTCTTCCACCAGCGCGGCCACTTCCACTGCCGTCATCGCAATGCTGAAGCTGCCGATCAGTTCGCGGAACGCCTTGCCGATCTCGGGGTAGGCCGCCACGTAGGCCTTCTTGTCGGTCACGTACCACGTCATGCGCACGATGTGCTCGGGCTTGGCGTCGCCAGCGGCGAGGACTTCGACGATGTTCTGCAGCGCCTGGCGGACCTGACCGGCCAGGTCATCCGTGTGGAACACGCCCTGCGCATCCCAGCCGATCATGCCGGCCACGAACACCATGCGCCCGCGCGCGGACACACCGTTGGCATAGCCCTTCGGACGCGGCCAGTTGGGAGGGAGGAGTACTTCCATGATGCAATTCCTTCTAGTTCGATTGCGACTGTTGAACGCTCGCCTCGATCGCCTGCCGCACATCGGGCGGCATCGGCATCGCGCGATGCGTATTGAGATCGGTAAACACCAGCACCTGCTGCGAGCGCACGCGCTGTTCGTCGCCGGCCCAGCAATCCAGGTCTAAGGTGAGCGACGCATTGCCCAGCCGCTCCAGTTTCAACTTGAACTGCACATCGTCGCCCATGCGGCTGATGGCGCTGAACTCGCAGTGCAGCTTGACGATGGGCAGGCCGATGCGGCGCGGGCCCAGCATCTGCGCATACGAAACGCCCAGGCCGTCGGTAAACCAGTCTTCGACCAGGCCGTTGAACAGCACGAGGTACTGCGGAAAGTAGACGATGCCGGCCGGGTCGCAGTGTGCAAAGCGGATGCGCGCGGCGCGCTCGAAGTGGTAGTCACTCATGATTTGTCGTGTTCGCGCAGGCGGTAACGCAGCAGTTTGCCGACTTCACTGCGCGGCAGGCTCGCGCGAAACTCGATGGCGCGCGGATACTTGTACGGGGCCACGGTCTGCTTCACGAAGTCCTGCAGCGTCTTGACCATGTCCGGCCCCGCCGTGTGGCCCGGGTGCAATACAACGAACGCCTTGACGATCTGCCCGCGCTCTTCATCGGGCTCCCCGATCACGCCGCACTCGGCCACGGCCGGATGCTGCATCAGCGCGTCTTCCACCTCGGGCGCGGCGATGTTGTAGCCGGAAGAGATGATCATGTCATCGGTGCGCGAGTGGTAGTGGAAGTAGCCTTCCTCGTCCATCACATAGGCATCGCCCGTCAGGTTCCAGCCGTTGCGCACGTAGGCGCGCTGGCGGTCGTCGGCCAAGTAGCGGCAGCCGGTCGGGCCTTGCACCGCCAGGCGGCCCACCGTGCCCGGCGGCACGGGGTTGCCGGCGTCATCCACAACGCGCGCGACATAGCCCGGGACGGCCTTGCCCGTGGCGCCGGGGCGCACGTCGGCATCGGCGGCGGAGATGAAGATATGCAGCATCTCGGTTGCGCCAATGCCGTCAATCAATTCGATGCCGGTGGCGTTCTTCCACAGCGTGCGCGTGGCCACCGGCAGCGCTTCGCCCGCCGACACGCAGCGGCGCAGCGGCGTGGCGCGCAACTCGTCTCCGCGCGCCGCGATGTTGCGGTACGTGGTGGGCGCCGTGAACAGCACCGTCGCGCCAAACGTGCGGATGCCATCGACCAGATCGTTCGGCGATGCCTTCTCCAGCAGCACGGTCGATGCACCCACGCTCATCGGAAACAGCAGCAGGCCGCCGAGGCCAAACGTAAACGCCATCGGCGGGCTGCCGATGAAGATGTCGTCCGCGCGCGGCTTGAGCACATGCGGCGGCCAGCACGCGCAAATGGCCAGGATGTCCCGATGAAAATGCATCGTCGCTTTCGGTACGCCCGTCGTGCCCGACGTGAAGGCGAGCAGGCACGTGTCATCTGCCGCCGTATCCACGTTGGTGAAGGTGTCCGGCTGGCGGGCCATGGCGGCCTCCAGCCCTTCCGGCGTGTCATCGTGAAAGCACAGCATCTGCACAGGCTTGGCCGCTTGCGCCACGGCATCGCGTAGCTCATCGACGAGCCGCGCATCGCACAGTGCGAAGCCGATCTCGCCCTTGCCCAGGATTTGGCCCAGCTCTTTGGCGCGCAGCAGCGGCATGGTCGTCACCGCAATGGCGCCCACTTTCATCACGGCAAACCAGCACGCGGCCAGCATCGGGCTGTTGGGCGAGCGCAGCAGCACGCGGTTGCCCGGCACAACGCCCATCTCATTGACCAGCACGTTCGCGATGCGGTTGGCGTGCGCCTGCAGATCCGCATACGTCCAGCGGATGCCGGGCGCCTGGATGCAGAGGCGGCCGCCCTCGCCTGCAGCAACGCGGCGGTCGAGCAATTCGGTTGCGCAGTTGAGCTGCGGCGGAAACTGCAGCGCCGGCAGGTCGAAGCGATACACCGGTTGCAGCTCCGCTGGCGGCAGCCGGTCGCGGGCGAAGGTGTCGATATGGGCGCTGGGCATGGAGGACTCTCCGTCTCTGGCGTGGGCGTGTTCAGGACTTGGCGGGCGCCGCCGCACGCAGCAGTTCGCGCGCGATGATGAGTTGCTGCACTTCCGTCGCACCTTCGTAGATCCGCAGCGAGCGGATCTCGCGGTACAGGCGCTCGACCGGCTGCTCGCTCACCACGCCCAGGCCGCCCCACATCTGCACGGCGGCGTCGATCACCTGCTGCGCATTCTCGGTGGCGGTCAACTTCGCCATGGCGGCTTCGCGCGTCACGGTGCGGCCCTGGTCGCGCTGCCACGCGGCGCGGTACGTCAGCAGCGCGGCACTGTCGATGGCGGTGGCCATTTGTGCGAGCTTGGCCTGCGTGAGCTGGAAATCGGCCAGCACGCCGCTGAACATCTTGCGCGTGGTGGCGCGCGCCAGCGCTTCGTCCAGCGCGCGGCGCGCAAAGCCCAGCGCGGCTGCGGCCACCGAGGTGCGGAACACATCGAGCGTGCGCATTGCCACCTTGAAGCCCTCGCCTGCCGCGCCCACGCGCTGGCCGGCCGGAATGCGGCAGTTGGTAAAGCGCAGGCGCGCGAGCGGGTGCGGCGCAATGACGTTGATGCGCTCTGCAATCTCAAAGCCCGGCGTACCTGCCTCGACGATGAACGCGCTGATGCCGCGCGAGCCCGGCGCTTCGCCGGTGCGGGCAAACACGACGTAGAAGTCTGCGATGCCGCCGTTGGAAATCCACGTCTTCTCGCCGTCGAGCACATAGTCGGTGCCCTCTTCCCGCGCGGCGCAAGCCATGGCGGCCACATCGGAGCCAGCATCGGGTTCGGACAGCGCAAATGCAGAGATGGCCTCGCCGTGCGCGACCTTCGTCAGATAGCGTTCGCGCTGCTCCGGCGTGCCGTGCAACGAGATGGCGCCCGACCCCAGCCCCTGCATCGCAAAGGCAAAGTCGGCCAGGCCGGAATGCCGCGCCAACGTTTCGCGGATCAGGCAGATGGCGCGCGTGTCGATGGTCTCGGCCGCGCCGCCATGCGCCGTGCCGCCCACGGCGTGGCGCAGCCAGCCACCCTGGCCGAGCAGCTTCACCAGCGCGCGGCATTCGGCATCCACATCGGGACCGTGGTCGTGCGGGATGTGCTTCGTGGCCCAGGCGTCGAGTTCGGCTTCGAGCTGGCGGTGCTTGTCGTCAAAGAAGGGCCACTGCAAATACTCTTTGTCGCTCATCTCAGTTCCCCTCGAAAACCGGTTTCTGCTTGGCGACAAACGCGTGATACGCCCGCGAGAAGTCTTCGGTCAGCATGCAGATGGCCTGCGCCTGGGCCTCGGCCTCGATGGCCTGCTCGATCGTCATCGTCCATTCCTGGTGCAGCATCGTCTTGGTGATGCCGTTGGCGAAGGTCGGGCCGGCGGCCAGGTCGGCGGCCAGGGCTTGCGCTTGGCTCAGCACCTCGGCCGGATCGCACAGGCGATTGAAGAAGCCCCAGCGCTCGCCCTCTTCGCCGCTCATCGAGCGCCCGGTGTAGAGCAGTTCGCTCGCGCGGCCCTGACCGATGATGCGCGGCAGGATCGCGCAGGCGCCCATGTCGCAGCCGGCCAGGCCGACGCGGTTGAAGAGGAACGCCGTCTTGCTGCGCGCCGTGCCCAGGCGCAGGTCGGAAGACATCGCCAGGATGGCGCCCGCGCCCGCGCACACGCCGTCAACCGCAGCGACGATCGGCTGCGGGCACGCGCGCATCGTCTTCACCAGCTCGCCCGTCATGCGCGTGAACATCAGCAGCTCGGGCGCCTTCAATTGCACCAGCGGGCCGATGATCTCGTGCACGTCGCCACCGGAGCAGAAGTTGTCGCCCGCACCGGCCAGCACGATGGCCTTGACGTCATCCGCCCACTTGAGCTGATGAAACAGGTCGCGCAGCTCGGCGTACGAATCGAACGTGAGCGGGTTCTTGCGCTCGGGCCGGTTGAGCGTGATGGTGGCAACGCCGCCTTCCACGCTCCACAGAAAGTGCTTGGCTTGATAGCCCGCCAGCGGTCGGCGGTTGCCGGCCAGCAGGGCCGGGTCCACATGGTGATTCGGGTCGGTCATGGTTGGGTCGGATTCGTTCAAGGTTGATCTTCGCGGGCGTCCAGCTCTTGCTCGCGCTGCGCGAGGTGCACGCGCAGGTGGCCGAGCTGCGCATACAGCGCGTCTTTTTTGGCGATGCCCAGGCCGTCGAACATCTCGATCAGCCAGCGTTCGTGTTCGGCAGCCATCTCGGCAAAGTGTTGGCGGCCGGCGTCGGTCAGCAGCACGCGAAAGGACCGGCGATCATCCGGATCCGGCTCGCGTTTGACAAGCCCTTCCTTCTCCAGCTGGTCGGTCAGGCCGGTGACGTTGCCGCCGGTCACCATCAGGTAGCGCGACAGCACGTTCATGCGCAGCCCGTCCGGGTGGCGATCGAGTTGGGCCAGATAGTCGAAGCGCGGCAGCGTGGTGTTGAAGCGCGTGCGCAGGCGCTGGCGGATCTGCTGTTCGATCTGCGTGCTGCACGCCAGGAGGCGCAGCCAGATCTTGACGTCCATGTGGTCGTCCACATGGGCGCGCGCTTCCAGGCCGATACGTTCATCGCCCAGCGCATGCACGACGGCGTGGTGGCCAGAGGCGCGCGTGGCGAGTGCGGTTTTGCGCCGGGTGCGTTCGGTGCTCACATCACCTCCCCGCCGGATACCGAGATGGCCTGCCCCGTGATTGACGAGGCGCCTTCGGAGCACAGCCACACCACGGCGTTCGCCACTTCGTCGGGCGCGATCAACCGACCCTGCGGGTTGCCCTTCACCAGCTCGGCCCGCGCTTCTTCCGCGCTGCGGCCGGTACGGGCAACGATGCGGTCGATGCTCTCGCGCACGATGTCGGTTTCCGTATAGCCGGGGCAGACTGCGTTGACGGTGACGCCGCGCGCCGCAAGCTCCAGCGCCAGCGAGCGCGTGAGCCCGATCACCCCATGCTTGGCCGCCACATACGCCGACACATACGCATAACCGCGCTGCCCCGCCGTGCTGGCAATGTTCACGATGCGGCCGCGGCCCGAGGCTTGCACATCGGCCAGCGCCGCCTGTGTGCACAGGAACGTGCCCGTCAGGTTGACGGCCAGCATGCGCTGCCATTGGTCGAGCGTGGTCTTGGCAAACGGCGCACTCTCAGCCTGGCCCGCGTTGTTGACGAGGATGGAGATGGGGCCAAGCCCCGCGCGTGCAGATTCGAACGCCGCCGACACGCTCGCCTCGTCGGTCACATCGCACGTCACGACCTGCGCGCGGGCGCTGTCGGGCAACGTCTTTGCGGTGGCTTCCAGCACGTCGGCGTTGCGGCCCATCAGCGTGAGCGTGGCGCCTTGCGCCGCGAGTTGCTTGGCAATCGCAGCGCCAATCCCGCGCCCAGCGCCGGTAACGACAGCGTGGTGCCCGCTGAGCATCGCAGGTGTCGCCATCTCAAACCCCCTGCATGCGGTTGGCCTGCTCCAGCGGAGACAACCCCACCGCCTGCGCCGCCATCGCGCGCTCGCGCTCCAGGTTGCGCTCCAGCTGCAGCTTGCCTGCGCGGTACTGCTTGGGCCACGGCATATCGAGATAGCCGATGCGCGCGGCTTCGTTCAGCGTCCAGGCCGGGTTGGCGAGGTGCGGGCGCGCCACGGCGCACAGGTCGGCACGGCCGGCCGCGATGATGCTGTTGACGTGGTCCGCCTCGGAGATGGCGCCCACCGCAATCGTGGCGATGCCCGCCTCGTTGCGCACGCGGTCGGCAAACGGCGTCTGGAACATGCGGCCATACACGGGCTGCTCCTTCTTGCTGACCTGGCCCGATGAGCAGTCGATCATGTCCGCGCCCGCGGCCTTGAAGACGCGGGCAATTTCCACCGCATCGTCTGGCGTAATGCCGCCCTCCACCCAGTCGTGCGCCGAAATCCGCACCGACATCGGCTTGTTGCTCGGCCACACTTCACGCACTGCGTGGAAGACTTCGAGCGGAAAACGCAAGCGGTTTTCCAGCGAGCCGCCATATTCGTCATTGCGCTGATTCGTCAATGGCGAGATGAACGATGACAGCAAATAGCCATGCGCACAGTGCAGCTCCAGCCAGTCGAATCCGGCTTCAGCTGCCAGGCGCGCGGCGTGAACAAAGTCGTCACGCACGCGGTCCATGTCGTCGCGCGTCATGGCGCGCGACCACTGGCTCACGCCATCCAGGTACTGCTGCGGCGATGCCGAGATCAGCGGCCAGTTCTGCCCGCCTTCCAGCGGCAGATCGATGCCCTCCCACGCCACGCGCGTCGAGCCCTTGGCACCGGCATGGCCGAGCTGGATTCCGAGCTTCGCATCGCTGTTGGCATGCACGAACTGCACGATGCGCGCCCAGCCGTCGCGCTGGTCGGTGTTCCACAAGCCCGGGCAGCCCGGCGTGATGCGCGCGTCCGGCGACACACAGGTCATCTCCGCCATCACCAGGCCGGCGCCCCCCATGGCGCGCGCGCCCAGGTGGACGAGGTGGTAATCCGCCGGCTGACCGTCTTCGCACGAGTACTGCGCCATGGGCGACACCACCACGCGGTTCTTGAGCGTGACGTCACGCACCGTGAAGGGCGTGAACATCGGCGGCACGGGGCCGTGCTGCGGCCCGCGCGGGGCGCCGGCCTGCTCGGCAATCCAGTCTTCAAACTGTTCGAGATAACGCTTGTCGCGCTGACGCAGGTTTTCGTGGCTGATGCGCTGGCTGCGCGTGAGCAGCGAATACGCAAATTGTTCGGTCGGCAGGTTGGCGTAGCGGTCTACGTTTTCAAACCACTCGGTCGAGTTGCGCGCCGCGTTCTGGATGCGCAGCACTTCCACGCTGCGCACTGCCTCGTAGTGCTCAAGCGCGGCACGCAAATCGCCAGGGTGCTGGCCGATGCTGCGCGCCAGTTCAATCGAATCTTCCAGCGCCAGCTTGGTGCCCGACCCGATCGAGAAATGCGCCGTGTGCGCGGCGTCGCCCATCAGCACCACCGGCGTGCCGTGCGCGTTGGTATGCACCCAATGCCGACAAACCACGCGCGGAAAGCGAATCCACTGCGCAGAGCCCCGCAGGTGCGTGGCGTTGGAAATCAGCTTGTTGCCGTCGAGGTACTTGGCGAAGAGCCGCTCGCAGTACGCGATGGCCTCTTCCTTCTCCATGGTGTCCAGCCCGGCGGCGCGCCATACCTCTTCAGGTGCCTCGACGATGAAGGTGGAGGTCTCGTCATCAAAGCGGTACGCATGCGCCTGGAACCAGCCGTGCTCGGTCTCTTCAAACGCAAACGTGAAGGCCTCGAACAGCTTGTGCGTGCCCAGCCAGACAAAGCGGCAGCGGCGCGTGTCGATATCGGGTTGATACGTGGCGGCGTACTTGGTGCGGATGCGGCTGTTCAGGCCGTCGCTGGCGATGATGAGGTCAGCATCGGCATAAGCCGTGTCATCCTGCACGTCGGTTTCAAAGACCAGCTTGACGCCCTCTTCCTCGCAGCGCGCCTGCAGGATGTTCAGCAAGCGCTTGCGCCCGATACCGCAGAAGCCGTGGCCGCCGGAGCGCACGACCTGCCCGCGGATGTGGACTTCAATGTCGTCCCAGTGGTTGAAGGCGTCGAGGATCTGCGCGGCGCTCTTGGCGTCGGCGCGCTGCAGGTTGCCCAGCGTCTGGTCGGAGAACACCACGCCCCAGCCGAACGTGTCATACGGGCGGTTGCGCTCCACCACGGTGATGTCGTGCGACGGGTCCTGCAGCTTCATCAGCAGGGCAAAGTACAGGCCGGCCGGCCCACCACCAATACAGACAATCTTCATGACAACGGCTCCGCATTTGATGCGGTATTACCTTAGTCATGAATAGTTTAGTTGTAAAGCAATTTGCACAGACGTCGCCCCGGGGTTTACACCGAACCGTGCGGCGCCGGGCTCACACTCGCATGTGAGCCCCCACTCAGCTCAGGCGCTGCCGGAAGAACGCCAGGATCTCGTCGCGGGCCGCCAACGTGGGCTCGCCGGCGGCGTCGATCAGGTGGGCAGTCACCACGCTGTGCGGACAAGGCACGTGCTGGGCAAAGAACGGCGGCGGGTTCGGGTGCGCAGCGCTGTCGGGCAGCACGCGCGCCACAAAGCGGGGGCCCAGCGCCTGCGCATACGCAGCAAAGCGCTCGGCACGGCAGAAACGATCACCCTCAAAGCGGTAGGCCAGCACGGTCAGGTCTTCCTGCTCCAACCGCTGGCGCACGGCGGCCGCATCCTCAGGCGCGATCTCGATCCCGTCCGGTGCGTTCAGCGGCAAGGACGGCTGACACAGCACCGGCGCCAGCATGGCCGGCTCCAGCATCATCGTCAGCGCGAAATTGCCGCTGAAGCACATGCCGATGGCGCCCACGCCCGGGCCGCCGCACTCCGCATGGGCCCGCCGCGCCAGCGCGCGCAGCCATTGCGTGACCGGGCTCGACTGGTTGGCGGCAAACGCACGGAACTCCGCGCTCACGCACGCATGGCGGAACACCTCCGCACCCGCCTCCGCCTCGGGCACCGCGCCATCGCGCCCGAACAACGACGGCATGTAGACCGTCAGCCCCGCATCGCGCACCCAGCGTGCAAACCGCGCCACGTGCGGGCTGATGCCCGGCATCTCGGCCATGACGATCACGCCCGGGCCGGTGCCTGCCACGTACACGGTCTTGGCGATGCCATCCAGGGTGATCTGGCGGCGCGTGAAGTCTTCCAGGCTGTCATCCTGCTGCGTGTGCTGGCTTGTCATGCGTGGGCTCCGTTGGAATGGCCTGGCTCAGGCGGCGAGATGCTGAAGATGCGCATAACCGGCCGCCCTGGCGAAATCAGGCAGCGACCACAACGCGCCGTTCACGCCCCAGGTGCCGTCGGGCACGTCATGCAGCATCACCGAGGTCACCACGCGCCGCGCATCATCGGCTGGCAACGCCAGCGCAAAGGCTTCGTGCATCTGCTGAACGAAGCGCGTACGCGCAGCAGCATCCAGCACACCGGCCGGCACATGGGCGACGACCAGACACGGCACCATCTGCGTTGTCACATCCGCCCCGCCGCACCACCACGAGGCGGCCGGCACCTCTTCCACCATTACCCAGGTCGTCGCGCGCCGGCGCGGATCATCGGGAATCTGCTCGGCCTGCGCGGCCGCCTCGGTGATGCGGCGTGCGAGCGTCGCGCGCGCGTCGCCGTCAAACGTGTTTGCAGGAATCTTGACGAGGATGTTCGGCATGGGGGCACTCGAGAGCGTCGTTGACATGCCTGCATTGAACCCGCGCAGCCGCTAGACTGGCAGTGTCGATTTCGACATCTTTCGGGCAACTTTGGTCATGGCGGATTTCACCATCCTCGTACTCTCCGGCGCGTACGCCACCAGCGTGGCGGCCACGCTGGACATCCTGCAGGCTGCGTCGACACTCGCCCCGCGTGTGAAGGCGCCGCGTCCAACGTGGCGCGTACTGTCAGCCGACGCGCCCAGCGTGCGCCTTAGCAACGGCATGCAGGTGGAGACTGCTGCGCTGCCAAAACGCCCGCGCCCCGATGGCAGCACCTGGATCGTGCCGGGCGTAGGCCTAGACCATGCCGGCGTCATAGCCACGCGCCTGGCGCAGGACGATGCGCAGCGAGCAGTTCGCGCCGTGGCCGCTCAAGTCGCATCGGGCGGGCAGGTGGCTGCATCGTGCTCGGCGGTGTTCCTGCTGCAGGCGGCCGGCGTGCTGCCGGGGCGCTGCGTCACCACGTCTTGGTGGCTCGCCCCAACGTTGCAGCAGTGGGAGCCCGCATGCACCGTCGACGCAAACCGCATGGTGTGCGCCGACGGCCCGATTACCACCGCCGGCGCCGCCTTTGCGCAGACCGACCTGATGCTGCATCTGCTGCGCACGCGCTTTGGCGTGGCGCTGGCCGATGCCGTGGGGCGCGTGCTGTTGATCGACGGCCGTCACGCGCAAGCGCCGTTTGTGGTGCCCGCCATGCTGGCCAACGGCAACGCGCTGATTGCCCGGCTGGTGGCACGCATTGAAGCCGCCCTGCCCAACCCGCCCAGCGTGCAGGCGCTGGCCGACGAGCTGGCCATGTCGCAACGCACCCTGTCGCGGCACGTGCGGGAGGCCACCGGCAGAAGCACCCTCGCCCTGGTGCAGAGCGTGCGCCTGAACCGCGCCCGCATGCTGATCGAATCAAGCCGCATGACCATCGACAGCGTGGCCGAAGCCGTAGGCTACGAAGACGCCACTGCGCTGCGGCGCCTGATGCGCAAGGTGTCGGGCGCCAACCCCAGCCAATACCGCCCGGCCGCCTAGGGGCTTAGGGTTACAGGCCGTTACACAAGAAGCTGCCGGGCCTTAATTTTCGTTTAAGACTTGACGCCTACCTTGGTCACGTCGCACCCACCCAGACAGGAACACACACCATGTCCCCGCAAGAACAGCAAGCGCTGGAAAACTTCCTGGCCCAACTGACGCAAGCCCGCGCCGCAGCCAAGGACCCGCAGGCCGAAGCCCGCATCCTCGACGCCGTGGCCCGCCAGCCGGACGCGGCCTATCTGCTCGTGCAGCGCGCCATGCTGCTCGACCAGGCGCTGGCCTCGGCGCAGGCGCAAATCGCCACGCTGCAGAACCAGTTGCAGGCGGCGCAAGCCGGCCGCAGCGCGTCGTTCATGGACTCGGCCAACAACTGGGGCAGTCACGCCGGCAGCCCGACGCCCACGCCCGCATACGCTCCGCAGCAGGCCGCCCCGGCGCAGATGCCGCCCCAGGCCCAACAGGCCCCGGCGCAACCGGCGCGCTCCGGCTTCTTCAGTGGCGGCCTGGGCAGCACGCTGGGCAGCGTCGCGACCACCGCAGCCGGCGTGGCCGGCGGCGCGCTGCTGTTCCAGGGCATCGAGAACATGTTCCACCACAACAGTGGCGGTGGCGGCTTCTTCGGCCAGCAGCCGGTGATGGGCGGCGCCACGGAAACCGTCATCAACAACTACTACGACAGCGACAGCGGCGGTAACAACGGCAATACCAACACCGCGTTGCGCGATGACAGCCTCGGGCTGATCGACGACAGCGACCTGGGCGGTGGTGACTACTCGGATGACGATTCGATGCTGAGCTAGTCGCGCTAGGCACGCCGCCGATCACGTGGTGTGCCTGCGCAACGCTCAATCCAGATAGGGCTTCAACAGCCCTTCGATCCACGCCATGAAGACCCGGACGCGCGGCGAGAGGTTGCGCCGATGCGCCACCACGAACGACGCAGGCAGCGGCTCAGGGCGCAGGTCTGGCAGCACCTCAACCAGCGCACCGCTCTCGAGATGGGGCGCGAGCGCGGTGTAGCCCGCCTGGATCAATCCAATGCCCGCCAACCCGGCCGCGTGATACGTCTGCACGCTGTTGACCTGCATGGCGGCGGGCAGCGGAAGCCACGCATAACCATCGCCATCGGGGTATTGCCACCCAGCGTGCCTGGCGCCGAGCATGAGCGTGTAATGCACCATCTGATGCCCCTGGCGGACCAAGTCTTCCAGCGTATGCGGGACGCCATAACGCGCCAGATAGGCAGGGCTTGCCGCATTGGTCATGCGCAGCTTGCCCAGCGGCCGCGCAATCATCGTTTCATCGGTAATCGGCCCGAAACGGATCACGCAGTCGAAGCCTTCCTGGACAAGATCGACGCGCCGGTCTGTGCTGGAAAGCTCCAGTTGCAGCTCCGGGTGCGCCGCCATCAATTGCGGCAGCGCAGGCACCACGACACTGCGTGCCAACTCGGTCGGCAGATCGACGCGCAGCCGGCCACGTACCGGCCCGCCATTCGCCAGGAACATCGATTGCAATTCCTGCGCTTCGGCCAGCAGGTCGCGGGCGCGTGCATAGAATTCGCGGCCGTCTTCGGTCAGTTGCACGCTCCGCGTGGTCCGGTGCAGGAGCGCAACGCCCACATCCTGCTCGAGCGTGCGGATCACCGTTGACACACGTCCCTTCTGGATGCCGAGGCTTTCCGCCGCGCGCGTAAAGCTCGTCATTTCGGCCACACGGGCAAAGATCAACAGCGCGTCGAGGTTTTGCATTGTTCATCCGGCGAAGAACAGAACGTTCAAATCGGCGTCGTTTATCACGCCGTCACAGCTCAGTAGAGTGGCCTCCCATGTCGTCCGCAGCGGACCACGTTCACGATAGGAAGCCACCATGACTGAAACCACCACCCAAGCAAAAACGGCCGTCGTCTATCACTCCGGCTATGGGCACACCGCCCGCATGGCAAGCGCTGTTGCCGAAGGCGCCGGCGCAGACCTCGTCGCAATTGATGCCGAGGGCAATATCTCCGAAGACGCCTGGGCCACGCTCGCAGCAGCCGACGCCATCCTGTTCGGCTCGCCGACCTACATGGGCGGCCCGAGCTGGCAGTTCAAGAAGTTCGCCGATGCATCGTCGAAGCCGTGGTTTGAAGGCGCGTGGCAAAACAAGGTCTTCGGCGGCTTTACCAACAGCGCCAGCATCAATGGCGACAAGCTCAACACGCTCGAATACTTCGTTCTGCTCACGGGGCAGCATGGCGGCATCTGGGTCAGCATGGACATCAAGCCTGCGAACGTAAAGGCCTCCAAACGCGACGACCTGAACCGCATGGGATCGTACATCGCGCCGATGGCGCAGACGCCCGCCGATGCGTCGCCGGAAGAAATGTCGTCAGGAGATCTTGAAACCGCACGTCGCTATGGCGCACGGGTGGCGATGGTTGCGGCGCAATTTCGCGCGGGGCGGGGGCAGGTGCGCTGAGATGATGCGAGCGCGCCTGCGCCCGATCACGTGAGGGCGGCGGGCCCGACAGCGGAGGTGGAAAACTGACACCCAAGGAAGCCAGCCAGCCTGAAGGCTGCTCCGCCCGGCCCGCAATCAATCAACGCATCGTTACTGCTCGCTATGGCCACGCCGCTCAATGGCGGCGAGCACATCCCATGCTTGCGGATCCACGTCCCGGCCTCCAAGCGACATCGACACGTACACATCGATCGCATCGACAAAGCCCTTCACGAATGCAGGCGGAAAACTGTGCGCTGAGAAGTGCTGAAGCTGCTCACGCAGCATGCCGGGCCGGCATTGAACATGCGAGCACATTGCGGTGCGCGTGCGCTTGAGATAAGCCTGGCCAGCGAGCGCGCCATTCAGGTAAGTGCGATTCTTGGTGAGCTTGCCCGTTGCCGCTGACGTGGCGTCGGCGTGAGGGGCGCACCGTGGTGGAGAGGGGTATGAAGCGATTGGCATGGAGCCTCCAGAGATAGTAGAGGCCTGTCAACTCGTTGCTACACGGGTGGCGGGCCTGACGGCGGGGGTAGCAAACCGGCTCTCTGGAGCACCGGCAGACCCGAAGGTCTCCCCACCCGGCCCGCCCTTGATGGCGCGCGAGTGCCTGCCGGCAAATTGCAATGCAATTGCCGTCCAGAGGTACCACTCAAACAGGTTGCTACACCCGGCTGCCGTTGGTGCGGCAGCGGGAAGGATTATAGCGATGGGGCTGGCAGCGCAGGTCTGATTTGTGGGGCGTCACTCCAAATGCGCCACGACCCACCTCCAAACCCTCGCGCTCCACTCCCAGGCACTCAAGCGCCAAGCTCTGAGCCCCACGCTCGACCCTCAAACACTCGATTCCGACAGTGCAAGCGTCGCGCATCACCGTCAGACACTCGCGCGCCACGGTCTGCCCCTCGCGCCCGGCTCTTCGAGCTTCAAATTTTCGACCTCCGAGAGCCGCGTTCCAGCCTCGGACAGTCGATCGCCACGGTTGGAGGCTCGCGCTCCACAGTCTGGCCCTCGCGCACGACTCTCGGAGGTCGAAAATTTCGAGCGAGAACTGCGGCGTTCCACAGTCTGAGTGCCGTGCGTGCGCCTCCGACTGTGGAAGACGGGTCTCCGAGGGCCGAACGCCGCCCTCAAACCCCGGCGCTCGGCTATGTATCGGTGGCGGCCCGCTCTGGCGCCATCATCGATTGCAGTGCGTGCTGCAACTGATCGAGCGTGTAAGGCTTGCGTAGCGCAGTCCACCTGAACGCAAAGCGGTCGTGGTTGGGAATCGGGTTGCCGGAGGCGAAGACGACGCGGAGTTCCGGATGCAGTGTGGACGCGCACTGTGCGAGTTCAATGCCGGACATGTCGGGCATGACCACGTCTGTGAACAGCACGTCGAAAGACCCCGACTTCAGCGCGGCCAGCGCCTGCGCGCCGCTGGCCGCCTGCTGGGGTGTGATCCCGATCAGCATCAACAGCTCGCACACCGCGCCACGCAAGGAAGCGTCGTCCTCAACCACGAGGATACGCAAGCGCGCCGGTTCCCACACCGTGCCGGTGTTGAGGTCGGGCGGCGTGTCACCTTCATCGGGTCCGGCCGCTTGCCCCGCGTCGCTTCCGAGCACCTGGCGGATCTTGAACCCAAGCTGCTGTCGGCTGTACGGCTTGCTCAGCAGCTCCACGCCCGGATCGAGCCGCCCGCCATGCACGATGGCGTTCTGCGTGTAGCCGGAGGTATAGAGCACCTTCAGCGCGGGCAGTGCCTGCACGGCTCTCCGCACCATTTCCGTACTGCGCAGGGCGCCGGGCATGACCACATCGGTGAACAGCAGGTCGATATGCACGCCGCTCTCGATCACGGCCAGTGCCTGCTCCGCATTGTTGGCCTTGAGCACGGCATAGCCCAGGCCGCTCAGCAGATCAACCACGGTCTCGCGAACCTTTGCGTCGTCTTCCACGACGAGGATCGTCTCGTTGCCGTGCTTGAGCGCTCCGGTTTTGACGCGTGCGGGCTCAACCGCCATATCGGTGGAACGGGGCAGATAGATGCGCACCGTCGTGCCCTCACCGACCTCGCTGTAGAGCCGGATATGGCCGCCGCTCTGTTTGACGAAACCGTAGGCCATGCTCAACCCCAGGCCCGTGCCTTCCCCCTCGGGCTTGGTGCTGAAGAACGGGTCGAAGGCCTGCTCCATGACGTCGGGGGCCATGCCCGTACCGGTATCCGTCACCGCCAGCATGACGTACTGCCCGGCCGGCACGTCGGGCAGCGCGACCACGTAGTCGTCATCCAGCGTGGCATTGGAGAGTTCAAGCGTGAGCTTGCCGCCGTCCGGCATCGCATCCCGCGCGTTGATGGCCAGGTTCAGGATGACGTTCTCGAACTGATGCGGATCGACCGCGATATTCCACAGTCCGCCCGCCACCACCGATTCGATCTCGATCGCCTCGCCCAGCGCCCGCCGCAGCAGATCGTCCATGGCGCGCAGTTGGCGCGCGGGGTTGATCACCACGGGTGCAAGCGGTTGCTGGCGGCCGAAGGCAAGCAGTTGGGCGGCCAGCTTCGCACCGCGGTCGACGGCATCGATGGCGTTAGTCAGCCGCTCAGCGCTCCAGCCATCCCGGCCATGGCGGCTTTCGAGCAGTTCGAGGTTGCCCCGCAGCACCTGCAGCACGTTGTTGAAATCATGCGCAACACCGCCCGTGAGCTTGCCCAGGGCCTCCATCTTCTGGGCCTGGAAGAGCGCTCTTTGCGTTTGCTCCAGTTGCTCGCTCGCGCGCCGCCGCTCCGTGATGTCGCGCGTGACCTTTGCGAACCCGACCAATTGGCCGTCTTCGTAGATGGCATCGATGATGACGTGCGCGAAGAAGCGGCTCCCATCGCTGCGCACGCGCCAGCCTTCAGCTTCAAATCGCCCTTCGCGCCGGGCCGTTTCCAGGCCACGGAACGGCACACCGGCCGCAACGTCCTCGGGGGTATAGAACCGCGAAAAATGCGAACCGATGATCTCGTCTTCGGTATAGCCCTTGATGCGCCGGGCGCCAGCATTCCAGCTCGTAATGTGCCCGTCGGGCGACAGCATGAAGATGGCGTAGTCCGTCACACCCTGAACCAGCAGCCGGAAATTCCGCTCGCTATTGAGCACGGCGTCGTGGGCGGCCTTCTTCTCGCTCATATCGCTGATCACGGTGCCGAACCCGATCAGCGCGTTGTTGCTGTCGCGCAGTGCCGTCATGGCAACGGTCGCCCAGAAGGGCGTGCCGTCCTTGCGGATGTGCCATCCCTCCTCGACATACCGCCCTGACTCTGCGGCGGCACGCAGCGCGGCCTGCGGCGCACCCGAGGCTCGGCTCTCTGGCGGATACAAAAGGGCGAGCGGCTGGCCAATAATCTCGTCCGGCCGATAGCCCTGCATCCGTTCGCCGCCAGGGTTCCACGTGGCGACCACGCCAGGGCGCGACAGGGCAAAGACGGAGAACTCCGAGGTGGATTCGGCCCACAACCGCAGCCACGCAAAACCGGATTCAGCAGACAAGGGGTCGTGGTTCATAGGATTGGCAGATCAGTCCCGATTCCGCAGGGTGTCGGGCGCGCTTAGCAATTAGTGGACCGCGCCCGCATCTTTACCGAAACCAGCGCAATGGGCGACTGAAACGCCACTCCTTCACACCGGTATGGCTGGCAAGAGGAACGCCGTTTGCATACCTTGTAGCCAAAAGCGCAGCATGGGCCGTTCCCGCGAACGATCGGGATGACAGCGGCGCGGCGCACGAGCCGGCTCCCGACCATGGCTTTCGCCACCATCAAGGAAACCCATGAACCTATCCGACTTTATCGAGGCAAACCTCCCGGGCCTCATCGACGACTGGACGGAATACGCGCGCAGGCTCAACAGCGGCCGCTCTCGTCTGTCTGAACAGCAGCTGTGCAACTCGGCGCGTGACCTTCTCCTGCGGATTGCTGCCGATATGCGCGAGGGGCAGACGTCTGCACAACAGCACGCCAAATCGTGGGGCGACCGTGCGCCGTCCGATTCGGGCTTCAATGAAGCCGCCCACGAGCATGCAGACGACCGCCTCTCGCACGGGTTCGACATCAACGATCTGGTGGCGGAATACCGCGCGTTGCGCGCCAGCGTGCTCCGCCGGTGGCAGCAGGACCCGCAGGCTCACGCGCTGGCGCTGCAAGAGATGATCCGGTTCAACGAGGCCATCGACCAGATGCTTGCGGAATCGGTGCGCCAGCACGCCCAGCAGACCGAGCGCATGCGCGACCTGTTTGCCGGGGTGCTAGCGCATGACCTGCGCTCCCCACTCGGCGCGATCCTGGCTTCGACAGAAACGCTGCTGCACGACGATGGCCTGTCTTCGCGCAGCGTGCGAGCGGTCGCGTTCATCCAGCGCGGCGCGATGCGCGTGCAGCAGATGATTGACGACCTGCTAGTCTTCACACGCACGCGCCTGGGCGACTTCCTGCCCACGAGTTTCAGTAGCCAGGATATGGGACGGCTGTGCAGCGATGCCATCGATGAAGTGTGTGCGTCGTACCCCGACGCGCAGATCGACCTGCGCTTGGCCGGCGAACTGCGTGGCAAGTGGGACGGCAGCCGGATCGGCCAGCTGCTGGTCAATCTGTTGACCAACGCGGTGCGCTATGGGTCGGGGCGGGTCGCCGTTGAAGCGGCCGGGCGCGATGGGCAGATGACGATTGCCGTTTCAAACGAGGGCAACCCCATTCCGCCCGCTGCTTTCCCCACCCTGTTCGATCCGCTCACCCGCGCGACGCAACCCGACCAGAGGGGAAGTGCTGCCGGGATCGGGCTTGGCCTGTATATCTGCCGCTGCATCGTGCAGGCACATCGCGGCACGATCGATGTGCAATCGTCGGAACACGGTACGACGTTCACGGTGCGGATTCCTCTTTTGGCGTCTGCTTGAACCTCGTCGGCTGCGCGGCGTGCCGGTCGCCCAAAGAAAAAGCCGGCACCCTGAGGTGCCGGCCCTTTCTCCTGCTTCTGCGAGTTGCAGCGTCGATCAGCCTGCCTGACGCAGCGCGGCCGTTTCCTGCCCGCGCTTGCCCATCAGCAACTGCACCACCACCGCAACGATGATGTTGAAGGCCAGTGCTGCCAGGCCCGTGTAGATGGTGTACTTGTCACCGCCGATCACGAAGGTGTGCACAGGCTTGATGCCATCGGAGAACGCCAGCCAGCTGCCGGCGATCATGCCCGCCGCCCAGCCGGCCAGCAGCGCCGGTGCGCGGAAGCGGTTCGAGATGTTGAACAGCCCGAACACCACCGACGGGAACGTCTGCACGATCCACACGCCACCCAGCAGCTGGAGGTCCAGTGCGAACTTGGTCGGCAGGAACAGGATGAACACCAGCGCGCCCGCCTTGACGATCAACGAGATCACCTTGGCAACCTTTTCCTCGCCAGCGTGCGTGAGGTCCGGGGCCACGTAGGGCTTCCAGAAGTTGCGCGTGAACAGGTTGGCCGCACCAATCGACATGACCGCCGCCGGCACCAGCGCACCAATCGCGATGGCCGAGAACGCAAAGCCCGTGAACCAGCTCGGGAACAGCGCGTTGAACAGCGCGGGCACGACGTCGTTGTTGTTGGTGACCTTGATGCCTGCCGAGTAGGCCATGAAGCCCAGCAGCGCAATCAGGCCCAGCAGCACCGTATAGGCAGGCAGGAAGACAGCGTTCTTGCGGATGGTGTCTGCACTGCGCGCGGCAAAGATGCCCGTGAGCGTGTGCGGATACATGAACGCCGCCAGTGCCGAGCCAATCGCCAGCGTGGCGAACGGCAGGAACTGCGCAGGCTTGAGCGTCAGGCCCGTGGCGCCGCCCTTCAAGGCAAACGCATCATGCGCGGTGGCAAACACGGCACCGTAGCCGCCCAGCTTGGCCGGCACCAGCACCACCGCCACCAGCACCACGATGTAGATCATGATGTCTTTGACGAAGGCGATGAGCGCAGGCGCGCGCAGGCCGGCGGAGTACGTGTACAGCGCCAGGATGACGAAGGCAGCCGCCAGCGGCAGCTCACCCGTCAAGCCCAGGGCCTTGATCACGACTTCCATGCCGATGAGCTGCAGGGCGATGTAGGGCATCGTCGCCACCACGCCCGTCAGCGCCACCGCAAACTCCAGCGGCCGCGAGCCGTAGCGGCCGTACACGGCATCGGCCGCCGTGACGTGGCCCTTGGCATGCGCCACCTTCCACAGCTTGGGCATGATCAGGAAGACGATCGGGTACACCAGGATCGTGTACGGCAGCGCGAAGAAGCCATACGCACCCACGGCATACACGAGTGCCGGCACGGCGATCACGGTGTAGGCGGTGTAGAAATCGCCACCCACCAGGAACCACGTGATCCAGGTGCCGAAGTTGCGCCCGCCCAGGCCCCACTCTTCAATGTGGGCACCCTTGTCGGAGTTGCCACGCTGCCAGCGCGAGGCGATGAAACCCATCACCGTGACCAGCGCGAAGAAAAAGATGAAGACCGCCAGCGCAGTCCAGTTGATTTGTCCGCCCATCATTCTTCTCCTTTGCTCTGACCGTTCTTGAAGACGATCCAGATCAGCAGCGAGGTGATCGGCACCCAGAGGAACTGGTACCAGTAGAAGAACGGAAAGCCGAAGAGCGCCGGCATTTCCTGGTTGTAGAACGGCACCCACAGCAGGCCGATGAAAGGCAGTGCGAGCAAGAACTTCATGGGTTGTCTCCTAGTTCGGGGACTTCGGATGTTGTTTTGAACAGGTGAGGTGCCACGCCCGATGCGTGACCAGACGGATGTCTGACGGATTGCTTTCCGCCTTTGTAGTTATCCGGCGCACTGTGATCGAGCGCCTTCTGGAAAACCATCCGCACCTGTACGCAGCAGCCACACGTAGTACTACGTAGTAAGCGTAGGCTTTTCGCATGAAATAACCAATCGCTAAGGTGGGCGCGGGTTTCCTAGGGTTTTCACGAATTCCTGTCATGACAGACAACTGCAAAACGCGTGAACAAAACTCGCAAGCGACCACGGTGCCGCATGGCGCCAAGCACCGAGGGAAACCGCAGGGGCTGGCCCTTGTTTGTTGTGATGCAGCATAAGCCCTGGCGCGCCCAGGGTTTCTGCAGCGTGCCGCACTGACACGTTGCTGCCGGCTTACCCGTTCCAGCGCATGCCGAGCTTGCCGTCGTCGCCGCGCGGGCGCTCGTGCGAGTGCTTCCAGCTGAAACCCTCGGTGCTGGACGAACACACAGAACCCCGAATTCCTGACGGCTGACGCGCCCCGAAATTCGATCAATGCAAATGCCTGCCCATGCAGTGGTGTGCGTGCCGACGGCGACTGGCGGCCAACATACCCGGCCGAAGCGACAATTCAATTCGGAAAGAATTGAATTCACTCGCCAATTCATTTCAATCCAATAACGTCTTTTTCATTTGGCTTTTTTTAGATTCTTTTTTTATTGAAAGGCACCGACATTGGATTTCCCACTTCAAAAGGAAATCGTTTGCCATCCACCCGCAAATGGCGCAGCCATCAGGAGAAACCCGCACATGCATGGATATTCAAGCGCCCGTTTCTTTAGAGCAAACCCTCAAAAACGTGTGGTGTTTTGAATTTGTTTTCAATCTGATTGAAGAAATACTTGTAAGGTGGTTCTATCGTACGCATTCACATCCCACTTTGCCCGGCAATCCCCTCGCTGGGCATTTTTTTGGCCGCGCGTCAGATGGCCTTGCCTGCGCCAATCTGCCGTAAAAGCGGGGGACATTGCGGAACCCTCAGCGGCGATCAGCGCCATGCCGCCACGCCACCGCAGCGCACGCAAGCTGTACCGCGCCACCGCACAACATGGCCACGCGCAACCCCGATGCGCCGCTGCCGCCCACGGCATATACCGCGCCCAGGATCGCCACGCCCAACGTCGCCCCTGTCATGCGCGCCACGTTGACGAGCGCCGATGCCGTGCCGGAACGCTCCGGCCCCACGGCGCCTACTGCCGCGCCCATCAGCGGGCCAGTGGCAAAGCCCATGCCGAGCCCCGTGAGTGCCAGCCCGACGGCTGCCGGCACCACCGATGCCGCGCCGGCACATACCCCCAACGTGAGCAGCCCCAGCGCGATGATGCCCACCCCGCCCGCCGTGGCCAGCCGCACACCATGGCGGCGCGCCACCGTGCCCGACATGGGCGACACCGCCATGAAGACCAGCGCCATCGGCATCAGCGCAATGCCCGCGCCAATGACGTTGAAGCGGCCGGTGCTCTGCCACATGAGCGGCAGCAGGAAGAGCGCACCGTACATGCCGAACGTCATGCCGGCCGTGGCGACGATGGCGCCGCGGAACGCGCGCACGCGAAAAAGATCCAGTGGCACCAGCGCCTCGCTGCCGTGGCGTGCCTCTACGCGGATGAACCACGCCAGCGCGACGAGCGCCACGGCGAGCACAGCCGCCGCCACAGCAGGCGCGTGATGCGCCTCGATAGCAGCAAAGGCCAGCCCACCCAGCGTGATCGCGCCCAACACCTGGGCCAGCGCATCGAAACGACGGTGGGCGGCGTCAGACGATTCCGGCACCACGCGCACGGCCAGCACCATGATGGCCACGCTGGCCGGCACCACCACCCAGAACACGGCACGCCAGCCGAAGTGCGTGACCAGCACGCCGCCGGCCGTCGGCCCGATCGCCATGGCCAGGCCGTTGCATGCCGCCCAGACACCCAGCGCATGCGCACGTTCGCCTGCGTCGCGCCACACCACCCGCAAGATCGCCAGTGATGCCGGCAGCAGCAGCGACGCTCCCACACCCGCCATGGCACGCGCGCCGATCAGCCACCCGATCGACGGTGCCAGCGCGCACAGCACCGATGCCACCGAGAACACCGCCGCACCCGACACAAACGCCCGCCGCCGGCCGTACAAGTCGGCCCGCAGGCCACCACTGAGCAGCAGCGCGGCATAGGCGAGGTTATAGGCGTCGATCACCCACTGCAGCGGCCCGACCTGTGCGTGGAAGAACTGGCCTATCGGGCGCACCGCCAGGTTGACGACGGCGGTGTCGATCTGTGCGACCAACACGGCCATCGACAGCACGCACAGCACCAGACGCTTATGCGTCGCGGTGTTGGCATGCGTTGGTTGCATCGTGATTCCATCCATCTGGGAGCCTCTGGCTTTTGGCTTTAGCAAGCGATGGCCCCAGCGTAGTGCCGGCACCCTGGGCAACGCTTCGATGCGTGTCGAAGCATCGCGGCGCGCGGCTCCCTAGAATGGCCACATGACGAGGAGCCCGACATGTCGCATCCGAACAGTTTTTCCGGCACGGCCTTCCTGATTGCCGACCCCGCACGGGCGGCCATGCTGACGGCGTTGCTCGATGGGCGCGCGCTGCCTGCGGGGGAGCTGGCGCATGCTGCGGGCGTCACCGCGCAGACGGCCAGCACGCATCTGGCCAAGTTGCTCGACGGTGGCTTGGTGGTGGTGGAAACCGAGGGACGGCACAAGTACTTTCGGCTGGCCGGGGCACATGTGGCACAAGCGCTGGAGCACCTTGCCGCCATCACGCCCGCCGCGGCCGTGCGACGCACCACACCCAGCCCGAAAGCGCGCGAACTGGGCTTCTGCCGCTGCTGCTACGACCACCTTGCGGGCCAGGTGGGCGTGGCTGTCACGCACGCGCTGCAATCACGCGGCTATCTGCTGCCGATGCCAGATAAGCAATACGAGATCACGCCTGCGGGCATCCTGTGGTTTGGCGATGTGGGACTCGATGTGCGTGCCATTCGCCCCACGCGGCGCGGTCTGGCGCGGCAATGCCTGGATTGGACGGAGCGCACGCATCACCTGGCGGGCCCGCTGGGGGTGCAGTTCCTGCGGCGCCTGTGCGATGCCGGTTGGATGCTGCGCGCACGGGATTCACGCGCCGTGCTGGTCACGCCCAAGGGCTGGCAAGAGCTGCATCAGCGCCTGGGCGTGGATGAGGCAACGGTGCGCAGCGAAGCTGAGCACCGTCATGCATGAATGACGTCGTTGGTCAGTGCCCGGCGAAGGCCAGCACTTCCGGCAGGCGCGCAAGCAGCGCATCGCGCGAGCGGATGCCGCCCGAGGTCGGCTCAACCTTGTCGTCCTGGATCAGGTTGGCAAACACATACGTCTTGTCACCCTTCTTGGCCCAGCCGACAAACCAGCCGTAAGCGTGCGCCTGGTCCCACGTGCCGTCGGGCGACGTATTGCCCGGCGCCGGGCCGGCGGTGCCCGTCTTACCCTGCACCGCCCAGCCGCCCGGCACCTGCCAGGTCTGCACGGTACGGTCGACCATCTCGTAGGTGCGTGCAGATACCGGCAACTGCCGGTTGACGATCCGGCGCATGAAGTCGACCTGCTCCTCCGGGGATATCTTCAGCGACGAGGTGATCCACGAGCGGTCCATGCCGTTGTTCTTGCCTGGGTCGCCGCTCACGTCCATGTTGCCGTAGCCGAGCTTGCGCACGTACGCCTGGAAGGTTTGCGCGCCCATCGCATGCGTAATGCGCTGCGAATACCAGACCACCGAATATTTGAGCCACAGCGCCGGGTCGATGGGCTGGTGCCAGGCTTCGCCGCCCCAGTCGGGGTCGCCGCGCTTGAAGTGCTCGACGGGGGTGTGTTCGTCCTTGAGGAAGCCGTGGTCAAACCCCATGACGGCCAGCGCCAGCTTGAAGGTGGAAGCGGGGGTCACGCGCTCGTCGCACTTGCCTTCGTGCAAGACGGCCTTGCCCGTGGCGGCATCGGCCACGATCGTGCAGATCGGGTGCTCGGCGTGGGCAAAGGTGGCAAGCGCGGCCAGCAGGGCGCCGGTGGCGGCGTGGCGGAGTTTCATCATCAATCAACCTCATGTTGGGGGGAATGCAAATAGCTGCGTGGCAGCGTAGCAGCGAGGTTGCCGTCCTGCGGACCGCCACACGCGTAACGGCTGTAACGCAGGCGCGCCGGTGGAATAGCCGATCAGAAAAGAAGGGCTTGCAAATTTTTTGGCGGTCGGTAAAATGCGCCGCTCACCTAGCCCAGGTGGCGGAATTGGTAGACGCACTAGTTTCAGGTACTAGCGGGTAACTCCGTGGAGGTTCGAGTCCTCTCCTGGGCACCAAACACAGTCCCAAGCAGTTCAGGGGCGACAAAAAACCCGCGTGGCAATGAGCCTCGCGGGTTTTTTGTTGTCCGGACGGGTTCGGCATGCCGAGGCTTGTGCTCCGCAGCGATGCAGCGACGAGGCACCGCCGGCCACCCGCTCTGTTCGCGTCAAGCCTGCTCCTGCGCGGTTTCATGCTGGGCGCGGCCGCACCACTCACCATCCGTGGAACCGCCCCCACGTCTGCACCATGCCCCGCGACGACACCGCCTGGTACTCCGGGAACTGGGCCCCCGTGGCGCACGCGTGGTTCGGCAGTACACGCAGCTTCGTGCCGACCGGAAAGCGCGCCACCAGGTCGTCTTGTACCGAGCCATCGCTCGCTGCCAGAATGCCGTGCTCCTGGTTTGCGCCAATCAGCATGAGCCCGTCGAGCGGCGTGCCATCGAGCGTGCACGGCTGGCCATAGCCAAAGTCTTGCGACTGCTTGGCCGTGCCGCGGTCACGGCTCATCGCCATCCATCCGGCATCCACAATCACCCAGCCCTTGTCGGGCTGATGGCCAATCACCGTGGTCAGCACGCTCAGTGCAATTTCGTCCAGCGCACACACGCCCACGTTGTGCATGACCAGATCGAAGAATACGTAGACGCCCGCGCGCACTTCCGTCACGCCTTCGAGGTGCTCGGTGGCCAACGCGGTGGGCGTGGAGCCCACGCTCACCGCCGCGCACGGCACCCCGGCTTCGCGCAGGCGCTGCGCGGCGCGCACGCAACCGGCACGCTCCTGCTCGGCCAATGCCGCCAGCGCGGCGCGGTCGCTCAGGTCGTAGCCGGAGCCGGCGTGCGTCATCACGCCGCCCACGTCGATGCCGCCGTCTTTCAGGATGCGGCCGACTTCCAGCAGTGCATCTTGCTCGGGCGTGATGCCGGAGCGGTGGCCATCGGTGTCGACTTCGATCCACACTTCACAGCGCTCACCGTGCACGCGGGCGTGGTCGACCACAGCGTGGGCGGCCTCTGCGTTGTCGACCACGAGCTTGAGATCGCAGCCCCGCTTGCGCAGCGCCATCGCACGCGGCAGCTTGGTGGCGACAATGCCGACCGCGTAGAGGATGTCTCTGATGCCGGCGGCAAAGAAGGCTTCGGCCTCCTTCAACGTGGATACGGTAATGCCCTGCGCGCCGGCCGCCACCTGTGCGCGCACCACGTCTAGGCACTTGGTGGTCTTCACGTGCGGGCGGAATTTCACGCCCAGCGCGTTCATGCGGTGCTGCATGCGGGCGATGTTGTGCTGCATGCGCGGCAGGTCAATCAGCGCAGCCGGCGTGTCGAGGGTTTCAAGCGTGTGCGTGTCGGCGGTCATGGTTTGCATCCTCATGCGGCAAAACGGCGGGCCCAGGGCAGCAGATCTTCGAGCGTGGGCGAGGTGATCTCAGGCAACTGGGCGCCCTCCACCGGCGCCAGGCCGATGCCGTTGTGCCAGTACGTGCGCAGACCGACGGCCGCCGTGCCGAACATGTCGTAGCTGGAGCCCGCAACAAATGCCGCGTCAGCCGCATCCACGCCAAGTTGTTCAAGCGCCATGCGATAGGGCTTCGGATCGGGCTTGTACACGCCAGCCTGCTCGGCCGTGACAACGACATCCCAGGAAACAGGCAACAGCGCGGCGGCTTGCCGGCCCAGTCGTTCCGAGCAGTTGGTGACAACGGCCAGCTTGCAGTGCGGCTGCAGCTGGGCCAGCGCTTGCGCAGCGCCGCTCCAAGGTGCCAGGTGCAACCAGTTGGCTTCCAGCGCTTCAGGGGCGGAGGCCGGCAAGCCGACGTTCTGCCCGGCCTGCCGCACCATCGCTTCATACGGAACGTACGCGCCACAGCCGTACGTCAGCCGTAGATACTCGGCGCGCCACGTGCGGCCTGCCTGCTCGGAGCCCGCAGCACGGTTCCACAACGACCACGAATCGAGTAGCGCGGTCAGCAGATCGAACAGGATGGCCTTCGGATAGCGGGCGTCGGGAGAAACCGTGGAAGCGTTCACGCTTGTCACCTGCAAATCGGTAGAGATCGATGCCACCGATTGTAGGTACCGCGCAGCGGCTTTCGGTGAAGCCAGGTTGAATCAAAGATTCAGTGACGCTGCATCATGCGCGCCACGGCGGCTGCGGCTTGAAGCGGTTCTGCAGCGCCTGCATGAAGTGACGCGTACGTTGCGGCAAGCCCGCGCGGTTGTGCGTGAGCGCGATCACGTTGGCATCCGGCGCCTTCCAGCCGGGCAGCAATCGCACGAGGCGACCCGCACGCAGGTCATCGGCGACATCCCATTCGGAGCGCAGGATCACGCCGCGCCCTTCGCACGCCCACTGGCGGATGACATCGCCGTCGTTGCAGATGAGTTGCCTCGGCACGCGCACGCTGCGGCTCGTGCGGCCCTTGCTGAAGTGCCAGAGCGACACGTCTTCCTTGTTCTCGCGCAGCACGATGCAAGGCAGCGCGGCAAGGTCATCGGGCGTTTCGGGCAAACCGAAGCGCTTCACAAATGCGGGCGACGCGCAGACAAAGCGTGCGTTCGGTGCAATCGCATGGCCGACCAGGTTCGACACCTGCAGCGCGCCAATATGCACCACCACGTCAAACCGGTCCGCCGCTTCGATAAGGGGTGCATCGGACAGCGCCAGTTCGATGTCGACATCAGGGTGCTGCTGCTGGAAATCGGCAATGACAGGCGCCACGTAACGTCGCCCAAACCCTAGCGGCGCATTCACCTTGAGCGTACCGACCAAGCCGCCCCGGCGCGTGTGCAAATCCTCTGACAATGCGTCGAGCTGGCGAATCAGCTCTGCGCCGCGCTCGCACAGCAGCGCGCCCTCTTGCGTAAAGCGCAGGCTGCGTGCGGTGCGATCGACCAGCCGTGTGCCCAGCTTCTTCTCCAGTTGCTGCAGGCGTTGCGACACGGCTGAGGGCGTCACATCCAACGCGCGCGCCGTCGCCACCAGGCTGCCGTTGTCCTGGATGGCCAGCAGGAAGCGCAGGTCGGCGGAATCCGTCATGGGTTACTTGCCGGCAAAGCGATCCGTTGCGGCCAGCAGCTGATCGAGGATGCCGGGTTCGGACCACGCATGGCCGGCACCTTCGATCAGGTGGAAGTCTGAATCGGGCCACGCCTGATGCAATGCATACGCATAGCGCGCGGGGCACGGCATGTCGTAGCGGCCATGCACGATCACGCCGGGAATGCCCGCCAGCTTGTGCGCCTCGCGCAGCAACTGGCCCTCTTCCAGCCAGCACTGATGCGTGAAGTAGTGATTCTCCAGCCGCGCGAAGGCCAGGGCGAAATGGTCGTCGGCGTGCTTGGCGCTGTTGCTCGGGTCGGGCAGTAGCGTAATGGTCTCGCCTTCCCACACGCTCCAGGCGCGGGCGGCTTCGATCTGCCTGGCGGTGTCGTTGCCGGTGAGCACCTTGCGATAGGCGGCAATCATGTCGCCGCGCTCGGCCTCGGGAATGGGCGCCTGAAAGCGGGCCCATTTCTCGGGGAACATCTCCGATACGCCGTACTGGTAGTACCAGCGCAGCTCGGCCTGCGTGACGGTGTAGATACCGCGCAACACGAGTTCGCTCACCTGCTGCGGATACTTCTGCGCGTAAGCGAGTGCCAACGTCGAACCCCACGAGCCGCCAAAGACAAGCCAGCGCTCGGCGCCGGCAATGGCGCGCAGGCGTTCGATATCGGCCACGAGATGCCACGTGGTGTTGGCCTCCAGCCCCGCGTGCGGCGTCGACCGCCCGCAGCCGCGCTGGTCGAACAGCATCACGTCGTAGCGTGCGGGATCGAACACGCGGCGATGATCAACCGAAACGCCGCCACCCGGCCCCCCATGCAGGAACACCGCAGGCTTGGCACCGGGCGTGCCAACGCGCTCGTAGTAAACCGTGTGGCCATCGCCCACGTCGAGCATGCCGGTTTCATAGGGCTCGATGGGCGGATATAGCGTGCGCAATGCAGTCATGGTCGGTCCTGTCAAAAGGTTGCCGGAAGAATGGGCCGATTCTACAGAGGGGCTCTCGCTTGCACATATTTTTGAACGACGTATAAAATTGAACATCGTTTAAACAATGGTGTGCCCATCATGTCGTCCAACCCGATCCCCATTGAAGCCGGCCGCCGCGAGCGCAAGCGCAACCAGACGCTGGACCACCTGGCGGCCACCGCCTTCTCCCTGTTCGAGCAGCACGGTTACGACACGGTGACGATGGAGCAGATTGCAGCGCAGGCCGATGTGTCCAAGGGCACGCTGTACAACCACTTTCCGGTCAAGGAAGCCCTGTTGGCGCACCAATTCCACGCCGAACTGGCGGCAGGCGGCACGCAACTGCGCGCGCAGATCGAGGGGCAGCCGGATTTCGCCTCCCGCCTGGCGGTGCTGCTTTCCGCCTCGGCCGATTGGTGCAACGTCCGCCGGCCCTATCTGGCCGCGTATTTCCGCTACCGCTTTGCCAGCGCCGACCTGGCCGCCCGCAACCGTGACCCGGAGAAGCGCAGCGGGCTGGAAGCGGTGTTCATGGCGCTCATCGACGCGGCGCAGCGCTCGGGCGAGCTCGACACCCGATTCGATGCCGAGCAGCTCGCGGGGCTGTTCGAGTATCTGTATCTCGGCGCGCTCATGCGCTGGCTGGCACGTCCCGAAACAGACCTGCACGCGGGTTTCTCCGCCGTCATCGACCTGTTCCTGCACGGCATGGCCCGCAAGGAGGCTTGATGAACCCGCTCGTGCTCGATTGGCCGGCTGCAGCGGCGGCTGGTGCCGCTGTGGCGGGCGGCAAGGGCTGGCAGCTTGGCCGGATGTCGAAACTCGGCGTGCCGGTGCCCGATGGTTTCGTGCTGGCCGCGGACGCCAGCCTCCGGCGGAATCACGGAGAGGCGGTGCCCGATACGGTGCTGGCTGCCATCGCGCAAGCGCTGGCCGCGCGCGGCTGGCAAAACACGCCGCTGGCTGTGCGCTCTTCCGCACCGCAGGAGGATTCCGCGCGACGCTCGTTCGCGGGCATTCACGAGACGCGACTGAACGTGATGGGCATGCAGGCGCTGGCGGACGCGGTGCGCGCAGTGTGGGACTCGGCGCATGCACCGCAAGCGCTGGCATACCGCGAGCGCTTTGGCATCGACACCTCCGACCTGGCGATGGCCGTGGTCATCATGCCGATGCTGCCGGCACTGGCCGCAGGCATCGCGTTTACGTGTGACCCGCTGACGGGCCGCGACGACCACATCGTCGTCAACGCGCACTGGGGCCTGGGCGAAGCGCTGGTGGGCGGCCATGCCGATGGCGACGTCGACCGGCTGGAAGTTGCGCCGCAAGACGACACGCTGCATGTGGTCGAACGCCGGATCGGCACGAAGCACCGCATGACGCGGGCGCTGTCCGAAGGCGGCACCGCACTCGCAGACACCGCCACTGCAGACGCCCGCCGCGCCGTGCTGGACGACGCGCAGCTCATCGCCTTGGCCACGGTCGCGCGCGACACGGCCCGTGCGCTCGACTTTGCCCAGCCCCGCTATGACATCGAATGGGTCTGGGACGGGCAACGCTTCTGGATCGTGCAGGCTCGCCCGATCACCACGGCCGCCCGCCAGACTTACGCTGCGCTCCAAACCCAGCCGACGTTCTGGACGCGCGGCAACACGCGCGAGGTGTTTCCCGCGCCGCTGTCGCCCATCGACTGGACGCTCTATGGTCACGCGGCCAACCGGATGCTGATGCTGGCGTACTCGCTGGCAGGCTACGCACTGCTGCCAGGGCTGGCGCGCGCCAGGCTATTTGGTGGCCGCGTGTATCTGGATGTCTCGTTGATGCAGTGGGAGGCCTTTGACGCGTTCGGCATTGCACCAGAGGCCATCAACCGCATGCTGGGCGGCACGCAGCCCGAGATTGCGCTGCCGCGCGCCACATGGCCGCAACGGCTGGCGCGTGGCGCGCGGCTTGTGCGTTATCTGTGCAGCGCCGGCGCCGCGCGCCGCCATGCACAAAGCGATCTGAACCGCGCCCGCAAGCAAGCTGCGCAATGGCGTGAAGACGCGTGGCCGGAATCGACCGCGGAGCTGGCTACCTGCCTGCGCGACCGCTTCAACATCGCGCGCCGCGCAGACGGCCTGTTCTTCCTGCAAGGCTCGGCGGGCGGCTCCGTTTCGGGCCTGGTCGACGTGATCGAAAAACAGTGCCCCGGTGAGGGCCACGCCCTGGCCGCCGCGCTCATGGCCGGCGCTGAACCCAGTGTGACTGCGCAGCAAAGCTACGAACTGATGGCCCTGGCGCAAACGGCCGCCGCCGATGCCGAGGCGCTCGCCTGGCTTCGCGCCGACAACCGCATCGGCACGCAATGGGCGCTGCAAATACCGGCGCACAGCCCGTTCCGCCAGCACTTCAGTACGTTTCTGGAGCGCTACGGGCACCGCGCCATTGAAGAGAGCTACTTCTGCCGCCCGCGCTGGCGCGAGCAACCCGACTATGTGCTCGACCTCGTCGTCGGGCTGATCGGCAGCGACGCGAATGCCGTGCGGCAACGGCAGCTGGCTGCCTCCAAGCGTGCGTGGGCGCGCCTGCCGTTCTGGCTGCGCCCGATTGTGCGGGGGATGCTCAAGGGTGCCGTGCGCGATAGCAACCAGCGCGAAGCCGCACGCAGCGCACTGGTGGCGTATCTGGACGCGCTACGCATCGGTCTGTTGAAACTGGCTGACAGGCTTGTCGGCGAAGAAGGACTCGATGCGCCCGAAGACATTTTCAACCTGACGTTGGACGAATGCGTTGCCGCGGGCACCGGCGCGCTGCCTGTGCGCTTCGCCGCCCAGCGCGCGCGTGAACGCCGCCAGCAATTGGACGATTGGGCCGCCGCGCAGGAGCCGGACATCCTCACCGAACATGGCGAGGCACGGGTCGGGACCAGCGCGCCAATCGCCCTCACAGGCGATGCGTGGAGCGGCACCGCCGTAGGCGCAGGCTCGGCACGGGGGCAGGCTCGGCTCGTCGATCACGCGGCTGGCGGCACGGCGCTGCAAACGGGCGATATCCTGGTCGCCCCCAGCACCGACCCCGCCTGGACGCCGCTTTTCCTGAAGGCCGGCGGGCTCGTCATGGAAACCGGCGGCTACCTCTCGCACGGCGCTATCGTGGCGCGGGAGTTCGGGATTCCGGCGGTGGTGAACCTGCCCGGCATCCGGGCACAGTTGGAAGACGGCGAGACGATCTGCGTGGACGGGAACGCCGGCACGGTCAGCAGAGTGGCGGATTAGGCACGCATATGTGGTGATGAGGCGACACTGGCAAATGCGATTTGCTGCGCCGCAATATTCGGACTAACATTCGGGTATTCCCTACTAGGGTTATCCCTAAATCAGTCCTCAGAAGGAATCGCCATGAACACCGTCGCTCTCCAAGCCGCCCCCGCCTCGCGCCTCGCCCGTTTCTGGCAAATCGTGCGCCGTGAAGCCAGCCGCGCCGTAGCGCTGCACGTGGAAAGCTGCGGCATGATGGCCGAGCTGTATCGCCGTTCGGGCCACTAAGCCGAAGCGCACGGCTCACAGTGCGTCGCACCGCCACGGGTGTGACGCTGGGCGCTCAGATCAGGTCTCGCTCCACTGCCGCATCAGGTTGTGATACACGCCGATGAGCGTGCGGCGCGCGGTGGCATCCGCGTCGGTCTGGTTGAGCGTCTGGATGGCGTTGTCCAGGTCGAACAGCATGGCGCGCTGCGCGTCATCGCGAATCAGGCTCTGGATCCAGAAGAAGCTCGCTACGCGCACCCCGCGCGTGATGGGCGTCACCTGATGCAGGCTCGTTGCCGGATAGATGACCAAGTCGCCGGCATTGAGCTTGACGCTGTGCATGCCGTACGTGTCTTCAATCTGCAGTTCGCCGCCGTCATAGCTGGCGGGGTCTGACAGAAACAGCGTGGCCGAGATGTCGGTGCGCAACTTTGTACCGTTGTGCGGGTGGATGCGCACGCTGCCATCGACATGCGCGCCGAAGGTCATGCCCTCGCCGTAGCGGTTGAACATGGGCGGGTACACCACGTTCGGCAACGCCGCGCTGATGAAGCGTGGGTGCCGCTCCAGCACGCTCAGGATGAGCTGCTGGCACTGCAGGGCCACTTCTGCGCCCTCATCAATCTGCTGGTTGACCTTGACCGGCGCCCCCGAATATCCGGCCGACACGCGGCCATCGACCCAGGCATCGCCCGCGTTATCGAGCAGATCGCGCAGCGCAGCCACCTGCGCGGCGTTGAAAACGTTCGGAATGCAGACAAGCATGGCGCTCGAAAGAAACGGGGATGCAGCCGGGGGCCCATCCCCCAGCCATTACATCCGATACACCACCGAGAGCATCGCCGCACGGCCGGTGCCCGGCACGGCGCGACCGCCATCGGACGGAATCAGCGCATCGTAATACGTCTTGTTGAACACGTTGAACAAGTTCAGCCGCACGTCGTATTTCGGCTGATGGTAGGCCAGCATCGCGTCCCAACGCACGAAGCCGCCCGTCTGCACGGTGTTGGTGTTGTTGGCATACCGCTGGGACATGTAGAACGCGCCCGCACCCACTTCCCAGTTCGGCACAAAGGCGTAGCTCGTCCACACTGTGGCCGAATGCTTGGGCGTGTTGGCCGGCGTCATGCCCTGCGTGCCCGCGGCAATGCCATTGACGATCTGCGCATCCAGATACGTATAGCCCGCGAAGATCTGCAGCTTGTCGGTGACATGGCCCGTGGCACCCAGGCGCGCACCGCGCACGCGGATCTTGCCGGCCGACGTGTACGTCGTGCTGTCGATCTGTGTGCGGGCGTTGTCCTTGGTGATCTGGAACAGCGCCGAGCTGACCGACAGATCGCCGTTGAGCAGATCCCACTTGCCACCGGCTTCATACGACTTGTTCTTCTCGGGGTCCAACCCCTGCTGGCCCGTGGTGCCCACGAGTTGTTCCAATGACGGGTTGAACGACGTGCCGTACGACACGTAGTACGACTGCCATTCCGTCGGTTGCCAGATGCCGCCCAGGCGCGTGCTGACAAAGTTCACGCTCTGCTGCGCATACGGCAGCGCGGTGATCTTGGCCGACGCCGGCGTGTTCGCCGAATTCAGCGAGTTCGAAATGCTCGCCACGTAGCGGTCGTAGCGCAGGCCGGCCACCGCCTTCCACTGCTTGGTGAATTCGATCGAATCGTTGAAGTACGCAGCCACCGTGTTGGCCGAGCCGCCCTGCAGGTTGCCCAGGCTCGACGGCGTGCTGGCCGGCGACGTGGTGTAGCTCGGGCTGACCAGTGGCTCGCACGAGACGAAGCCGCTTGTCATGCTCGACTGCGCCAGCGGCGTGCCGTTGCACGAGCCGTTGCGGTAATAGTTTTGGTTGTCGTAACCGTCGTGGCCGAACTCGGTGCCGACCAGCAGCGTGTGCTTGACCGAACCCGTATCGAACTTGGCCGTCAGCTCGGTCTGGTTGAACAGCGAATAGTCACGGATGCGGCGGTCATGGCTTTGCAGGCGCACCGACAGCGCCGAGAGCGGCAGATTGCTGTTGGTCAATGCCGTGAACACGCCTGACGAATTGACCGTACCCACCGCGTTGGGCGCCGTCTCGCGCGCATCGGTCTGTACGTAATTGAACTGCGTCTGATTGCGCAGCCGCAGGTTGGGCGAGAACTTGTGATCGATATTGGCCGAGAACGACGCCACGTCCTGTGTAGTGCGGTCATCGGTGTAGCCGTAATACGTCTTGGGGCTGACGTTGACCGGGTGGCCGTTGAGGTTCGGCACGCCGTAGTCGGGCATGTCGCGGTTGTGCTGCAGCAGCGCGGACAGCGTCACCTCGGTTGGCGTGCCGATGCCGAAACGCCACGACGGCGCGATGCCGAAATCCTGCGCGGTCATTTCGTCGCGCGTGCTCGTCTTGCCGTTCTGCGCCATCGCGGCGATGCGGAAGGCGGAGGTATCGGACGTCGGCGTGTTGACGTCGGCGGTGGCGCGCACGAGGCCGTTGGTCGTGACCGAACCGGTGATTTCCGTGGCCGCCTTCAGCTTCGGCTTCTTCGTCACCTGGTTGATGACGCCGCCCGTTGAACCGCGGCCAAACAGCATCGACGATGGGCCCATCAGCACTTCCACCGAATCGAGGGCGAACAGGTCGCGGTAGTACTGGCCGCGATCCCGGAAGCCGTCCAGGTAGATGTCGGTACGCGCCGAGAACCCGTTCAGGTTGATGTTGTTGCCGATCTGCCCGCCTTCGGCCGCACCGATGGTGATGCCCGGCACGTTGCGTAGCGCATCGGCCAGCGAGCTGCCGCCTTGCGCATCGGTCAGCGCCTTGGGCACGACCGTCACCGATTGCGGCACATCGCGCAGGTTCTCGGGCAGCTTCGAGATGGAGCTTTTGGCGGCGTTGTAGTCGTCGCGCGGGGCAGACCCCTTCACAACGGCTTCCGGCAACGTGGTGGTGGCCGGTGCCTGGGCTAGCGTGGCCTGCTGGGCAAGTGCGACGGTGGGGGTGGCAAACAGAGCCAACAGGGCGCTGGCGACGGGCGTGCGGCGGTTCATTGCGTGGTTTCTCCGGCGGCGCTCTTCTATTGAGTGCCAGCCGCTCCGGAACGCCCTCCTGCGCCCGTGCCGCCGTGCACGAGAGCGCACTACGAATTGCGGACGCAAATATAAATGATAACGATTCGCAACAGCAACAAAATGTCGCAAAAAACTCCTGAAAGTTCCCGGAAACGCACAATTCAGAGAGGCTTATAGAGCGCTTTTCCTTGGATTTGGCTGACTTGGCAAGCTTGTCCCCAAGGAATATCTGTGGTCAGGCGCCTCCCCAATCAGCAAAGCGTACCTATTTCTGCGTGCCCGGTGAGGGCGATGGAAGGTGCTGCGCATCGTCGCCGGCATCTGCACGGTTGCGCGCCAGCGCACGCGCATACACCGACGGCGCACCGGCTGCATGTGCCGTCACATAGCCGGTAATGCAGGCCAACATGAGCGGCAGCACCACCTGATACGACAGCGTCATCTCGAAGATCATCAGGATCGACATGAGCGGCGCATAGGTGGTGGCTGCCAGCAGCGCACCCATACCGACCACCGCGTAGCTGACCGGCACCGGCGCAGCACCCGGCAGCAGCGCGTGCATGCCCGTGCCGTACAGCAAACCGAGCGCGGCGCCACAGAACAGCGTGGGTGTGAACACGCCACCCACCGCGCCAGAGCCCGCGCTCGACGCCGTCGCCACCACCTTGCAGATCAGCACCAGCGCCACCGTCTGCCAGAGCCACGGCTCGTGCAGAAAGCTGTTGACCACGCTGTAGCCGTTGCCCCAGACCTCGGGCACGCCCGTGGACAGCGCACCGACAATCAACCCGCCGGCCGCCAATCGCAGCGTGAGCGGCAGCTTGGTCTGTGCAAACGCATCACGCGCGCGGTCGATCAGCCCCAGCAGCAACGGCCCCACCATCCCCGCCGCCAAACCAAGGCCCAGATACGTCAGCACTTCCCAGCCGGAGACGAAATCGAAGTGCGGCATCTCGTAGACCGCCCCGTACCCGAAGAACTGGCGCACCACGATATCGGCGGTGACAGCCGCCACCAGCAGCGGCCCGAGCGTTGCCGTGGTGATGACGCCGAACACGATTTCACAGACAAACACGGCGCCCGAGATGGGCGCGTTGTAGGCAGAGGTGATGCCAGCGGCCGCACCGCAGGCGACCAGCAGACGCAGTTGCTCGACCGGCACGGGCGTCCAGCGCCGCAGTACCCGGCCGACCAGCGAGCCGCACATTGCCGCCAGTTGCACCATCGGCCCTTCGCGCCCGATCGACGCGCCGCTGGCCACCGAGCACAACGACGACGCACTGCGCACCAGGCTCTGGCGCGCGCTGAGCACGCCATGGCCCACGGCAATGGCTTCCATATAGTCTTCCGAGCCTTTTCGGGGGATCCACTTCAGGCCCACCTGCAAGGTGATGCCTGCCAGCAGTCCACCCACCGTCGGCACCAACAGACGCGCCCACCACGGCAGCGCGCGTGCCGTGGCCACCAAACCCTGGTCCGTACCCGAAAGCCACCATTGCAGTAGACGCAGGCATTCGCGAAACAGGATCGTCGACAAGGCGCCTGCGCAGCCGATCACCCCGGCGATCACGAACACCAGATGCTCGCGACCGAACGGCAGCCGGGCAGTCGCGCGCCGCCACCATGGCTGGCGCGGCACTTCAGATTGAGGCGGCGGCGTGTCGGTCATGTCGGTTCGCGCAAGGACAAGCCGACATGATAGCGGTGGCGCCGCACCGGTTTTAAGTCGACGTCGCGACCAGGGCGTCTGGCAACCACGCCTGCGGTGTATCAGCACTCCGACGATTCGGGCCCCAGGCAATGACGCGCGCCTGCACGAGGTTTTCGATGACGAAAGGGTCGCGCGCGACGATGTCGTCGATCTCTTCGCGGGATTCGGCACGCGCCAGGATGCCACCGCCCTCACGCGGGAAGAACGGCCCCGACATCAGGAAGTGGCCGCTCGCATAGTGCGCGTCCAGATGCGCGCGGTGCGCAGGCAGCACCCGATCGAGTGCTTCGAGCGGTGCGGTGTAGTTGAAAAGAATCAGGTACAGCATGCGATGGCTCCTTGTGGGATGAGGTCAAACCTTCGAAACGCGAGACCTGGCAGCGTGAAGCAACGATGCTGAGTGTCCCGCAGAAATGGGTACGCTTTGTACGGAAACCCTTCGGCGCGCGGGGTTCTCAAGGGCGCAAGAGCAACGCCCCTGAGGTCTGTGCGGCTTCCAGCGCGGCGTGCGCGGCGGCCGCATCTTCCAACGCATAGGTACCGCCCACCGGCACGCGCACGCCATCCAGCATGCGTTGCAATGCCGCCTGCGCTCCAGTTCGGTAGTTCGACAGTTCGGCCATGTAGCGGAATACGCCCGGCCGCGCCAGCGCGATGGAGCGCGACGGTCCAAGCGCCGCAAGATCGACGACATCCGTTTGGGCGTTGCCGACATCGCCTGCTTGTCCGATGCTCGCCACCATGCCGAACGGCCGTGTCACTGCCAACGAGGTCTGCAGCATCGCGCCGCCAATGCCGTCGATCACGTAGTCGACGCCTTCTCCGCCGGTGAGTTGCAGCACGGCTTCGCGCACATCCTGCTGGCGATGCAGCACAACGTGGTCTGCGCCGTGGCCCAGCGCGACGGCGGCCTTGGCTTCGCTGCCAACCGTGCCGATCACACGCGCACCCTGGCGCTTGGCCCACTGCACCAGCAACACGCCCAGGCCGCCGGCTGCAGCGTGTACGAGCAGCGTATCGCCGGCGCGCGTCTGCCGTACCCGCGTCAGCAGCATGTGTGCAGTGATGCCGCGGACCAACGTGGCTGCCACGGTTTCGTCATCCAGCGCATCGGGCAAGGCAATCGCCCGTTCGGCCGGGATGTTGCGGTGGCTGGCGTAGCCGCCGGGTGCGCCGTCCATCAGGCCGGCCCAGGCCACGCGCTGTCCAACGACAAAGCCGCGCACTTCCGACCCCATCGCTTCCACCACGCCAACGCCCTCCACCCCGAGCACCGCTGGGAATGCCGGCACCGGGTACAGCCCGACACGGTGATACACGTCGACAAAGTTCACGCCGATGGCCGTGTGCCGCACCGTCAACGCGTTCGGCGCAGGCGGCGCCAACATCAGGCTGGCGGGCCGCAAGCCCAATGCCGGTCCGGGTTCGCGCAGTTGGATCACCTTGGCATGCATGACAAAAGTCCTCGCAGAAATAGGTACGCTTTTCGGTTTGGTGGATGACGGGTACTGCGTTCGTCACGTTGTGAAAGAAGCGTAATCCGTTCAGAATCACCCGGGAATTCACAAAAACCGATCAGCTTCTGTGCAAAAAAGCCCAGGTTGGCCAAAAAATGCGCGCGCCCCGGCGCGTGCGGCGGCGGCCGAACCTTCCTCTTCCTTGCAGTGGGATGACGTGCGCTACTTTCTCGTGCTGGCGCGCGAGGGCAGCTTGTCAGCTGCTGCGCGGCGGCTGGCGGTGGAACACACCACGGTAGCGCGGCGTGCCGATGCCTTGGAGCAATCGTTGGGCGTGCGCCTGTTCGACCGCCTGCCGCGCGGCTGGCGCCTGACCGCTGAAGGCAACGCACTGGCCGAGCGCGCTGAGCGCATGGAGCAGGAAGCCGCCGGCTTTGCGCGTGCGGCAGCGGGCGCGGGCAGCTTGCGCGGGACGGTGCGTATCTCCGCGCCACCCACGGTGGCCAGCCACATCATTGCGCCAAACCTGGCGACACTGCGCCGGCAATGGCCCGGCATCGACCTCGTGCTGCTGGGCGAAAAGCGCAACGCCAACCTGATGGCGCACGAAGCCGACTTGGCGGTGCGCTTGTCGCGTCCGACGTCATCGACCTTGGCGACACGGCCATTGGGCGACCTCGGCTACGGCCTGTACGCCACCGCAGAAGTACTCGCACGCCCCGAAGCCGAATGGGAATTCATCGGCTACGACGAAAACCTCCGCCACGTCCCGCAACAGCGCTGGCTGGACAACTACGCAGGCGAACGTCGCGTGGTCTTACGCTGCAGCGATTTGGCCGCAATGCATCAGGCGGCGCTGGCCGGACTGGGTGTCGCGGCGCTGCCTCACCTGCTTGGCGCGCCCGCAGAAACGGGTACGCTTTTGCGCCGATTGCCCATCGACGACCCTGCATTGCATCGAGAAATCTGGTTGGTGATCCACCCCGACGTTCGACGATCACCGCGCGTGCGGGCCGTGGCCGACGCATTGATCGCGCTGTTCGACGCACAGCGCCACGTCTTGGCAGGGATTTGAACGTACGCAGAAACGGGTACGCTTTTGGATGAAAATGAACCGCAAACCCAATGGATATGCGGTTCTTACGCCTCGGCAATATTGCATGCCGAGGCGTGTTCGGAACGCTCAGCCGCCCAGGTAGGCTTCGAGCACGCGTGGATTGCCCAACAGGTTTTTGCCGCTGTCAGCCAGCACGATCTCGCCGGTTTCCAATACGTAGCCGTGCTGCGCGATCTTCAACGCCTGACGCACATTCTGCTCGACCAGGAAAATCGTCAGACCCTCGGCATTGATGGTGCGCAGGATGCGGAAGATTTCCTGCACGATGATCGGCGCGAGGCCCATCGAGGGTTCATCCAGCAGCAGCACGCGCGGGCGAGCCATCAGCGCGCGACCAATGGCCAGCATCTGCTGCTCGCCGCCCGACAGGTTGCCCGCCAGACCGTCGATGCGTTCCTTCAGGCGCGGGAACAGGTGGAACACGCGCTCCAGGTCCGAGGCGATCTGGCCTTTGTCCTTGCGCGTGTAGGCGCCCAGCTCCAGGTTTTCGCGCACCGTCATCGTGGTGAGCGTGGCGCGCCCTTCGGCCACCTGCACGATGCCCCGCTCCACACGCTTGTGAGCAGACCACTGCGTAACGTCTTCGCCCTCGAACAGGATCTGGCCGCGCACATCACCCTGCGACTTCGGGATCAGGCCCGAGAGCGCCAGCAGCGTGGTCGATTTGCCCGCACCGTTTGCGCCCACCAGCGAGGTGATCTCGCCGGCCTTGAGCGCAAAGTCGATGCCCTTGACGGCTGCGATGTGCCCGTACGACACATCCAGCCCCTTGACTTCCAGCAACGTGGTCATGCCGTCTCCTTCTGCGCGGCATCGCCGTTCGCGTCATCGTCGTCATCGCGGCCCAGGTACGCCTCGATGACTTGCGGGTCATTGCGGATCGCCTCGGGCGGCCCTTCGGCGATGATGCGGCCGAAGTTGAGCACCGCGATGCGCTCGCACAAGCCCATCACGAAGCGCATGTCGTGCTCGATCATGAAGATCGTGTAGCCGCGCGCCTTGATGTTCTCGATCTCGGCCATCAGGTCGACCTTCTCGCCGGTGTTCATACCGGCGACGGGCTCGTCGAGCAACAGCAGCTTGGGTTCGGTGGCCAGCGCCCGCGCGAGTTCGAGCTTGCGCTGGTCGCCGTACGAGAGGTTGTCGGCAATGTCGTGCGCCTTGTGGTCGAGCTTGACCCACGAGAGCAGCTCCAGCGCACGGTCGCGCGCGCGGCGCTCGGCAGCGCGGTACTTGGGCAGCGACAGCAGCAGGCCTGGTGCCCCGTAGTCCAGATGCCGGTGCATGCCCACCACGACGTTCTCCAGCAGCGTCATCTCCTTGAAGATGCGGATGTTCTGGAACGTGCGTGCGATGCCCATCTGCGTGATCTGGTGCGGCTTCTTGCCGACAAGATTTTCGCCGTTGAACGTCAGCGAGCCGCCCGTGGGTGCCAGCAGGCCGGTGATCAGGTTGAAGACGGTCGTCTTGCCGGCGCCGTTCGGGCCGATCAAGCCGAAGATGGTGCCTTGCGGCACTTCAATGTTGACGTCCTGCAGCACCGACAGGCCGCCAAAGCGCTTGGAAATGGAGGTGAGTTTCAGCATGGCGGCCTCAGTGCGATTCATTGGAAGCGGCCGGGGTGTTGCCCGTGCCCGGCATGGTGCCGCCGCGCTTGATGCCGAACCAGCGCGCGAAACGCGCCGGATCCCAGATGCCCTTGGGCAGGAACAGCACGATCACCATCAGGATCACGCCGTTCACGACCAGGCGGAAATCCTTGAACGCACGCAGCAACTCGGGCAGCAGCGACAGGATCAGGCTGCCGAGCACCGGGCCCGTCAGGCCGTTGGTGCCGCCGAGGATCGTCATCGTGAGAATCTCCACGCCGCGATCAAAACCGAACTCGTTCGGGCCGATGAAGAACGTCAGATGCGCATTGAGTGCACCCGCGAGCCCGGCGATGGCCGCACCCAGCGTGAACGCCAGCAGCTTGGTGCCGGCCACGTTGATGCCCATGAGGCCAGCAGCGGTTTCGTCTTCCTTGATGGCCTCGAAAGCGCGGCCAACCTTCGACCGACGCATGCGCGCCAGCACGAACAGCGTCGCCAATACGGCCAGCGCCACGTGCCACCACTCAGTCAGCTGCGGAATGCCGTTCAGGCCCAGCGCGCCGCCGGTCCAGTCTTCGGTGTTCAGGATCAGCACGCGCACGACTTCGCCAAAACCAAGCGTGGCCATGGCCAGATACACGCCGGAAAGACGCAGCGTCGGCCGGCCGATGACAACGGCCACCACGGCCGGTGCCACCATGCCGCCCAGCAGGGCGACCGAAAACGGCATCTCGGCATTCATCGTCAGCAGCGCCGCCGTGTAGGCGCCGATGCCCATGAAGGCCGCATTCGCCATCGCCAGCAGGCCGCACGACAGCGTCAGGTAAATGGACAGCGCCAGCAACGCATTGATGCCCAGCGTGAGCACCAGGTTGCTGTAGACCGACCAGAAGTTGTCGAACCATTCCATGTCGTCGGTCTCCTTATGCCTTGCGTTCCAGCACCTTGCCGAACAGGCCTTGCGGCCGCACCAGCAGGATCAGGAACAGCAAGCCGAACGCCACCGCGTCGCGCATGGTCGAGCCGATGTAGGCCACCGACAGCACTTCGGCAAAACCGAGGAACAGGCCGCCCAACATTGCGCCGCGAATATCGCCCAGGCCACCCAGGATGATGACCGCGATGCCCTTGTGCAGCATCGGCTGGCCCATCAACGGGAACACGGCGTTGGAGTACAGGCCGATCAGCACGCCCGACAACCCGCCCAGCGCTGCGGCGGCAAACGAGGTCAGCAGGAACAGCCCTTCGACATTGATGCCGAGCAGCGCCGCCGCCTTCGGCGACTCTGCGATCGCGCGCAGCGCGCGGCCGAGTTGCGTGCGCTTGAGCAGCAGCATGAGCGCGCCCATCAGCACGAACGACAGCACGATGATGCTCAGTTCGAGCGGCGTGAGATGAATGCCGCCCAGGTCCAGCGAGGCGTCAGACACGAGCCCGGCCGGGAAGCGCAGGTTCTCCGCCCCGAACACGCCCTGCATGGCGTTATTGATGGCGATGCCCGCACCGATGGTCCCGATCATCGGGATCAGGTGCGGCGCGTTGCGCCGGCGCAGCGGGCGCAGCAGCAGCACATCGATGATGAGGCCGGCCACGCCACTCACGGCAAAACCGACGGCCAGCGCCGCCCATAGCGGCAGATCGAAGTGGAGGACGACCTGCAGCGCCGCATAGGCACCGAGCATGAAGACCGCGCCGTGCGACAGGTTGATCACGCCCAGGACGCCGAAAACCAGCGTGAACCCCAGGGCGAACAACGCATACACGCAGCCGAGCGACAGCGCATTAACGAGTTGCTGTTCCAGCATGATGAATCAGAGTGAGGTGCGGCCGAAGGGGACCAAAGCAGTCACCAAAGCAGCCGCAAAAAAAGCGATGGGGCGTAGGTTTAGCTACGCCCCGCCTGTCTCGTTCAAAGGGTTTCAACGAGAACCGAAGATTACTTCTCGATGGTGTACTTGCCGTTCTTGGTCACGCTCACGATCGGCGTCTGCACGGCGTCATAGCCAGCCGGCTTGCCACGTGCCGTCACCTGGCGGAACGCAAATGCACCGGTCGCGCCAACGTGCTTGACTGCCGGCAGCGCATCGCGGATTGCCTTGCGATCGGCTTCGAGGTTGCCGCTGAACTTGACCGTCTTCAGCGCCTTGCTCGCGATGTACATGGCGTCATACGCCTGCGCCGCAAACTGATCCGGCGCGGCCTTGTACTTGGCGGTGTAGGCGGTGATGAACTTGCTGTTCTCGGCCGTGTGGTTCTCGATCGACCACGGGCTGCCCACCCACAGGTTGTCGGACTTATCCTTGGCCAGGTCGAACACCTTGACCGAGTTCATCCCATTGCCGCCGATGACCGGCACATTCAGGCCGAGCTGACGCGCCTGCACCATGATCGGACCACCTTCGGCAATCAGCGCCGACAGCACGATCGCATCCGGGTTCGTCGCCTTGATCTTCGTGAGTTGCGCCTTGAAGTCGACGTCGCCCTTGGCGAAGGTCTCGGTGGTTGTCACCGGAATCTTCAGGTCTTCGAGCGCCTTCTTGAAGTTGTCGTACCCGCTCTTGGTGAAGACGTCGTCGTTGCCGTACAGCACGGCGACCTTCTTCACGCCGGCCTTCTTCACAACGGTCTGGATCGTTGCCGGCAGCACGTCGGCTTCGGTCACGGAATTGCGGAAGACGAAATCGCCGATGCTGGTGATGCCGTCTGCGGTGTTGGAGGTGCCAAAGGCGACCGTCTTGGAAGCCTGCGCGATCGGGTCGGCCGCCTGTGCCGAGTTCGACAGCGTGGGGCCGAACACCATCGCCACCTTGTCCTGGAAGATCAGCTTCTTGAAGACGTTGATGGCTTCTTCCTTCTTGCCCTGCTCGTCTTCGATCACCAGTGCGATCTTGCTGCCGTTGATACCGCCCGCGGCGTTGATCTCATCAGCGGCCAACTGGAAGCCGTTGCGGATGGCCACGCCGTACTGAGCTGCGCCGCCCGACAGCGCTTCGGCCACACCGATCTTGATGTCCTGGGCCGCAGTTGCCGCGCCCGTTGCGATTGCCGCCCCCGCAGCCACTGCCGTCAACAGCAGCCGTTTGATCATTTTTTGCATGCGAACCTGCTCCTTGTTTGTCCGTCGCGATTGCTTGAATGCGATGCGTCTCGAAGATGCGCTGGCCCAACACCGTCGCTCCCCCCGCATGCGCCCTGCATCGCGTCCGGACGCTCGCCTGCCGGGTTTCGCGCCACGAAGACAAGACAACGTTGGCGAAACGGCGGAAGACCTGCCGGGCGAGCGATGCCGGATCGGGCATGCGTGCACCGGAAGTGCGTCGGAGTGTGAAGCGAAGGCGCCATGGGTACAGCGCTCTTGTGCGACGCGCCGGGGTGGCCGGCGCGTGCAGTCAGTCGCGGGACTTTACCGGAAAGCGCACGACCGTGCGATAGGGGATTGTCCGCCGCCCGGCCTGGGGGGCGGTCATTGCGGCGCAACATTGCCTGCGCAATACCGTCAAATCGACGTGGAGCGTACCCGTTTCTGCGTGCCTTGCCGCACTGCGAAATCAGCCCGTCGGAAGCTCGTCGGCGCTGACAAACAAGCCCTTGCCACGCGATTTGGCTTCGTACAACGCCTCGTCGGCGGCTTCGAAGACGACGCTCTGCGCCAGCGTACGCGCGTCGAAGGTTGCGATACCGATGCTCGCGCCCACCTGCACCATCGCCTCACGCAGGCGAAACGGCTTGTTGCATGCGGCAAGGATATTCGCGGCAACCGTCTTTGCGTCGCCCGGGTGCGACAGGTGCTCCAGGATGACGGCAAACTCATCACCGCCAAAACGCGCCACGCCGTCATACGGGCGCACAGCACGCGCCAGCCGCTGCGCGAAAGTACGCAGCAGCGCATCGCCAACGGCGTGCCCGTGCGTGTCGTTGACCACCTTGAAGTGGTCGAGATCGATCAGCAGGAGCGCTCCGGTCGATCCATTCACACGTGCCTGGTCCAGCGCCCCCTGCAAACGCGCTTCAAAGCCGGCACGGTTGGCCAGGCCGGTGAGGTGGTCGGTGGTGGTCAGCGCGCGCAGGCGCAGCTCCTGCTTCTTGCGCTCCGTAATATCCAGCGTGACCGAATGCACACCCGCCACGCGGCCTTGCGAGTCGAACTGCGGAAGGTAGCTGACCTCTTCACACCGGTATTGATCGAGGGCCCCGGTCTCGCGCTCGAAGACCATCGTCTCTCCGCCCAGCGCACGCTGCAACGCATCGCGGAGGTTGCTGTAAGCGTCGTCCCCCACGACTTCGCGCAGCGTCTGCCCGAGCATGCTCACGGTCGATCGTCCATACGCTTTCTCGTAGGCGGCATTCAGGAAGCGGAAGCGCTCCTCGGTGTCGATGAAGGCCACCAGCGCGGGCAGCGCATCGGTCACGGTCTGCAGCGTTTCGCGGCTGCGCTGCAGCGCTTCCTTGGCGGCCTTGTCCTGCGTGATGTCGCGCATGACCGACGAGAAATACTCCATGCGCCCGGCAGGATCGCGGTGCGCGATGATCATGTGGTTGATCGGCACGACCTGACCCTCGGCACCTCGCGCGGTGGTTTCGCCAATCCATACGCCATCGCGCGAGGCTGCGGGTACGGCCACCTCGCGCAGCCAGCCCATTGTCTCGGGCGGGTAGAAATCCGCAACCGTCAGGCCTTGGAGATTGGCACCCGGCGCAATGCCGGCAAAGCGGCGGCCGGCCGGATTCATGTAGGTGACGTTGCCCTGTACGTCGCTTTGCGCAACGAAGTCGGTGGTGGAGTCGAGGATCTTGGTCAGCACGCGCGAGGCTTGTTGCGCCCGCGCCCGCACGGTGATGTCTTCCATCGCCCCAACGTGGCCGACCACCTCGCCGTCCACCCGCACCGGCGCTGTCGTGACCACCAGCAATCGCTCACCCAGGCCTGGCACGATCACGTGCTGCTCGGCGTTGTAGCCGGCCCCGCGTGCGACCGCGTCGCGCCAACCGGCCATGGTGGCATCCCGGTCGTCCGGATGCAGACGTGCGAGCCACACATCGGCCAGCGCCTCTTCATGCGTTGCACCGAGCAGCCGGCGATACGCCTCGTTGGTATAGACGGTCCGCCCCTCCGCATCCGAGCGGAACAACCCGAGCGGCGACGCATCGTTGACGGCTTCGAGTTCGGCGCGCTGGCGGACGACCTCGTCCATCAGCTTATGGAACGCCGTTGATACTGCGTCGATTTCCGCAGAGGTACTGCCCAGCTCGAGCGGAGGCGCGTTGCGCAAGTCCGTGGCCGAAAGCTGCGTCATGGCTGAATGCAACCGGCCAAGCGGGCGCAACAGCCACAGCATCGCCGCCCACACCGATGCGCCGATCATCGCCGCCAGCACCAGGAGCGACCAGCGAAAACGCTGGCGCATGAGGAAGAGCTGCCGGTTGGCCTCGGCGCCGGGCAACACCGCAGCGAGGGTCCAGCCGGCCGAGGTGATGTCTTGCGTGGTGACCACGTCGCCACCGCGATCAGGCAGTGCGTCCGGATTCGCGTAAAAGGCTGCGGCCACCGCCGGATCGGCATCGAGCGGCGCCAGCGTCTTGTCGGCCTGGGGGTGGACGATATAAACGGGGTTGTCACCGCGCGTGGCCAGGTAGACATGGCCGGTCTGGCCCACGCGCATATCGCGCATGTCGCCCAGAAAGTTCGGCTTGAGCAGGTACAGCGACGCGCCGATCAGCCCGACGAGATTGCCATCCTGATCATGCACGGGCGCGGCCATGATGACGATGGGCTCGCCGCCCACACGGTTGCGCAGCGGTGCGGAGATGGTCGGCTGGTCAACCACCATGACCTGCCTGAAGTAATCCCGATCCGAAATGTCGATGCCGACCACGCCCGCGCGGTGCGGCGAGGTGGCTGTCACCTTGCCGTCAGCCGAGGCCAGGAACACGCCGTCGAACAGGCCGCTGGCCGGCTGGATGGAGCGGTAGAACGCCGCTTCTTGCGCCGGCGTGTCGAAGTGTACGGTGCGCATCTGCTGCGCAGTGCGCTCGAGCACGCCCAGGTATGTGTCCAGCCGCTGCTTCAGGTCTTCCGCCGACTCCTTGACCATGGCCGTCTGCTGCGCCTTGATCTGCGCCATCACCTCGCGGCGGATCGGCTCGCGTTGCGACCAGCCGAACACGCTCACCACCGTCACGCTGATGACGGTCGCCATGATGGCCGCCTGCGACTTCAGGGTCAGTTTCATCAAACGGTCGGCTGGCGCCGGCGCCCCTCGCGGCCGGCGTCTTGTTGTGGTGTGAGGGCAAACACCATAGTGCTATGCCCGCCGGTCAATGTCGAGTCGCCGCGGGGTCTAACGGCGGCCGCAGACATAGGCGGCCGAGCGCGCCGCGAGCGTACCGGGGCGGATGCGCATCCAGTGCGCGCCGGCTGCGGTATCGGTATCGAGCGTGGCGCCGTCGGGACCGCGCACCACGTAGTCGACCAGGCGGATGCGCTGGCGATGGCAGTCGATCTCCTGGCGCGAGAGGATCATCGTGCCGGGCCGGTAATGGGCGCCATGGGCGCGGCGTTCACTGCGCTTGAGCACCGTGCGCGCCAGAAAAATTTTGTGACCGGTACGGTTGGAGCGCAGCGACGTGCGATCGATGGAAGCCACGACGGACGTCGTCGTCAGGTATTGGTGCCAGCGTGCAGCCTGGGCAGGCACCGCCATGCCGAAGGCGCCCACGCCGACACTGCATATCCAGATCCACCGCCACATCATGCGTTTCACGACCGTCCGTCCTGCCATATCAAGAAGCCAAGAAGCGGCATTGCTGCCGCAGGTACGTATTGTAACAATCGGCCCGCAAGACTCGCGCCAGCACGCTCAGGTAGCATGCGGCCAACTCGATTGCCCGACTGTCTCCATCCGCCATGTTCACCGTCGCCATCCCTGCCCTTGTTGCCCACGCCATCGCGGCCTTGCTCATCGCAAGCGTGCCCGTCGTAGCGTGGTTCTGGCTGCGGCGGCGCTTCGACCTGGCATGGCGCGACATCGGCGTGGGCGCGGCGGTGTTTGTGGTGTTTGCGTTGGTGCTGGAACGCACGCTGCATTTGTACCTGCTGCAGCTCAACCCGACCACGGCGCACTGGCTGCGCATGCCCGTGCTGTTCGTCATCTACGGCGCGCTGATGGCCGGCTTGTTCGAGGAAAGCGGCCGCTGGCTCGGCCTGCGTTTTCTCGTGCGCAAGCCGGGGGGTGCCGCCACACCGGTGGCGTATGCGCTCGGTCACGCGGGCATCGAAGCCTGGCTGGTTGGTGCGGCATCGCAGGCCCAGATGGTGATGTTCGGCATTGCCAGCAACCGCGGCGAGCTGGAATCGCGCCTCGCGGCCAGCGGTGCCGATGCCATGGTCGGGACCATCCATGCCATGCTGGCGCAGCTGTCGCCGTGGCTGGCGCTCGGTGCGGTGAGCGAGCGCATTGCGGCGATGCTGATCCAGTTCACGCTCACGCTGGTGGTGTGGCACGCGGTGCGGCAGCGGCGGTTTGTGATCGTCGTGCTGGCGGTGTTGCTGCATGCGCTGGCTGACTTGCCCGCTGCGCTGTACCAGGTACATGTGCTGCCCCTGGCGGTGACCGAAGCGATCTACGCCGTGGCCGCCGTGCTGCTGGCAGCAACGTGCTGGCCTCCGCAAGGCGGCCGCAAGATCGGCGAATCCTCGCTGCGCTAACTGCTGCGGAACTTGTCCGGCTCGATGCCGTGCCGGTTGAGCTTGTCGTATAGCGTCTTGCGCGGCACGGCGAGCAAGTCGGCCGCACGGGCAACGTTGCCCTCCGTGGCGCGCAGTGCTTCTTCGATGGTGGTGCGTTCGACCGCCATCATCCGGCCGGCCAGGGAATGCTGGCTCGCCTCTGAAACCACCAGGCCGTCGTCCAATCCGAGGCAAAAGCGCTCCGCCACGTTCTTCAGTTCGCGCACGTTGCCGGGCCAGTCGTGGTGCTGCCAGCGCATCATGTCTTGCGCAGACCAATCGGGCGCCGCACGCTCGTAGCGCACCGCAGCCTGCTGCAGAAAGTGGGCCATCAGCAGCGGAATGTCTTCGGCACGCTGGCGCAGCGCCGGCAGCGCAATCGACACGACGTTCAGGCGGTAATACAAGTCCGCGCGGAACTGCCCGTGATCGGATGCCTCCTTCAAGTCGACCTTGGCGGCAGCCACCACACGGCAATTGACCGGCACGCTCGCGTTACTGCCCAGCCGTTCGATGCTGCGTTCCTGCAGCGCACGCAGCAGCTTGGCCTGCAGCGCCAGCGGCATCGATTCGATCTCATCCAGGAACAGCGTGCCGCCATCTGCATATTCCATCTTGCCGATGCGGCGGCGGTTGGCACCTGTGAAAGCGCCCGCCTCGTGGCCGAACATCTCGCTCTCGAACACGGACTCCGGCAGCGCCGCGCAATTGAGCGCGACGAACGGCCCGCGACGTCGGCTGCCTTCGTGAATGGCGCGCGCGAGCACTTCCTTGCCCGAGCCGGTCTCGCCCGTGACGAGGATGTCGGCATCGGTCGGTGCCAGCGCGGTGACGAGCCGGCGTACGTTCTGCATGACGGCGCTCTGGCCGATCAATGGGTACGCCTGCCGGCCCTGCAGCGCTTCACGCAAACGCAGGTTTTCGGACGTGAGCCGGCGCTTCTCCAACGCACGCCGCACCACGTCGACGAGGCGCTCTGAGTGGAACGGCTTCTCCATGAAGTCGTATGCGCCCGCGCGCATGGCGGCCACGGCCATCGTCACATCGCCATGACCGGTGATGAGGATGACGGGCAACTGGCGGTCGTGCCGCAGCATCTCGCGCAGCACAGCCAGGCCGTCGCGGCCGGGCAGGCGCACGTCGGTGACGACCACGGCCGGCGTTTGCGTGGCGAGTGCGGCCAGCGCGCTTTCCGCGTCGGCAAAGGACTGCACCGGCACGTCGGCCAGCGAGAGTGCCTGCTCGCAGCCCAGGCGCACGACGTCATCGTCTTCGATCAGGAAGACGGGCGCGTGGTCGATGGGGGAAGGGTCTGGCGTGCCGTGTTCAGTCATGTGGGTTTCACAACGCGTTCAAGCTCGATGATGAATTCTGCGCCACCTGCATCGTCACCCGCATTGCGGCCTTCGAGCCGGCCGCCAAAGTCTTCGATGATCGCCAGCGAAATCGCCAGCCCGAGCCCCAGGCCCTGACCATCGTCCTTGGTGGTGAAGAACGGCTCGAACAGGCGCGGCAGCACATCAGTGGAAATGCCCGGACCGAAGTCGCGCACGGTGATGCGTACCCATTTCTCGATGGGCTCGACGCTCACCCGCACGGTAGCCGATTCGGCGACCGGTCCCTCGGCGGTGGCATCAATGGCATTGCGGATGAGGTTGACGAGTACCTGCTCAAGCCGCACGGCGTTGGCCCAGACCGCAAGATCAGCTGGGACGGGTTCGGTCACCACCGTCACGCCGACCTGGCGGCGACGCGTTTCCACCAGCATCAGCGCCTGGCGGATGGCTTCGTCCACCGACACAGCCGCGCGTGCCGCATCGCCCTTGCGCGAGAACGCCTTGATGTGCGAAACGATGCGGCCCATGCGTTCGGCAAGCTGGCTGATGTGCGTGAGGTTGCCGCGCACTTCGTCGATGCGGCCGCGCTCGGCAAGCTGGTTGGCGTTGTCCGAGAGCGTGGTCAGCGCGGTAAGCGGCTGGTTCAGTTCGTGCGTGATGCCGGCGGCCATCTGGCCGAGCACGGCGAGCTTGCCGGCCTGCACGGCAGCATCGCGCGTTTCGCGCAGGATGCGTTGCGCGGCATCGAGCGCTTCGACCTTGCCGGCCAGCGCGGTGTTGGCGGACGTCAGCTCCGCAGTGCGCTGCGCGATCCGTGCTTCCAGATCACGCTGGACTTCGCGCAGTGCGGCGCGCGCGCGGTGCTGCTCTTCGCGCCGGCGCGTACGCAGGCGCAAAGCCACGAGTACGGCGAAGATCAACGCCATCGCAAACGCGGCACTTGCACCGGCCACCAGCGCGGTACGCTGCTCGTCGCGCGGGTCGATCAACACGGCGACCTGCCAGCCGAGCAGGCCCACCGGGCGGTACTGCACACGCAGCGTCGACGCCGATTTTCCGGGCAACGCCACGCGCACGGTCTGCGGCGGGTGGTCCGCAGAAAAGGGTACGCTTGCGGCTTGCCCGTCGCGCGTTCCGAGCGGCGTGAGGTTGTGGGGGGCGTACTGGCGCGTCGCGTCGAGTGCTGCGCGCTGGTCCGCGCTCAAGGTGCCGAGTGTGCGGTATTTCCACTCGGGTACGGACGACAGGAAGATCACGCCGTACCGATCCAAGAGCAGCACCGTATCGCCGCTGCGCGACAACGTGGCCTCGAATGCATCGAGGTTGACCTTCACGACGACCACGCCGATCGGCTTGTTGTCTTCGCGCACGGGGGCGGCCACGAAATAGCCCGTCTCGCCGGTGGTATTGCCCACGCCGTAGAAGCGACCCAGCCCTTCGCGCATGGCCTCAACAAAGTACGGGCGGAATGCGTAGTTCTGGCCGACGAACGAGGTCGGCAGATCCCAGTTGCTGGCCGCAATCGTGAGGCCGGTCGTATTGATCAGGTGCGCAGCGGCCAGATCGGTGGCCGCCTGCACTTCCTTCAGATAGGCATTGGCTGCGCGGCGCATGACAGCGTCGCCAGCCTGGGGATTCTCTTGCAGTGCGACGTGCAGCACATGCTCCAGCGCCGCCAGCCTCGGCAATGATTCATAGCGGGCCAGCGTGCTGCGCAGGTTCTGTGCGTAGAAGGTGGTGCGCTGGCCCGCCTCTTCGGCGCGCGTGGCAACGTAGCGCTGCAGGGCGATGGCGTAAGCGCCCCACCCCGCTGCCGCACAGCACGCCGCCATGGCCAGCGCGACGGCCATGCGCCAGCCGCGCCCGTGTGCGGGGTGGGCAAGGTCTGCGTGGCCGTCAGTTGGCGACATGGGGTCAATGTTCGATGCGGGAATGCTCGCGAGTATCGCGCATGAACACGTACACCAACAGCGACAGGAAGATCGTGCCCGTCACATACCAGTAGAACAGCGACTCGTGACCCGCCTGCTTGAGCCACAGCGCGATGTACTCGGCCGTGCCGCCGAAGATCGACACCGTGAGTGCATACGGCAGGCCCACGCCCAGCGCACGCACTTCCGCGGGGAACAGCTCCGCCTTGACCACCGCGTTGATCGACGTGTAGCCGGAGACAATCACCAGCGCAGCCATGATGAGGAAAAAGGCCGTCCACACGTTGGTGGTCTGGCTGATGCCGGTCATGATTGGCACGGTGAACAGCGTACCCAGCACGCCAAACGCGATCAGGATCGGACGGCGGCCAATGCGGTCGGACAGCCCGCCCACGATCGGCTGCAGCATCGCGAACAGCAGCAGCGTGGCACCAGACACCAGCGTCGCCGTGTCCTTCGACAGCCCCACCGTGTTGGCCAGGAACTTCTGCATGTAGATCGAGTACGTGTAGAACGCCACCGTACCGCCCGTCGTCAGGCCCACGACCGTTGCAACGGCGCGCGGATGCTTGGCCAGTTCCGACAGCGTGCCGCGCTTCTTGTTTGTCTTCGCGGCGGTAAAGGATTGCGTCTCCTCCATGTGCGAGCGCATGACCATTGCCAGCAACGCACACAGCGCGCCGATGAAGAACGGGATGCGCCACCCCCACGCCTCAAGCTGCGCCGGCGACAGCACGAACTGCTGCAGCACGATCAGCAGGGCCAGCGCCGTCAGTTGCCCGGCGATGAGCGTGACGTACTGGAAGCTCGAGTAGAAGCCGCGGTTTTCCTTGTTGGCGACTTCGCTCAGGTACGTGGCCGAGGTGCCGTATTCTCCGCCGACCGACAAGCCTTGCAGCAGACGCGCCAGCACCAGCAGCACGGGTGCCGCCACGCCGATGGTCGCGTAGCTCGGCGTGAGCGCAATGATGAGCGAGCCCGCGCACATGAGCACCACCGAGAAGAACAGCGCGCGCTTGCGGCCGTAGCGATCTGCGTAGATACCCATCAACCACCCGCCCACCGGACGCGCCAGAAAGCCGACCGCAAACACCGCCGCCGTATTGAGCAGCTGCGCGGTCTGGTCGCCCTTCGGGAAGAACGACTTGGCAAAGTACAGGGCAAACGCCGAGTAGACATACCAGTCGTACCACTCGACAAGGTTGCCAATCGAACCGGAGAAGATGGAACGCAGACGACGGCGTACGTCTGCGGGAGTGTCTTTGGTGGGGGCCTGCGCGGGCGAAAAGTCGCCCGTGACCGCACCAGCCTGAGGCTGCGTCATGGTGTCTCCTTGGAGCGTTGCGGCGGCCTTTGCTGGTGACAGTTCGCACACGGAGCTGCGTGTGCGACGTCCAAGCGGTCCGCCGGTTTATGGGTGGTCGCTCTTACTCAAGAAGCATTCCATGCAGAAAACAGGCGTGTCGACCCGCCACAAACGCCCATGGCACCAGGCTTTGCGGGGAATTGACCGAACAACGGGAGATCGGAGAGGTGTGCGGTTTATCAGAATCGGCCGGGCGGCCTGTGCGGAAACCCGCACGACCGATTCTGAAAGGGACGAAGCTCAGGCAGCCACGCTCAGCGGAATGGTGTCGCGAACCAACGACTCCATCTCGGCAGACACATCTTCATGCGTTTGGGACAGGCCCAGACGCTCATGCAGATACGCCTCAAAGTCAGCACGCACTTCCGGGTGGCGCAGCGCAAACTCGACCGTCGCCTGCAGGTAACCGAACTTGCTTCCGCAATCGAACCGCTGACCACGGTAGCGATACGCCAGGATCTGCTCTTCGGCCAGCAGGCTCTGGATGGCGTCCGTCAACTGCAATTCGCCGCCTGCGCCAGGCTTCAGATTGCGCAGATGATCGAAGATGCGCGGCGTCAGAATGTAGCGCCCGACCACGCCCAGGTTCGACGGCGCATCCTTCGGCGCCGGCTTTTCGACGATGCCATCGAGCTTGACGAGGCGGTCATCCCATTCACGGCCGGCAACCACCCCATACGACCGCGAGGCTTCCGGCGCAATCGTTTCGACGCCGACGATGGAGCACCGGTAGTGATCGTAAAGCTCCGTCATCTGCTGCATGACGGGCGGCTGGTTGTCCAGCAAGTCATCGGCCAGGATCACGGCGAAGGGTTCGTCGCGTACCAGTTTCTGCGCACAGAGCACGGCGTGGCCGAGGCCCAGGGTCTCCGGCTGACGCACATAAAAGCACTCGACGCCGGACGGCTTGATCGACTGCACCATCTCCAGCAACGCCTGCTTGTTCTTGGCGGCCAGTTCGGTTTCAAGCTCGTAAGCCTTGTCGAAATGGTCTTCGATAGCGCGCTTGGCGCGGCCCGTGATGAAGATCATTTCCGTGATACCCGCGGCGGCAGCCTCTTCCACCGCATATTGGATCAGCGGTTTATCGACGATCGGCAGCATCTCTTTCGGGCTGGCCTTGGTGGCGGGTAGAAAACGTGTACCGAGTCCCGCCACGGGAAACACGGCCTTGGTGATCTTCTCGTTCATGACAACTCCATTGGTGAGACGTAGCGTCATGAGCAAGTCATATGCCAGCGACAATAAAAGGGGTCGACCCTTTGACGGAGCACCATCTGGCGCGCCCCGCGCAACGTTGTGGGCGTTGCATCGGCACCTTTCCTACAACGGGTTGAAACTCCGTCGCACCAACTTTCAGCGCCGAAAGTCGAAAAGCGTACCCAATTCTGCGTGCCGTTCTGAGCCAACTCGCGCTCGGCCAGACCAGTAAGCACCCGCTAACAGTGTGTCGAAAATCAGGAAGATGGCTTGACCCAGCCGCGCGAGACCGGCGCGGTGCGCTCGGGCGTGCGCCGATAGGCATCGATCTGGGCGTTCAGTTGCGCGACCTCGGCTTCCAGGGTTCGGATGCGCTGACGCAGTTGATCGGCTTCGTTTTGCGTCTGCTGGCGCACCGCATCGTTCTGCAAGCGTAGAAAGCGCTCCGTACCCGCCAGCGCGCTGGCCGCGCCCTCCAGGCGGGTCACGGTTTCCATGGTCTGCTCCAGGCGCTCGAGGGTCGCGTCGGTCAACTTGGGCGGCACGGCCGGCGCCGTGGCAAGCGCTTCGCCGAGACGCCGCTCCAAGTCGGCCATGGCGGCCTGCAATTGACGATTGCGCGCGGCTTCGTGTTCCAGCGCGCGCTCCGCCACCTCGGCTCGGATGCGCGCTTCCATCCATTCGGCGCCCGCACCGGGCGCGCCAATGGCGCGCGAGGCGATGCGGTTGCGTTCGTCGCGCGCAGAAAGCGTACCCGTTTCTGCGTGTGCCAACGGGATCGGCCAAGGCTCAACCGCATCCGCAGCGACACCTCGCGCAACCGGCCCGCGCCCCTGCGCCCGGTCGATCGCCTTCTGTAACGTCGCATTGCTCGGACGCCGGCGTACTCCGGCTTCCGCCAACCACTGCACGTAACGCCGAACGCCGTAAACACGGCGCGTCACCGCCTGAACGGCTTCGATCACCTCATCCAGGAACACAGCGTTGTCGTGCGGGAAGGCGATATCCAACCGTCGAATCGCTTCAACGATTCGTTGCTGCTGCTCAGCCGAGAAATAGAGACCGGGGCGTGCCATAGGGGCTATCGAGTGTCCATATAGTGTACATCAAGGGTTAAAAACCTCAAGCAGTGTACGTTACATATCATTATTTACATTTTACGCAGTTGTACTTGCAGTCCAATCGTGAAGCATAAACATCCCCTTTGAATGGCAAGCCCCCTCATTTCGGCGCCGGGCGGGCCGGGGAACGAGTCCTTCGATGGGGTGCACCGGACACCGCTGAGCCTGCGCAGAAACGGGTACGCTCCACGCGCCGATATGGCCCTCGTGTCCGAAATCAGGGCGAAAAAAAAGCGCCCCATGGGGCGCTTTTTGCGGACAAATCTGCGGCGGATCTACAGTAGGGCGACGTCCAGGCCAAATCGGCTTTTCAGCGCTTCCACCAGCGATTCCCGGGCGGCACGATCTCCGAGCTTCACATCAAGCATCACTCTTCCGGAATCCCACTCCTTGATTGTGCCGAGAAGATCACCTTCCGCGCTTCGAATCTTGTATTGGCGGCTGACTTCCTTCACCTTGCGGGTACGCCCTTCTTGAGCCACCTTGCGGATCTGCTCCACGTCGCGGCTTGAAAGCCCCTCTTCCAGTACGCGATGTACCAGCTCACGCGTACGGTCTTCGCCCGCGCTCTTGAAGTACAGCGTCAGCTCGTATCCGGTCGCGATGCCGATACCAGCCGGTCGCTCCTTCATGACTTCGAGCACTGACTCCGGCAGTTTCAGCAGCGCCAACGTCTTGTTGACCGTTCCTGCGGATACGCCGGTAATCTCGCAAATATCTTCTTCTTTTTTAACTTTTCCTTCATCTAGCAGCTGCCGCCAAGCGATGGCGTTGTCCAACACGGATTGGCCGGAACGCTGCTCGTTCAAGACGAAGGACAGCCGATAGAAATCGATATCCGACAGGCCGTCCTCGATGAAGCAGTCCATCTCGGCCTTCCCAGCGGCGGCCAAGGCACGCTTCCGGTAATGGCCGTCGATCAGGACATACCAACCTGGGCGTGCCGGGTCTGGCGCCGCCAAGCCTGGCGTCTGCTGACCATGCGTAGCGATGGACGCCGCCCGCTCCTGGACGATCTGCGGATCGTAGATGCGGCGGGCGTTAAGCGGATTTTCCTGCAACCGTTCAAGCGGAACCTTGATCACCCGGCGTTCAGACGTATTCGCGGGCACGGGACTTTCAGCGCTGAAAGCAGCGCCGGGGGTAGCTTGGCCAAGCAGGCCGCGAGGGTGCGATGTAATCGCTTTTTCTGCTAGCGCAAAACGATCAACGGGTGTCGCCTTGGTCTTCTCTGCGGCAATGCCGGCCAGCATGCCGTCTTTGAGCGATTTCAACTTCGCGCTCATACACGTTCCTCCTGCAACAACTGCAACACCTCGTCGATCAAGATGTCGACTTCACTGATGGCTTCCCGGGCGCCCGACACACCATGCACCGTCGCACCGATCGCCTGACACTCCCGAAATGCAGAGCGCGAACCGATCATGGAATCCATCAAAGGAATATCACCATCATCACCAAGAATTTCAATTGCTTGCTTCGCGAGCGAAACCCGCCGCTGGACCATATTCGCCAGTACGCGAATGCGCAGCGTTTCGTTGGTTACCTGGGCCTGCTGCGCGAGGGCTTTGGCGGCCACGGCAGCCCAGAGATCCGGCGGCGACGGCACTACGGGAATCAACGCAATGTCGGAGATCAGCAGCGCGCTTGACGAAGACGGCGAGTGCACCGCTGGAGGGCAATCGACGACGATGTAATCGTAGTCCGCCACAAACTTGCGCACCTCTCTGTGCATGGCGCCGCCAGACGGCGCTAAACCGATCACCGAAGCTGGAAAGGGCTTGTCTTCGGGCGCTTGAGCGGCCCACCGTGTGGCTGTTCCTTGCTCGTCCATATCGACCAGCAGCGTTTTACTCCCCCGCAAACCAAGGGTTCCGGCGATGTGCATGCTGACCGTGGTCTTGCCGCATCCGCCTTTCTGATTGAATACCGTTACGATCTTGGCGCTCACTGGTCCTCCACTTTCAGCGCTGAAAGTCAGCAGCGCTCATCTTAGGGAAGACAGCATAAAAACACAAGTTCGATAAATTTCAATTCATACAAATTTCAACGGATAGGCGCTCCCAAAAAGGAGGCCGTCTAGGTGGTTTTCAATTCACCTAAATTGAGATGTAAATGCGGCCTTTAGCGCATAACTTTCTGCGTTCAACCCAGCATTTACAGGCTTTGTAGGTGTTTACCAGTGGGATGCATAAAAGCGACATTTCGCGAAAATACCGCCCATCGACACTCTGCCCCAAACTGGTTATGATGCTCGGACAGTCGTCTGAAGACTTTGTCTACGCAAGATTCGGAATCAGCCGGTTCTTCGTGCGATGTCCGGATCGGCTGGACGACGTGTTTTTTGTTTTTTAAAGGAATTTTTGCATGGCCACGGGTACTGTCAAATGGTTTAACGAAACCAAAGGCTTCGGCTTCATCACTCCGGACGGCGGCGGCGCAGATCTGTTCGCGCACTTCTCCGAAATTCAGGGTTCGGGCTTCAAGACCCTGAAGGACGGCCAGAAGGTCACCTTCGAGGTGAAGCAAGGCCCGAAGGGTCTGCAAGCCTCGGCGATCAAGCCGGAATAAATTTCAGGCTGATCGCCTGAGATGAAAAAGGGGAGCGTCTGCTCCCCTTTCTTTTTGTCCAACGCTTTGCGTGCTTCAGGCCAGCTTCCGCACGCTGGTACGCGATGGCTGCAGAATCAGCGCCTTGGACGAGTCAGCATCGACTTTCGCGTCTGGATAGACAACCAGCACGTCCTTCAGCGCCTTGCGGAACAACGCACGGAATTTCCGCTCGCTTTCGGTCTCGGTACCGAATTGCATCTGCAGCGCTTCCCAAGGGATCTCCGTACGCTTCTGGATCGTAAAGAAGCGGTATGTGAGCCACGAATACACATCCAGTGCAAACGGCGATTGCTTGAGCGCCTTCAACGCACGCATATCCACCGGCACAGGGCGATTCACGAGTTCGTTGAAGAACGGTTCGGACAGCACCACGAAGCTCTCAAACATCGAGCCCTGGCCCGGCTGCATTGGATCCCACCACGTCGACAATTGATCGGCCAGCAGGTAACCGATGCGATCGATCGATAGTGGTTCTTGGTTCTGATTCTGGCTGCTGGGCGCCGACTTGTTCTGCACGATGGCAATCGTGGCAGAGAACAGGCGGATCATCTGCTGGCGCACCAGCGTCATGGTGCCCCGCTTACCACCGGTGGCCATTGGGATGCCCAAGTTGTACATGAACTCGGACAGCGAGTTGCCCAGCGAAATGCGCCGGTCTTCCACCGTGCCCTGGAATTCGCCGCGCTTCTTCTTGGCCATGATCTCCTTGCCGATCCAGGCCAGCATCAGCCGAGGATACGAGCCATAGGGATAGCCGAAAGAGACCGTCTCGGAGACGATGCGCTGCCGCCCATTGCTGGCCCGCTCAGAACGCTGCTGCGTGAAGTAGCCCGGCTGGATCATCAGCGAAATGTTGCCGCTGGAACGCGTCCAGACTGGCGGTGCCCCCTTTGGAGCGCGATAGGGGAGGGTGACCTGCACGCTGGCGCGGCTGAGAAAGCCAACCTCGCCGCTTTGCCAGGCGTCTTCCCGTTCCATCGCCTGTGCTTCGTCGAACAGGCGCTGAAACTTCTCCGGCGCGGCAATGACTTGCCCTCCCGAGGGGACGATGATGCGGCCGGGCGACTCGTCGGCCGGTTTCCCATTGGGTGTAAGGCGTTTGGTGACCATGGTGGGCAAGAATTGTTCAGAGCCTTTGTACTAAAACGCCTTCGCCTTGTCACGCAGAATTGGGTACGTTTTCTTATTTTCGCTCGTTGTCGCGGGAAGGGCATCGGTGGGCAACCGTTAAGGTTGTCCACGGAAGACCTTTCCTCACTACAAGCTATATATACCTTCTACGTTTACTACAGGTAAACCGTATACGCGGCCCGTAAAGCCTTGTCAGAGCTGGGTTTAGAGGGGTAAACCGAACCAGATTCTGCGAACGCGCGAACCAGATTCTGCGCGATGGCGTACCCGCTTCTGCGCGAAACCGTACCCGCTTCTGCGCATTGGGCGTACCGGAATCTGCGGGGACAACATCATGTTGTCCACAGTGTTATCCACAGAAAACCGGGGTTGGGCGAGGCCGTTCGGTGCGTTTTCGCATGCGCGTACCCGTTTCTGCGGCCGATTTGACGATTTTTTAGACCGGCTCAGCCTGTTTGTCGTCGAAGCGTACCTGTTTCTGCGTGGATCAAGGGGATTTCGGCACATGTTGGCGTACCCAAATCTGCGCGCATGCCGATTCCGGCGATTTCTTGGTGCTTGTTACCGTTGGCTGTTCGCTGAAAGCGAGCGCACGCTTCGCACCGTCTGCATAGGACCCACGCGTACCCGTTTCTGCGTGGCGGCTAGAAAACGGCATATAGCTGCAGATCATCAAGCCTGCTGCCTAAGACGGATGAATCCTGAACTTTCATCGCTGAAACCTGGACGAGGGGAGACCGTTTGGCAATGTCTCGCGGCATGACGTTCCAGCGGCCGTACCTGTTTCTGCGGGTAAAAAGCCTTATTGGCCAAGGGCTTGGCGAGGCGGGGTGCAGATAGAGCGTACCCGTTTCTGCGGAGGGCCGCGCAGAAATGGGTACAACCCACCCCGGGCTTCTTGCGCAGAAACGGGTTCGCTTTAGAGGGACCCTTGGGCGCGACCATGCGCAGAAACGGGTACGGCGTCGCACTTCAACGGCTCGCAGAAACAGGTACGCCTTTACCTGTCAGTACGCCCTCTGTATTCGTGGAAATTCGTACCCGTTTCTGCGCTTGTCTGCGCAGAAACGGGTACGCCCGTCGCCACGCAGGCCGCGTAGCATCGGGCTTTCGCAGAAACGGGTACGGTTTGTCGGTGAAGTCGTGTCCTGCGCTGCCTGGGCGATAGGGCTCGCCAGGCGATGTGCACACGTCCGGCGTTTCGGGCATCATGCGCATCCCGCGCACCGGGCTGGCACTTGGCCGGCGCGTTTTCCATCATTCGATTCGCATGAACGGCATTTCGTACGCGCCGCCTTGGGGCGCCGGAATCTTGCTAAGAGTAGCCTCGCCCCATGGTGGGCGTGCATCGGGGGAGCCAGGCGCAGGACGGCGTCGGCCAGCCATGACACTTCACAACAAGAGGAGACAACCTGAATGACCTGGCTCGCGCGCACCTTCAAGCTCGAGGAACACCAGACCGACGTCCGCACGGAAGTGCTTGCCGGGCTGACGACGTTCCTCACCATGGCGTACATCATCTTCGTCAACCCGAACATCCTGGCTGACGCAGGCATGCCGCACGACGCGGTGTTTGTTGCCACCTGCATTGCCGCGGCAATCGGCACCGTCATCATGGGGATGTACGCGAACTACCCGATCGCGATGGCGCCGGGCATGGGCCTGAACGCCTACTTTGCGTACGCGGTGGTCAAGGGCATGGGCTTTACGTGGCAGGCGGCACTGGGCGCGGTGTTCATTTCCGGCTGCCTGTTCCTGCTCGTGAGCGTGTTCCGCATCCGCGAGATGATCGTCAACGGGATTCCGCATTCGATTCGCGTGGCGATCACGGCGGGTATCGGGCTGTTCCTGGGCATCGTGTCGCTGCGGGGCGCGGGGCTGATCGTCGGGAATCCGGCGACGCTCGTGACGCTGGGCGATGTGCACCAACCTTCGGTCATCCTGGCAGTGATCGGCTTCTTCGTGATCGTGGCGCTGGACCACCTGCGCGTGAAGGGCGCCATCCTGATCGGCATTCTGGCCGTGACAGCAGCGAGCTTCTTCTTTGCCGGCAATACCTTCCACGGTGTGGTGTCGATGCCGCCGTCGCTCGCGCCCACGCTGATGCAACTCGACATCATGGGTGCGCTATCGGTCGGCATCCTGAACGTGGTGCTGGTGTTCTTCCTGGTGGAGCTGTTTGACGCGACCGGCACGCTGATGGGCGTGGCCAACCGCGCGGGCCTGCTCAAGCAGGGCAAGATGGACCGCCTGAACAAGGCGCTCCTGGCCGACAGCACGGCCATCATGGCGGGCTCCCTGCTGGGCACGTCGTCGACCACCGCCTATATAGAAAGCGCTTCGGGTGTGCAGGCCGGTGGCCGGACAGGGCTGACCGCGCTGACGGTGGCGGTGCTGTTCCTGCTATGCCTGTTCTTCTCGCCGCTGGCTGGCGTGGTGCCGGCTTACGCGACGGCGCCCGCGCTGCTGTATGTGTCGTGCCTGATGTTGCGCGAACTGGTGGATCTGAACTGGGAAGACACCACCGAAGCCGTGCCGGCCGTGCTGACAGCGCTGATGATGCCGTTCACGTATTCCATCGCCAACGGCGTCGCGTTCGGCTTCATCACTTACTCGGGGCTGAAGCTGTTCACGGGCCGCATGCGCGAAGTGCCGATCATCGTGTGGATCATCGCGGCGGTGTTCCTGTTCCGCTTCTTCTATCTGTCGGGCGGGCACTGAGCGCCAGGGTCTTCAAGCAACACACAATGAGCGCGGACTCTCGGGTCCGCGTTTTTATTGGAGCATTTGAGTCAAAGCGTACCCGTTTCTGCGTGCAATTTCGGGGCCGAGCGTACCCGTTTCTGCGTGCCGCCGTCGACAATTTGGCGGCGAAGCGTACCCAATTCTGCGGACGAGGTAAGCGACAACTGTCGCGCAAATCGCACCGACAATTGATTTCGACAATGCGTGAATACGGCATCTGCGCAGGCGGTGCGTACCCGTTTCTGCGCGATGTGTGGAGGACTGTCAGGCGGACGGCAGGGCCAGTTTGCGCGCAGCGTCAGCAATGCTGGCGGCCAGATCGGCTTCGCGCGCACGCACGGAAGCACTCGGCAGGGCGGTAAGACCGAGCGCATGGGCGATGTCGGCGGCGGCTTCGCCAGCGGCAAGCCGCTCGCGCAAGTGAGCCCCGCGCACGCCGCGCAACGAGGCATTCGCCAGGCGTACTGCCGCGTCGGCGTGGCCCAGGCCACGAGCGTACTCAGCCGCTTCACCGAGCATGGCCTTGACGATGAGCAGCAGTTGCGAACGCGAGGCGATGCCCTTGCGCTCGCCGAAGTCGCGGCGCAGGGCGGGGGAGTCGATGATGGTGCCGTCTGCGCGTCGTGGCGATCGCTTGCGCACCGACAGCAGCAGCGGCGTAGCTTCATTCGGCAACGGCAGCGGCGACAGGCCAAAGACTGTGCGGTACTCGCGCAGCGCAGACATCAACGCATCGCATGGCAGCCAGCGCTGCGAGCGGCCTGTGCCGATCGCCAGCAGCCAGACCGACGCGGGCAAGAGTGCGTCGGATGTCGCGTGGCCGGTCGGCACGGCGTGCAGCGCCACGTCGCCCATGCGGGCGGACACCAGCTCCGATACACGTATCCCCGCCTGTGTGAGCAGCACGGCGAGGAAGTGATCGCGCGCTTGGCGCAAGCGCGCTTCACGGCCCAAGGCGACACGCGCACGCACGGCATCGATCATCAATGCCATGTCGGATGCGCTCAGTGCCGAGTCCGATTCGGATGCCCCGACGGATTTGGGTGCAGGCGCGCTTGGCGCCGGCACGGTAATGACGATCGCATCGTCATCGAGAAATGGATTCGCGCGCAGATAACCCGTGCGCTGCAGCCAGCCGCAGAGATTCGCCGCGATGACGCTGCTCTGCCGAGTGGAACGTGCCGAGAGCGGGCCGCGCAGCGGCGTCCAGTTGGCATCGTCGCGTTCGATGCCGCGCGAACTGATCGCCCATGCAGGCGGTTCTTGCAAAAAACGCAAATAGGCCGACGCGTCGTCGCGCTGCCAGCTTGCGATCGGCTTACCGAATGTGCGCGCGTACCAGCACACGCGCTCCGCTTCTACGCGGTACTGCGAGAGCGTGGAAGCACTCACCGCACGGGCGCCAGAAGCGCGCGCAGCGAGCCACGCCTGCACGCGTTCGCGCTCTTGCGCGAAAGCCTGCAGATCGGCCTGGGAAGCGGCGTTATCGGGAAGGGGCACGGCATCAGCCGGGCGCGGTTCGAGCATGCGAAGCGTGTGTGAGGCACGAAGACAAAACAGATCGCGCAAGTATAGCGATCCGCATTCACGCCCAGGCCGCGAGACCTGATTGGAGTGGTCATTCAACTGCGATGGGCACGCGCCGTGCTCAATGCGGGAACGTCGCTTCGTATGTCGGACGCATCCGACAAAACGATCGGAACCGGTTCGATAGGCGCGCGGAATGTGCGCGTTTATCTTCGGCTCCACAAGTTGACAACAACGGACATGGGCGTGCGATGTATGCGGCCCGATTCATGAAAGGACTCTCCCTCCGAGGTGCAAGATGAAGATACAGATCAGGAAGATCGTCGCCGTGCTGGCGCTGGGTTCGTTGGGCGTGCTTGCCGGATGCGGCGGCGGTGACGACGACATCGGGCAGATCATCGGCACCAGTTCGCCGCAATACCGCACGGTGCACGCCAACCCGTTTATCGGCAACGTTGACTTTGGGGTGAACGGCACCACGAAGATCACCAATGTCGGCTTCAAGAACGTCAGCAACTATTTCGGCATCGACGCGACGGCCAGCACGGGCACGGTGTCGAACACGGGCAGCAGCACGCCGCTGGCCTCGACCGGCTTCACGCCCGCAAACGGCCACCGCTATACGGCGCTGGCCATCGTGGCCGCCAACGGTTCGGCGACGAGCCTGGCACTGATCGATGATCCGTACAACAAGTCGATCCTGTCGGACAAGGCGCGCGTGCGCACCTTCAACGCTTCGTACAACGCCCCCAATGTGGACGTGTACGTGACCGCGCCGAATGTGGATCTTTCCGCCATTGCGCCGACGATGAGCGGTGCCGCGTATGGCGGCGCTGCGCCGGCCAGCACGCAGGATTCGATCTACGTCGATGGCGGCACGTACCAGGTGCGCGTGGCGACGGCGGGAACGAAAAACATCATCTTCACCTCGCAGCCGTTCAGCCTGGCCAACAACGCCGACTGGCTGATCACCACGCTGCCGGCAGGGGGTGTTGGCGCGGTTACCCCGAACGCGATTCGTGTGCTGGTGGCTCAGGCTAACGGCGCTTCGCAGACGGCCTCTGAATTGCCCTCGCAGTAACGTCGTTCCACGCCCTATGATGCGGTGCTGCGGCACCGCATTTTTTTGGGCGGCGCCTGTCGGGAATGAAAACTGCTAACGAAGGGCGCAATGAGTGAATCCGTAACGGGCTGGTCGGCACCCGTGCGCGCAGCGCGCGAGACGCGTGCTGCACTGGCCGCCAGGAAGCAGGTTGATGTGTTCTGGGTAGACGATCCGTTGACGGGTACGCGTCTGCACGTGAGCGCCGGGGCGCAGACGTGGGGCGTGCAACCCGATTCGTTGTGCGGTATCCGCGACCGCTGGCTCGTCCATGTGCATCCGGATGACCATATCGCCCTGCGTGCCGCCTGGGAGGGCTTGGCGCGGGGGCAGGAGTTCGTCCTCGAATACCGCTGGCTCGGTCCCGACGACGGGCAAACGCGCGAATACCGCGTTCGGGAACGCGGCTACCTCATGCCAAGCCTCGACGGTGCATCCGCTCATGCCGTCGGCGTGGTCGAAGACGTGACGCAGGGCCAGCAGACCTTGGCGGTGCTCGCCGAGTCGGAATTCCAGCTGCAATGGCTGACCGAAAGCGTGCCGTTTCCGCTTGTGCAGATCGACCCCGAGCACCGCGTGCGCTTTGCCAACCGCGCCTATGCAGAGCGCTTTGGCGCTCGGCACGAAGACGTGCTGGGGCGCCATCTGCGCGAACTGATGGGCGAGGCGGCATATGCGCGCGTCCTGCCATACCTGAGCGATGCATTCGCTGGGCAGCGCGTCGAATTCGAAATGGAGCTGTCGTACCCGGCCGATGTTGGCCGCCGCTTCGTGCATGCCGCGTATTCGCCGCAGCATGGTCCGGACGGCAGCGTGCAGGCGCTCGTTTGCGTGGTGGAAGACATCACCGAGCGCAAGGAGGCCGAGCACGAGCGCTTTCGCCATCAGCGCGAGTTCGTCACGCTGGTCGAGAACGCGCCCGACGTGATTGCGCGGCTCGATCGCGAACTGCGCTGCGTGTATGTCAACCGCGCCGTCACCGAAGCCTTTGGTGTGACGCCTGCCGGGCTGATCGGAAAGACGCTGGCTGCATCGCCCCTTTCCGCCGAGGTCACGTGCCCGCTGGAGGACGCCGCGCGCCGCGCCTTCGCCTTGGGCGCTGAACAGACGCTTGCATTGCATCTGGACGTGCGGGACGGACGCCCGCGCATTGCGCACTACAACGCGCGTGTCATTCCGGAAGCCGACCGGAATGGTGCGATGGAATCGGCGCTGCTCATCATTTACGACGTGACCGAACGTACCGAGGCCGAGCGCGAGCGGGATGCCTTGTTGTTGCGTGAACAAGCCGCGCGTGCACAAGCGGAGGCCGCAGCGCTGGCGCGGGATCAGTTCCTGGCGGTGGTGTCGCACGAACTGCGCTCGCCGCTCAATGGCATCCAGAACTGGGCGTATGTGCTGGAGAGCCAGATCGCAGGCGGTGCGCCGCTCATGCAGCGCGCGCTCGCCGGTATCAAGACCGGCGTCGAGCAGCAGGTGCGCTTGATCGAAGACCTGCTGGACGCCACGCGCGTGATGAGCGGCAAGCTGCGCCTGACACGCGAGCCATTCGTGCTGCGCGCGGCGCTGGAGAGCGCGCTCAACAGCGTGCACACGCTGGCAGCCGAACGCCATATCACCCTGCACACCACCATCGAACTGAACGATCACGAGATTGACGGCGATGCCGATCGGGTCGAGCAGATTGTGTGGAACCTGCTGACCAACGCCATCAAGTTCACGCAGGAAGGTGGCGAGGTCTGGCTGTCAGCCGATCTGCTGGGCGAGGTGGCGCGCATTGTCGTGCGCGATAACGGCCGCGGGATTGCGCCGGCGTTCCTGCCGTACCTGTTTGATCCATTTCGCCAGGCTGACGGCGCGCACACGCGGCGCACGGGCGGCCTCGGACTGGGTCTGGCGTTGGTCAAGCGCCTGACCGAACTGCATGGCGGACGCGTTTATGCGCGCAGTGAGGGTGAACAGCAAGGCACCACCTTCACCGTATATCTGCCGCTGCATGCTGGCGCCGATCTGATCACGCCGCTGGCTGACGACCCCGATCGCACCGGGCCATTGCCCTCACTGGCGGGCCTGCGCGTGCTGCTGGTCGACGATCAGCACGATGCCCGCGACGCGCTGGCCACACTGCTCACGCAAGTCGGTGCGGAAGTCGGCAGCGTGGGCTCCGGCCACGAAACGATGGCGCTGCTCGACGCCTGGAGCGCGCGGGGCGAAGCAGGCCGCCCGCAGGCGGTGGTGTGCGACATCGCGCTGCCCGATGAAGACGGCTACGCGATCCTGCAGAGAATTCGAGCGTGGGAACACGAGCATCTGCCGGCAGGTACTGCGCCGATGGCCGCCATTGCGCTGACTGCATTTGCACAACCGCACGATCGTGCGCAGGCGTTGGCCACGGGTTTTCAGGAACACCTGATCAAGCCCGTGTCGCCGTACGATTTGGTGCGCACGTTGCGCATGCTTGCCATGCCTGCTTCCACGCCTTCATAGGCGCACCAAGGCACAACTTTTGCGCAGAGAACGGTGAACCACTTTCTCTGCCATGCCAGCTGAACTCACACCGCCTCCCCCGCAGCCGGAACCCTTGCACGGCAGCCTTCTCGACGGGCTGCGGCAGCCGGCTTGGCGCGTGGCGATGGTGCTGGTGGCCATTGGTGGCACCCTGGTATTTCTGCAATGGGCACGGGCGTTTCTGGTGCCGTTCACCCTTGGCGTGGTGCTCGCGTTTGCGCTGAACCCGGTGGTCGTGTGGTTGCGGCGTTGCTATGTGCCGCGCCCCATTGCAGCGGCCATCGTGGTGCTCGGTCTGTGGATTGCCGGTGCAGTGCTGGTTTTCGGAATGCAAGACGGCGTCTCTGCCATGGCGGCCCGGCTGCCGTTGGCCGCGGAGCGCATGGCAGAAGCCGTCGATGGTATGCGCGGGCACATGGGCGGCGCATTCGACAAGATGCGCGAGGTGACCGTCGCGCTCGAGCACGCCGCCGAAGGCGTGCAGGGCAAGCCGGCACCGGTGCCTGCCAAGCGCTCGCCTGCAGCTGCTGCTCCTGCTGATCAGGCGGCCGCACAGCCCGTCCTGCCTTTGCGCGAGTTCCTGTGGACGGGCTCAGCCAACCTCTTCGCGCTGGCGGGCCAACTCGTCGTGGTCTCGTTTCTCGTCTACTTCTTGCTTGCGTCTGGCCAGGCGCTCAAGCGCAAATGGGTGCGCGCGGTGGGCAACACGCTGAGCGAGAAAAAGCGCGCGGTACGCATGATGGCGGTCATCGGCACACAGATCCAGTATTCGCTACTGGTGCTGTTTGCCACCAACATCGTGCTGGGGGTACTGACCACCGTGGCCTTTGTGCTGCTCGGTATGGAAGACGCGGCGGTCTGGGGGCTCGCGACCGCCGTGCTCCATTTCGTGCCGTATCTCGGTTCGGTGGTGATTGCCGTGGCCAGCGGCATTGGCGCATACCTGCAGATGGGCGCGTGGTCAGATGCGCTTGTCGTGGCAGGCGTCACGCTGCTGCTGGCCACGCTGGTCGGCACGCTGCTCGTGACGTGGCTGCAGAGCCGGGCGTCCAAGCTCGATCCGTGCGTGGTCTACATCGGCCTGCTGCTGTGGGGCTGGCTGTGGGGCCTATGGGGGTTGCTGCTGGGGACGTCGATCACGGCGATGATCAAGGTGGTATGTGATCACGTCGATCGGCTGCGTCCGCTCGGTACGCTGCTCGGCACCACCGATGCGCCCGCCGGCGTGTCGCAGCGGTTGCTGGACCGACTGCGCGGCCGCCCGACACGTCGCTCGGAGCGCGTGCGGCTTCTCCGCTGATTGCACAAGCGTCACCTTGCGCAGCAAGCGTTACAAGCGTGCATGTAACGCTTACGCAACGATCACGCCGCGACGCCAGCGCATGCATCGGCAGGTTGTATCGTTGACGTCGCGTTGTTGTGCAGTAGTGGTGCGGGTCTTGTCGATTGCACGTGGTATGCGTGCGCTGTGGGCACGTCGGTTGCGGTGCGCAAGGCAATCAGATCACGTCCGCAGGAGGGCGCCATGAACCGACTACGCCCCACCTTACGTGGCCCGCATCAGCGCAGCGAACGGCCGGCAGGTACGACACCACCGCGTGCGCCAGGGGCGGGCCGAAACGCTGAAAACATCGACAAGATGCTCGGCAAGCCCGAGCAAGGCAAGCCGCAGTCGGGCTCGGAAGATCGGCTGCCGCACGAGCGCGACCAGCAACTTGAAGAGCAACGTTCCGCCCCGCGCAGCGATGTCGAGCAGGCCGCGCGCGACATCGAAAGCGGCCAGCTCGACACCGATCTGCACAACACCCCGGGCGTAGAACGCGTCGTGCGAGAACGCCATGCGGCCAACCGCAACGACAGCGATCGCCAAGTCGCCAACCGCAGCGCAGACGACCTTGCTGACAAGCGGGGCCAGGCAGGCGGCCCTTCGCGCAGCCGCGACGAGCACAATGGTTGATCGGCCTATGCGCATTGCCTATGTGACCGAAACCTGGCCGCCGGAACTCAACGGCGTGTCGCTCACTGCCGCGCGCACCGTGGGATTTTTGCAGGCGCGCGGGCATGACGTGATGGTCGTGCGCCCGCGCCAGGGCGCCATCGACGCCGGCCAGCCAGCGTTGGCGGACGACACGTTGCGTGTTCCTGGCGTGCCAATTCCGCTGTATCCGGATTTGCGCATGGGCTTGCCCGCACGGCGGCGCCTGCTTCGCGCGTGGGGCGTCTATCGACCCGACCTTGTGCATATCGCCACGGAAGGGCCGCTGGGCTGGTCGGCCATTCGGGCTGCGCGGCAACTTGGCGTGCCCGTGACTTCGGATTTCAGAACGCGCTTTGACGAGTACGGCCGCCACTACGCGTGGGATGGTGCCGTAACGCTGGTGCGCGCCTATCTGCGCACGTTTCACAATCGCACCGATCGCACCTTTGTTCCCACGCGCGAACTGCAGCGGCAGTTAAGCGACCTCGATTTTGAGCGCCTGACCGTCAGTACGCGGGGCGTGGACGCACACAGGTTCACGCCGCAAGACCGCAGTCACGCATTGCGTGCGCAATGGGGCGCCAGTGCCGACACACCGGTCGTGCTCACGGTGGGGCGTCTTGCGTTGGAAAAGAACCTGGGTGTCGCGCTGGATGCATTTGATGCCGTGCGCGAGCGCGTGCCCGAGGCCCGCCTCGTCATGGTGGGCGACGGTCCACAACGCAACGCACTGCGCCGTCGTTGCCCCGATGCCATCTTTGCAGGCACGCAGCACGGCGAGGCATTGGCCGCGCACTATGCATCGGCGGACGTGTTTCTCTTCCCAAGCGTGACCGAGACCTTCGGCAACGTGGTGGTCGAGGCCATGGCCAGCGGCTTGCCCGTGGTGGCGTTCGATACTGCCGCGGCCGGCATGCACGTGCGCAGCCACGAGAACGGCTGGCTCGCGCCTGTCGGCGATGCCGCGTCGTTCACGCAGGCGGCCGTCGCACTCGCCACCAATGCCGGCTTGCGGCAGCGCCTGGGCCAAGCGGCGCGGTTGACTGCGCAGGCGCTGGATTGGCCGCGCGTGCTCGAGCGCTTTGAAGCCGCGCTCATCGCCGTGCACGACGCTGCCACCAGCGGGGAGGCCTACCATGGCGACCCACGCCTGGCCTGACTGGAAGCGCTGGCGCGAGCGCGATCGGCAACTCGCCGTGGCGCTCAACCACGTGGCGGGCGATGCGTCGGCCATGCGCTTCTATCGTGGTGTCAGTCGCCTTGGCGACGGCATGCTTTGGTATGCGTTGATGGCGGCGTTGCCCGTGGTGGGCGGTGACACCGGCTGGGAATGCGCCAAGCAGATGGGCCTGACGGGGCTGCTCTCGCTGGTCATCTACATCCTGCTCAAGCGCGGCGTGTGCCGGCCTCGGCCCTACCTCTCGTGCGAAGAGATCCACCTGTGCGGGCGCGTGCTCGACCAGTTCAGCTTTCCATCGGGCCACACGCTGCATGCGGTGTCGTTCAGCATCGTGATGGCGGCGTATTACCCGCGCATGGCACTGGCGCTCGTGCCGTTCACGCTCACGGTCGCCGTCTCTCGCGTCGTGCTCGGTCTGCACTATCCGAGCGACGTGCTGGCGGGTGCAGGCCTCGGAATGTTGATCGGCGGATTGTCGGTGTGGTTGTTCTAGCGCCCGCGCTCAATACGATGTTTGTGCGTGCCCGGCGACGGCGGTTTCCGGGCCGCCCATCCACGCCTGGGCCAGCACCTGCGCAAAGCCGTTCTTCGTGACGGGCGTGCGCGTCTCCAGGCACGCGGCGAGCAGCTCTTGCCAATGACGAATGACGTCCGGGTGCGCCGCGTCGGCCGGATGCAAGCCAAGGCGCACCAGTGGTGCCTCTGCGTGTTGCTGCGCCAGCCAGCGCAGGTAATACCGCGACACCAGCCGGCGCGCCGGCGAACGCACGCTGTATGTCAGACACGGTGCCTTCAGCGGGCGCCGGGGGTGCAGCAAAAAGAAACGCTGCAGCGTGGTCGTATAGCGCAGCGGCAGTCCGTCGAGCGCCTCCCAGGTGGCGGGGTTCATCAGCCACGCCGGGGCGACGAAGCCATGTAGCGGCCAACCGTTGGCGGCAAACCATGCGGCGCCGGCTTCAATGCGCGCACGCGCCGCTGCCAGCGGGATCGCAGAGAATTCGCCTTCGCCGGCGGTATAGCGCGTGCGGATCAATTGGTCGATCACGCCGCCGGGGGGCTGGTCGTCCAGGTGCGCATAGCCGTGCAGGACAAGCTCATCGCCCTCGGCCAGGCATTCGCTCATGACGCGGCAGAAGCGCTCGCTGCTGCGTGCGGTGGGGCCGCGATAAAAGTTCGGAATGACCAGCAGAGACTTTGGTACGCGCGCCACCTCATCCAACGCAGAGAGCAACACCTTGCACGCAGGCCAGGTGGCCGGCGTGACATCGTGCATGGCAAGAATGAGATGGCGCGACATGATGAACAGGATCGGTCGGGGCTACCGGCCGCGCGATGCACGCACGCGCTCGCGAGCCGGTTGTGGGGTGGTGGTTTCCGCAGTGGTGCCGGTTTGTCGGCCCAGCAGCATCAGATAGCGTTGCATCAGTTGCGGCAGCACGGCCCGCCAGTCGTATCGCATGGCGTGGCGTCGCGCCGCGTGCGCCAGTTCCACCGGATCGCGTTGGCGCAGCGCCTGAAGCGCCTGGGCGAAATCGTCGGCGCGGCAACGCGGCACGGCATAGCCCACGCGCTCGTTCACCAGCTCGCTCAAGCCGCCGGCCGCGCAGGTGACGACCGGGACGCCGCTGGCCATCGCTTCCAGCGCGACGAGGCCAAATGTTTCCTGATCGCCCGCGTGCACAAACGCATCGGCACTCGCCATGGCCGCGGCCAGGTGCTGCGGATCGCCTTCATAAGCGAGCGCGCGCACGTGTTTGCCACGTGGCGGTGTCGGACCCGAACCGATGGTGACGAGCACGCTGCCGTCGTCGAGCTTGTCCACTGCATCACACAGCACGTGCAGATTTTTCTCGGGTGCATAGCGGCCGACGTACAGCAGCACGCGAGCATCGCGCGGCAGGTCAAGCTGTTCGCGCCAGCGCAGCGAGCGCCGCGCTGGGTGGAACAGGCGCGTGTCCACGCCCAGCGGTTGCAGTTCAATGCGTTGGACGCCCAGGTCAGCCACTTTTTGCGCGATGTAGCGGCTGGGCACGAACACCGTATCGAAGTGCGGATACAGCTTGCGGGCGTACGCCGCTGCGGCCAGCTCTGCGGGCGGTCCGCCCAGCCGGCGGAAGAACGCGGGCAGATCGGAGTGATAGAACGCCGCCACCGGCACCTGCAGTTGCGCGCCAGCCTGCACCGCCGCCCACGAGAGCCGATAAGGATCGCCGGCTTCGATCAGGTCCGGCGACAGCGCACACAGCGCCCGCATGGCCGGCCCGGTCCGCAAGGGAATGCGATAACCATGCGACAGCGGCAGCGGCACGCCGGGTACCACGGCGATCTCGTTGCTCGCGTCGTCCGCCGTACCCGGCACGACCAGCGTGTGCCGCCAGTGCGTGGAGCGCAGGAAGTCGTGCTTGGCGCGCAGGTAGCGTTTGACGCCACCGCTTTCCGCCGCCCAGAACATCGTCACGTCGGCCAGATGCAATGACGCGGTCATCGCATCGTCGACGCGGTGTGGCGAGTCGTGATTGGTGGGAAGCTTGCGCACGGGGCTCCTGTCGGTGGCGGGCGCGTCAGACCTGGCGCCGCATTTCGGCCGGCGCAATGCGCATCAGCCCGCGATACTTGGCCACGGTGCGGCGCGCAACGATCACGCCCTGCTCGGCCAGCATCTTGGCGAGCGACACATCGGAGAGCGGCGCGTCCGAATCTTCGGCTTCGATCATCTCCTTGAGCAATGCCCGCACCGAAGCGGCCGAGCAGGCGCCGCCGGTGTCGGTGGCCAGTTGGCGCGAGAAGAAGTACTTGAACTCGAAGATGCCGCGCGGCGTGGCCATGTACTTGTTGCCCGTGGCGCGCGAGATGGTCGATTCGTGCAGTCCCAGCTCTTCAGCCACGTCACGCAGCACCAGCGGCTTCATGGCCACCTCCCCGTATTCCAGGAAGTGCTTCTGGTGCGCGACGATCGCCTCGGCCACGCGCTGGATCGTGGCAAAGCGTTGTTGCGCATTGCGGATCAGCCAGCGTGCTTCCTGCAGTTGGTGCGCCAGCGGCGTGCGATTGTGGCCCCGTGTCTGGGCAAACAGCTCTGCGTAGACCTTGTTGACGCGCGCGCACGGCGCCACCGCCGGGTTCGTCAGGGCAACCCACTTGCCCTTGATCTTGGTGACGATCACGTCCGGCACGATGTAGCCCGCATGGGCCTGCGAAAAGCGCAGCCCAGGGCGCGGGTCCAGCATGCGGATCAGTGCGCAGGCGTCGCGCAACTCCTCTTCGGTACAGGCGAGCGCGCGACGCATCTGCGTGAATTCGCGCTTGGCCAATCGGGGCAGGTGGCTGCGCACGATGTCTTGCGCGATCTCCTGGATGCGTTCTTCGGCTTCGGTGTCGGCGGGGCGGGCTTCGATCTGCAGGCGCAGGCACTCCGCCAGATCACGCGCAGCCACGCCCGGCGGGTCCAGGCTCTGCACGAGCGCCAGCGCAATCTGCATCTCCTTCTCGGTGGGCGGCGGCTCCACCGGCGCGAGTGGAATCAGCTCGGAGAGCAACTGGCGCAGGTAACCGTCGTCGTCCAGCGCTTCAATCAGCGTCTGTGCGAGGAGGCAGTCGCGCTCGGACAGGCGATAGCTGCGCAACTCCTGATGCAGGTGCTCGCGCAAGCTCGGCGTGGAGTGGACCCATTCGCCGATGTCGCTGTCTTCACCGTCGCCATGGTGGGCGCCGCCGTGGCTGTAGTAGGTGCTGAAGTCGGTCGGGAAATCTTCCGATGCGGCCAGCGTCGCGTCGGTTTCAATGGCGCTGGTGGTGGTTTCCAGCGGGGCATCGTCTACAGGCGTGTGGTCAGCCGCGGCGCCGTCGAGATCGGGCGCAATGGCAATGTCGCCGGTGCGTGCCGCATCGGGCTGCGCCCCCGCTTCTTGCTCGACCTCTTCCAGGAACGGATTGCTTGCGAGCGCTTCTTGCATTTCCTGCGCAAATTCGGTTGCAGACAACTGCAGCAGCTTGACGGATTGCTGCAGTCGCGGCGTGAGCGCGAGATGCTGCTTCGCACGCATTTCCAGAGCGGCCTTGACCATTCGCCTTGCCTCCTTTGGTGAGTGGGCGTCGACATTTCCGTCGACCGGTCACCGCTTCGATGCAAAGGGTATGCCATGTCAACAAAGCCAGTCGCCACAAGGCTTTACGGGCGGCTGGCACGCCGTTTCTACATGGTCATGTCGTTTTTATATGCGCATTGTTGCCGGCACATGACAGCACAGGAGGTGGTTGCAGAGTGGGCCGGCAGACGCAGAGGGGTGGCACCGCAGGTACATGCGTTGCTGCGCTGGAGGGCGGGAGACGCGCCGCAGTGCGCTTCCGTCTGCCTTCTTACCGCACATCACATCCCAGGAGAAACCACATGCGAACACGTTTCCTGACCGCTGCCCTCGCCAGCGCCATCTTCGGGCTTGGCATCGGCACGGCCGTCGCCCAGACGACGACCGCACCGGTCGACAACCAGGAATCCAGCAACCCCACCAAGGCGCCGGGCAAGCGCACCGACCCGCCGTCTTCGACTGCCGACCGCACGGCCAATACAGCGATGCCCGGCAACGACGCGGCCCCCGCCGCGGGTAGTGGCAGTGACACCAGCAAGCCGATGCACAAGAAGCATCGCCATCACAAGAAATCGAAATCGAATTCGACCATGCCGGGCGGTACCAACAGCGCGGGCGACATGTCGCACTCGGGCGTGCAGGCCGGGGGCAATGAGGCCGCAACGACCACCGGGAATTCCTACCCCGGTAGCTCGAAGCAAGGTCAGTAACGTTGAAAGGGAAGGGCTCGCCATGCCGATGACACTCACCACCGCCGTCCGCACGGGCCCGCGCGCCCGCGCGGAGACCGAACCCACTCCGCGCCGGCCTACGCCGGAACCGCAGGAGCGCCGCCGCCACGAGCATCCGGGCGAACGCGCGCACGCGCATCCGCGCTAGAACGTCAGCGCGGATGCGGTGGGTGCGTCAGAGCCGGGGGGCGGTTGAGCTTGAAAGCGCGCGGTCAAGCCGCCATGGCGGCGGCCGCGGTGCTTTGGTAGAGGTCGAGGCGGTTGTACAGCGTCTTCAGGCTGACACCGAGCGTCTTGGCGGCTTGGCGCTTGTCGCCATGAAAATGCTCCAGCGTGGCCAGGATCATTGCGCGCTGCGCATCGGCCAGCGTCACGCCCACCGACAGGCTGAGCACACCTTCCTTGACGGTCGGACGCGCGGGGCCGCGTGCGGGCGCCAGTGGCGCAGCCAGTTCGACGGTTTTCTCGCCGAGGATGTAGCCGCGTTGCACAGCGTTGCGCAACTCACGCACATTGCCGGGCCACGGTTGGCCACGCAGCGACGCCAGAGCTTGGCGGGAAAACACCTTGTCGGTCTGGTGCGCAGCGTTGAACTGGGCAAGGAAGTGCAAGGCCAGCTCTTCGATATCGTCTTCGCGATCGCGCAGCGGCGGTACCTGCAGCGGCACCACGGCCAAGCGATACATCAGATCTTCGCGAAAGGCACCGTCACTCACCGCTTCCAGCAGGTTGCGGTTGGTGGCCGCGATGATGCGCGCACGCGTCTGGATCGGCTCGGTGCCGCCCACCCGCATGAACACGCCGGTCTCCAGCACGCGCAGCAGCTTGACCTGCATCTCGACCGGCATCTCGGTAATTTCATCGAGGAAGATCGTGCCGCCGCAGGCATGTTCGAAATAGCCGATATGACGTTGGGCCGCGCCAGTAAAGCTGCCCTTCTCGTGGCCGAACAGTTCCGACTCGATCAGGTTGGGCGAGATGGCGCCGCAGTTCACCGCAATAAAGGCCTGGTCTGCGCGCGGGCTCATGTCGTGCACCGTGCGCGCGATCAATTCCTTGCCCGTACCCGATTCGCCCATGATGAGCACCGTGGCCAGCGTGCCTGACACCTTCCCAATCTGGTCGTACAGCGCGCGCATCACCGACGAGCGGCCGTAGAGGTGGCCGAAATCCGGCTCGGCAATCGGTTGGGCGGGGGATGTTTCGGCGTCCGACGGCACGCGCTCGGTGTCGTCAAAGTCGGCCAGGGCAGGGGGATAGCTCAGGCGCCCAACGGTCACTGCACGTTCGTCGGCGAAGGCTTCGCTCAAGGACATGGCTCCCTCGTGGTTGGTTGCGACGGGGACGTCCTGGCGAGTGGCTGCATCGTCAGCGATGCAGTCTTCGGAAGGCAGGGTACGTCGTCATCCCGTCACATTGTGTTGAAAAGTTGAGCCATTATCAGGTCCGCCCAAGCGCGTTGTATGTCGGGCATGCGCTGACGTTTCTTCCATCCTGTCGGCCAAACGCTGACAAGAAACGGGCCTGAGACGCAGATGCCGCGCGGGTTTCACATTTCAAAGCGGCGTAAGGTATCCATTTCAACCCGCAGGTGGCGAAGCGCCGACCATCTCAACTATGCTGACTCGTGCGTGATACCAACGGCTCGCCGTGGTGTGATGCATTCGTTCCATTTCTTGCATGCGTGCGTGTAAAAATTACCGACGCCAACATTGCCAACGCGGGTTTTCGCACGCAATCGCCGAGGTTGTATTGGATGGAATACTTTTTGCACCTGCCGCCGGTTCTGCCGCCCAGCGCACCGTTGCGCCATGCATGATTGCCGGCACATACCGGTTCATCCAACCAAATCGAGATGCCACATATCCTGATTGTCGAAGACGATGCCAACGCACGTGCCGCTCTAGGTGAGCTGGTGGGCGCCGAAGGCTTCACCACCGCGCTGGCCGGGTCGCTGCGCGATGCGCGCATTCAGATGTCGCGTCATAGCCCCGATGCCGTGCTGATCGATCTTGTGCTGCCCGACGGCAATGGCATGGATCTGATGGAAGACATCGCGCCGCACTCCGGCACCGAGATCATCGTCATGACGGGCCACGCCAGCGTGGAAACCGCCGTCGAGGCGCTGCGCATGGGCGCGGCCGACTACCTGGTCAAGCCCGTCAATTTCCAGCGCTTGAAATCCGTACTGGCGCGCATCCCGCGCCCCGGCGATCTGAAAGCCGAAATCGGCAACCTGCGCGGCGAGCTGCGCCGCTTGGGCCTCTTCGGGCAGATGCTCGGCAATTCCACGGTGATGCAGACGCTGTATGACCAGGTCAGCCGCGTGGCGCCCACCGAGGCGACCGTGCTGTTGATTGGCGAGTCGGGTACCGGCAAGGAACTGGCCGCGCAGACCATCCACGACCTCAGCCTGCGTCGCAAGCAGCCGTTCCTGCCAGTCAACTGCGGCGCCATTTCGCCCAACCTGATCGAGTCGGAAATGTTCGGCCACGAGCGCGGCAGCTTTACCGGCGCAGACCGTCAGCACAAAGGCTATTTCGAGCGCGCGAACGGCGGCACGCTGTTCCTCGATGAAATTACCGAGATGCCGATCGAGCTGCAGGTGAAACTGCTGCGTGTGCTGGAAACCGGCGTGTTCATGCGCGTGGGCACCAATCGCGAAATCGACTCCGACGTGCGCGTGATTGCCGCCACCAACCGCGACCCCGAAGAGGCCGTGGCCGATGGCAAGCTGCGCGCCGACTTGTATCACCGCCTGAACGTGTTTCCGTTGCAATTGCCGCCGCTGCGCGAGCGCGGCAAGGATGTCGAGCTGCTGGCCCAGCATTTCCTGGATCAGCTCAACGCGCAGAGCAATACCAAGAAGGCATTCCTGCCGCCGGCCATGGACACGCTGCGCGGTTATCACTGGCCGGGCAACGTGCGCGAACTGCGCAATTACGTGCAACGCGCGTACATCCTGTCGGACGACGCCGGCATCGATACGGCCAACGTGCCGCTGCAGGTGTCGAGCACGCAGGTTTCGTCCGGTTCCACGCTGACGATTTCAGTCGGCACCTCACTCGCGAGCGCCGACAAGAAGATCATCCTCGCCACGCTGGAACAGTGCGGCGGCGTGAAAAAGCGCGCGGCTGAACTGCTCGGTATCAGCCTCAAGACGCTCTACAACCGGCTGGAGGAATACGGCAACAGCAACGCCGACGACGGCGGCGACGGCAACAGCGCGGGCTCCGGCCGCGCGCATGCCACCGAGGCATAACCCGACATCCTGGCGCGGTACGCGGCTTGCTGAACCAGTGGGGTATCCGCCCCATGGCGGCAAGCTCACTCAACTGCACAGGAGGTCACCATGCTGCGTTATGCAGTCGTCTTTTTCATCATCGCCCTGATTGCGGCCGTGCTCGGGTTTGGCGGCATCGCTGCCGGCGCAGCGAGCATTGCCAAGATTCTCTTCATGATTTTCGTGGTGCTGTTTGTGGTCAGCCTGATCTGGGGCTTGGTCGCGGGCAGAGGATGACGCCGGGATGAAGCGTACAGCTTTCAACCCGGCTCTCACGATGCCATGCAACCCCAGGAGCACCGACTGATGGAACCGTCTCAAACCAATCCTTTTCCCAAATCGGATGCCAATGGCAACCTCATCCGCGGCGACGTGGCGCAAGCCGCCGAGCGTGTGAAGGCGACCACGGCACAGGCCATCGACCGCACTGCCGACGCTGCGGCCACCGCACTTGACGAGGCCGCGGCCAAGCGCGATCAGTGGCGCGCCTCGCAGCAGCGCTTGATGAGCGACGCGGCGGACTGCATGCGTTCGCATCCGCTTGCGACGATCGGCCTGGCTTTCGGCGCAGGCTTTCTGATCAGCCGGTTGCTGGGCAGCGGTAACGACTGAGGGCGTCAGCCCTCAAGACTCCTCGCAGCCACGGTCGCGCTTGCGCGCGTGCCGTGCGCTGACTAGGCTCAAGGTCGAGGCCGGCACAGCGCTGGCCGCGTCGCTTTGCAAGGATCCCCCATGCGCCTGGCTGCCTTCTTCGACCGCGACCTGCTCAAGCGCTCTGCCCAAGTGCTGATGGGGGCGCTGCGGCAGTGGTCTGCGCACCGCGCCGCGAGCAAGGGCGCGGCGTTGTCGTTCTACACGTTGTTCTCGATGGCACCGGTGCTGGTGCTGGTCATCTCCATTGCCGGCTTGTTTTTTGGCGAACAGGCGGCGCGTGGCGAAATCTTCGGGCAGATCCAGGGGCTGGTGGGCGCGCAGGGTGCCTCTGCGGTGGAGGCCGTGCTCGCAGCCACGCGGCGCTCGGGCAGTGGCCTCTTCGCGGCGGTCACGGCCGTCGCGCTATTGCTGGTGGGCGCCACTACGGCCTTCTCCGAACTCAAGGACAGCCTGGATGAACTCTGGGAGGTGCCGCCGCGCCAACAGGCAGGGCTCTGGGGCTTGTTGCGTTCGCGCCTGCTGTCGTTCAGCCTGATCCTCGTGCTGGCGTTTCTGCTGCTGGTGTCGCTCACCATCAATGCGGCGCTGGCCGTGGTGGAGCGCTTTTGGGGCGCGTTGTGGGCGGGCTCCACTTCGGGTATTGCGCTGCTGGTGGCGCAGGTGCTGTCGTCGGCGTTCTCGTTTGCCGTCGTTGCGCTGCTGTTCGGCACCATTTTCAAAATGCTGCCCGAAACGCGCGTGGCTTGGCGCGACGTAGCCCTGGGCGCCGTCGTCACGGCGCTGCTCTTCACGCTGGGCAAACATCTCATCGGCCTGTATCTCGGCAACAGCGCTGTGGCGTCGTCTTACGGGGCAGCGGGTTCGGTGGTGGCGCTGATGCTGTGGATCTACTACTCCGCCCAGATCTTCTTCTTTGGGGCGCTGGTCACGCGGCAATACGCGCTGCGATTCGGCAGCCGCCAGTACGAAGCGTCAGGTCAGACCGGTGCGGCCGCGCAGGCGGCCTTGCTCAACCCAACGCTGGCGGCAAATCTGTCCAGTGGCGGGACGGGGGCAACCCGAACCGCCGCGCGCAACAGCGGCTAAGCCCTGAGACGCCAACTCAATCCCGCGTCAACTGCTCCAGCAGCATTCCGGCCACGAACGCCAAGCCGATCGTAATGACCGGATGCTGGCGCACGGAGCCGCTCGCCTGTTCCGAGACATTCGCGTGCAGGTTCTTCAACTGTTCGGTGCGTTTGTCGAATTGCGTGAGCGCCGTGGAAAGAACGCTCGCCAGCCGGTCGATGCCCTCTGCCGTGGCATCTTTGACGCGCTGCGCGGTGTGGTCGATCTGCGGATGCAGCGTGGTGATGGTCGCACCGTTGGCGCCATGTGTGCCGTTGGTGCCATTGCTGCTGGTGGGCGGCTTGGGGGTCAGTTCTGTCATGTCGGCCTCCTGAGCTGAGTCATGTCAGCCAATCACAAGCAACCGCCATGCCCCCTCTCATGCGACCCCGCGGCCGTATGACGCCCAAAAGAAAAGGGCCACGACTGTGGCCCTCGACACGGTGAGGAACTGCGCGGCTAGCCGACCGTCACCACGGTCTTGCGCACGGCCCAGATTTCAGCTTGCAGGGCCAGTGCGGCGAGTGCCTGCAGGCTGTCCTGCGGCAGGGCTTTGATCCGTTTGCGGCGATTGGCGGCACGCTGCTGACGCGCCGCGCGCACGCTTTGTTCGTCGAGTTGCCACGCCTTGCGGGTGGTCTCGATGATGCGTTGCACTGCCGGATCGACAGGGGTTCGACTACGCACGATGTTGGACTCCTTGCTTCTTTGCTTCTTTCGACGTCGCGGCGTACCCAAAGGCGGGTTTCGCGACGGCCTCCACAATACGGGAGCTTCATGACAACTTCGATAACATCGACTCCGAAAGGGTTGTCAGCGCATTCCCACAACGGGTTGGTCTCCTCCGTCCGGGGGACGGTTCCTAGGGGGTTTCCCCTGTTTGGGGCTCGGATCAGTCGATCTTAAGCAAGGGCGCCGATCGCGTACAATCTCGGCTGCCCCGGATTGACAACTCCGTTCGGGCAGTCCATCGGCCGCCGGGATGACCCCGCCAGCCAGCGCCCACGCCATGGGCGCATTCATCACTTCTCCCTTTCGGTTTTTGCCCGTGAGTACGCTGCAGCAGGAGATCCGGCGCCGCCGGACGTTCGCCATCATTGCCCACCCGGATGCGGGTAAAACCACGCTGACCGAGAAACTGCTGTGGTTCGGCGGCGCCATCCAGATGGCCGGCGCCGTGCGCGCGCGCAAGGCCAACCGCCACGCCACCTCCGACTGGATGGAGATGGAAAAGCAGCGCGGTATCTCGGTGACGTCGTCGGTGATGCAGTTCCCGTATCGGAACGAAGGTGGCGACTACATCGTCAACCTGCTCGACACCCCGGGCCACGAAGACTTCTCGGAAGACACGTACCGCACGCTCACGGCCGTCGACTCCGCCGTGATGGTGATCGACTCCGTCAACGGTGTGGAAGCGCAGACCATCAAGCTGCTCAACGTCTGCCGCCTGCGCAGCACGCCCATCCTCACGTTCATCAACAAGCTCGACCGCGAAGGCCGCGCGCCCATCGAATTGCTCGATGAAATCGAAAGCGTGCTGCAGATCCAGTGCGCGCCGATGACGTGGCCGATCGGCATGGGCAAGTCGTTCAAGGGCGTGTATCACCTTGTGAACGATACGGTCCAGCTGTTCGATCCGAATGCCGACAGCGAGAAGGGCGCCACCGCCGGCCTGATTCAAGGCCTGGACAACCCGGAGCTGGATCGCGTGCTGGGCTCGCAGGCCGAAGAACTGCGCATCGACATCGAACTCGTGCGCGGCGCATCGCATACGTTCGACAAAGAGGCGTTCCTGGCCGGCAAGCAGTGCCCGGTGTACTTCGGCTCGGCGGTGAACAACTTCGGTGTGCAGTCGTTGCTGGATGCGCTGGTCGACCAGTCGCCCGAGCCACTGGCGCGCCCCACCGAAACGCGCGAAGTCAAGCCGATGGAAGAGAAGTTCACCGGCTTCGTCTTCAAGATCCAGGCCAACATGGACCCGAAGCACCGTGACCGCATCGCCTTTGTGCGCGTGTGCTCGGGGCGCTTCGAGCGCGGCATGAAGCTGCTGCAGGTGTCGACCGGCAAGACGGTCGCCATCAACAACGCCATCACGTTCATGGCGCAGGACCGCAACACCACGGAAGAGGCGTTCGCCGGCGACATCATCGGCGTGCCCAACCACGGCACGATCCGGCTGGGCGACGCATTCACGGAGGGCGAGACGCTCAAGTTCACGGGCATCCCGTCGTTTGCGCCGGAGTTCTTCCGTCGCGCGCGCTTGAACAACCCGCTGCGCCTCAAACAGTTGCAGAAGGGTTTGCAGCAACTGGCCGAAGAAGGCGCCACGCAGATGTTCCGCCCGCTGGCCTCGAACGACCTGGTGCTGGGCGCCGTCGGTATCCTGCAGTTCGACGTGGTGGCGCACCGCCTGGAGCACGAGTACGGCGTCGATGCCATCTTCGAGCCGCATGAGTGCTCCACGGCCCGCTGGCTGCGCGGCAAGCAGGAAGATATCGACAAGCTGATCGACAAGGCCGGCCACAACGTGGCGCTGGACGGTGCGGGCGACTACGTGTACCTGGCGCCGAGCCAAGTGAACCTGCGCCTGACGCAGGAGCGGTTTCCGGACATCCAGTTCATGGAAACGCGGGAAATCGTTTAAGCGGCGAGGGGCAAAAGGAAACGGGGCGCGAAGCTCCGTTTCTTTTATCCGCTATCGGCTGTCCAAACGCCGCTGGCGTTGTATTCGCACCCGCACCGCATCGAGCCCACTGCTCGCATCCAGCACCGCGTCATTTGCAAAGACGGGCTGTGCGAGGCGCATCAGCGCACCGTTGCCCGCAATCTCCACGGCCATCCGTGCGCCACGCTCAAACGCGTGGCGCACCGTGTCATGCCACAGCACCGGCCGCGCCATGTTCCAGGCCAGGTCTTCAACGATGAGGTTTGCGCGGAATAGCGCTCGCGCGCGGCTGCTGCTGACGTAGGTGAGTTGCGGCGTGTGGGCCGTGACCTTTGCGGCGGCGGTAGCCAGCTCGGCAGCCTGTGCGTCAAGTAGAGGACAGTGCGACGGCACTGCCATGCACAGCCGCGTTGCCGTCGATGCGCCCGCCGCATGCGCGCGCGTCATGACTTGCGTGAGCGCCGCATCGCTGCCCGCCACGACAATCTGCCGTTCCGCATTCAGGTTGGCGACATAGGCTGGCGTTGCGGCCGAGTTGACCTGCGCCACGATGGCGGCGACCTCGGGTTCAGTCAGTCCGGCCGTGACGGCCATGCCGTAGCCGCTGGGGTACGCGTCTTCCATGAGTTGCCCGCGCAGGCGTACAAGACACAGCGCATCGCTGAATTCCAGCACGCCTGCAATGACGGCTGCAGGCCACGCGCCAATCGACAGGCCCGCCACCATGTCCGGCCCCGCATCCTGCCGAACCAACGTGCGTGCCACAGCCACACCGGCAATCAACAGGCAGAGCTGCACGGCCACGGTCGAACGCAGCGCCTCTGCGGTGTCGAGGGTGAGCGGATCGACGCTCAGCACGTCGCCCGCCTCGCTCAATGTTTGCGCCACGGCCGGGTCGTCAGGCAGCGTATGCAGCATGCCCACGCGTTGGCTCCCCTGGCCAGGAAACATGAAGAGCACGCTCATACGCATTCGCTCCACGGATCTGCAACGAGGTGTGGGCCGTGATCGGTCTTGAGCAACGTTTGACGCGGCGACGCCAGCCAATCGCGTAACGCGAATCCACCGCGCCCGGTGTCGATCTGCAGGTCGACGCGGCATTCGGTTTCGGCCAGCACGTGCACGAGCTGATTGCGCTGCGCGGCCGACGGTGCATGCGGCATGCGCAGCACGAGATCGAGATCGCTATCCGCATGCAGCACCGGCAAGCCACTGGCGAGCGCGAAGCCCGCACCGCCGGTCGGGCCCCACGCCCAGCCCAGCGGGTCGAGTTTTGGCGCAAGCGCACGCAAGGTGCGCAGTGCCGCAAACGGCGCGTCGGGTGCGATGGAGGCCGTTGTGGCGGCCAGCGCCTCGGGCGAGACCACACGCGTGATGCTGCTGGCAGACACCGTCGCTGCGCAGCGTTCATGCCGCGCACCGCCGCGCAGGCCGACGGGCACTGCACCATCGCTGCCGCGCGGGGCCCGGCGCACAACGACTGGCGCGCCTTGCCGGCATGCCGTGATGGCCCAGTCCGGCAGGGGAGTGCCATCCGTCGCTGTGGGCATCTCCGACACCCACAGCAGATCGTGCGCGCGCAGCGGCGTGGGTGTCATCGCAGCAATGCCTGCGTAGCCAGGAACAGGATCGACGGCCCGAGCAGGCAGCCGATACCCGTATGGAACGTCGCCACCAGCGAGCCGTAAGGCACCAGGCGCCGATCCGTGGCCGCCAGACCCGCCGACACCCCGCTGACCGTACCCGCCAATCCGCCGAACACCATGGCCGCGCGCGGGTTGTTCAAGCCCAGTGCCTTGGCAGCGAATGGCGTGCCGACCATCACCAGGATCGCCTTGACGAGCCCCGTGGCAATCGACAGCGCCATCACATCGGAGGTGGCACCCAGCGCTGCACCGGTCACCGGCCCGACGATGTACGTGACGGCACCTGCGCCGATGGTGGTGACGCTCACCGGATCGGTGTAACCGAAGGCATAGGCAACACACGCGCCGACGATGAACGGCAGCACCGTGCCGAGCAGCAGCGAGACGGCGCCGATCATGCCGGCCTTGCGTGCCTCAGTCACCTGCACTTCAAAGGCCGTGGCCACGATGGCGAAATCGCGCAGCATGGCCCCGCCCATCAGGCCGATCCCGCCGAACAGCTTCAGGTCAGCCAGGCCGCGTTCGCCACCGGTCTGCATGCCGCCCCAATAGGCGAGCACCAGCCCGATCATGATGGCGATGGCCGAGCCATGCACGCGCCCGAACGTCAGCTTCTTGGACACCCACATCGACAGGCCCATGACGATGCCGACCAGCGCGAACGCCGCGACCAGCCCGTTGTGCTGCAGAACTTTCTCTAGCATTGACAGCATGGTGCGGCTCCTTAAGCGCGGACTTGTTCGGTTTCAGGCAGCGGGGGCAGGGGGCGCCGGTCTTCCGCGTTGCCTGTGCGGTTGATGACCGCGATGCACACACCGCACACGATCACCGCGCCGATGGCACCGAGCAACGCAACGGGGCCGCCGCGCAGTGCCGTCACCACGTTCTGCGTGGCCGCCATGGCCACTACCACCGGGATGTACATCGCGCCCCAGAACGAGACGCCCGCCTCGGTGGCGGCGGGCATGAGCCCGTGCCTGTGCAGGTAGAGTCGCGCGAAGATGAGCAGCAGCATGGCAATGCCCACGCCGCCGACATTGGCCTTCACGCCGATGGCCTGGCCGAGCAGATCGCCCAGGAAGAGGCCGGCGAGATGACATAGCGCCAGCAGGGTTGTACCGTAAATGATCACGTCTTTGTCTCCTGAAGGAACGGCGATGGGTCGCCTGTTGTGTGGTGTTTTGGTGATCGAGGGTTGAGGACTTTGTTTTGCTTTGCTGGTGCATCCTTTGTTTCATCCCCTGCCGGGGCTGACTCACTTTCTTTGTCTTGCCAAAGAAAGTAAGCAAAGAAAGGCGCGCCCGAGATGGCGAAAGACTCCTTCAATTTTCGTAACCGGGCGGAGGCGGGGAAAACTCGCTGCGCTCAGACAGTTCCCCGCCTTTTTTCCGCCCGCTTACAAAAATTGAAGGCGCCATCTAGGGCAGGTACGGCCAAACCGTCGGGGCGTATGTGTTCACGCCGCGATGTGTCTCCTGTTCGTTATGCGCCTTCTGACTGCGTGTTCCATTGCTCGCGCAGGCGTTTGCGGACTTCTGACGATGCGCTGCGCAGCGGTGCGCCCAGGCGGCTTTCCAGGCCGCGCGATGGATCAGCCGCGATATTGGCCAGTGCTGCGGCGAGTGCGGTCTGCACGGTGTCGACGTCTCCGGCGTCGGGTGCGTCGGCGGATTTGACCTTCAGCAGTTTCCACAGCAAGCCGAGCGACGCGAAGCTGGCGATGTCGTACGCCATCGGCGGAATCTCTTGCGCGAGGCGTTCCAGGTCGGCGACCGAGCGCAGCGTCACGCGCGCCGCTGCGGCCTTGCCCATCGCGTGCACCATCACGTCGGCGTGGTCCAGTGCGAGCAGCCGATTGGCCTGGTAGCCGTGCGCCAGCAAGGCGCCCGACATGGCGCGACCGACGATGAGGCCGATGACGGGGTGACCGGCCAGGCGGGCGGCAGCGTAGGCATCCGCCGCTGCAGCCAGGGCGAGGTGGATGCCGTAGGCCTCCTCGCGGCGCCCGTAGGCTTGGCTTGCCACATCGATGACGGCGACGATGGCGCGCTTCTTTTCCTGCGCGGCATCTGCTGTCATCACATCGCGCACGGCACGCGCAAGCTGCCAGCCTTCGATGAGGCCAACTTCACCGTTGCGTGCGCGAGGAAAGCGGTTCTCGGCATCGGGCACGACGGCGATGTAGCGCGCGGGCTGACCTGCGAGCGCCGCATCGACGACTTGCAGCGTGCTGCCGTAACCCGGCACCGGTGTGCCGTCGGCAAGCGCACGCATCCAGGTTGCGCCGCGCGTGGAAAGTTCGTTCTGGCTCATGCGACGTCCTTTGCGTAGTGCATGCGCACATCTTCTGCCGTGGCTTGGCGTGATGTGTCGACGGCGGCAAGTTGTGCGAGGTAGTGGTCGATCTGCTCGCTGCTCTGGTGCTTGGGCGCGCCGGCGCGCAGCCACTCGATCACCTGCGCGCGGATGGCGACGGAATCGTCTTCGATGCAGACATCGGCCAGGCCGGTGGCGGCGCGCTGCTCTCCGCCGGTCAGGCTCCAGATGAAGGGGCGATCGCGCGAGTCGTATTCTTCAATGCCGGCTTCCTGCTCTATCACCTGCGGGCCGTTCAGGCCGAGGCGTGCCTCACGCGTCATCAGCAGGTAGCTGCACAGGCCCGCGGCGATGCTCATGCCGCCAAAGCACCCGACCACGCCCGCGGTGATGCCGATCACCGGTCCGTACTCGCGCAGCGCACGGATGCCTGCGTGGATCTCGGCAATGGCGGCAAGGCCCAGGTTGGCTTCCTGCAGTCGCACGCCGCCGGTTTCGAAGACGATGACGGCGCGTGTGGGAATGCCGTTGCGGTTGTCTTCTGCCGCCAGCTCCAGCGCGCCGGCAATCTTGGCGCCGGACACCTCGCCCATGCTGCCGCCCTGGAAGGCGCCTTCAATGGCGAGCACCACCGCAGGTTGCCCGCCCAGCGTCCCGCGGGCCACCACCACGCCATCATCGGCCTGCGTGACGATGCCCTGGCGCGGCAGCCACGGCGAGGTCAATTGCTCGAATGGGTCGAGCAGCTCGCGGAAGGTGCCGGGGTCGAGCAGGGCAATGGCGCGTCGGCGCGCATCGCGCTCGATAAAGCTGTCGCGTTCAATCGGGTTGCGTGACATGGCTTCTCCTTATGACCCGATCGCCTGAAGCGATTCAAGCGCCTGCTCAAGCCGCAACCGCACCACGGCCGGTGTCGCGCCGAAGTCGTTGATGATGATCTTGGCCGCCGGCCACGCGTGCGAGCCGAACACACGCGCAAGTTGCGCCTGCCACGTCGCGCTCATGCCATTGACGGACGTGGTGATGGCCACGTCGATCTGGCCGGCGTTGCCCGGCGTCAGCAACACTTCAAGGTCGCCCGAGCCGACCACGCCGGCATATGCACGGCGCGCGGCGGGTGCGCCGCCGGTGAACTGAAAATCAAGCTGCTCCATGTTCGATTTCCTGATGAGCGGATTCGGTGTCGGACGCTGCGCGCGCGCTTGCGGGCAGGCGGTCGAGGAAGAGTGCGGCAGCCAGCAGGTCGGCCGCGCCGCCGGGCGACACGTGCAGCGCCAGCATGTCTTGTTCAAGCGTGCGGAAAGCGCGACGGCCTTGCGCTGTGGCCAAGCCGCCTTCTGCGCGCACGGTGGCTGCGCCGGTCTGCACGATGTGCAGTGCCTTGGCGCCGCCGCGTGCGAGCACGCAGGTGTCGTCCAGCGCAGCCATGACGGCAAGCAATGCATCCACGCGCGCATGGTCTTCGCGAATGCCTGCAGCGCGCGCATGGCGCAACGCCGGCAGCGCGACCTTGATCACGTGCGGAAAGCCGGCACAGGCCTGACCCTTCGCACCGCCCACGCCGTAGTCATTGCAGGCGCGCTCGCCCTTGTGGCCAGTGGAGACAGGCGCAAAGCGATCCGGGATGTTGGCCAGTTGCGCCGCGCGCCCCGCAACTGCTGCTGCGCTCAATGCATGCGGCGCTTGGCTTGCAGCCGTGACCAGCAGGCCGAGCGCCCAGATGGCACCGCGATGCGTGTTGATGCCGCCGGTGGCATCGAACATGGCCGCTTCGCCTTCGCGGCCGAGGCGGCCGATGCGCTCGCGCAGCGCGAGTTGTGCACCGGCCTGCATTTCGATCTGCGCGCCAGCCAATGCCATGGCTTCAAACGCCGGGCGCAGGGTCTGGGCGGAATGCACCATCAGCGTCCAGTCCAGATCGTGATGTGCGCCGTTGCCACGCACATCCACCAGACCGGGTTTGGGCGACAGCGTCACCTCGTCGATGAGGGCAGACACGACCAGCGCGGCCAATCGCTTCGCACGTGCTCTCGGGCTGGCCGGCAGGGGCCGTTGCAATGTCTTCTCCATTACCAGCTCCGGAAGCGTGCAGGCGGATCGTACAGGCCGCCCGACCATTCGACCAGGTCGGCGATGCTCTTGGCGGCGAGCAATTCACGGCTGGCATCGCTGCGGCGCACGTCAAGGTCTTCCGGCAGGGCGATCAGGCCGTCACGGCGCATCTGTTCGGTCTTGGATGGGTCATGCCGCAGGCCGATCGACGTGACGCCCGCCACTGCCGCAATCATCGCGCGCCGCTCTTCCAGCGAACGTGCCTTGTAGAGATAGGCGATACCGTCTTCGGTCAGCAGGTGGGTGACGTCGTCGCCGTAGATCATGATGGGCGCCAGCGGCATGCCGCTTTGCTTGGCCACGGCCACCGCATCCAGCGTGTCGACAAAGGTCGGCTTGCCGCCTTCCTGGAACGTTTCGACCATCTGCACGACGAGCTTCTTGCCGCGCTCCAGCAGCGTCACGGGTTCGGTCATATCCAGCCACGCAGGCGTGGCGTGGCGGCGGCCGCGCGGGTCGTGGCCCATATTGGGCGCGCCGCCAAAACCGGCCAGCCGACCGCGCGTGACGGTGGACGAATGCCCGTCGCCATCCACCTGCAGCGTCGCGCCAATGAAGAGGTCCACCGCATATTGGCCGGCGAGCTGGCAGAGCATGCGGTTCGAGCGCAGCGAGCCGTCGCGGCCGGTGAAGAAAACATCGGGGCGCGCGGCCACGTAGCGCTCCATGCCCAGCTCGGTGCCGAAGCAGTGCACGCTTTCCACCCAGCCGGATTCAATTGCGGGAATCAACGTCGGATGCGGGTTCAGCGTCCAGTTGCGACAGATCTTGCCCTTGAGGCCCAGGCGTTCGCCGTACGTCGGCAGGATCAGCTCGATGGCAGCGGTGTTGAAGCCGATGCCGTGGTTGAGCGACTGCACGTTGTGCCGCTGGTAGATGCCGCGAATGGCCATCATCGCCATCAGCACGTGCACGGGCTTGATGAGGCGCGGGTCGCGCGTGAACAGCGGCTCGATGTAGAACGGCTTGTCGGCCTGCACGATGAAGTCGACCCACGAGCCGGGAATGTCGACGCGCGGCAGGTCGGCCGGGTCATCGACGATCTCGTTGACCTGCACGATGACGATGCCATCGGAAAACGCAGTGGGCTCGACCAGCGCGGGCGTGTCTTCGGTGCTCGGGCCGGTGTAGATGTTGCCGTCGCGGTCGGCCTTGAAACCGGCCACCAGCGACACGTCGGGAATCAGGTCCACCACCAGCCGTGCATACAGCTCGATGTAGGTGTGGATGGCGCCGACTTCCAGCAGCCCGTCGGCCAGCAACTGGCTGATGCGCAGGCTTTGCGGCCCGGCAAACGAGAAGTCGAGCTTGTGCGCGATGCCGGCTTCAAAAATGTCGAGATGCTCGGCGCGGCTCACGCTGGGCATGATCATGTGCAGATCGTGCAGGCGCTCGGGGTTCACCTTGGCCAGCGAGCGAGAGAGGAAATCCGCCTGCTTCTGGTTGTTGCCTTCCAGCACGACGCGGTCGCGCGGGGCGAGCAGCGCTTCGAGCGCGGCGACGATGTCGCCAGTGGGAATGACCTTGCCGTGGGCAATGCGGCGCGCTGCGGTCAGGCGGCGTTCTTTCTCGTCGCGTCGGCGGCGCCATTGTGGCGGGATGGGTGCGTTGGCCCCGTTTGCCGATTGGGCGGGCATCGGTTGCATTGGGTGGCGTCTCCAGCCTTGATGGATTTGATGCCCTGTACCGTAGGCTGTAAAAAGGTGCACTTCAATCAACCTAGGCGCGGTTTCATTAACTTGAAGTTAATGAAACAATGGCCGATTCTGATAGCAGCGCGCAGACAGAACGCGCCCGGAGGAGCCCCTGCCATGGCAATCGATGAAGACATCACCCTGAAGAAGCTCGAGGTCTTCCAGTCGTTCATGACGCTGGGCAACATGGCGCGCGTGTCGGAAGCGCTCGGGCAGAGCACGGTGAGCGTGCATCGCGCGCTGCATTCGCTGGAAGAAGGCTTGCGCTGCCCGCTGTTCAAGCGCGATGGCCGCAAGCTGATTCCGCTCTCGACCGCCTACGTGTTTGCCGAACACGTGGAACGCATCCTGGCCGAGTGCGAAGCCGGCGTGCGCCGCACGCGCGAAGCGGCGGGGTTCTCGTCAACCACGTTGAAGATCGGCGGCCTCTATTCGATGACGGTCGGCACGCTGCCGCGCATCTTTGCGGGGCTCAAGACGCGGCGCTCCGCACTCGACATCGAACTCACGCTGGGCTCGAATCGCAGCTTGCTGGCCAAGCTGGAAGACGGCCAGCTCGACGCCATCGTCATCGCGCTGGGCGAGCCGTTGCGCAATCCAGACCTGCTGACCGTGCCGATGTTCGACGACGAGATTCTGTTTGCCGCGCCGCTCGGCTCGCCGTATGCGTCGTCAGCGGAGATCGACTTGCAAGCTGTACGCGGCGAGAAGTTCGTTGCGCTCGGCGACGATTTTGCGACGTACCACGACTTCATGGCTGCCTTTGACAAGGCCGGCTTCGCGCCGCAGATTGCCCTGCGCGTGGGCGACATCTTCTCGCTCATGAACCTCGTGAGCGGGGGCATCGGCTACGCGTTGCTGCCGCGCCGCGTGGCGGATTTCAGCCCCAAAGTGCAACTGATTCCGCTGGCCGCACGCTATGCGATCAGTCAGCACATTGTGCTGGTGATGCAGCGCAATCGGGAGCGCGATCCGAACCTGCTGGCGTTGTCGGCGGAGTGTCGGTTGTTGGGGGCGAGATAGCGCCGGTGTAAGGGCGGGCGAGCCCAGGCAAGCCCCGGCACCGATGCTGCAACATCGGCACCAGTAGACCTCATGCGCCTGGGTCGCCCATGAAGTCAGCGTTGTTGCTGGAGGTGTTCCGGCGTATAGGCCGCGCTTGTTGCGCATGCGTTGCCGGCAGCGTTGCGGTTGAACACCGCGTGTGAGCTGGCGGCGTGGGAGATCGAGCGGGTCACGGCATTCCTCTTCATGTGATGAACGGAACCGCGCCCAACCCTTGGGGGGGGTGGGCGAGCACAGGCAGGTTTGGAACACCGAGACATAACGATCGGCACGGCCGAAGCCGTACAAGCCTGGCTCGCCCAATGAGGGAGACGAAGCCAAGCCATAGCGAATGAGGACAAGAACCTATGCTCGGTTCCTGCCCGGTATGTACAAGGTTTCCACACCTCGATCGCTTTCCCTATGGCACGGAAAACGATGGCGCAGAGTGTACCGATAGCTGCTTCGTCTGAGCAGGGGCGAAACTATAAATCAGAATTGGCGTATGTCGGGCAGTCCGTCACCGACCCCGTCAGTCAGACATCTACCCTCACAGACTGCTCCAATGTCGCGGTCCCTCCGGCCACCAATCCAGCGATCGTGCCTTCCTGAATATCGAGAATCACTTTGATCGCACTCGGAGATGGCGGCAGCATCAGTTGTCCTTGTTCTATTGTCATCACCCGGTGCTTGACGCCCATTTTCTCGTATAGAAAGCAAGCCAAAGGGCCTGCTGCTGTGCCGGTTGCCGACTCTTCATGAATCCCGAATCTTGGTGCGAACATGCGCGCTCCTGCTTGACGATCAGCAGTCCGCGTTGATGTCGAAAAGAGGTAATAGCCGATCAGGTCGAGTTCCTCGCTAATCGCTTCGATCGCCCGCTGATCCGGACGGATTGCAGCGACGGAGTATTCGTCGGGCAACGCAACGATAAGAAAGCTGTTGCCCGTGTTGACCACGGTCGGTTCTGCCATGCCATAGATGTCCTCCAGCTTCATCCCAATCGATCTTGCAATTCGCGCAGCGAGATCGGATTCCTGCTTGATTGGGTGATACACGGGAGGCTGCTGTTGCATCAAGATAACGTCACCGTCAACGAGAACGGTCCTGCAGCCATCGATCGTCTCTTTTGACAGACTTCCATCGGCGACCCTACCGAGCTTCCTCAGCAGCGAGAAGGTCGCAATCGTCGCGTGTCCGCAGTGAGCAATCTGGCGCGTTGGCGTGAAGAACTCGAGTTTGATCGTCGCTATGCCCGACTTCGACACGAAGGCTGTTTCTGATAACCCGACTTGCCTGGCAACTTCCCGCTTCTGGTCAACGTCGAGCGCATCAGCGTCAATCACAACCCCCGCGGGGTTTCCCCCGCTCTCTCCGTCAGTCAACGACCTGACGATCTGTACATCGATTCGCATTGATTCTCCACATGCCAACGGCACGCAATAGCAGCCGAAATATCGCCCGGATTCTCAACGATATGGCCGGGGCCGTCGAGTGCCCGACATGCTTGATCGCCGCCACCATTTGCATGTGAGCGGTGCCCGCGCATTCGATTGCTTTCTCTACGCGGCGTCTGGCATCTGCAACTATTGCCGCAGACCAAACAACCCTTGCCAGAACGACTCGAACGCGCTCGCGTGTCGCTGGGGCGAAGTCGCCTCATCGGGTTGGGGCGTCGCCTCGCTGTCGGGTGTGTCTGTGGTGGCCGCGGTGTCGCGCCGTGCTTCCTGCAAAGCCCACACGCTGTCGGCAATGCGCGCGGCAAGTTCTGCATCGCAGTCCCTGCCGAGCAGCACGCCGAACAGGACGTCGCGATTGTGGCCGTCGTTGGCAAAGCGCATCGCGATGGCGACCATCTTTTCGTAATGTTCCTGCGCAAGGCGTTCGCGCTCGCGTTGCGCTTCCCGCTCCTGTGCTTCCTGTGCCTCTTGCTCGGCTTGCCAGCGCTGCATTTCCTGCGCGAATACCTCGTCGTAGACCCGGCGCTGTTCAGCATCGGAGAGGATGGCGTAGGCTTCGCGAATTTCCTGGAACGCCGCATAGGCCTCGGCTTCGCGGCCGGGGTTGCGGTCTGGGTGCCACTTCATTGCGGCGCGGCGGTAAGCGCGCTTGATTTCGTCCAGGGTCGCGTTCGGCTGCACGCCGAGGGTCGCGTAGATGGTCGTCATGTGCGGTGTGGCGGCTGCCGGGGGGAAGGTCATCCTAGCATGGGAGTGTGTTCATGCTGACGGGTCGATCACCCACGTCACAACACGCTCTCGAGCCCTGTTGCATCAAAGCATTCTCACGTATATAGTTAGCCAAATGGATAACAATGGAATTGCGCTAGACGCGGTATTTCACGCGCTTTCGGACCCAACGCGCAGGGCGGTTATTCAGCGGCTCGGCGAAGGGCCCGCGACGGTGAGTGAACTGGCAGAGCCATTCGACATGGCGCTGCCGTCATTCATGAAGCACATGCGGGTGCTGGAAGGCGTCGGGCTGGTCAGCTCGCAGAAGAGCGGCCGCATCCGGACGTGCACGCTCGAGCGCAAGAAGCTGGCCGCAGCCGAGCGCTGGTTTGAGAAGCAGCACGCGATCTGGGCGAGCAGGTACAGCAATCTGGACAACCTCTTAGAGAAACTCCAAGGAGAAAGCAATGAAGGCTGATCTTCGGTTTGATTTCGTCGTCGACATGCAAAAGAGCAGCCTCACCGTGAGGCGGGAATTCGCGGCGAAGCGCCAGCTTGTGTGGGATTGCCATACGAAGCGCGAACTGCTCGATCAGTGGTTTGCGCCCAAGCCGCTCGCCACCAAGACCAAGCATATGGAATTCAAGGAGGGCGGCTACTGGCACTACGCCATGATCACCCCCGATGGACAGTCGTTCTGGAGCCGCCTGGACTATCAGAAGATCAACCCGATCGACGGCTATTCGGCCCTTGACGCCTTTTCTGATGAAGACGGCGCCGTGAATCCAGATCTGCCCCGCGCCCGCTGGGATGTCACCTTTACCGATGCGAACGCACGCACCCTTGTGACCACTGTGGTGCTGTACAACTCGCCGGAGGATGTGCAGAAGGTCATCGACATGGGGATGAAAGAGGGCATGACCTCCACCCTGGAGCGCCTCGACGAGCTGCTGCTGACCCTGACCGAGCGGGGTGCGCTGGCCTAAGACCGCGCTCGCAGATGAAAACGCCCCGACCTGTTCGGGGCGTTTTACGTTGGGTATGCGGCGCGCTTCAGGTGACGGTCAACGTTCCATTCATCGTCTCGTGGCCCGAGCCGCAGAAGATGTCGCACAGGAAATCAAACGTGCCGGTCTTGTCGGGCGTGAGCGCCAGCCGCACGGTCTGCCCCGGCACAACATCGGCGCGCACGTTGAAATCCGGGATCGAAAAGCCCATCAGGATGTCCTGTCCGGTCAGCTCGAACACCACGGGCACGCCGCGCTTGAGCGTGATCTTGTCGGGCGTAAAGGTGAACTTGCGCGCGTGCACGCGGATGACCGTCGGGCCCTCGCCGTGCGCAACACAGGCGAGCGCCGCACCCGCTGCGAGCACGGTGAACTGGCGCAGCGCCAGCCGGCGCTTGGGGTTGTGTGCAATGAGAGGGCGCATGTCAGGTGGTCTCCGGCGTCTTGGTGATGGTGTTGGCTTTGCTGTTCGCCCGGATTGGCTGTTCGGCGAGCGCCCAGGTGGCGGCGTCCTGCTTGCCGTGCTCGGTGATGCTGCGCCAGCCCAGGCCGCGGTAGGGCGCGGCGGCATCCCACGGGATCGGGTTGCGTTTGGCCTGCGAGCCCGGCGCGGGTGGCGCGGGTAGCGGGAACATCAGCGAGCGCGCCGAGTGGTGCGCAATGTGTCCGGTCATGTGGTGATGCTCCTGATGGATGTGGCCGTAGAACACCGTCACGTTCGGGTGCGGCATCAACAGGTCGATGACCTGCTGGCCGTCGCGTGTGGCCCAGTCCCATTGCGGGTACAGATCGAACAGCGGCCGGTGCGTGAACACGACGATGGGTGTGTGCTCCGGCACGGAGCGCACATCCGCCGCCAGCCACGCGAGCTGTGCTTCGCCCACGCGCGCCGATGGGTCGGACACGTTGTCGATGGCGATGAAGTGCACGCCCTTGTGATCGAACGAATAGTGCGTGCGGCCGAAGAATTCGATATAGGCCTCGCCGTTGTCGAGCGAGGCGTCGTGCTCGCCCGGCATGTAGTGCACCACCGGCACCTTGATCTGCGCGGCAATGTCGCGAAACTCGGCCAGGCGTTTGCGGCGCTCGGCGGGGTCGTCGCTGATGTGGCTGAGGTCGCCCGTGAAGATGACAAAGTCCGGCGCGGGCGACAGCGCATTCACCGCCGCAATCGCCTTGGGCAGCGTGCCTTGCGAATCCGGGTTGGGCGCGCCCTTGAAACCCCAGTGCGTGTCGGATAACTGCACGAAGTAGAAATCGTCTGGCTTGGCGCCGGCGGTGCGCGCGGTGGCGGCCATCGCCTGCCAGCCGGGCAGGCCCGATGCGTACACCAGACCGCCGACCGCGGCCAGTTGCAGGAACTGGCGTCGTCCGGGTTGCTTGCTCATGGGTGTCCCCTGCAATAGATGACTGAGTTGGGTAGCAGTCCAGCGCGAGGGCAATGACGGAAGCGCCGGTCCTGTCTGTCATACCGGCCGGGGTGCCCGCGTATTCCACAAGATTGGCGTTTCCACAAAATTTCTTCGGGGCGGGAATAAACTGGATTGCGCCCCGGTATACGGAGGTCAACTGCCTCCAGGCCGTTATGCCCGACCTGTCAGACCCCACGCTCGATCTGCCCACCGACGCCCAGCGCTTTGCGCAGGCGGTGTTGCCGCATGTCGATGCCGCCTACAACCTGGCGCGCTGGCTCTCGGGCGACGCGCAAGACGCCGACGACATCGTCCAGGAAGCCTGCCTGCGCGCATTCCGGCTGTTTGGCGGGTTTCGCGGCGGCGATGGCCGCCCGTGGCTGCTGGCCATCGTGCGCAACACGTGGTTCTCGGAATGTGCCCGCCGCAAACAGGCCCCGGCCCAGCCGTGGGATGACGACGCGGCCGCCTGCCAGAGCAACGACGACAGCACCAGCTACGGCGTCGACCCGGCCGCGCTGCTTGCCCGCATCGACGACGTGCGCCGCGTGCATGCCGCGCTGGCGCAGTTGCCGGTGCCGTATCGCGAGGTGCTCGTGCTGCGCGAACTGGAGGACCTGCCGTACCGCGACATTGCCGCCGTGGTCGACGCGCCCATCGGCACGGTGATGTCACGGCTGGCGCGTGCTCGGCAGCAACTCGCCCGCCTGCTCACGGAAGACAACGCGCCGCTGCGCACCAATGTGACGCCCATCCGCGCATCGGGCGGCCTGGGAAACAGCACCAAGGAGTTCCGCCATGAACTGTGACGACATCCGCGCGCTGCTGGCTGCCCGCGCCGATGGCGAACTCGGTGCGGCCGACAGCCTGCGCATCGAGGCGCATCTGGCCACATGCGCCGCTTGCACCGACATCGCCGCGCGTCACGATGGCGTGGTGCGTGCACTGCGCCAGGGGCTGCGCGCGCCGGCGTTGTACACGAAGGCGCCCGCAGGTTTGAGCCAGCGTGTATTGCAGGCCGTGCGAGCGGAGGCTGGCGTGCAGGCCGAATCGACTCGCGCGCGCGCGCCGCGCCGCATGGAATCACCATGGCAGCGCATGGCCAACTGGTTGGTCACGCCATCTCGCGGGCTCGGCTTGGGACTGGGCGCAGGCGCGCTCGCAGCGGTAGCACTTGGTGTGGGCGTGCTGGTTGGCCGGCCCGATGCGGCGGCGCTCACAGCGCACGACATCACCGCCAGCCATGTGCGGGCGCTCCTGGGGGCGCGGGAGACCGATGTCCTGTCGTCCGATCGCCACACGGTCAAGCCGTGGTTCAACGGCCGTATTGACTATGCGCCGCCGGTCGTCGACCTCGCCGCTCGGGGTTTCCCGCTGATCGGCGGCCGGTTGGACTACATCGACGGGCGTCCGGTGGCGGTGCTGGTCTACCGCTCCGCGAAGCATCCCGTCGACCTGTATGTACGCCCCGAGGCCGGCAGCGACACCGAGCCCACGCTGCGCACCGAACGCGGCTACCAGTTGATGATCTGGCGCACTGCCGGCATGGGCTACTGGGCCATCACCGACGCCTCTGCCGACGTGGTGCAAGCGTTTGCGCAGGCCCTGCGGGGCGGTTGAGACCACCGCGCAGACACCGCCCATGTGCGCGCCTGTGCTCAATGGGGCGGTGCGTCAATCTTGTCCCGGCACGGGCTTCCCCTTGTATTGACGCGGAATCACAAAGGTTTCGGTTCCGGTGACCGATACGTTCCTTTACCATTCCAAACAGTCCTGTGTGGCGCGCTCCGTGCCGCTGTCACGTCTTTTTCGCCACGGCTTTCTTGTCGGTTTCTTCTAGGTTTCAAACATGGTCTCTGCGACGCCCCGCATCAGCAACGCAACCCTGTCAGGCATGCTTCGCGGCGGCCGCTTCTCACTCGGCAACCGCATCGTCTTGAGCTTCGGTGCGCTGTTCGTTTTGATGGTCATCATGGCGGCGGTGTCGTACACGCGGCTTCGCGCGATTGACGAAGAGGCGATGAGCCTGGAGCGCGACTCGGTACCGGGTTTGTATTTGTCGACATCGCTGCGCGCGGCCACGCGCAACAGCCAGGCGATGCTCGAACGTGCATTGTTTGTGGATACCGATGCAGATGCCGTGCGGCGCGACCTGGACCGTGCGGCCAAAAGCGTGCGGGAGCTGGATCAATACGCGACCGCCTACGAGGCCACCATCTTCCGCGAGGATGACCGCCAGCGGTTTGGCGTGTATCGCGCCGCCATCGACAAATACCTGGCCATGTTCAACGACGCTGTGCAACAGGCCGCCAAATCCAGGCCAGCTGCACAGGTTGTGGCGCAACGTGCCATTCCTGCCTGGGAAGAGGCCGTGAAGGTTGCCGAGCAGCTTGTGACGGACAACCGTGCGGCGGCCGACCAATCGGCGCAGCAGATTCGCAGCTCCGTACAGAGCACCGAGGTGACGCTGGCCGTGGCGCTTGGCGTGGTGTTGCTCGCCGCGCTGGTGTTGGGCTATGCGCTGTTCAAGGCGATTACGGTGCCGATGGCCCGTGTGGTGGATGCGCACGATGACATGCGCACCGGTAACCTGTCTGGCCGGCTCGATCTGCGCCGCAACGATGAATTCGGCACACTGGAAGAAGGCTTCAACCGCATGGCCGAAGAGCTGGCGAGCCTGGTGTCGCAGGCCCAGAAATCTTCCCTGCAGGTGACGACGTCCGTGGCCGAGATTGCCGCCACGTCCAAGGAGCAGCAGGCCACAGCCGCCGAGACTGCCGCCACCACCACCGAGATCGGCGCCACGTCGCGCGAGATCTTTGCCACCTCGCGCGACCTGCTGCGCACGATGAACGAGGTATCGAGCGTGGCCGAGCAATCCGCCACGCTGGCCGGCGCCAGCCAGAGCGGCCTCACGCGCATGGAAGACACCATGCGCGGCGTGATGGAAGCTGCAGGTTCGGTCAACGCCAAGCTGGCGATCCTCAATGAAAAGGCGACCAACATCAACCAGGTGGTCTCGACCATCACCAAGGTGGCTGACCAGACGAACCTGCTGTCGTTGAATGCTGCGATCGAGGCGGAGAAGGCCGGCGAATACGGCCGCGGCTTTGCGGTGGTGGCCACGGAAATCCGCCGACTGGCCGACCAGACAGCAGTCGCCACCTACGACATCGAGCAGACGGTCAAGGAAATCCAGTCGGCCGTCTCCGCCGGCGTGATGGGTATGGACAAGTTCTCGGAAGAGGTGCGGCGCGGCATGCGTGATGTGCAGCAGGTCGGCACGCAGCTTTCGCAGATCATTACCGAAGTGCAGACGCTCGCGCCGCGCTTCCAGATGGTGAACGAAGGCATGCAGACGCAGGCCACTGGCGCCGAGCAGATTACGCAGGCGCTGTCGCAGTTGTCCGAAGCCGCGCAGCAGACGGCGGAGTCGCTGCGCCAATCGTCGCAGGCGATTGATGACCTGACGTTGGTGGCCAACCAGCTTCGTACCGGCGTGTCGCGTTTCAAGATCGAAGCCTGATCTGAAACGCATCCGCATTGAGGTGTTTTTGCTGTAGCGAGAATCGCCATGCTTTATCTCCTGTTCCAGCTCGATGGCGACCGCTATGCGCTCAACGTGGCGCAGATTGCCGAAGTGCTGCCCTTGGCGGCCACCAAGTCGATTCCGGGTGCGCCAGATTGGGTGGCGGGCGTGATCGAACGGCATGGCGCGCCCGTGCCGGTGATCGACGTGCCTCAGCTTGCCTTGGGCCGCCCCGCGCGGCCATTGCGCTCCACGCGGCTGGTGCTGGTGCGCTATGAATCCGGCATCCGTGGCGACGAGGCGCCGCTGCTGGGCCTGATGCTTGAGCACGCAACGCACACGCGACGTATCGACGAAGTGCACTTTGCCGACAGCGGTGTCGCCACGCCCAATGCGCGCTGGCTCGGTCCCGTGGCACGCCTGGACGACGGCCTGGTGCAGCGGGTCGATATCGAGGCGATGCTCGACGCGCACGTGCGTGCGTTGCTGTTTCCGGCAGCCGTTGGCTGAGCATCATGGTGGCCGTTGATCCCCGCTTTGAAGCCTGGCTTTCGCACGAGACGGGCATTGACGCGCCGTCGCTCGGTGCGAACACGCTGGAGCGCGCGGTGCTGGACCGCACGCGCGCAATGCTGGCCACGCGCGGCATGCCGAACACCGTGGACGCAGCGGCGCTGGACGCATACTGGCTGCGCCTGAACACTGTGCCCGAAGAACGGCAGGCCCTGATCGAAGCGCTGGTGGTGCCCGAGACGTGGTTCTTCCGAGACCGCGAGGCCTTTGTCACGCTTGCCCGCGTGGTGGGCGAAAAACTTGCGCGCGAGCCGATGCGCGTACTGCGCATCCTGAGTGCGCCGTGCTCGACGGGGGAAGAGCCGTACTCTGCAGCGATGGCGCTGCTCGATGCAGGCATCGACCCCGCACGCTTCACCATTGAGGCGATCGACATCAGCGTGCGCGCCATTGAACAGGCACGGCGTGGGGTGTACGGGCGCAATGCATTCCGAGGCCATCCGCTGACCTTTCGCGACCGGCATTTCACTGAAGCCGCCGGCGGCTGGCAGTTGAGCGATACCGTGCGCGGGCTGGTGCGTTTTGCACAAGCCAACCTGTCGGACGCACCGGCCGATGACACGCGCTACGACTTCATCTTCTGCCGCAACGTGCTGATCTACTTTCACCGCGATGCGCAGGATCAGGCGATTCGCCGGCTCGATTCACAACTGGCGGAAGACGGCATGATCTTCGTCGGCCCGGCGGAAACGGGCCTGATGATGCGTCATGCGATGAGCTCTGCGCGCATTCCGCTGGCGTTTGCGTTTCAACGCATGGCAGCCGGTGAAACTGGCGTGCGGACGCCGTTGCCGTTTCGCTTGCCACTGCCGCCCGAACATGCGGTTCCGGTGGTGGGATTGCCCGGCGTGGCATTGCCATCCGTACCGGTGCGTCCCGTGGCGGCGCGCGTGTCTGCGCCACCCAGACCGAACCCGGCGCCGAGCCTCGCCGCACGCCCGTTACTGCCCGCCATTCCAGAGATTGAGGCCGTGCTGCGCGAGCCGCCCACCGTGGCTGACGCACGGCGGCTGGCCGACGCTGGCAATCTTGATGAAGCCGAACGTGTGGCGCTGGAGATCGCCAACCTGCGTGCCCCCGAGGCCGATACGTTCTACCTGCTCGGCCTGATTGCCGATGCGCGCGGGCGCCAGGCGGATGCAGGGGATTTCTACCGCAAGGCGCTGTACCTGGAACCCGCGCATTACGAGGCGCTGACCCACCTGGCCGCGCTGCTCGACGTTGCCGGCGATACGGTGGGCGCACGCCAGCTCATGCTGCGTGCGGAGCGCGCCCTGGCGCGCCAGGACAAGACCCCATCTGCACTCTCCGGAGCCCCGGAGCACTCACGAGGAAGACATGGCGCACGCCGTCCATGACCACGCGGGCGTTACCACGCTCGTAGATGACTGCTGGAACCGCATCGGCACGCGTGGCGATCAATCCTGCCCGCGCCTGCCTGAGTACGCGCGCTGCCTGAACTGCCCCGTCTTTGAAGAGGGGGCCGCCGCGCTGCTGGATCGCGCGCTGAGCGATGCCGACCTGGAAGCCGCGGCGCTGGCGCATCGCACGGCCGCGCCGCTGCGTACGCTGGAGCAGGCGGGCGCGGAGTTGGCCGTACTCGTATTCCGTATCGCCGATGAATGGCTCGCGCTGCCGGCCACCGCACTGCGGCAGATCGATACGCCGCGCGCCATCCACACGTTGCCGCATCGGCGCAACCGGGTGGTGCTGGGGCTGGTCAACATTCGCGGGGCACTGACGGTGGCGGTGTCGCTGGGTGAGCTGCTGGGGCTGGATCAAGCGGGCAGCAAGCACGCCGGGCGCAATTGTTATGCGCGGCTCTTGGTGGCTGCGCACCGGGATGAACCGGCCGTCTTCCCGGTGGATGAAGTGGAAGGCGTGCTGCGCTTTCCGGCCACCGCGCTGCTGCCGGTGCCGTCCACCCTCACGCACGCGACCACGGCCCACGCACGCGGCGTACTGGCGTGGCGCGATGCCACCATTGGCTTGCTTGATACCGACCGCGTGTTCGACTCGATTGCCCGGAGCCTGCGATGAGCATGGATGACGATCTGGGCCGCCAATCGTTGCTGGCGCTGTTCCATGAAGAAGCGCAGACGCAGACACGTGTGCTGTCCACCGGACTGCTGACGCTGGAGCGTACGCCCGCCGATGCCGCCGCGCTCGAAGCCTGCATGCGTGCGGCACATTCGCTCAAGGGCGCGGCGCGCATCGTCGGCCTGCAGGACGGTGTAGACGTGGCACACCGCATGGAAGAGTGGTTCGTGGCAGCGCAGAACGGCACGCTGGTACTAAGCGCTGCCCATATCGACGTGCTGCTGCGTGGCACCGATCTGCTGCTGCGTGTCGGCCTGCCTGCTACGGGCGGGCAGGTGCCGCGAGCGGAGGTCGATGCCGTTCTGGCTGCGTTTTCCGCGCCGGAGGGCGCCGCCGTCGCACGCGCAGCTACAACGTTTGCCGAACCGGAGCCCGCCACCGAAGACGCCACGCTGCAGGCCGCGATGGCGCTGCTCAATGCCGAGGTGGCGGCGCTCTCCACGCCTGCGGTGCCGCCGCCCGAGCCCGCTGCACCCGCACCGCAACGTGCGCCCATCGGCAGCACAAGCGATCCGCATCGCATGCTGCGCGTGCGCGCCGACAACCTTGACCGTCTGCTGAGCCTGTCGGGTGAATCGCTGGTGGAGTCTCGTTGGCTCAAGCCGTTTGGCGAATCGATGTTGCGCGTCAAACGCACGCACCGGGCGGCAGCGCTGGCGCTCGACACGCTTTACGAAACGCTGGTCGAGCGGCTCGACCGGCATGCCGACGCCGACATGCACGCTGCGCTGAACGACGTGCGCCAGATGCTCAGCCACATGCAGCAGACGCTGGGCGAGCACATCGACGATCTCGACCGCTTCGATCGTCGCAGCACACACCTTGCTCAGCAGCTGTACGACGAGGCATTGCAATGCCGCATGCGGCCGTTCGGCGACGCGACGCATGCCTATCCGCGCGTGGTGCGCGACCTGGCGCGCTCACTGGGCAAGCAGGTGCGCTTCAGCATTGTCGGTGAGGCCACGCAGGTCGATCGAGACATTCTCGACATGCTTGACGCACCGCTTGGCCACCTCCTGCGCAATGCCGTCGACCATGGCGTGGAAACGCCCGCAACCCGCGAGGCACAAGGCAAGCCAGCGGAAGCCGGCATCACGCTGGAAGCGCGCCACAGCGCCGGCAAACTGCTGATTACCGTGGCCGATGATGGTGCCGGTATCGACCTGGAGGCGGTGCGCGCAGCAGTGGTGCGGCGCGGGCTGTCCGATGCCGACACCGCCAGCCGCCTGTCGGATCACGAGTTGCTCGACTTCCTGCTGCTGCCGGGTTTCTCGATGCGCGAGCAGGTGACGGATGTGTCCGGACGTGGTGTCGGGCTCGATGCCGTGCACGAGATGGTCAAGGCGGTGCGCGGCACCGTCCGCATCCACAACGAGCCGGGGCGCGGCACGCGCTTCATGCTGCAGTTGCCGCTCACGCTGTCCGTCATCCGCAGCCTGCTGGTGGACGTGGGCGGCGAGGCGTATGCGTTTCCGCTGGCCTACGTTCGGCGCACGCTTGAGCTGGCCCGCACCGAGATCGACATGCTCGAAGGCCAGCAGCATTTCCGCTTTGAGGGCCGCCCGACAGGATTGGTGACGGCGCACCAGTTACTCGGTACGCAACCCCCGGGCGAAGCGCGCGAGAGCGTGCCGGTGGTCGTGATTGGCGAGGGCGCTGAGACATACGGCATTGCTGTCGACCGCTTCCTGGGTGAGCGCATGCTGGTGGTCCAGCCACTGGATGCTCGGCTTGGCAAGGTGCGTGATATTGCCGCCGGTGCGCTGATGGAAAACGGCGATGCGGTGCTGATCGTCGATGTCGACGACCTGCTGCGTTCAGTCGACAAGCTCGTGCGCGGCGGCCAGCTCGACAAGGTCCAGCGCGGGCAGGGCGTGACCGTGCAGCAGCGCAAGCATGTGCTGGTGGTGGACGATTCGCTCACGGTGCGCGAGCTGGAACGCAAGCTGTTGGAAAAACGCGGCTACGCCGTCACCGTGGCCGTAGACGGCATGGACGGTTGGAACGCCTTGCGCGGCGCAGACTTCGACCTTGTCGTTACCGACATCGACATGCCGCGCATGGATGGCATCGAACTGGTCACGCTCATCAAGCGCGACGCCGCGCTCAAGGCGCTGCCCGTGATGGTGGTGTCCTACAAGGACCGCGAGGAAGACCGCCGCCGCGGCCTGGATGCCGGAGCGGATTACTACCTCGCCAAAGGCAGTTTCCACGATGAAGCGCTGCTCGACGCAGTGCGCGACCTGATTGGAGAAGCGCGGACATGAATATCGGTATCGTCAACGATATGCCGCTGGCTGTTGAAGCCATGCGCCGCACGATCGCACGCCGGCCCGAGCACCGCGTGCTGTGGGTGGCGACCGATGGGGCGCAGGCCGTTGAATTTTGTGCAGCGCAGCCGCCCGACGTGGTGCTGATGGATCTGATCATGCCCCGCTTTGATGGCGTGGAAGCCACCCGACGGATCATGGCGTCGCGCAACCCATGCGCGATCCTGGTGGTGACCAGCAGCGTGGGTGCCAACGCGTGGCGCGTGTACGAGGCGATGGGCGCCGGCGCGCTGGACGCCGTGGATACGCCCACGCTTGGCGGCGGCGCGGATGCCGAGGCCAAACACCCGTTGCTCACCAAGATCGACCAGATCGGCCGCCTCCTGGATAAACCCGTGGCGCCGAGGCCGTGTGTGGGCACCCCCGCGCGTGACGGCGCGGTGCCTTTGGTGGCCATCGGCGCCTCTGCCGGAGGGCCCACCGCGCTGGCTGCCGTGCTCGGCAAACTGCCAGCGGAGTTTGCCGCGGGCATTGCGGTGGTTCAGCACGTTGACCAGGCCTTCGCAGCCGGGATGGCCGAATGGCTGAACGGCCAGACCGCCCTGAAGGTGCGCGTGGCCGTGGAAGGCGATCGCCCGCATGCAGGCGAGGTGCTGCTCGCGGCCACCAATGACCACATGCATGTGCTGCCCGGCGGTACCTTCGGCTACACGCATGAGCCGGCCAGCACGCCCTATCGGCCGTCGGTCGACGTGTTCTTCCACAGCGTGGTCGAGCACTGGCGGGGCAGCGCCATCGGTGTGCTGCTTACGGGCATGGGCCGGGACGGCGCCATCGGCTTGAAGGCAATGCGCGCCAAGGGTTACCACACCATCGCGCAGGACGCTGCCACCAGCGCGGTGTATGGCATGCCCAAGGCTGCGGCTGCGCTGGATGCGGCGCGCGCCATCCTGCCGCTTGACCGCATCGCCGACGAACTCATCGCGCTCGTGCGCGCCTGAAGCACGCACGAGCCATCGCCATGACACACATAACCAGAAACGGGGAGCATCACATGACCAACCAACCTGAGATTCCGGATCATCCGGATGGAGCTGACCAGAATAAGCCCATGCCTGCAGCGGAAGCCGCATTGGAGGCCGCACGCGCGCTGTTGCGTACGCCGGCAGCTGCCGATGTACCGGTGATGGTGCTGCTGGTGGACGATCAGGCCATCGTGGCCGAGGCCATCCGTCAGGCGCTGAGCAGTGAAGATCGTATTGATTTCCACTACTGCGCGCGCTCCGACGAGGCGATGATCGCCGCCATCCAGACGCGCCCCACGGTCATCCTGCAGGACCTGGTGATGCCGGGCACCGACGGTCTGACGCTGGTGCGCGACTATCGCGCCAACCCGGTGCTGCGCGACGTGCCGATCATCGTGCTGTCGACCAAGGAGGAGCCGGTCATCAAGAGCGCTGCCTTTGCAGCGGGCGCCAACGATTACCTTGTCAAATTGCCCGACCGCATCGAATTGCTGGCGCGCATCCGTTACCACTCGCGCTCGTACGTCAACCTGCTGCAGCGTGACGAGGCGTACCGCGCGCTGCGCCAGTCGCAGCAGCAGTTGCTCGAAGCCAATCTGGAACTGCGCCGCCTGACCAACTCCGATGGCCTGACGGGGCTGGCCAACCGCCGCTATCTCGACGAATACCTGAGCGCGGAATGGCGGCGCGGCGCGCGCGAGGGCACGACGCTGTCGTTCCTGATGATCGATGTCGACAACTTCAAGCTCTACAACGATACCTACGGCCATGTGGCCGGGGACGAGGTGCTCAAGCGCATCGGCAGCACGGTGGAAGCGTGCCTGGGCCGCCCCGGCGATCTGGCAGCGCGTTTTGGCGGTGAGGAGTTTGCTGTCGTGCTCCCCGGCAATAGTGCCGAAGGGTTGAAGCTGCTGGCAGAGAAGATCCGCGGTGCGATCGAGACCCTGCGGGTGCCGCACCTGCATTCGTCCACCGGCGACTACGTAACGGTCAGCATCGGCGGCGCGCTGGTGAATCCGGTGCACGACGTGCCGACCACCACGCTGATCGAAGCCGCCGACCTTGCGCTGTATCAGGCCAAGCACGAAGGCAAGAACCGTACGGTGGTCGGCGCGGGTTCACGTGCGGCCCGGGGCGTCTAGGTGCTGCAAGCCATGCGGGCCGAATGATCGAAGCGGCGCGCGCCGTGTTACCTAGGTTTCGGCAAGCTGGCTTTTGGCCACAAAGGCTTCAAACGCGGCGGGCGGCACCGGCGGGCAGAAGAGGTGGCCCTGGCCGTAGTCACAGCCTGCCGCCACCAGGATCGCCTTCTGCTCCTCGGTCTCAATCCCTTCGGCAATGACCTTGATGCGCAGCGCGTGCGCCATGCTCACGATGGCGCTGCATAGTGCGATGTCTTTTGGGTCGTGCGCGAGGCTGCGCACGAACGACTGGTCGATCTTGATGTAGTCGATATCAAAGCGCTTCAGGTACGAGAGCGACGAATACCCCGTGCCGAAATCGTCGAGTGCGATGTCCACACCCGCGCGCCGGAATTCGTGCAGGTGCTCGATCACCTCCGCGCTGTCGGCCATCAACGAGCCTTCGGTTATTTCAACGACCAGACTGTGCGGCGGGAGCCCCCGGCGCTCCACCACCTTGGGCCACGATTCGGTGCCCGACTGGTGCGCGCGGAACTCCAGCGGCGACTTGTTCACCGACACCTGCATCGTGTTGTCGAGCGTGGCCTGCCAGTGCGTGAGCTGGTCCAGCGCCTTGTTCAGCACCCATTTGCCGATCTCGACGATCAGCCCGGTGTCCTCGGCCACCGGAATGAAATCTCCCGGATCGATCTCGCCCCGCACGGGGTGGGTCCAGCGGATCAGCGCCTCTGCCTTGTGGACCTTGCCCGTGAGCAGATCGACGATGGGCTGGTAGTGCACCGCAAGCTGCCCGTGCGCGAGCGCCACGCGCAAGTCGCTGGTCACGCGCAGGCGTTCCTGTTCGGCACGCTGCAAGGCCGGGGTAAAGACGGCCCATTGATTGCGCCCCGCGCTCTTGGCCGCAAACATGGCTTGGTCGGCGCGCACGAGCAGCGATTCCGCGGTGTCGGCGTCGCGCGGGTACAGCGCCACCCCGATGCTGGCCGACACTTCCACGCTTTCCTGGCCAAGCGGCAGCGGTGCGGCAATGCGCGCAAGCAGGCTGCGAATAATGGGCGTGACCGCCCCGGCATCGGACAGGTCCGGCAGGATGATGGTGAACTCGTCGCCCGCCAGCCGCGCGACCGTATCGGTGCCGCGCACGATGGCCGAGATGCGCCGGGCAATCTCCTTGAGCAGAACGTCGCCCTGGTCATGGCCGAGCGTGTCGTTCACTTCCTTGAAACGGTCCAGATCGATGAACAGCAACGCCAATTGTGTGGACGTCTGACGCGCCCGCGCAATCTCCTGGCGCAGGCGGTTGTAGAACATATGCCGGTTGGGCAGATCGGTGAGCGCATCGAAGTTGGCCTGCCGCCAGATGACCTCTTCGGCGCGCTTCTTCTCCGTCATGTCGTGGATGAGCGCAACCCGGCGCGGCTCACCCAGCGTGCTGTCTGCAAAGGTGTCGATCGTGAGCAGGGCGGGGAACTCGCTGCCGTCCTTGCGGCGGATCAGGTATTCGCCGCTCCACGACCCCTTGGTTGCAACGCCCTCGCGCATGGCTTCGATCACGGCCCGCTCGTTGCATTCGGAACGGATGGTGTCGCTGGACTGGCCCTTGAATTCCTGCGCCGAATAGCCCGTGGTGACGGTAAACGCCGGGTTCACGTCAATCACGCGGCCGTCGAGCGTCATCACCATCATCGCTTCGCTGCTCGATGCATAGACCATGGAGGCCAGGCGCATCTCTTCGATGTGCCGCTTGCGCTCGGCACCTTGGTGGCGCAGCGTGAAATACAGCAGCGCGAGCAGCAGGGTGGAGCCGGCTGCCTCCACCAGCGAAGTGCGCCGATAGCCGTCGTAAGGCGCGAGCACCGAGGCTACCGACTCGCCCACCAGGAAGTACAGTCCGATCTCCGGCACATGGTGATAGCCGATGATGCGCTCCACGCCGTCGGTGCCCGACACCACGCGGTAGTTGCCTGTTCCCAGCGCACCCGGCTTGTTGAACTGCCGGGCGCGCGGCGGCTTTTCGATACCCGCGGTCGGATTGGGCACGCGTGCCAGGACCTGCCCTGACTCGCGGATGATCGTGGCAGCCCCGTCCTTGCCAATCGCAAGCGTATTGGCAAAGCTGGCGAACTGTTCCGGGCTGACCGACACCACCACGACACCGGCAAACTGCCCAGCCCTGAGGATGGGGCGTGTGAACTGGATCGACCACTTTTTCGAGACCTTGCCCTGCACCGGGTCGCTGATGAACAGCACGTCGCGTCCGCCGGATTCCTTGTGCACGCGAAAGTGCTCGCGCTGGCTCAGGTCGAGGCGTTCTGTCGTGGGGCCGATGCTGGAGTAGACCAGCATGCCGTTCTCGTCGATCACGGCCACCTGGAAGGTCAGATCGCGCACGGCTTCCTGCCGCTCGTGGATGACGTGCTCGAACACGTCGCGACCCGACAGCCAGCTCGCGCGCAGATCGAGCAGGAACTCCGACACGCGCCGCACGCTGCCGAGTGAGTACTCACCAAATGCCCGTGCTTCAACCTGCGTGCGCGCCTGCGCATCGCGGATCAGCCTGTCGTGCTCCAGGGTGAGCTGGTGGAATGTGAACGTCCAGATGAACAGCAAGACTACCGCCGCACCAACATTCAGCGGCGACAGCAGCCTCTGCCCCCATCTTTGCCCGGGCGTGTTACCGGTCGTGCCATCAGAAGAAGCCTTCGATTGCTCTGCGGGCATCCCCACTCCAGCGTTTGCGTGTCCAGTTGTCTCCGGCACGCGCGCAGCGTGCCTGACGTCGGCAATTTTATGTGCCTTCCACTCTATATCGGAGCGAAGCACATGTGTCTTAAGCCGAACGGTCAGACCGGCGCATGGATGCGCAATCGTTTGCTTATGGGTGGGCAACCCCGGGCGGCACCCGGGTTGGTGCTTGGGCGCAACGCTTGCCGAGTGAGGCGCCGCGCGAACTTGGCTCGCGCGGCGCTGGAGAGGTCAGCGTTCGTAAAACGCGGTGCCTTTGTCTGCCATGTCACGCAACAGGGCGGGCGGCGCGAAACGGCGGCCGTGCTCTGCAGCCAGCCGGTCGCACAGCTGGACAAAGGCGCCCACCCCCACGCGATGGATGTGCGAAACCGGCCCGCCACGGAATGCAGGGAATCCCCAACCGAGCAGCGCACCCACATCGGCATCGCGCGGGTCGGTCACCACGCCTTCATCCAGGCAGCGTGCGGTTTCCACGGCCTGCACGGTGATGAGGCGGTCGACCAGCGTCAGGACGTCGGGCTGCGTGGCGGCCTTGGGGTATTCGGTCGCCAACCCGGGCCATAGCGCCTTCTTGCCGTTCTCCGGATAGTCGTAAAAACCTTTTCCCGCCTTGCGGCCGATGCGGCCCAGGGCCACCATGCGCTCGGCCACGGCTTCGCCGGGGCGCTCGATGTAGGCGACACCCAGGTCGGCGCGGGTTTGCTGGTTGACCTTGTGGATCAGCTCGCTCGAAACTTCGTCGATCAGCGCGAGCGGCCCGACCGGCATGCCGGCCAGCAGCCCGGCATTCTCGATCAATGCGGGTGCCACGCCTTCGGCGAGCATCGCCAGGCCTTCGAGCACGTAGGTCGAGAACACGCGGCTCGTATAGAACCCTCGGCTGTCATTGACGACGATGGGCGTCATGCCGATGGCCTTCACGTAATCGAGCGCCTGCGCCAGCGTGGCCCGCGTGGTCTGCCGGGCGACGATCACCTCCACCAGCGGCATCTTGTCGACCGGCGAGAAGAAATGCAGCCCGATGAAGTTGCCCGGCCGCTGGCTCGCCTCCGCCAGCCCGGTAATCGGCAGCGTGGACGTGTTGGACGCGAAGATGGCGTCCGGCGAGATCACGGCTTCGGCCATGCGCGTGACGTCGGCCTTGATCTCGCGCTGCTCGAATACGGCCTCGACGATGAGGTCCGCGCCATCCAGGTCGGCGTAGGACGTTGTGGGTTGGATGCGCGCGAGCAGTGCTTCGGCCTGGTCGGCATGCAGGCGACCGCGCTGTACCTGTTTCTCGACCAGCTTGCGCGAATAGTCCTTGCCGCGTTCGGCGGCTTCCTGCGTGGTGTCGAGCAGCACGACGGGCACCCCCGCCTTGGCGGTGACATAGGCAATGCCCGCGCCCATCATGCCGGCACCAAGCACGCCCACCTTGGCGTAGCGCCGCACCGGCACATCGGCCGGGCGCGCGGCCAGCTTGTTGGCGGCGTTCAGGCTGAAGAAAAGGGTACGGATCATCGCGCGGGCCTCCGGAGACAGCACCGCCTGCACGAAGTAGCGCGCCTCGGTCTTGAGGCCCGTATCGAGATCAGTGATAAGCCCTTCATACACGCACGACAGGATGCTGGCCGCGGCCGGATAGTTGCCGTAGGTTTTCTGCCGCAGCATGGCGTTGGCCGCCGTGAATAGCTGCTGCACGGCGGGGCTGGCGATGCCGCCCCCGGGCACCTTGTAGCCCTTGATGTCCCACGGCTGCTGCGCGCGGGTCTGGCCTTCGCCCAGCAGCCACGTGCGCGCGGCATCGGCTTCCTCGCCCGCATTGACGACCGCATCGACAATGCCGAGCTTGAGCGCGTCGGCTGCCTTGATGCGCTTGCCTTCCAGCAGCATCGGCAACGCTTTCTGCACACCAATCAAGCGCGGCAGACGCTGCGTGCCGCCGCCACCCGGCAAGAGGCCCAGCGTGACTTCCGGCAGGCCAAAGCGCGCGCGGGCGTTGTCTGCCGCCACGCGGTAGTGGCAGGCGAGCGCAATCTCCAACCCGCCGCCCAGCGTGGAGCCCGGCAGTGCGGCGGCCACGGGTTTGCCGCAGGTTTCCAGCTTGCGCAGCATGCGGTGCAGCTCGCACGTGCGATCAAACAGCGTGGCCGCGTCGTCGCTGGCCTGCAGCCATTCGAGGTCGCCGCCGGCAATGAAATCCGCCTTGGCCGAGGTGACGAGAATGCCCTTGACGCTGGCATCGGCGCATACGCGGTCGATGGCGGCACAGAAGGCGGCGCAGGTGTCGCCGTTGAGCACGTTCTGCGCGCGGCCCGGCTGGTTCCACGTGAGCGTGGCGATGCCGTCGGTGTCGATGGTGATGTCGATCATGTCAGCACGCTCCTTAAACGCGTTCGATGATGGTGGCGGTGCCCATGCCGGCACCGACGCACAGCGTGGCCAGGCCCGTGCTTGCGCCACGCCGTTCCAGCTCGTCGAGCAGCGTGCCGAGAATCATGCCGCCCGTTGCACCGAGCGGATGGCCCATCGCAATGGCGCCGCCGTTGACGTTGATGCGGTCATGCGGCACGGCCAGCACCTCCATGAAGCGCAGCACGACCGAGGCGAAGGCTTCGTTCAGTTCGTACAGGTCGATGTCGGCCGCCGACATGCCGGCACGCTTGAGCGCCTTCTCGGCTGCACAGGAGGGGCCGGTCAACATGATCGACGGCTCCGAACCGATGCTCGCAAAGCTGCGGATGCGCGCACGCGGTTTGAGGCCCGCGCGCTTGCCGGCCTCGCGGCTGCCGATCAGCACGGCCGCGGCGCCATCGACGATGCCCGAGCTGTTGCCCGCGTGGTGCACGTGTTCGATGCGTTCCAGTTCCGGATAGCGCTGGCGGATCACCGCGTCAAAACCGTATTGCTCGCCCAATTCCGCAAACGAGGGTTTGAGCTGCGCGAGTGTGTCGACGGTGGTCTGCGGGCGGATCATCTCGTCGCGGTCGAGGATGGTCAGGCCGTTCTGGTCGCGCACCGGCACGATGGAACCCGTGAACCAGCCCGCCGTGCTGGCTGCATGCGCGCGGCGGTGGCTCTCGGCGGCATAGGCGTCGACGTCATGGCGGCTGTAGCCCCACTTGGTGGCGATGGTGTCGGCCGACACGCCTTGCGGCACGAAGTACAGCGGGATGGCGGCGGCCGGGTCGACCGGCCATGCGCCACCGCTAGCGCCCATCGGCACGCGCGACATGCTCTCCACACCGCCGCCGATGGCGAAGTCGCTTTGCCCGGCCATCACCTGTGCGGCGGCCATGTTGCAGGCCTCGAGGCCCGAGGCGCAGAAGCGGTTGATCTGCACCCCGGCCGTCGTCTCGGCATAGCCGGCGGACAGCACTGCCACGCGGCCGATGCACGCGCCTTGCTCGCCCACGGGTTCCACACAGCCGAGCACCACGTCGTCCACGAGCGATGTGTCGAGCTGATTGCGATCGCGGATGGCGCGCAGTGCGGTAGCGGCCAGGCGCAGCGGCGTCACGCCGTGCAGGCTGCCGTCCTTCTTGCCCTTGCCGCGCGGGGTGCGCACGGCGTCGTAGATATAGGCTTCCATAGCGTTGCGTCCTGAAGGTCGTGCTCGTTAAAGGGTGCGGGCGATCAGCTCTTTCATGATCTCGTTGGTACCGCCGTAGATCTGCTGCACGCGAGAATCGGCCCACGCGCGGGCGATGGGGTATTCCCACATGTAGCCGTAGCCGCCGTGCAGTTGCACGCAGCGGTCCATCACCTTGAACTGCAGGTCGGTGGTCCAGTACTTGGCCATGGACGCCGTGGCGGCATCGAGCTTGCCGGCCAGCTTGAGCGCGATGCACTGGTCGACAAACACGCGGCCGATCTGCACTTCGGTTTTCAGTTCAGCCAGTGCGTGCCGCGCGGTCTGGAAATCGAGGATGGATTTGCCGAAGGCCTGGCGTTCGCGCACGTAGCGCAGGGTCCATTCAAGCGCGCCTTCGGCCGAAGCGATGGCGCCGATGGCGATCTGCAGGCGCTCCCACGGCAGCTCCTGCATCAGGTAGGCAAAGCCGCGATGCTCTTCGCCGAGCAGGTTGGCGGCCGGCACCCGCACGTTGTCGAAGAACAGCTCTGCGGTGTCCTGCGCTTTCATGCCGACCTTCTTCAGGCGTTTGCCCTTGCTGAAGCCCTCCATGCTCGTGTCGACCACGAAGAGGCTCGTGCCCTTGGCGCCGCCTTCCGGCGTGGTGCGCGCCACGACGATCACCACATCGGCGTGCCAGCCGTTGGTGATGAAGATCTTCGAGCCGTTGAGCACGTAGTGGCTGCCGTCGCTGCTGCGCGTGGCGGTGGTGCGCACGCCTTGCAGGTCGGAGCCCGCGCCGGGTTCTGTCATGGCAATCGCGCCGATCATCTCTGCGCTCGCCAGCTTGGGCAGGTAGGACTGTTTCAGCGCCTCGCTGCCGTAGTGCAGCAGATACGGCGCGACGATTTCGGAGTGCAGGCCGAAGCCCAGGCCCGTTGCGCCTGCCCGCGCGATCTCTTCCATCAGAACGGTGCTGTAGCGGATGTCGGCACCTGCGCCGCCATACGCTTCGGGCATGCTGGCGCAGTGGTAGCCGGCGGCGGCCGCCTTTTCCCAGATGGCGCGGTCGACGTAGCCCTGGTCTTCCCAGCGCTCGTGGTGGGGCAGGACTTCGGCCTCGATGAAGCGGCGGACGGAGTCTCGGAAGGTGTCGTGTTCAGCGTCGAACAGCGTGCGGGCAATCATGGCGGCTCGGGATCGGTGGCAGAGGGGTTGCCGTATTTCAACAAGGCCGCGACAATTCCGGTTGATCTGGATCGCCACTTTATTGACATGAAGCGCCAGCCGAAGGCAGCCTCCAAACGCCACGATGTGCACGCGCGGGCGCGCATCGCGATCCTGCTGCCGCCTCGCTTGTTTGCCGGGTACGTGTTTCTCACTCAAGAGATGCTGCTCATTGCCGGCACCATGCAGGCGCGCAGCGTGGATGTGATGGGCAGCCGGCTTTTCGACATCGATCTGCTGTCCACCGACGGTGGCGCCGTATCGAGCTTTGGTGATATGCCCGTGCCTGCCACCGCCGCGTTGATCGAGGCGGCCTACGACGTCGTGATCGTGCCCGCGCAGTTCGCCCCGGAGGCGGCATTGGATGCGGAAGAGGCGCGTATCGCCGATTGGCTGCGCAGGCGCTATGAGGCTGGCGCCCTGGTCGTTGGCATGAACGCGGCGCCGCTGTTCGCCAAGGCGGGGCTGCTTGATGGCTGCTGGGCGACGGGGCTGGCGAGCGAGCGCGCCTGGTTTGCCCGGCATTTTCCCGGCGTGCGTTACACGCCCGACCAGCCGCTGGCGGTGGACGGCCGCATCATCACCGTCAGCGGTATCAACCCCGCCGTGGACGCTTGCGCGTACGTCATCGATCACTGCTGCGGGGCGGGTGCATCGCGGCGGATGCTGCGCACGGCGCTCACGCAATCGCTGCCGTCATACGAACACATGGCCGTGTGGACCGCGCAGTTCAAGCGCCACGGCGATGCGGCCATCCTGGCCATCCAGGACATCGTGGAGCGGGAACTGGCAGCGCCCCCAGCACTTGCAGAACTGGCCGCCCAGGCAGCGATGAGCGAGCGGACCTTGACGCGCCGTTTTGCCGCCGCCACCGGCAGCAACCTGAGGCGTTACGTGGCGGCGCTCCGTGGGGAGCTCGCGGCGTTTTTGCTGCGCACCGGCCGCCAGCCGCTCGATCACATTGCCGATGAATGCGGCTACGGCAGCGTCAGCGCACTGAGCCGCGCGTTCTTCGCGGGCCACGGCTGCAGCCCCTTGCAATACCGGGCGCAGCACCGCACCCACTGAAGTTTCACGGACGCAGCAGATCGAAGCCAGCGAGCAACACCACACCCGACAGCGCGGTCAACGGCAACGAATGTTGGCCAAAGTACAGCAACGCGGCGGCCAGCCAACTGGCCGCGAAGAATGCGCTCATGCGGTTCATGCTTTCACCTGATCGTTGTTGGGGTGGGGAGCGACGCGGCCGGCATATTTACGCGTGCTGGTAGCGGTATTCCTGCGTCTTGCCGCCGTAGCCGTAAGCTGCGGCGCGAACGTCCTGCACATAGATATAGCTCTCTTCATGCAGATTGCCGAGTAGCTCAGCAAACGCCGCGAACGCCTCGGCGATGTACTGCGCCTTCTCCGCCTTGGTATTCGTTTCGTCCGTTACCTTGATGTCGAAATAGACGCTGTTCTTACCTTGCGCGGCCAGCGTCTGCCCGCCGACGATCCAGTCTTCCGGGTCGACATAGTCGATGGCAATGGCCGTGACCTTCGGGTCCTTGCCCAGGATGCGGGAGGTAAGGTCCAGTAAGGTGCTGGCGATTTTCTGCGTCATTTCTGCAGAACGTTGGGCGCTGACTTTGACGTTGAGGATAGGCATGATGGTTTCTCCTGTTAGTTAGCAATACAACTACTTGGTCAAAAAAAATGGACGCTTATGTCAGCGTGGAGCGCACACCGCGGATCTTCGTCACCGTATCGGTGAATTCGGTACTGCCCAGCACGCGCTTCAACCTTGCGGTGACGGCGCCGCTTGCCTCGTTCAACGCGGCGCCGATCTTGACCGCTTCCCGCGTCGGGAAGATGGCGGTCTCGCGGCCGTCGGCTTCCGTTTTGCGGCGTTCGATCAAGCCCTTGGCCTCCAGGCCATCCAGCGCGCGCGTTGCCGTGGGGCGCGTGACGGACATCGCTTCCGACAACTCGCTTTGCAGCATGCCAGGGCGGTCGACGATTGCGCGGAGCATGAAGCCTTGCGGCGGCGTGAGGTCGAACGGCGCGAAGGCGTCTGCCCAGACTCGGTCGAGCTTGCGGGCCAGGGCGGTGGTGTTGAAGTAGAGGCAGTGGTCGAACATGGTGAGGTGGATGGTAGGGGATGATGGTTAGATATGCAACTTATTTTTTATGCTGGTGGTCCACCCCTGTTTCGTTCCCTGCCGGGCACGACCTACTTTTCTTTGTCTTGCCAAAGAAAAGTAGGCAAAAGAAATGCGCGCCCGAGATGGCGACCCCCTCCTTGAATTTGTGTCGCGGGAAGGGAGGGGAGGCCAACTCGCTGCGCTCAGACAGGCCTCCCCTCTTTATCCTTCCCGCAACAAAAATCCAAGGCGCCATCAAGGGCCTAACGTCAAAAGAAAAAGGCTAACCCGTCGTGAGGTTGGCCTTGTCGTTTGGGCCTGCGCTTAGATGGTTTGGCCTTTGACTTCCCTGCCCTAGATGGCGCCTTGAATTTCTGTAAGCGGGCGGAAAAAGGAAGGAGGCTTGTCTGAGCGCAGCGAGTTTGCCTCCTTCCCCGCACGGTTACAGAAATTCAAGGAATGGGTCGCCATCTCGGGCGCGCATTTCTTTGCTTGGCAGTTTCAAGTAGCAAGTGCAACGCGTTATCTAGGATGTGTTGCATGGGACGAAGCTACGAACACCTGAGCGCCGAGGAGCGAGGCGCGATCTTTGCGATGAAGCTGGAGGAGCGGAG